>NZ_JBQWRI010000004.1:0-472453 GCF_052545135.1 Nocardia aegles
ATTTGGCACTGACATTCATCGACACACTGTTAAGTTCTCAAAGAACACACGCACACACATCCAGACCGGTCTCTACCGAACCTTCTGTGAGGCAACTTTCCCAGTCTAACTGAGCAATCAACCGAAGTCAACCTCGGTCGATCTGCGTCAGACTGAGCTGTCAGGCGCTCCTCGTCCTACCTCGTTTCCCAGTCCTTCCGCTCGGCGTCTCCGCCTTGCTTCTCGGCTCCGGGTCGGTGTCCGTGTCGCTCTGACTTGGAATAAGTTACGCGGCGGATAACGCTACGTCAAATCGCCTGAACAACTTGGCGTTTCCGCAGGTCAAAGGCTCGCGATCGAAGTGATCAGGGGCTTGAATCACACGGATGTGATTCAAGCCACCGCGACCGTCATGCACCTGCTCGCAGAATCCCCGCCAGGTTCTTCTTGCCGCGCCGCAGCACGAGCCAACGTCCGTGCAGGTAGTCGGCCTCGGCGGGGGTCCATTCGAGGTCGGAGATCTTCGTGTTGTTCACGGCGGCACCGCCCTCGTTCACCGCGCGCCGGGCTGCGCCTCGGCTCTCGCACAGCCCGGTCGCGACGAGCAGATCCACGATCGTGTTCGGCTCACCCGCCTTGATCTGCGCGACTTCATGGTCGACGGCGGCTTCGCGCAAGGCCGCACCGAGCGTCGCCTCGTCGAGTTCGCGCAGTTCGCCTCGGCCGAACAGTGCCTGGCTGGCCAGCTGCACCGCGCGGGTGTTCGCCTCGCCGTGTACCAGGGTGGTCATCTCGGCGGCCAGCCTGCGCTGCGCCTCCCTGGCGTGCGGACGCTCGGCGGTCGCACGCTCGAGCTCGTCGAGTTCCTCGCGGGACAAGAAGGTGAACCAGCGCAGGTAGCGCACCACGTCGGCGTCGGCCGTGTTCACGAAGTACTGGTACCAGGCGTACGGGCTGGTCATCTCGGGATCGAGCCACAGGCTGCCGCCGCCGGTGGACTTCCCGAACTTCTTTCCGTCCGCGGAGGTCACCAAGGGAACGGTCAGAGCGTGCACGGCAGCGCCGTCCACCCGGCGGTTGAGCTCCACGCCCGCGATGATGTTGCCCCACTGGTCGGAGCCGCCCACCTGCAGCGTGCAGCCGTAGTTGCGACGCAGCTGCAAGTAGTCGTTGGCCTGCAGGAGCATGTAGCTGAACTCGGTGTAGGAGATGCCCTCGCCGTCCAGTCGTCGCTTGATGGTGTCGCGCGCCAGCATGACGTTCACCGAGAAGTGCTTGCCGATATCGCGCAGGAAGTCGACTGCGGTCAGTGATCCGGTCCAGTCCATGTTGTCGGCGATGACCGCTCCGGTCGGGGAATCGTCCAGGTCGACGAAGCGCTCCAGCTGGGAGCGGATCCGCTCGGCCCAGCTCGCCACGGTGTCGGTGGAGTTCATGGTCCGCTCGCCGACGTCGCGCGGGTCACCGATCAACCCGGTGGCGCCTCCGGCCAACACGATGGGGCGATGTCCGGCGCGCTGGAAACGTTTCAGCGCGAGCAACGGCACCAAATGGCCAGCGTGCAGGCTGGCCGCGGTGGGATCGAAGCCGGCATACAGGGTCAGCGGCCCGGCGGCCGCCGCCGCGCGCAAGGCATCCAGGTCGGTGGACTGCGCGATCAGACCGCGCCAGGTCAGTTCGTCGATGATGTCGCCGCTCACGATGTCCTATCTTTCCGCACGGAGTTGACGACCACATGTGCACCTCGGTGTCGCGGCGGTGCCACCCGCCGGCCCGGTCGTCCTTCGCTACGGCCCGGCCTAGGTTCGCGGCAGTTCGTAACGGGTGGCTCCGGGCTCGCCAGTCGGGTAGACGGTCCTGCAAATCCACCGGCCCCGGTCGGTGATCGACCGTAGCGGGCACCTGAGGATTGTCAGGCCGACTGCTCGACGGGCAGTGGAGCGCGGGGACTGCGCCGGTAGACCGACACCGCCCGCGAATCCGGCAGCCAGAAACGCCACGGCACATCCGCCGCGCTGCTGACGCCGACTCTCGGGCCAGTGGCGATCCCGGCATCGTCGACGGGACTGCTCAGTTCCAGCCGGATCGGTGACGACGGATCGAGCAGCGGAGTTCCGTAGTCGGCCAACGTGATTCCCAGCGCACTGCCGAGATTGCCCGGACCACGGGCCAAGCCGAGATCGGAGCGAGCACCGGAACGCCGAGTGCGCGCCGTCTCCAGTCCCGCCACGACCTCGCCCGATCGGATGAGCGCGGCGCTGGCGATACCGTCCGGTCCGCTCGTCACGTTGATGCAGGTGTGCATGCCGTAGCTGAGGTAGACGTACAGCACACCGGCGGGGCCGAACATCACGCCGTTGCGCTTGGTCCGGCCACGACCGGAATGCGACGCCGGATCCGGCCAGGGGCCGGCCGGGTCTCCCCCGTAGGCCTCGACTTCGACGATCCGTACACCGACCGGGCCCGACCACAGAATCGCCCCGAGCAGACGGCGCGCGGCGGCGGGAGGTTCGACGGCAAGTTCCTCGGCAGGCTGGGCACACACAGCCGCCATTGTCCTCGACGACGATAACGGGCCGACCGCTCGGCGACCGCTCCGTCCCGGCCCGAGCGAGCACGCCGAGGACACGGCGGCCTGGACGGCACTGATCACCGAGGCTCATCCGACGGCCGCGAACCGCGATGACCAGCGGAAATCGTCGGGCCCAGCCGACCGGACCGGCCGTGAGCGTACTCAGAAGTACGCGCAGTGCTCGCCGGATCACAGTGTGCGCACATCGTCGGTGACAGCCCACGATCACGATCGCGGCCACCCGCACCCTGGAGACCCGAAGACGCCGATCGAAGTGATGGCGCCACCGCGCGCCGCGAGCAGACGCGCCCAGGGACGCGGCAACCGCAGTGCCAGGCGGAAGAAGAACTGGCCGAGAAAGTACGCCGCGACTCCGCCGGAGAGCGCGGCGGCCACGACCGGCTCGCTTCGCCACCACGGGAAATGCTCATCTGGATGCCCGCCACGGTAACGCCGATCACAACGGGTGCGGAGGCGTAGCCGCAGGCCGGCACGGCAGGCCGGGACGGTTGCGGTCCGGCACCCAGTGCGTGCTCGCGGCGCGTGTCGTCGACGTCGAAGTGCGCAGACCACAGGACGCAGGCCGGGCAAAGGGCGAAGCCGACGGTGGCGAAGGGAATTCCGGCCCGGCCGGGCTACGCAGACGTGGGGTCCAACGGGACTTCCTCGGGCCGACATTGCGGGCACGACGCGGGACGGTGGCGGCCCACCATTGTCCGCCGCCGCGCCCCTCCCACCACGGCGTGAACGTTCTGCCGTTGATCGTCCAAGACGTGCGGTTCAACGGCGCGCCGTTCGGCTCCGCGCACGCGACGGTCCGCGATGTCGGATTCCTCGGTGATCGGACGATGGTCAACGGCACCCTCGCGCGGCAGCGCGACATCGGTGCCGAACGCGTCCGTTTGCGCCTGCGCAACGCCTCGGCTGCGCGGAGCTGCGCCTTCGTCATCGCCGGCGGTCGGCCTATGTCGCTCCCCGGCATCGTCAGGAACGATCGCGCACCGTGGACCGGCGGCCGGTGTCACCGGGGGCGAGCGCCACTGATTCTCCACTCGGCGCTCTTGCCGCTTCGGCGCGGTAGAGCTAAATTCATCATACAGTGAATTCAACACTCGATGAATTGAGGCGACTGTGTCGCAAGCCAACCCCTCCCCCGCCGTCGAGGTACGAGATCTGCGGGTCCACCGCGGCGGTCGCGAAGTACTGCACGACGTCTCACTGACCATCCCGCAAGGCACGATCACCGGGCTACTCGGGCCGTCCGGATGCGGCAAGACCACGCTGATGCGCAGCATCGTCGGCACCCAGATCATCGAATCGGGCGAGGTCACCGCGCTCGGGCATCCGGCGGGCTCCCCGGCGCTGCGCCACCTGATCGGGTATGTCACCCAGGCGCCGAGCATCTACCCCGACATCAGCGTCCGGGAGAACGTCGCGTACTTCGCCGCGCTCTACGGCCGCGACCGCGCCGACGTGGACGACGCGATCACGGCGGTGGGCCTGGCCGACCACGCCCAGCAGCGCGGCGACGAACTCTCCGGCGGCCAGATGACGCGAGCGTCACTCGCATGCGCGCTCGTCGCCCAACCCCAATTGCTGGTGCTGGACGAACCGACAGTCGGCCTGGATCCGGTGCTGCGCGTGGAGCTGTGGAAGCAATTCCACGAGCTGGCCGCAAACGGGACGACCCTGCTGGTGTCCAGCCACGTCATGGACGAGGCCGAGCACTGCGACCGGCTGCTGCTGATGCGCGACGGCCGGTTGCTCGCCCAGCTCAGCCCCGACGAGCTGCGCGCGCAGACCGGTGAACAGAACCTGGAGACCGCCTTCCTCACCCTCATCACGATGGGACAGAACGCATGACCGCCATCTCGGCAGCCGCGCCCCGGCGGACGCCCACGCTGCGCCCCTACACCGCGACCACCGGCCGCATCCTGCGACAGTTGCGCAACGACCACCGCACCGTCGCCATGATCCTGGTGGTCCCCGCCCTGCTGATGGCGCTGCTGTATTTCATCTACAAGGACACCCCGACCAATCCGCTGAACCCGGTTCCGCTGTTCGACCGGGTCGGCATCAGCATGCTCGGCATCCTGCCGTTCATCGTGATGTTCCTGATCACCGCGATCGCCATGCAGCGCGAACGCACGTCGGGCACGCTGGAGCGACTGCTGTCCACGCCGTTGACGAAACTCGACCTGCTCGCTGGATACGGCACGGCGTTCTCCCTGGCCGCCGCCGCGCAAGCGACTGTCGCCTGCCTGGTCTCCTTCGGTCTGCTCGGGCTCGGCTCGGCGGGCAGTCCCGCGTGGGTAGTGCTGATCGCGGTGGTCGACGCGGTGTGCGGCGTGGCACTCGGCCTGCTGGCAAGCGCGTTCGCCCGCACCGAATTCCAGGCCGTGCAGTTCATGCCGGTCGTGGTCGCCCCACAGATCTTCTTGTGCGGCTTGCTCGTTCCCCGCGGCCAGCTGCCCGGCTGGCTGGAGGTGATCAGCAACGTGATGCCGTTGAGCTACGCGGTCGACGCGCTGCAACAGGTGTCGACGCATGCGGAGGTCACCGGCGAGATGTGGCGCGACCTGGCCATCGTGACCGGGTTCGCGATCGTCGCCCTGTGCCTCGGGGCGGCCACGCTACGACGGCGAACCGCGTGACGGCGGGCAACGGCACCGAGCGGCCCGCTCGCACCGGCCGCCGACCGGGGCAATCGGGCGCCCGCGAGGCCATCCTCGCGGCCGCCCGCGCCCGGTTCGCCGACGTCGGCTTCGACAAGACCTCCGTGCGGGCGGTCGCCACCGACGCGGGGGTCGATCCGGCCCTGGTACACCACTACTTCGGCACCAAACAGCAGCTCTTCGCCGCGGTGGTGGAGCTGCCGGTGGACCCCGAGGCGACCTTGCGCATCATCGAGGCCGCGCCGCTGGATCGGTTGGGCGAGACCATCCTTCGCGCCGTGGTCGGCGTGTGGGATTCGCCCGCGGGTCCCGGCGTGGTCGCGATGGTGCGCAGCATCCTGTCCGGCAGCCACGATCCGTCGCTGGCCAGGACATTCCTCTTGGAGGTCGTGCTGGAACGCGTGCGCAGGCGGATCGCCACCCCGCAGGACGACGGCCGCGTCCGGATCAGCCTGGTCGCGTCACAGATGATCGGAGTGCTGGTGGGGCGCAAGATCATCGGAGTGGAACCGCTGTCCTCCATGCCCGCCGCCGAGCTGGTCGCCGCGGTGAGTCCGACCCTGCAGCGCTATCTGACCGGCGATATCGGGCACGGCCCGGCGTCCGGGTGAGCACGACGATCACCAGGGACGCCGGGGCCGTCACTCCACGACTTCGACGACGTCACCGGGCCACAGATACTCGTAGAACGCCTTGGCCCCTTCGTAGGTCATCCGGACGCAGCCGTGCGACTTCTTCTCGATCGGGCCGACATGGAAGGCGATGTCGCCGTTGAAGAAGGTCGCGTACTCCATCGGAGCGTTGTGCATGGTGCTCCAGTGGAACTCCTTCTTGAACGAGACGTGGAAGACTCCGGGCGGCGTCTCGTATCCCGGCATCCCGTGCGAAATGGGCGTCGGACCGTAGACCACCTTGCCGTCGTCCATCAACCAGGCTTCGTTCGTCGACAACCGCATGCACGCGCGAGCCGCCGTCGAACAGGGCGCCACCGCCGGTGGCGGTGATGGCGGCGGAATCAGGGCGGGCATACCGGGGATGTCCGGGCCACCCGGCCACAGCGGTTCGGAGTGGGCGGGCGCCACCATGGTGAATCCCGCCGCGAGGACTCCGCAGGCAATCGCGCATCGAGCTGTCCAGTTACGTAAACGCGAATCGCTCATTACGTTCCCGACCTCTCTACCCGTAGCCGAACATGCCGCTGATCAGGCTGGTCGCATCGCCCTTTGGCTGGAGCGAGTGCACCGTCGCGAGGTGAAACGATCATGGCGGACCCGCCTTCGAACGGTCAATGGGCGCAAAACGACCGTGACGCATCCGTTGCCGGTACCGGTGCGGCGAGCGAGCGTGGGCGGAGCGGGAGAACGCAGGTCAGACGGCGCCCTGGGCGGTGAACGCTTCGTGCTCGGCGTCGGTGACGTCACTGGCTTCGTCGACGAGCAGCACCGGGATGCCGTTCTCGATCGGGTATGCCCGGCGCAGGCGCGGGTTGTAGAGCAACGCGCTGCCGTCGGCGGCACGGACCAGCCGCAGCGGGCCCTTGTCCTGCGGGCAGGCCAGCAGGCTCAGCAGTGTGGCGTCCAAGGTGGTGTGCTCAGGCATACCAGAAACCTACCTTCCGGACCGGTCGCGGCGAGAACCGTCCGGATCGGGAGCCGGTGTCCGGCGAAAGGAGATGTGCCGGTGACCGAAGAAGCTGACGCCCGCCACCAGCGCCATCACCGCGACCGCCGACGGAATGCTCGGCAGGTGCAACACCGACACACCCAGTTGGAGCAGCACCATGTTCAGCACCAGTCCGCCGGAGTTCACCGCGACGAACGCGATGAAATCCCGCACCGGGCGCCCGCGCACCCGGAACACCAGAGTCCGGTGCAGGACGAACGCCACGAACACACTGATCGCGTAGGCCAGGGCGGGCGCGAGCGCCGCGGGCGCACGGTCGCCGAGTACCGCCAGCCACAGCACCGTCAGCGCCATACCCAGGCCGGTGTTCACCACGCCGACGACGGCAAACGCGATCTCCTGGCGACGCACCAGGCGCAGCAGCGGGCCGGGATCGGCGGCGGCCTCGACTTGCTCCGCCCTGGCATCGGTCTCGCAGGCCCGCCGCGCCTCCGACGCGCATCCGGTGTGCGAGTGACGCACATCCGATGCCGGAGCCCCGACTCCGTCCACCGCATCGGTGCTCATCGGGCGGCGTCGGCCAAGTCGGTTTCCGGTGAGAATGCCGGGTCGAGCGGGGACGGCTCGTCACCGGTTTCGGCCGATCCGTCGTAGCGCCGCCTGCCACGCAGATGGGCCCACTGCGACAGGCCGACGAGGAGCAGGCCGAACAGTGCCGCCGCGACGCCGATCCGCCAGCCCGGCGGCTGCCACGAGACCCTCAGCTCACCGGAGCTGCCAGCCGGGAGATCCACGGCGAGAAAGGTTTTCGCCACCAGAGTGGAGGGGATCTCACGGCCGTCCAGCGTCACCCGGTAACCGGGCCAGCCGAGCCGCGCGAATACGATTCGCCCGCCCTGCGGGGAACTCACCCGCACTCGGCTGGTCGTGTCCGACTCGCCGACCGATGTGGCCGTCACGCCCTGGGCGGCGGCGACCCGGCCGTCACGCACCGAGATCAGGCCGTCGGTGCGCTCCAGCACCGAGATGTACTTCTCGTGCCCGGGATAGTCGACCCAGCGCCAGCCGGGCGGCGCGGGCTGGTCGCGCGCGTCCGGATACAACGCGCGATGCAGTACCACCCGGTCGACTTTCATCAGGTCGACGATGGTCCGGCCGGTGGTCGGCTCCGTCGCGAACGCGCGCCGGTAGGCATCGGGACAGACACTGGTGTCCCAGCGCATGCACAACGTCTCGCCAAACCAGTAGTGCCCGTTGGGTGTGTATCCGCTGACGTAGGTGAGTTCCAGATCTTTGGCGTAGTTGCCGAATACCAGCGATCCGTAGGCGCCGGGCAGATTCCGTTCCTGCGGCGGGATGAGCATGCGGTCACCGAGTTGCAGTGTGGTGCCGGGGAAATCGGGGAAGGCGGCCTTCATCTCCGATCGATTCTCCGGCAGGTTCCAGCCCATCGGCGTCGGTTGCGCACCCCGCACCTGGAGGTACGCGATCGGGGAGACCGACACGACGATCAACGCGCACGCGGCGACCGCGCCGCGGCGGCGGCCGAACCACACCGCGACGGCGCCGAGCACGGCCACCCCGAGCGCCGCGACGACGTGCCGGATCACCTCGTGCGGCGCGGCCGAGAATGTGCGCACCCACAGCAGACCGATGAGCACCGCCGCCGCGACGCCACGCCGCCGCCAGTCTCGAACGGTCGCGAAACGGCCCAGCAGCACGCACACCAGTACCAGCAGGCCCAACGCGACCATCGGCAGCACCCGCGCGGGCCAGCGCAACGGTCCGACCGCGCCGGGACCGGCCGTCCACATCAGCGCCATCACCGCGAACAGCGCGGGCGCGACGAAATCACGCGCCGCGCCCAGCGCCCTGCGCCAGTCGACGAATGCCAGCGCCGGAATCAGGAACCACGCGATATAGACCACCGGCATCGGCTGCACGTAACCCCACCAGGAACTGAACGCGGGCAGCGTGCTGGGCAGACTGGCGTTCAGCGACTCCGACCACGGCACCGTGAGGAACTGGTCGTTGTTGATCTGCGCGGTGCCGCGCCAGGTCACCTTCGCCGACAACATGCTCGGCAGATAGGTCGCCAGTCCGGCCAGTGCCGCACCGGCGGCGACGGTGAGCAGGCGCAGCGACGGACGCCACGCCCGCTGGTACACGAGTTCCCCGATGGCCACGGCGCCCACCATCAGGCCGGCCTCCACCGCGGGAAAGATGTACTGCACCGAGATGGCCAGATACAAGAAGACGAAGGTGGGGATCGGTCCGCTGCGCCCGCGGGCGTAGCGCACCCCGGACGCCCAGGCATGGGCCATCCAGGCGGTGCCGGTGAACGCGGTCATCCAGCTGGACTCGTCGAAGAACAGCAGCCATCCGGTGAACGGAATGGCGGCGCCCGCGACCGCCGCCCAGGGCGCCTTCGCTCCGTAGGCCAGGCAGATCCGGTACACGCCGAGCGCCAGGACGACAGCGAAGATCAGCTTCACCACGGTGGCGTACAGCATGAGGTTGTCGATCGACGGCGCGATGACATCGATGAGCAGCTGCGGCGGATTGAGCAGCCCCGCCTCTTCGATGGCGTAGTTGCCCGCCATCCAATGCTCGGGAATCAGCGCGGGCAACCGTCCCTCGCGCAGATACCGCCCGAGCATCACCCACAGCGGCGCGTACTGCGATTCGGTGTCGTCGGTATAGAAATGCCGGACGTTGGCCAATAGCACCGCACCGTATCCCGCGATGACCCCGAGCGCTGTGATGACGCCCCATCTGCGGACTTCGCGCGAAGGAAAGGTGCTACGTTCGGCCACGAGTCACAGACCCTACCGCCACGGCGATGCCGCTGCGGCAAGCCAGTGCCGGGAACGCGTCATCCGGTCGTGTTCTCGGTCCGCACTTGCGGCTTGCGGCGGAACGAGATGTAGCGATGGCCGAAGAAACTGGCGACCGCGACCAGGCCCATCACCACGACGGCCGAGGGAATCCGCGGCAGGTGCAGCACCGCGACCGCCAGCGACAGCAGCACCGTGTTCATCAGCAGCCCACCGGAATTCACCACGACGAAGCCGGCGAAATCGCGCAGCACCCGCCCGCGCACCCGGAACACGAGCGTCCGGTGCAGGACGAAAGCGACGACGATGCCCACGGCGTAGGCCAGCACAACCGCGACGGCGGGCGGCCACGCGTCACCGAGCACCGCGAGCCACACCACGGTCAGCGCGATGCCGAGCAGGGTGTTGCACGCGCCGACCAGGGCGAAGGCGACCTCCTGTCGCCGGAACACCCGCACCAGAAGTCCGGGCGCGGGCCCGTCGCCCACCGCGTCGGGACCCACGGCGACCGGAAGCGGGTCCGTCTTCACGAAACGGCGTCCGCGAGCTCACGATCCGGTTCGGCGGCCTCGGCGCCGGCGCTGTCCTGCGGCTGTTCCCGGCGCCGGGACCGGACGTACAGCCACTGCAGGCCGCCGATGCCGAGCAGACCCGCCACCGCCGCGGCGATACCGATCTTCCAGCCCGGCGGACGCCAGGTCAGCACCAGCTCGGCGTTCTGGGTACCCGCGGGCACATCGACGGCGATGAAGGACTTGGCGACCGTTGTGATCGGAATCGACTTACCGTCCAACGTGACTCGATAACCTGGCCAGCCCAGCCGGGCGAACACGATCCGGCCGCCTTCGGCCGAGGACACGCGCACCCGGCTGGTGGTGTCGGTCTCGGAGATCGAGGTGGCACTCGCCTTCTGGGCTGCCGTCACGCGACCGTTCGTCGTCGAGATCGGTCCGCCGACGCGTTCCAGCACCGCGATGTAGCGCTCGTGCCCGGGGTAGTCGACCCACTTCCAGCCCTCGGGCGCGGGCCCGCCGGGCGCGTCGGGGAACAGCGCCCGCTGCAGCACCACACGGTCCAGGTTCATCAGATCGACCAGCGGCCGCCCAGTGGTCGGCTCCGGCGCGAACATGCGTCGGTAGGCGTCCGGGCAGACACTGCCGTCCCAGCGCATGCACAGCAGCTCACCGAAGTAGAAATGGCCGCTGGGGGTGTAACCGTTGACGTAATTCAGGTCGAGTCCGCGGGCGTAGTTACCGAAGACGAGCGAGCCGTAGGCGGCCTCGATGCTCTTGTCCTGCGGCTGCAACAAGCCGCGGTCACCCAACTGGATGGTGTTTCCGGTGAAGTCCGGGAACGCGGCTTTCGCCTCCGAACGCTCGGCGGGCAGGTTCCACGACATCGGCGTGGGTTGCGCGGCATCGACCTGGACATAGGCGATCGGGAACATCGCGATGACGGTCAGGGCGCACGCCGCGGCGGTGCCCTTGGTGCGCCCGAGCCACACCACCCCCGCCACCAGGACCGCCAGCGCCAGGGCCGCGATCACGTGCCGGATCGCGTGGTGCGGATCGGCCGAGAAGGAACGCACCCACAGCAGCAGGATCAGCACGCCCGCCGCGATGCCGCGGTTCTTCGGATCGCGGACCGTCCCGTAACGCCCCAGCAGCACACAGACCAGCACCAGCAGGCCGATGGCCAGCATCGGCAGCACGCGCGCGGGCCACCGCAGCGGTCCGACGGAACCGGGGCCCGCGGTCCACATCAACATCATGATCGCGAAGACCGCGATCGCGCTCAGTTCCCGCCAGGCCTCTTTGGCCCGCCGCCAGTCGACGAACGCGAGGGCCGGGATCAGGAACCAGGCGATGTAGGTGACCGGCAGCGGCTGCACGTAACCCCACCACGACGTGAAGGCGGGCAGCGAACTGGGCAGGCTGGCGTTCAGCGACTCCGACCAGGGCACCGTGAGGAACTGGTCGTTGTTGATCTGCGCGGTGCCGCGCCAGGTCACCTTCGCCGACAGCATGCTCGGCAGGAAGGTCAGCAGGCCCGCGAGCCCGGCGCAGCCCGCCGCGAGCGTCAGCCGCAACACCGGCTGCCATTTGCGCTGGAACACGAGCTCGCCCACGGCCACGGCCAGCAGCATCAGCACCGCTTCGACCGCGGGGAAGATGTACTGCGTCGAGATGGTGAGATACAGGTAGACGAAGACAGGGACGGGCCCGCCGAGACCTCGCGTGTAGCGCACCGAGGCCGCCCAGGCGTGCACCATCCATGCGGTGCCGGTGAGCGCGGTCATCCAGCTGGCTTCGTCGAAGAACAAGAAGAAGCCCGACAGCGGCAGCGCGATACCCGCCACCGCCGACCAGGCGGGCCGCCCGCCGTAGACGAGGCAGACGCGGTACACGCCGAGCGCGGCGATGATCGAGAAGACCAGTTTCACGACGGTGGCGTACAGCGCGACGTTGTCCACCGAGGGCGCGATCAGATCGATCAGCAGTTGCGGCGGGTTGAACAGGCCCGCGTCGTCCATGGTGTTGTTGCCCGCCATCCAGTGCTCGGGCACCATGACCGGGAAATCGCCCGCGCGCAGCGCGCGGCCCAGACCGACCCACAGCGACGTGTACTGGGACTCGGTGTCGTCGGTGAAGAAATGCCTGGCGTTGGCGAGCAGGACAGCGAGATAACCCGCGACCACTCCGAGCGCGGTGATGACCCCCCACCGGTAGACATCTCGCCGCGAATAGGCATCCGGCCGCGAGTCGAGCACTGCACTGTCCGTCACGAGTTCCAAACCCTACAGGGCGGCCCCCTGCTCGGCATCGGTCGCGGACGCGCCAAGATGAGGGCATGATCAGCTGCTCCGGTGGCCGCCCGGCCCCCCGTGCTAGAGTCCACACCGATTCGGGCTCCGCAGTTCTGCCACGAGTACCGGCACGCACCGTCATCGAAAGTCGATCCAGCTGATGCCGATCACCCCCGCCCGCACACTCCGTTCCGGCGCCCCCGCGACGAACGGTGACCCGGCACGGCCCGGCGTGGCCCGGCCGCACACGGTGTCGGTGGTCGTGCCGGTGTACCGGGGCGAGGACACGATCGCCGGTCTGGTCGCCGAACTGCACGATCTCACGGGCGCCGCCCGGACTCCCGGCGGCACCGCGTTCACCGTCTCCGAGATCATCCTGGTGCACGACCACGGCCCGGACCGCTCCGATGTGGTCCTGCAGGAACTGCAACGGACCTATCCCACCACCGTGCGCACCGTCTGGCTCAGCCGCAATTTCGGCCAGGACGCCGCGACGATCGCCGGGATGTCGGCCGCGGCCGGTGACTGGATCGTCACCATGGACGAGGACGGCCAGCACGACCCCCGCTTCATCAGCACGTTCCTGGACACAGCGCTGGCGCAGCGAGCCGATCTGGTCTACTCCAAGCCCACCAACACCAGGCCGCACGGATTGCTGCGCAATCTGACCTCGCGCGGAGCCAAGCTGGTGCTCGCCACGCTGTTCGCGTTCCCGGATTCCACCCGGTTCGAAAGCTACCGGCTGATCCGCGGGGACATCGGCAGGCAGTTGGCCGAGGTCGCGTCCAACGGCGTGTACCTGGACGTCGCGCTGACCTGGGTGGTCGGCGCTGTCGCGCAGGCGCCGGTGGTGCTGCGCGCCGAGGGCAGGGAGGATTCCGGCTACAACTACCGCCGCCTGTTCTCGCTGTTCTGGAAGATGGTGCTGTGCAGCGGAACCCGCGGGCTGCGGCTGGTCAGCCTGCTCGGTGTCACCCTGGCGCTGGCCGGCGGCGTGATGGCCGCGGTCGTCGTGGTCGAAGCGCTGACCACCGACGGCTGGGCGCCGGAAGGCTGGGCCTCCACCATCGTCGTGCTGCTGCTGTGCTCCGGCGCCATCCTGTTCTCACTCGGGCTCATCGCCGAGTACCTGGGCGTGGCCCTGCACATCCTGGTGGGCAAACCGCTCTATCTCACCGTCGAGACGCCGACACCGCGTCCGGCGGACACTCCGGAACCGACCACGACAACCGCCAGCAGGGGGACCGACCGGGTTGAGCACTGACCGCGTCATCTTCAGCCGCCCGTACCGGGCGCGCCGGGAACTTGCGAATCTGGAGGCCGTGCTGGCCTCCGACCACAGCCACGGCGACGGGCAGTTCACCGCGTCGGCCACCGCGAAGCTGAAGGCGATCACGGGCGCGCCGCACGCCCTGCTCACCACCTCCTGCACGTCCGCGCTGGAAATGGCGGGCCTGCTGCTGGAACTGGGCCCCGACGACGAAGTGATCGTGCCCAGTTTCGCCTTCACCTCCACCGCGACCTCGATGGCGCTGCGCGGCGCGACCTGCGTCTTCGCCGACATCGATCCGGCTACCGGGAACCTCGATCCGGAGTCGGTGGCGGCCGTGGTCACCGAGCGGACGAAGGCCGTGGTGGTCATCCACTACGGGGGCGTCGCCGCCGACATGGCCGGACTGCTCGACCTGGCGAACTCGCACGGCTTCGCCGTCGTGGAGGACAACGCGCACGGGCTGGGCGGCACCTGGCGCGACCGCAAACTCGGCACCATCGGCACGATGGGCACGCTCAGCTTCCACGACACCAAGAACGTGCACTGCGGCGAGGGCGGCGCGCTGCTGCTCACCGACGAGATCCTGATGGCGCGCGCCGAGATCATCCGGGAGAAGGGCACCGACCGGGCCCGGTTCCTGCGCGGCGCCGTGGACAAGTACTCCTGGCAGGACATCGGCTCCAGCTATCTGCCCTCCGAGCTGAACGCGGCCGTGCTCGACGCGCAACTGGACGAGTTCGACACCATCCAGGCCGGACGCCACCGGGTGTGGAACGCCTACGCCGCCGCCCTGCCGGATTGGGCCGAGCGCAACGACGTGCGCCTGATGTCCGTGCCCGCCGATCGCGGGCACACCGCGCACCTGTACTACCTGCGGACCCCGAACGAGCGCCGCCGCGACGACCTCATCGCACACCTCGCCGCGCAGGGCATCTCCGCGCCGTTCCACTACATCCCGCTAGATTCCAGCCCGGCCGGGTTCAAGCTCGGCCGCACGCCGCGAGCATGCGCCCGCAGCGCGGAGTTCTCCGCGACCGTCGTGCGCCTGCCGCTCTGGCCGGATCTCACCGACGCGCAGGTGGCCCGGGTGGTGGACGCGGTCACCGCGTTCACCGTGTGAACCGGCCGCGCCGCCGGTTCACGCGGTGAGAACGTAGAGCTTCTCCCGCCCGCCGGCGATCAGGGACTTGCCAGCCACCCGCGGTCCGTACGCCGTGAAGAGCTCGTCCAGCGTCCGCTCGGTGAAGCGGTGCGCCCGCTCGCCGTCGCCCGCATCGGTGAAACGCTTGCCGATCGTGGCGAGGACCGGATTGTCGCTGGTGGCCAGATTGCGGACCGGCTCGGCGACGATCACCCGCTCGGTGGCCGCCGCGAGCATCCGATCGAGCAGCGGACGCGGCTCGGGGAGGAAGTGGTAGAGACTGGCCTGCATGATGACGTAGTCGGCCGCGGGGAGCGCGTCGCCGGAACGCAGGTTCCACACCCTGCCCCGCCCGCCGGCTTCGTTGACGCGCGCGACGAAGCGCTCGTTCAGATCGAGCCCGGTGTAGTCGACCGACTTGTGGCGCAAGTAGCGGGTGTAGAGCGTCGCGGGGCCGCAGCACAGATCCACCACGCTCGCCCCCTCCGGGACGAGCTCCGCGACAGCGCGATACCGAGCCGTGTAGTGCTTGCCGTACAACCCGCGCATCAGGACCTCGTAGACGGTCCTGTTGCGGTAAATGAGGCTCGTTCCCACAGGCACTCACTATGCCATCGGCCGGTGAATCCGGCGCTTCGGCAAGATCACCGGCGGCACTCACCCAGCAGCGTGCGGGCCTGGTCCTCGGTGAGGACCTCGTAGGCGTCCGAGGCCCGGTTGTACCACCAGGTGTCCGGTCCCGGCTCCGGCCGACCGGCCGCCTGCACCGCACGGGCGGACGGACGGTACGACGGGCTGCGCGGGATGTCGTCCACCACGTGCACCAGGTCGGGCCGCTGGTCCGGTTCCAGTACCCGCAACGCCTCGGTGACGTCCTTGGGGTCCAGGCGGAAGCCGTCGCGCACGCACACCGCGGCCACCGCGAGACAGTGGTCGCCGACGTCGAGCCCGTAGGTGACTTCCATGTCCACGGCGGTGATGTCGTTGAGCACGTCGACGATCGGCTGACCGAAGACCGGTCCGCGCCGGGTGTGGATCACCGTGTCCGTGCGGTCCATCAGCCAGTAGTCGCCGTCGCCGTCGCGGCGGAACAGATTCTCCGTCGGCATCCACGAGTCGCCCGCCGTGAAGACCCCGCGCAGGCCGCCCGCGGAGATGTCGGCGCCGTCGGACGCCTTGCCGATCAGCAGGCCCACCTCGTTGTCCGCGCAGCGGCGGGCGAAGCCGGATTCGTCGACCAGGATGCGTTCGGTGAGCGGATCGTAGGCGACCAGTTCCACCTTCGCCGTGCCGGGAACCGGCCTGCCTTTGCACCCGCGTTTCACCCCGGCCACGTTCGCCAGCACCACGTCGCCCTCGATGGAGGCGTAGTACTCCACCACGCGGGCGGGGGCGAATTGCTCGAGGGTGCGCCGCCACAGCCCCGCGGGCATTCCGGAGCCGATGAACAACCGGATCGGGTGGGTATGGCCGTCCGGGAACAGCTCCGCGTCGAGGATGTCGCGCAGCATGGTCCAGGTGTAGGTGACCACGGTGACGCCGTAGCGGTGCACCTCCTCGGCGAAGCGCTCCGGGTCCAGCGACCGGGCCAGCGAGATCCGGCTTCCGCCCGCGACCGCCCCGCCGAGACTGACCAGCAGTCCGGACGAATGATGCAGCGGGGCAAGGCAGTACACCGTGTCCCTGCGATCGAGATCGGCCGTGGTCGCGGTGCCGAACGCCGACAGCGCCCAGCGGTGGTTGGTGATGTACTTCGTCTCCAACCGCTCGCCGGTGCCGGTGACGAGCACGAACGCCAACTCCCGCGCCAGGCCGGGGTCGGGCCGGTACCAGGCGGGTATCCGCACTCGCGCCGAGTCGATCTGCTCGAGGTCGATCAGGCGGTCGCTGGTGGGCAGCGCCAACTCGCGGGTGTCGCCACCGCCGAGCACCAGCACCCTGGCGTCGGTCGCGGCGGCCTGCCGCAGGTTCTCCGGGTCGCAGACCAGTGTCTCCACGCCGGTGAGCTCGATCGCGCTGCCCAAGTCGCTGTTGGGGGCGAGCAGCACCGCTACCGCGCCCAGCCGCGACAGCGCCGCGACGGAGGCCAGCGCGCTGGGCCGGGTCTCCATCACCACGCCGACCCGCATGGCCGGGCGCACGCCCACGGAGATGAGGCCGCGCACCACGTTGTCGATGCGCTCGTTGACCGCCGCGTTGGTGTACACCCGGTCGTCGAACAGGAACAGGTCCCGCTGCGGCGCGCGCCGCGTCTGCTCGGCCAGCAACCGGCCCAGCGATATCCGAGTATGCGGCTGGATCATGCCCAGGCGGGCCAGCCTCGGCAGAGCCCGCGCCGCCTCACCGGCCAGCTCGACAGATCCGCGCACCGTGCTGTTCGCGATGCCTTCGAGCGCCTTGCCGACGCCGGTGCCCGCCTCGGCCAGCGTCGCGACGGTGTGCACCATCCGGGTGGCCGCCGAGCGGGGGCGATTGGTCGCCACGTGCTCGGTCATCGGCACGATCTCCGGGGGCAGCGGCTGGTCGCCGTTCATCCATTCCACCCACTGCCGCACCAGCGGCCAGGTGTGTTTGCTGGCCATGCTGCCTGCCACCAGGCCGAAGTGGCCCGCGACCAATGTCGCCTCGTAGACCTCCGCGTTCGGCGCGGCCCGCACGATGCCGCGCACCGCGGCGGGCTGCCCGATGTCGTCGACCTCGCCGACGAACGCCAGGATCGGGCATTTCAGCTCGGCCAGCGAGATCGGGTGATCGCGGATGACGAAACCGCCGAGCATCAGCCGGTTGTGCGCGACGAACTGCTTGAGCAGATCCGCCGCGGCCGGGCCCGCGTAACCGACCCAGCCTTCGCTGTTGAGGAAGCGGCGCTGGCGCTCCTTCGGCAGCAGCGCCTCGCGGTCGTGCAGCTGGCGCAGGAAATCGATCCTGGACTTGGCCGTCTTCACCGGATCGAGCAACTGGAACCCGATGCGCACCATGGAGTCGGTGATCGGCAGCCGGGTGACCACGTGATCGGCCAGGAAGTCGGCGACGTCGGAGACCATGCCGTAGGGCAGTCCGAACGGCATGCCCGCGACGATGTCGACCGGGCTGCCGAAGGTCACGATGCTGTCCACGCCCTTGCCGTACCGGTAGGCGGCGGTCTGGTAGGCGAACATGCCGCCCTGCGAGTAGCCCATCAGGTGCACGCCGCTGCCGGTGGCCTCGTTGACGGTGTCGATCGCGCTGTCGACGGCCAGCACGTGATCGGCGAGGTCGCGCTGCCAGCCGCCCTCCTCGCTGGCCGGCGAGCCGAAGTCCACCACCCAGCAGTCGACGCCGCCGCGGTGCAGGATCCCGACGGCGCCCTCTTCGGCGTTCACGTCCCAGATGTCGGCGTTCACCATGAGTGGCGGGACCAGCACGGCCACCGGGCGGCCCGGGGTCGGATCGTCGGGGAAGTAATGCCGGAGCCGGTACATGCGCCTGCGTTCCACCACCTCGAACGGCGAGGACGCGACGTCTGGGGTCAGTCCGCCGAAGCGGATGACCTCCAGGCCGTTCTGCGCGGTCGCCAGCAACCGCTGCACCGAGCCCACCAGAACCTTCGCATTCAACTTCACCATCGCTCCTGGCCCTACCCTAGAACGTGACACGCATCACAATGACGTGTTCAGGCGAGCTTCCCACACCACTTGTCCATTATGGGTCCGCTGTGACACGTCACAGTCGCCGTGTGGGCTCTCGGACGGCCACGTATCGACCCGGGAACATTCCGTGGCGGCAACCCCCGCCTCCGGCACCCGGATAGTTCAGCGCCATCGGTGGGCCAAGGGTCCCCGCCACCGGTTCCCGCGCGAACAACCTGGCGCCCATCGCCGTGACCGAACTCACCGCGGCGACCATCCCGTACTGGGAGTTGCGCACGAGATCCGAGCTCGCCACGGGGGTCGAGACGCCGTTCCTGACCGCATACCGGGAGGGGAGCTTCCACTACCTGCTCATCGCCGCCGATAAGGTGTGCAGGTGACCGACACCCTCGCCCAGCCGTCCACCGACCGCGAGACCCTGCCCGTCGAGCTCGTCGACGACGCGGGCCGCGCGGTCGGCGCGTGCACGGTCGCCGAGGCACACCTGGCCCCGGGACGACTGCACCGCGCGTTCTCCGTCCTGCTGTTCGACTCGGCGGGCCGGGTGCTCTTGCAGCAACGCGCGGCGGTCAAGACCAGGTTCCCGTCGCTGTGGGCCAACACCTGCTGTGGCCACCCCGCACCCGGCCAACCCGTCGCCACCGCGGCGGGGCTGCGGCTGGCCGAGGAAATGGGTCTGACGAACGCGCTCACCGAGGCCGGGGTCTACCGTTATCACGCGGCGGATCCGCTCACCGGCCGCGTCGAGTCCGAATGGGATCACGTTCTGATCGGGCGGCTCGACATCGGCGCCCCTCGGCCGGATCCGGCCGAGGTCGCCGACGTCGCCTGGATCCAACCGGACGCGCTCCGCGACGCACTGGCGGATAACCCCGATGTCTACACCCCCTGGCTGGCCGGTGTCCTCGACGTCGCCGAGCGCGCGCACGGCACGGGAACATCGGCGTACTGATCCGATTTGGCCGGCCCGAGGCAGCCGAACACAACCGCCACCTGCCCGCAGCTGCCGCGATCCGGCCCGTTCGAGACAGCCGCGCCGCTTTCCGGCCGGGAGTATCGATAGATGCGCATATCCCTGTAACGACATGGACCGATACTGAGAGAACTCATAGGAACGGCACAGGTTGTGACCAGGACCGTTCCGCATCGTTGGAGTTGTACGAATTCGCGGTGAGATGAGGTGCGTGATGGTCGAATTCGAGGTCACCGGAACGACGGTGACGGTGCACGTGCTCGGTGCGCATCAACTGCTGGCGCTGCGCGACCACCTGACCTTCGACTTGTCCGCCATCACGGCGCTCGGCATGGCCGGCGTCGACCGCCGCCCGCCGTGGGTGCGCACCCCTGGCACGTTCTTCCCCGGCGTGATCGCGGCCGGGACTTTCCGCGGCAAGGGCCGCAAGGAGTTCTGGGACACCCGCTTCGACGGACACGCCATCCGTATCGACTTGGCCGGCGCCGATGTCACACGGCTCGTGGTCGACGTGGCCGACCCGGACACCGAGTTGCGCAACCTCGCCACCGCCGTGGCCGCCTGACCCCGAAACATCCACTCATTGTGACGGTCGACACATTTACGCTAGACTCCGCGGAGATCGTGATCGACTGGTGTGGAGGCACAGATGCACGTGGCGCTCTTTTGGGGCAAGGTCAATCCGAAGTGGCAGAACGAAGAATACGCCGCGATCGGTGCACGAATGTTCGAGTGCGCGTCGTCGATGCCGGGCTTCGTCGCACTACACCGGTTCGACGTGCCCGACGGGCGCGAACTGGCCATCGCGTACTTCGAGACCGAGGAGCAGATGCTCAACTGGTACAACCATCCCGAGCACCGTGCCGTGGAAGTGCTGGGGCGGCGCGAAATCCTCGACGACTACACGATCGAGATCTTGGAGATGACGCGCTCGTACACCAAGGCCTCCTCGATATTCCAGGCGAGCGCCGATGACGAACGTGCCGCCGAACAACTGCTCACCAGTTTGCAGCAGAACACCAGCTCGTAGCCGCAATACCCCGTGGTCCTCGCCGTCGGACCCGATTCCGGTTCACCTCGCTGTGCAGGGTCCTCGGCGAACCCGCTGATCAACAGACACAGGGTTCCGATGACAGTTTCGGCAGGGCAGTTCGTAGATCGCCGCTTCGCGCGATTGGTGGCGGAGTTCGACCGGTTGTTCCGGCGTCCGTCCGACGGCGGCGGCGCGCTGGCGGTCTACTTGCACGGCGAGCCGGTGGTCGACGTCTGGGCCGGATACGCGCATCCGGAGGTGCCGTGGGCGCACGACACCGTTGCGATGGCGTTCTCGACCGGCAAGGGGATCGCCAGCACACTGGTGCATCGTCTGGCCGAGCGCGGTCTGATCGACTACGGCGAGCCGCTCGCGACCTACTGGCCGGAGTTCGCGGCGGCGGGCAAGGAGCGCATCAGCGTGCGGGCCATGCTGACCCACCGGGCGGGGCTGCATCGCTTGCGCGGGCTGCTGCCCGGCCCGGTCGAGCGCTTCTTCGACGACGCCGCGGTCACCGCGGCGCTCGCGGCCGCCGCACCCGATCCGCGGCACAAGGTGACCAGCGGCTACCACGGCATCACCTACGGGCACCTCGCCGCGGAGCTGGTGCGCCGGGTGACCGGAACGGACTTCACCGAAGTGCTGCGCAGCGAGATCGCACAACCGCTCGCGGCCGAGGAACTCTGGTTCCGAGTCCCGGCTTCCGAGCGCGGGCGCATCGCCACCAACTTCCCGCGGCTGACGGTCGCGGGGATGAGCTGGGAGCGCGGCTCCCGGATGCTCGCCCGCACCCGTTTCGCGGCCGCAGCCGACACCACCCCGGTGGGGTTCGCCGAGCTGGTGGCCGATCCACGCCTGCACGATTCGGTGATGCCCGGCCTCAACGGCGTGTTCTCCGCCCGCGCGCTGGCCCGCGTGTACGGCGCGCTCGCCAACGGTGGACAACTGGACGGCTACCGGCTGCTGCGCCCGGACACCATCGAGCGGATCACCCGGCGGCAGGTGTTCACCCCCGACTACGTGCTGGCCTTCCGCATTCCCTGGGCCCTCGGTTATCACGGCGTGCCGATGAAGCCGTCCAAGGCCGAACCGATCTCGGCCTTCGGCCATTTCGGCCTCGGCGGCTCCGGCGGTTTCGCCGACCCGGCGACCGGGATGTCGCTCGGCTTCGTCACCAATCGCCTGGGCAGCCGGCTCACCCCGCTCGGCGACGCGCGCCTGGCGCGGCTGGGCGCGCTGGCCCATAACCTCGCCAGAACCGCCTGACCTCGCCTGCCCGGAGAGTCAGTGCGCGCCGCCGAGTTCCAGGGCCAGCACGCCGAGTATCACCAGCCCGACTCCGCCGACCTGCACGAGGGTGAGCCGCTCGTTCAGGAACAGCACGCCGATCAGCGCGATCGCGGCGACGCCGGCCGCCGACCAGATGCCGTAGGCCACCCCGATCGGCATCCCCCGCTTCAATGCCTGGGCGAGGAAGAAGAACGCCGCGCCATAGCCGACGACCACCACGATCGAGGGGACGAGTTTGGTGAATCCGTCGGACAGTTTCAGTGAAACCGTCGCGGTCACCTCGCAAGCGATGGCCAAGGCGAGCAGCAACAAGGTCATCTTCGCAGCCTAGTCAAAACTGAGTAACGCACACCGGCCCGGGCCGCGCACGATCTGAACGTAGGACGCCGTGCGCGAGGTGCTGGACGCGACCGCGTCGGCCGGCTCCAACGCGAATTCGCTGGAGCCCTGGTCGGTTACACGCGCATCGCGGCGACGCCCCGCGCCATCGCGCATTTGTCCGGCACGTGGTTCCGCGACCGGCGAAGACGACCGCCGTTCTCAGTCCAGCCAGGCCCGCGCCGCGGCCGCCGCTGCGCGCACCTCCGCCAGCTGCGCCGCGACCTGGACGCCGGCCGTGCCGCCGCGGGCACTGCGGGAGGCGATGGAGCCCTGGACGGTGAGCACCTCGCGCACCTTCCCGGTCAGCGCCGGGTCGATCGCGGCGAACTCCTCGTCGGTGAGGGCTTCCAAGCCGACACCGCGCGCTTCGGCGGCACGCACGCACGCGCCCGCCGCCTCGTGCGCGACCCGGAACGGAACACCCTGTCGCACAAGCCATTCGGCGATATCGGTGGCGAGCGTGAAACCGGCGGGCGCGAGTTCGGCCATGCGATCGGTGTGGAAAGTCAGTGTCGAGACCAAGCCGGCGATGGCCGGCAGCAGCAGTTCCAGTTGCGCGACCGAGTCGAACAGGGGTTCCTTGTCCTCTTGCAGGTCACGGTTGTAGGCCAGTGGTTGCGCCTTGAGGGTGGCCAGCAGGCCGGTGAGATTGCCGATCAGCCTGCCCGCCTTGCCGCGGGTCAGCTCGGAGACGTCCGGGTTCTTCTTCTGCGGCATGATCGACGAGCCGGTCGACCAGGCGTCGGCCAGCGTGACATAGCCGAATTCCGGTGTGCTCCAGACGATCACCTCTTCGGCCATCCGGCTCAGGTCGACGCCGATCATGGCCAGCACGAACGCGGCCTCGGCGGCGAAGTCCCGCGCCGAGGTGGCGTCGATCGAATTGGCGGCGGCCGCGTCGAAATCCAGGTCCGCCGCGATCGCCTCGGGGTCGAGTCCGAGCGAGGAGCCCGCCAGCGCGCCGGAACCGTAGGGCGACACCGCCGCGCGGCGATCGAAGTCACGCAGCCGGTCGAGGTCGCGCAACAGCGGGTGGGCGTGCGCGAGCAGATGATGGGCCAGCAGCACCGGCTGCGCCGCCTGCAAGTGGGTCTTGCCGGGCATCACCGCATCCGGATGCGCGGCAGCCTGCCCCACCAGCGCGTCGACCACGCCGAGCACGCCCGCGGCCACCCGGCGCACGCCGTCGCGCAGCCACATCCGGAACAGCGTGGCCACCTGGTCGTTGCGCGAACGCCCCGCCCGCAACCGGCCGCCGAGCTCGGCGCCGACCCGTTCGATCAGGCCACGTTCCAGCGCGCCGTGCACGTCCTCGTCCGACTCGGCCGGGGCGAACGCGCCGGAGGCCACATCCGCTGCGAGGCGATCGAGCCCGTCGAGCATGCCGGACAGGTCGGTGTCGGAGAGCAGCCCGGCCTTGTGCAGCACCCGCGCGTGCGCCTTCGACGCGCGGATGTCGTAAGGAGCCAGCGCCCAGTCGAAGTGCGTCGACTTGCTCAGCGCGGCCATGGCCTCGGCCGGTCCGGAGGCGAATCGCCCGCCCCAGAGCGCACCTTGGTTCGTGCTCATGCTGTTCCGCCTCTCCGGGTATTCAGGCCGTACCAGTTGGGTGGGTGGTCGGTTTGCGTTCAGGTCCTGCGTTGGGTGACCGTCGGGTCTTGGGCGTTCCCGGTGAGTTACCCATGTTCTTGCGAGATCAGTTGGTGCGTTGATTCGCGAGATCAGTTGGTGCGTTGATTCGCGAGATCAGTTGGTGCGGTGATTCGCGAGATCAGTTGTTCGTTGGTTTGCGGGATCAGTTGTCGCGTTGGCCCGAGAAACCAGTTGTCGTGTTGGTCCAGTGAGGTCGAATGCTGCGTTCGCGCTCGACGCGACTGGGCCGCTGCGTGGTTGCTCGACGTCATCGGCCGGACGCGGCCTTGCTCGCCGGGCCGAAGCGCTCGCAGGCTGCTTTCGGGTGGCGCACTGCTGCCTTGTTCAGCCCACTCCGAACGCGACTCGAGACTACGACCTTGTAGGAGCTGTCGGCGTGCCGGCGCTCGTTGCGGCACCGGCACGCCGAGTGCCTACTTCTGGTTCAGGTCGCGGCGGGCGGCGACCTTGGAGGACAGGCCGTGGATCTGGACGAAGCCCTTGGCCAGGGACTGGTCGAAGGTGTCGCCCTCGTCGTAGGTGGCCAGGTTGAAGTCGTAGAGCGACTGCTCCGAGCGGCGGCCGTTGACGACGGCGGAGCCGCCGTGCAGCACCATCCGGATGTCGCCGGAGACGTGCTGCTGGGTGTCGAGGATGAAGGCGTCCAGCGCGCGCTTGAGCGGGGAGAACCACAGGCCGTCGTAGGCCAGCTCGCCCCAGCGCTGCTCGACCTGCCGCTTGTAGCGGCCGAGTTCGCGCTCGATGGTGACGTGCTCTAGGGCTTGGTGCGCGGTGATCAGCGCGATGGCGCCCGGCGCCTCGTAGATCTCCCGGCTCTTGATGCCGACCAGGCGGTCCTCGACCATGTCCAGCCGGCCGATGCCCTGGCGGCCCGCGCGGTGGTTCAGCTCGACGATCGCTTCCAGCACGCTGACCTGGCGGCCGTCGATGGCCACCGGCACGCCCCTGTCGAAGGTGACGATGAGTTCGTCGGGAGCCTCGAAGTTGACGGTCGGGTCGGAGGTGTAGTCGTAGACGTCCTTGGTCGGGGCGTTCCACAGGTCCTCGAGGAACCCGGTCTCCACCGCGCGGCCCCAGACGTTCTGGTCGATGGAGAACGGCGACTTCTTGGTGACGTTGATCGGCAGCGAGTTCTCCTCGGCGAAGGCGATGGCCTTCTCCCGGGTCCAGGCGTAGTCGCGGACCGGGGCGATCACGTTCAGGTCGGGCGCGAGCGCGCCGATGCCGACCTCGAAGCGGACCTGGTCGTTGCCCTTGCCGGTGCAGCCGTGCGCGACGGTGCTGGCGCCGTGGAACTTGGCGGCCTCGACCAGATGCTTGACGATCAGCGGGCGGCTGATCGCCGACACCAGCGGGTACTGGCCCATGTACAGCGCGTTGGCCTGGATGGTGGGCAGGCAGTACTGATCGGCGAACTCGTCGCGCGCGTCCACCACGATCGCCTCGACGGCGCCGCAGTCCAGCGCGCGTTGGCGCACCACGTTCATGTCCTCGCCGCCCTGGCCCAGGTCGATGGCCACGGCCACCACCTCGGCGCCGGTCTCCTTGCCGATCCAGCTGATCGCGACGGAGGTGTCCAGCCCACCGGAGTAGGCGAGTACGACGCGCTCGGACATGTTCTGTGTGCTCCTCGATGGTTCAGTAGATGTATCAGCAGTATGGCGGGTGTCCGGGCGGTGGGAACGGCCCGGCCCCGACACCTCGAGACCAGCCGCGGCGGGCCCGCGTCGTTCTGCAAATGATTATGCACGACGATGCAAGCCCATTCACAATCGGGGTAGCCTCCGTGGTCACAGCTTCCTCAGCGTGGCCCGATCCTCGGACTGCCAGTACCGATAGTCCTCCCATCCGTTGGCGTCGAACAGAACCTTGGGGCTCATGCCTCGATACTTCCGTCCTCGGTCAGCGGGCGCGGTTCGACCAGGCCGAAACACCCCGCCACCCGGGCGGTCACCGCCTCGAATTCCCGCTCCCACGCCCCGACGTCTACTCTGTCCGTGACGGCCACCCCGCGACATCCTGGAATACAAGCCGGACATGCTCGCACGGTGGCCACCCAGCATCGGCATCGACAAACCGAAACACCCAGCCATGCAAGCCATCTCACACCACCAGCCAACCGTCCGCGATAGCGGCGCTACACGCCGCCATCACGAACTAAGACTGGAGTACTAGATGCTGTCGCTCACCGACTTACCCCAGTCCACGCCGTCGGTGTGCGTACTGGCGAAATCCGGATCCTCGTAGATGTGAACCCTCTTGATGCGTTCACCTTCGAACTCGAATACGTTACAGAACAGTCCGAAGGATGAGACTCCGTCTGGAAATGCCACACCCGATGTCGTCTTCCCCTTCACCGCCCCCTCGATTACCACATATTTTCCGGACGACAGCACGATGAAACCGGGGATGTCGTGTTCAATCGCCGAAATTCCCCTGCCGAGACCCTGCGCGAACGCCCCGATCTGGTCCTTCCCGGTGGCGAATCCAAACTTCGGAAAAAACATCTGGGCGTCGTCGGTGAAAAGATCCAAGACAGACGGGTCTACAGCGTCCACCAAACGGAAATAGTTGATAGCTGCCTCTTCGCGCGCTTTCTGGAGATCACTACTGTCGTGCATGTTTGCTCCCGATGTGCGGTTGGCGCAGCGCTTTCCGCTGCGCAACGTATGCATTTCTGTGCCGCCCGACACGCACTTCCCGAGTGTGGCGACCGTGACGGCGACTGTCCACGGACGGCCCGGGCCGATCGAGTCCATCGTGTGGGGTGAAAGCGGGCCGATTCCCGCCTTCGGCCCTGGCCGATATCAACTACCCAGAGCGAGCCGGGATGCCGTACGGCCCAACATCAGGCCGATGGACACCCCGTGCCTGGGGCGGTTTGCGGGAGACGCCATGGACCCTTTTCCGCTCTCAGTCGGTGTTGAACGCCTGGTCGACGCTGAGTGTGTCCTCGTAGAGGTGCATGCGGACGATCGCGCCGTCTTCGACCACCAGGTGCATGGCCGACGGGGTGGTGAACTCCTTGCCGGTGGCCGCGGCGGTGTGCGTGAAGACCCCAAGCAGCATCACCTCACCGCCGTCGACGATGATCCGCTCCAGCACGACCTTGCTCGTGCCGGGTACGAAGTGCGGCCACATCGTGGTGAAGTACGGCGCGACTTCCTCCCGGCGGGTACGGCGGCCGGTCCAGGGCAGTTCGTCGTTGCCGGGGACGTGCCAGTCGATGTCTGCCGCGAACAGTTCCTGGATGGCGTCCTGGTCCTGCCTGCCGAGGCGCTCCACGAACTGCTCGGCCACTGCCCGTGAGGTCTGGGTATCTGTTGTCATTGTGCTTGTCCTGGTCTCTCGTATGTGTGGGTGGGCGTGTCTCGCATGCGCCCTCACGTCACCTCTAGAGCTGGGTGACGCCGCCGTCGACGAGCAGTTCCGCACCGGTAGTGAAGGAGCTGTGGTCTCCGGCCAGGTAGAGGGCGGCGGCAGCTACCTCGTCGGGACGACCGGCGCGGCCGAGCGGGGTCGGTGCGACGGATCCGGCCACCGCGGACTGATCGCCATGCGGGAACGCGGCCCGCAGCTCGTCAGCGCCGGGGGTCTCGACGGGGCCGGGAGTGAGGGCGTTGACCCGGATCCCGCGGCCGGCCAGTTCGGCGGCCCAGGTGCGGGCGAGGCTGCGGATCGCGGCCTTGGTGGCGGCGTAGACACCAAGGCCCGGGGTGGCCCGCAGGGCCGCACTGGAGGACAGCAGCGTCACCGAGGCGCCGGCCAACAGCAGGGGCAGGGCCTTTTGGACGGTGAAAATCGTGCCCTTGAGGTTGATGGAGGTGGTCTGTTCGTACTCCTCCTCGGTGATCTTGCCGAGCGGACCGTAGTCCCCGACGCCGGCGTTGGCGACGACGATGTCGAGGCCGCCGCTGCGCTCAGTGATCTCGGCGAAGAGCCGGTCGAGGTCGTCGAGCCGCGACACATCGCTCTGGATGCCGATCCCGCGGCTGCCGACCTGCGCGACAGCGGTGTCCAGTTCGGTCTTGCGGCGGCCGGTCAGGTAGACCGTCGCTCCCTCGATGGCGAACCGGCGCGCGATGGCCAGACCGATGCCGGTAGAGGCGCCGGTTACCAGGGCGGTCTTGCCGTCCAGCTGTCCCATGGAATTCTCCGAATCTTCGAGATAACCATTTTGGTTACATTGACGGGCGCGAAACGCGCCACCACCGAGACCGGGGGTGGTCTAGGCGGTTTTGAGCACGTCCCGCAGGACGTCCTTCAGCGTGGTTCTCGCCAACTCCCTGCGGAGGGCGGCTTCGATCTCGTCGTAGACGGAGGTCAGCGCCGGTCCTATGCCGTGGCCCACGATGCACTCCGGGTCGGGCGTCGAGCGGTGCAGAGCGAAAATCGGCCCGGCGCCGATCGCGTCATGGACGTCGAGCAGGGTGATCGCCGCAAGGTCCCGGGAGAGCGTCCAGCCCGCTCCCGTACCTCGCCGCGAGTCAACGAGGCCGGCCTTGCGCAGCTCGGCCAGGAGGCGACGGATCACCACCGGATTGGTGTTAACGCTCGTCGCGATCTGCTCGGAGGTGGCGACCTCGTGACCGCGGCGCTGATACAGCCCTATCCATGTGAGGGCATGCGCTGCGATGGTCAACCTACTGTTGGCACTCACCTCGGACCTCCCTCGACTTTTCGACCTCGTCGTAACATTAGCAGTTACACCGACATGCGGCAAATTTCTGCAGGGCGAACCCGAGCCGAGCGCTTGGACGCGCACGCGGATCCGCTCAACCAACTGTGTCTATAACTCTCACGCATGCCAAGGATCGATTACGGGCACATCCATCGGAGCGAAGTCCTTCACATTCCGCGTCACCAGCGTCATGCCGTGTTCGCCCGCCGTAGCGGCGATCATGGCGTCACGCTCGGGACGCGGGTCCGGCACGTGCAGCCGCGCGACGCGACGCGCGACCGGCAGGTCGATTCCCAGAATTCGACCTGCGAACACATCGAGCACGTCGTCCTCCAACCACATCCGCAGCCGCTTTCCCTGCGTCGGGTCACGTCGTTCGACTCGGCCGATGCCGACCTCGATCTCCAGCACAGTGACGACGCTCAAATACAGCTCGGACGGCCTCCGCCCCGCTATCCAGGCCCGCACCGAAGGAGCCGCCGAACGAGAAGGTTTCCGCAGCTCACTGAGGACGTTGGTATCGAGCAGGAATGTCACAGCCGGGGGACC
Source organism: Nocardia aegles (assembly GCF_052545135.1). Taxonomy (NCBI): domain Bacteria; kingdom Bacillati; phylum Actinomycetota; class Actinomycetes; order Mycobacteriales; family Nocardiaceae; genus Nocardia; species Nocardia aegles. Next base: position 29,096 of record NZ_JBQWRI010000004.1, read on the forward strand.
TTCAACTCGACAGCCAACTGCGCCGGATCGAAATCGATGTCGTCATCCTCCATGCTCAGCCGCTTCACAATGTCCTGACTGTCCGCGCGCAATTTCCGATACTCCTCGATAGATAGCAGCACGAACGCCTCGGACCCACGATCGGTGATCACGACCGGCCCCTCGCTTGCGGCGCGCTTGGCCGCACTGACGTCGCGATTGAACTCACGCGCACTCATCGTGGTCATAGACACCTCGCATGTAGGTACTTACCTACATTAGGATATCCCACGTCGGCGCGCCGGTCGATCGCGCGCTTCGCCGTCAGGCCATCCTGACGTGGCCGCACAAGTGATACCTTGCGGTATCATATATCCATGGCCATGACCCTCCGCCTCACCGACGAACAGACCGAGGCCCTACGCCGCAGGGCAGAGGTCGAACACCGGTCGATGCAACAGGTCGCCTTGGCCGCGATCGATTCATACGTGAACCAGCCGCCCACACCCGCGCGACGCCGAGCCGTACCGGTGGACGAGTTACTCGAGGCGTTCGCAGACCTCCCGCCGATGGATGCCGAACGATTCCGGGCCGACCAAGCCGAATACATCGACGATTCAGCCGACTTCGATGCCTACCTTCGAGCGCACCGCGCTGAGGAATCGGAATGACCTCGCGATATCTGCGCGGTCTCGGTGATACGAACATCCTGATTCACCTCGAACGACTACCCCGGGAAAAACTTCCCGGGGAGCTTCTGACAAGTGCGGTGACTCTTGCCGAGCTGTCGGCCGGTGTCCACCAAACCGATGATTCCGTCGAGCGCGGCCGCCGAATCGCACGTCTCCAACAGATCGAGGCCACATTCGACCCGCTGCCGTTCGACGCTGAGGCAGCACGTCAGTACGGCCTGATCGCGGCTGGTGTCGTCGCCATGGGGCGTAAGCCGCGGCGTCGGGAGGCCGATCTGATGATCGCGGCGGTGGCGGCCGCCAACCGGCTGCCGCTGTTCACGACGAACCCGGATGACTTCCAGGGGACCGACACCGTGCTCACCGTTGTTCCAGTACCCCGGCCAGGAACATAGATCACCCAGTCCACGAGGTGGACGTACCGACCGGAAGCAGCCGCGGGATCTTCAGCTCGACGGACAAGTGAGCTGGGTCGAAATCACTCTCGACATCCTCCATACTCAACCGCTCCACGATGCCTCGACTCTCCTCCATCGCACTGAGTTGCACCGGGGTCAACCTGACACACCGAGTGTGGGATTCGATGGTGCGGGCAGGTCGCCGCCGCTGCCGACCAGCGCCTGGCCGGAGCCACGCACCCGCCGCATCGTTTCCGCACCGTGGACCAAGGCGGTGACGTCCTCGGCAAGCGCGCGCTGCGCCTCTCGTTGAGCGGGCCGCTCCCGAGTGGCCTCCTCGAGCGCCGCGATCTCGTCCAGGTCGCGGAAGGTGAAGATTTTCAGATAGTCAGCGACCTTGGCGTCCTCGGCGTTCAGCCAGAACTGGTAGAACGCATCCGGCGAGGTCATATCCGGGTCGAGCCAGATCGCACCGCCTTCGGTCTTGCCGAACTTGGTGCCGTCGGCCTTGGTGATCAGCGGCGTGGCCAAGACGTGCAGGTTTATTCCCTCGACGCGGTGAGTCAGGTCAGCACCTGCGGTCAAGTTGCCCCACTGGTCGGATCCGCCGGTCTGCAATGTGCATCCGTATCGGCGGTAGAGCTGGTAGAAGTCCATACCCTGTAACAGCTGGTAGGAGAACTCGGTGAAACTGATCCCGGCCTCGCTGTCGAGTCGCGCCGACACCGCCTCCTTCGCGAGCATCCGGTTCACCCGGAAATGTTTGCCGACACCGCGAAGTAAGTTGATGGCCGACATCGGTGAAGTCCAGTCCAGGTTGTTCACCACTACGGCGGCATTCTCACCGTCGAAAGACAGAAACCGCTCCACCTGACTGCGGATTCGCGCGACCCAGGCCGCCACAGTGTCGTGGTCGTTGAGCACCCGTTCACCCGACATGCGTGGGTCGCCGATGAGCCCGGTTGCTCCGCCCACCAGCGCGATCGGCTTGTGCCCGAAGTCCTGCAGGCGGCGCATCGTCAGCAGTTGCACCAGGTTGCCGATGTGCAAACTCGGTGCCGTCGGGTCGAACCCGCAGTAGTAGGTCACCGGGCCGGCCGCGAGAGAAGCGCGCAGCGCCTCCTCATCGGTGGACAGCGCCACGAGCCCGCGCCAAGCGAGCTCGTCGAGGGCATTGGCCCAAATCTGGGTCACGACTGCAAAGTCCTCTCGGTAGCCGGGGCCTGCGGTGTGGGTCGCTGCGACTCGTCGCACACGACATCGACGCGGCCGGACGAAATACTGGGATCTGCAACCTCGCAACCATCCGACGGAACGGTTGCCACGCCGACACGAGTGTAGGGATCACCGGCACTCCCGCGGATCGGACGGTGGTGCGGAAAGCTGCGCGTCTACTTCCTCTTGCCTCCATCCCCTCAGCACCGAGACTCACACCCTCTCCCCCATCGCCCGCAGCGCCATTATGACGGTTCCCTGGGGCGGCTGCGGGAAGTGCAGTGCTAGGCAACGAAGCAGACTTGGAGACAGAAACTACCCTCCTGCCTCTGCGCAGGAAATCAGCGCAAAGTATGCACCGAACGACTTCGTCAGGGCGTCGAGCGCCGCCTTCCCTTTGACGTCGGTCGCTGCCGAGGGTCGTCCGATGATTCCGCTGGATGTGTATGCGGACATGCCGAGCAGTTGGAGGTGCGAACGGTCGGACGCCTCGTGATCCGCATGCTGGAACGATGGCCGCACCAGATCCGGTCTGGCGTGCAGCAGAATCGACGTCTCGAGTTCGCCACCGTGCATGTCCTCGTGTGATCCGGTGTCCATTCCGGCGGCTTCCCGGGCCCGGTTCCAGTCCTCCCGGCCGGGATAGACCACGACGTTGCGGCCGGTGGCGTTGGCTTCCTGGGCGACATTGCCTAAGACGTAGTTTCCGCCGTGGGCGTTGACCAATACGAGCGTGGTGATGCCGGATCGGTCGAGTGAGCGACGGATGTCGCTGATGACGGCGATCAGGGTAGCCGGGCTGAGGCTGACAGTTCCGGCGAATGTCTCGTGCTCGTGTGAACAGGAGATCGTCAGCGGCGGCAGGAGCAGGAGCGGGTAGTTCTCGGCGAGCTGCCGCGCGATCAGGCAGGCGATGACGGTGTCGGTGATGAGCGGTAGATGGTCGCCGTGTTGCTCGAAACTGCCGACGGGCAGCACCGCGACGCGGGCGGCGGCGTCGGCGACATCGGTCGAACTGGCAGTGGTCATCAACTCCACCCGAGGCTCCTACCGTGTCGAGTTCGTGCACGTTGTGCGGTGCGTACCTGGTGGGTCAACTCCCGCGCGGCACTGGTCTGGCCCGCAGCGTGCAGTACGGTCGCCGTGGCGCGCAGCTGATCGAGCGTGCGGTGAGACCCGGTGTCGGCGACGATGCCGGCCGCATAACCCGCGATCTCCACCGCCTCCGACCACGAACCTACTCCTGCGTGCGCGGTGGACAGCCGGGCCAGTCCCATGCCTAGATCGCGGCGGCCGTCCGCACTCCAGTCGCTCATCCGCTGTTCCAAGATCACCAGCGCTTGCTCAGGGTGTCCGAGTTCGATCCAGCACTGCGCAGCCTCCATTGCCACATATGCAGGTGAGCAGTAGCCAGCGAGATCGTCCGGGTCCTCGACCGGCTCGGCCGCCGCTTCCGCCGCCCGGGTGAGCGCATCGACACACGTCATGACGTCGGCGCGCTCGCCTGATCGCGCGCGTGCCGCATAGACGTTCGCCTGCTGGCGCAGCAGGACAGCGCGCTGTTGTGGAGTGAGGGCATCCGCGCGCAACAGTGCTTGTTCGATGAAATGTATTGCGTTGGAGAGCTTCCCGGCGTCGCCGGCGATATTGGAACTCCGCATCAACACGTAGGCCTGGAACTGGACATCGTCGGTGGCCTCGGCATGCGTGAGGGCGATTTTGGACCAGGATTCCTGAACCTACTCACCGAATACATTCGAAAGAACGGGGTCATCGAAGTGGGCGCGATCTACTAGCCACCCTTCAAGGCGGTCGCACTGGGAATGTCTCTGGGGCTGACCAACATCAAAGAAAAGACCTACCAAGAATTACGGAAAGCGTACCCCGATCAATTCGGTTCGATCCCCTGGGCGCGGGTTCAGTACGATGACTCGGTGGCGATCAAGGCGGCAGCATACACTCTGAAACGAATTCGGGAGCAGTACAGTTCGCATGTCCCGGCCCAGATGAAAGAGAAGTACAACAACAACGATTTCATGGCCGCCGGATACAATTCGGAGTTGGCCATGAAGGATTATCTTAAGCAGGCAGAACTCGGCCCGCAAGTCAAGAAATACCTCCAAATGAACGAGGGATCGTACGCGAAAGCTTCCAAATTGATCGATGGAGCCTACACATGTCGATAGCCCAACGGATGCGTCAGCTCGGGCGCTTCACCGGATTAGGCATCCTTGCCGTCTGCATAATCGTCCCGGTCGGCCTCGTCGTCCTGGTCATCGGCGGCATGATCCGTAAGCATCTGGATCCGCCCCTGGAGTTGCGGCATGCTTCCGCAACCGAAGTGACCGGATACGAAACAGTCTCCACCGAAAAGAAGTATCTCGGCGGCCTGCTCGTTTCGAAGATTTTCATCGGCCCCGTAGTCGACCGACCACAGGACCGTATAATCTCCCCCGGCGCGGTCCTCGAGGAAATCGGCAGACCGGGCCGGCCCGGCGAGTATTGGCTGGTCTATGGTGACTACCCAGACGGTTGTCACATCAGCGTCGATCGCGTGGACGGCGGAGACCCACTACGTACAGTCGACAAGCTTTCGGACACCCAACGCGACGAAGTATCGCGTGGTGAAAAGCTGGTACTGATTGCCCAATTCACATGCGGGGAGGGTTAGCAACCTTTAAGTGGCCGTCCAGTCGCCCCTGTTCGTTCGCTGCCATCCCATCGCTGTCCTGTCCAGATGGGGACGGCGGCTTACAGTCCCATATGAACGAGGGCTCGTACGCGAGAGCTTCCGAATGATCGATGGAGCCTACACATGTCGATAGCCCAACGGATGCGTCAGTTCGGGCGATTCACCGGATCAGGCATCCTCGCCATCTGCATCATCGCACCGGTAGGCCTGGTCGTCCTGGTCGTCTGGGGCGCGATCCGTCAGAAGCTGGACCCGCCCCCGGAGATGCGGCATGCCTCCGCTACCGAAGTGACCGGATACGAAACTGTATCCACCGAAAAGGAGAATCTCGGTATCTTGGTCGTATCGAAGGTCTTCATCGGCCCCGCGGTCGACCGACCACAAGACCGCATAATCTCCCCCGGTGCGGCATTACGGGAAAAGAGCGGTAGCCCTCTTGGCCCAGCAGGTTCCTACTGGCTGGTCTACGGTAATTACGCGGACGGTTGTCACATCAGCGTCGATCGCGTGGTCGGCGGAGACGCACTACGCACAGTCGACAAGCTGTCGGACACCCAACGCGACGAAGTATCCCGCGGCGAAAAACTGGTACTGGTCACGGAATTCACGTGCGGGAAGGGATAATCCCACCCCGGCATCGTCGAAATCGAGACCGGCAGGCGGGCGAGCCGCTCAGGCCAGCTGTTCGATCTTCGCGGCCACCTCGGCCCCGGTCAGCGGCTCGCGCGCGATGACCGCGATAGTGTCGTCACCCGCGATAGTGCCGACGATGTACGGCAGGGCAGCGCGGTCGAGGGCGCTCGCCAGGTAGTGCGCCGCGCCCGGTGGGGTGCGCAGGACCGCGATGTTGCCGCTGGCGTCGGTGGAGACCAGCAGATCGCCGAGCAGTTTGGACAGCCGGTCGGTGCCGCCGGTGACGCCGCGGACGGGGCTGCCGTCCTCGGGCACCACGTAGACGCCCGCGCCGCCGTCGGCGGCGCGCAGTTTCACCGCACCCAGTTCGTCCAGGTCGCGCGACAGCGTCGCCTGGGTGGTCTCGATGCCCTCGGCCGCCAGCAGCGCCGCCAGCTCGGTCTGGCTGCGCACCGCGTGCGCGGACAGCAGTTCGATGATGCGGGACTGCCGCCCGGCGCGGGTGCGTGCGATGGCGGGTCCGCTTCGTCCCGATTCCGACTGCGAGACGCTCACGACCGTGCCTCACTGGGGCGTGGGCTCGTCGTACGCGGCTGAGCGATGAGCTCTCGGCGCGCTCGCCGGCACTCCCTCACCGCCGCACCTCGCTGGGCTCTGAACCGCTCACACCGAGCCCCCGGATCGTCGCTCCAGCAGCCAGACCAGCAGCGCCTTCTGCGCGTGCAGACGGTTCTCCGCCTCGTCCCACACCACGCTGTGCGGCCCGTCGAGCACCTCATCGGTGACTTCTTCGCCGCGGTGCGCGGGAAGGCAGTGCAGCACAACCGCATCCGGCTTGGCGTGGGCGAGCAGATCGGCGTTGAGCTGGAACGGACGGAACGGGCTCACCCGGTCCAGGCCGTCGTTCTCCTGTCCCATGGAGGTCCAGGTGTCGGTGACCAGGGCGTCGGCGCCCCAGGCGGCGGCGACCGGGTCGCCGGTCACCGTGACGGTGGCGCCGGTCTCGGCGGCCCGCTTGCGTGCGGCCTCCACCACCCACGGCTGCGGCTCGAAACCGGTGGGCGCGGCGATGGTCACGTTCAGACCCGCTGTGACGCCGCCGAGCAGCAGCGAATGCGCCATGTTGTTGGCGCCGTCGCCGAAGTAGGCCAGTTCGCGGCCGGTCAGATCGCCCTTGTGCTCGGCGAGGGTTTGCAGGTCCGCGAGCACCTGGCAGGGATGGAACTCGTTGGACAGCGCGTTGACCACCGGCACGGTCGCGGTGGCGGCCATCTCCTCCAGCCGGGACTGCTCGAAGGTGCGCCACACGATGGCGTCCACGTATCGGGACAGTACCCGGCCGGTGTCGCCGAGCGTCTCCTCCCGGCCCAGCTGGGTGTCGCGGCCGTCGACGACCACGGCGTGACCGCCGAGCTGGGCGATGCCCATCTCGAAGGAGAACCGGGTGCGGGTGGAGTTCTTCTCGAAGATCACGCCGACGCCGCGGGGGCCGTCGAGCGGGCGCCGCGCGAACGGCGACTTCTTGAGTTCGGCCGCCAGGGCGAGGATCTCGGCCTGCTCGGCCGGGCTGACGTCGTCGTCACGCAGGAAATGCCGCACGGAAGTCATTGCGCCGCAGCTCCTTTCGCATCCGCGAGCGCCGCGTCGAGGATTCCCGGCAGGTCGGCGACGAAATTATCGGCCTGGGTCTCGGTGAGCACCAGCGGCGGCGCCAGCCGGATCACGTCGGGCTTGGGCGGGTTGACCAGGTAGCCCGCCTCCCGCGCGCGCGTCTCGACGTGCGCGGACACTTCGTCGGTGAGCACGATCCCCAGCAGCAGGCCCGCACCGCGCACCCGATCGATGAGCGGATGCTGGAGCTGCTCGATGCCGTCGCTGAGCCGCTTGCCGACCGACTCGACGTGCGCGAGCAGATCGGTCTCGTCGATGGTGCGCAGCACCGCTAGCGCCGCCGCGGCGCATACCGGATTGCCGCCGAAGGTGGTGCCGTGCATGCCGGGGGTGAGCAGATCGGCCGCCCGCCCGGTGGCCAGCACGGCGCCGATCGGCAGTCCGCCGCCGAGACCCTTGGCCAGGGTGATCACGTCCGGCACGATGCCGACGGCCTGGTGGGCGTAGAACTTCCCGGTGCGGCCGATGCCGGTCTGCACTTCGTCGAGCACCAGCAGCGCACCCTCGCGCGCGGTGATTTCCCGTGCCTTGGCCAGGTAGTCCAGCGGCGGCACCACCACACCGCTCTCCCCCAGCATGGGCTCGAGGAAGACCGCGGCGGTGTCCTCGTCCACCGCGGCCTCCAGCGCCGCGGCGTCACCGTAGGGCACGTGCACGACGCCGGGCGGCATCGGTTCGAACGGAGTCCGTTTGGACGGCTGCCCGGTGAGGGCGAGCGCGCCCATGGTGCGGCCGTGGAAGGCCTCCTCGCAGGCGACGATCTTGGACCGCCCGGTCAGCCGAGCGATCTTGAACGCCGCCTCGAGGGCCTCGGCGCCGGAGTTACAGAAGAACGCCCGGCCCTCGCCGTCGCCGAAGTGCGCGAGCAACCGCTCGGCCAGCTCGACGACCGGCTCGCTGACGTACAGATTCGACACGTGCCCGAGCGTGCCGAGCTGCTGGGTGACCGCCTCCAGGATCGCCGGGTGGGCGTGCCCGAGGCTGTTGACGGCGATGCCCCCGAGGAAATCGACGTAGCGCTTGCCATCCGCGTCGTAGACCACGGCCCCCGCGCCGCGCACCAGCGCGACCTTCGGTGTGCCGTAGTTGTTCATCAGCGCGGCGGACCACCGCTGCTGCAGTTCAGCTGTGCTCATTGTTTCGTTCCGTTCGGTGCGCCGGACCCGTTCGGGATGAGCGGGGCGGGGGTCACCATCGTTCCGATTCCTTCTCCGGTGAACAGTTCCAGCAGCACGGCGTGCGGGACCCGGCCGTCGATGACATGCGCGGTGGGCACCCCGGCCGTCACGGCGCGCAAGCAGGCTTCCATCTTCGGCACCATGCCCGCATCCAGGCGCGGGAGCAACTCGGCGAGCGCGCCGGTATCGATGCTGGAGGTGAGCGAGGACCGGTCCGGCCAGTTCGTGTACAGACCCTCGACGTCGGTGAGCATCACCAGTTTCTCGGCGCCGATGCCCTCGGCCAGCGCCGCGGCGGCGGTGTCGGCGTTGATGTTGTGCACCACTCCGTCGGCGTCGGGCGCGATGGTCGACACCACGGGGATGCGGCCGGCGCCGATCAGATCCAGCACGGCATCCGGATTCACCTCGGTGACATCGCCGACCAGCCCGATGTCGGTGGGCTCGCCGTCCACCTCGACCGTGCGGCGGGTCGCGGTGAACAGCCCCGCGTCCTCGCCGGAGATGCCCACCGCGTACGGGCCGTGCGAGTTGATCAACCCGACCAGCTCGCGACCGACCTGACCGAACAGCACCATCCGCACCACGTCCATCACCTCGGGCGTGGTCACCCGGAAGCCGCCACGGAATTCGCCGTGCAGGCCGAGCTTTCGCAGCATCGCGCTGATCTGCGGTCCGCCGCCGTGCACCACCACCGGGTGCACGCCGACCGTGCGCAGGAACGCCATGTCGGCGGCGAAGGCCCGCTTGAGGTCGTCGTCGACCATGGCGTTGCCGCCGTACTTCACGACGACGATCTTGTCCCGGAACCTCTGCAACCACGGCAGGGCGTCGGCCAGGACGTGCGCCTTGTCGAGCGCCGAAAGCGTGTGCAGCACCTCGCTGGTCATGAGCTGTAGGCCGAGTTCTCTTCGACGTAACCGTGCGAGAGGTCGGTGGTGCGGATGGTCGCCCGCGCGGAGCCGACGTTCAGGTCGATCAGCACCTCGATGTCGGCGCCGGACAGATCGACCTCGCGTGCGCCGGGCGTGCCGACGCCATCGACGCACACCGGTTTGCCGTTGAACGACACCGAGATCCGGTTCGGGTCCAAGGTCACCGGCGCCATACCGACCGCCGCGAGCACCCGGCCCCAGTTCGGGTCGGACCCGAACAGCGCCGTCTTGACCAGGCTGTCGCGGGCGACGGTGCGCGCCGCGGCCACTGCCTCGTCCTCGGAGGCCGCGCCCGCGACGGTGACCAGCACCCGCTTGGTGACGCCCTCGGCGTCGGCCATCAGCTGGGCGGCCAGATCGTCGCAGACCGCGAGCACGGCGGCGTCCAGTTCCTCCTGGCTCGGGCTGACCTCGCTGGCGCCGTTGGCCAGCAGCAGCACGGTGTCGTTGGTGGAGCAGGAGCCGTCCACGTCGAGCCGGTCGAACGTGCGCGCGGCGGCGTTGCGCAGCGCGTGGTCGAGTTGATCGGCGGTCACCGCCGCGTCGGTGGTGAGCACCACCAGCATGGTCGCCAGCGACGGGGCGAGCATGCCCGCGCCCTTCGCCATGCCGCCGACGTTCCACTTGTCGCGGTGGTGGAACGCCGCCTCCTTGGGCACGGTGTCGGTGGTCATGATGGCCCAGGCGGCATCCGAGCCGCCGGAGAGGCCACCGCCCATCTCGTGCACGATCTCGGTGACGGCGGGGAGCAGCTTGTCCATCGGGAGCCGGTCGCCGATCAGCCCGGTCGAGCAGACCGCGATCTCCCCCGCCCCGGTCTCGGTGCCCCAATTGCTCAGCGCGGCGGCGAGTTCCTCGGCGGTCTTGTGCGTGTCCTGGAATCCGCCCGGACCGGTGCAGGCGTTGGCGCCGCCGGAGTTGAGGATCACCGCGCGCAACCGCTTGCCGGTCAGCACCTGCTGGGACCACAGCACCGGAGCGGCCTTCACCTTGTTGCGGGTGAACACGCCCGCGGCCGGGTACTCCGGCCCCTCGTTGAACACCAGCGCCAGGTCCGGCTTGCCGCTGGCCTTGATGCCCGCGGCGATGCCCGCCGCGCGGAAGCCGAGCGGTGCGGTCACGCCCTGGGTGCGGACCAGCTTGCCGCCGGCGGTGTCGGTGTCGGTGTCGGTCGACGTCACGGTGCCACTCCTACGGTGGAAAGTCCTTCGGTCTCCTCGAATCCGAGGGCCAGGTTCATCGATTGCACCGCGGCGCCCGCGGTGCCCTTGGTCAAGTTGTCGATCGCGCCGATCACCACGAGCAGGCCCGCGTCGGCGTCCACGGCCACCTGCAGGGTGACCGCGTTGGAGCCGAGCACCGACCCGGTCTGCGGCAGCACGCCTTCCGGCAGCAGGTGCACGAAAGGCTCGTCGGCATAGGCTTTTTCATAGACCGCGCGGGCCTGCGCGGCGTCGACGCGGGTCGGCGCGGTGCAGGTGGCGAGGATGCCGCGCGGCATCGGCGCGAGCACCGGCGTGAAGGACACCGTGACGTCCGTGCCGCCGGCCGCCCTGAGGTTCTGCGCGATCTCCGGGGTGTGCCGGTGCGCGCCCGCGATCCCGTAGGCCCGCGCCGAACCCATCACCTCCGAGCCCAGCAGCCCGATGTCCGGCTTGCGACCGGCACCGGAAGTGCCGCTCACCGCGACCACGTGCACGGTGGGCTGCACGATGCCCGCGGCGACGGCGGGAGCCAGCGCGAGGCTGGCGACGGTCGGATAGCAGCCGGGGACCGCGATCCGGGTCGCCGCGCGCAACTTCTCCCGGCCGCCGGGCAGCTCGGGCAAACCGTAGGGCCAGCTGCCCGCGTGCGGGCTGCCGTAGTATTTTTCCCAGGCCTCGGGGTCGGTGAGCCGGAAGTCGGCGCCGCAGTCGATGATCACAGTGGACTCGGGCAACTCGGCGGCGATGGCCGCGGACTGGCCGTGCGGCAGGCCGAGGAAGACCACATCGTGCCCGGCCAACTCGACGGCCGTGGTCGGCGCGAGCACCCGATCGGCCAGCGGCAGCAGATGCGGCTGCAACTCCCCCAGCGGAGTGCCCGCATTCGAACCCGCGGTCAGCGCCCCGATGACGAGGCGCCCGGTTCGGTAGGCCGGATGCCCCAGCAGCAGACGCAACACTTCGCCGCCCGCGTACCCGCTGGCACCGGCTACCGCGACCCGCACGACGGGTCCGCCCGAGGAATCAACCATGTGATGATTATGCATGATTATGCAAGCTCATTCACAGCCTGGTCGGCGGGCGCGGTCACGACCAGCGGATACCCGCCGCCTGACAGCATAAAACGGGTGGGCGGGCGGGATCGGTCGCGCACGACATGCCGCATCGGACCGCCGCAGGTCAGCGCAGTAGTTCGGGCGCGTGTCCAGCAGCCGGCATTCGAGCCCCCGGGGCGCGAGCGCGAAGCCTTCGGTCGCGTCGAGCAGCCCGCGGCCGGGCATGGCGTCGGGTCAGTGCTTGCGCACCACGCGTTCGCCCTCGCCCGGTTTCCAGATGGTGATGTCGAGGTGGTCGCCCGCGACCTCCACCGTCGAGGCGCCGGTGAGATCGGCGACGTAGAAGTGGTCGAACTCCTGGCCGCGGATGTCGAAGCCGGTCTCGTCGAACAGGTGCTGGGCGAAGCGCACGTGCACGGCGCGGTCGGGCAGTTCGACGACGGTACCGAAAAGTTTGGCGTCGCCATCGGACACGGTCGTGTCCACCGTGGCGGTGTGCAGGCAGAAGCGCGGATCGCGGGCCAGATCGCGGAACTTGGTCGTGCCCGGCATCCCCGCGAGCACCAGGAAATCCTCGAACACGCGCGGCTCGATCGGACTGATCCGCGGCGATCCGTCCGAACGAATGGTGCCGAGCAGGCAGAGATTGCCCGCCGCGCGGTGCCTGCGCAGGAAGATCTCGGCGACGTGCGGTGCTTCTTCGGTGAACCGGCTCCAAGTGGTCATGGTGACGACGGTACGGCGCTCACCGTCGAATGCAGTGCGACGGCGTCGAGCTGTAACAGGTGGCACTACCGCCGTAGTATCGAGATATGTCCAGCAAGCGTGAGCTCGTCCTGGACGCGGCGATCGAACTGCTCGGCTCCCGCGGCATCCGAGCCCTGACCCACCGCGCGGTCGACGAGGTCGCGGGCATACCGGCAGGATCGGCGTCCAACTACTTTCGCACCCGTGCGGCGCTGCTGACCGGGGTCGCCGAACGACTCGAAGCCCGCGACGACGTGGATTGGCAGGCGCGCAACCGGCAACCCACGCCTGGCACCATCGAGGAACTCGTCGACGACACGGCCGCCTTCGTCGTCCACGCGGTGCGGACCGACCGCACGCGGACGCTGGCGCGCTACGCGCTGTCCCACGAGGCACAGACCTCGCCCGCGTTACGCCAGACGATGCGCGGCTCCCACCGCAGACTGACCGAATGGGCCGCCGGCCTGCTGGCGGGCTTCGGCGGCGATCAGGCGACGACGCAGATCCTGGTCGGCCAGCTCGAGGGCATCATCCTGCACCAGTTGGTGGATCCCACGCCGGACTTCGATCCCCGTCCGGCCCTGGATCGGTTGGTGCGCGCTCTGATCGCTTCGAACACCTGACGCCGGGCCGTGAGCGCGTGGCCCCGAGAATCACTCCACCCGGGCCGCAGCTCCCATCGTCGCCGGGGGCTCGCCGCCGCCCGTCAAAAGAACGTGTGCGGCAGATCGACCACTCGCGGCGCGGGAGCGTCAGCGTTGCCCGATCCGGCGGTCCGCCGACGCCGCCACCGCTGCTTCGTCGAGTCGTCCTCCCTGCCCGACCTCGGCCTGCGGCGGCTAGCCCGAGTTGCGCAGAGCGGTGGCCAGGCCGTTCATGGTCAGCAGGATGCCGCGTCTCACCCGTTCGGAGTCGTCCCCGGCACGCAGGCGGCGCAGCAGTTCCACCTGCATCTGGTTGAGCGGCTCCAGGTAGGGGAAACGGTTGTGGATGGACTCGGCCAGCGACGGGTTGTCGGCCAGCAGATGATCGTTGCCGGTGATCGCGGCGTGCATGCGGACGGTGCGGGCGTGCTCCTCCCGGATCATGCCGAAAATCTGCTCCCGCAACGCCACGTCGTCCACGAGTTCCGCGTAGCGCGCGGCGATGTCCAGATCGCTCTTGGCCATCACCTGCGCCAGGTTGGACAGCACCGTGCGGAAGAACGGCCAGCGGCGGTACAGATCCGCCAAGGTGGCCAGCCGCTCGGGGTCGCCGTCGATCCACTCCTCCAGCGCGCTGCCGGTGCCGTACCAGCCCGGTAGCATCACCCGAGCCTGACTCCACGACATCACCCACGGGATCGCGCGCAGGTCCGCGACCGAATTCGTCGGCTTGCGCGAGGCCGGCCTGCTGCCGATGTTCAGATCGCCCACCTCGGCGACCGGCGTCGACTGCCGGAAGTACTCGACGAATCCGGGTGTCTCGTGCACCAGCCGCGCGTACGCGGCGCGGGCGCGGGCCGCCAGGTCGTCCATGATGCGGTAGGACGGTTCAGCGTCGGCGCCGAGGCCCTCCACGTCCAGCAGCGTCGACTCCAAGGTGCCCGCGATCAGCGACTCCAGATTGCGGTGCGCCGCACCGGGTTCGGCGTATTTCGCGGCGATCACCTCACCCTGCTCGGTCAGCCGCAGCGAGCCGCGCACCGCCCCGGCGGGCTGGGCGAGGATCGCGTCGTAGCTGCGGCCGCCGCCGCGGCCGACCGTGCCGCCGCGACCGTGGAACAGCCGCAGCCGGATGCCGCTCTTGCGCGCGACCTCGACCAGATCCAGCTCGGCCCGGTACAGCGCCCAGTTGGCGGCCAGGTACCCGCCGTCCTTGTTGGAGTCGGAGTAGCCGAGCATCACCTCTTGGCGCCTGCCCTGCGCGGCTACCAGATCGCGATAGACCGGCACCTGCAGCGCAGCCGACAGCGTGGCCGCGCCGGCGCCGAGATCCTCGATGGTCTCGAACAGCGGGACGATGCCCACCGGGCAGCTCGGCGGTCCGTCCGGCTCCCCCGGGTCGAGCAGCCCGCCTTCCTTCAACAGCAGGGCGGCTTCGAGCAGATCGCTGACCGACGTGCACATGCTGATGATGTAGTTCGGCACCGCCTCCGCGCCGAGTCTGCCCACCACATCCCGGGCGGCGCGGACGATGTCGAGCTCCTTGCCGGCCAGTTCGCTCAGCCGTGCGTGCGGGCCGAGCAGCGGGCGGCGGGTGCGCAGCTCGGCGGCGAGCAGTTCCACCCGGCGCGACTCCGGCAGGCTCGCGTAGTCGGGGTGCACCCCGGCCCAGGCCAGCAGTTCGGCGACGACCTGCTCATGCACCTCGGAGTTCTGGCGCAGGTCCAGGCTCTGCAAATGGAAGCCGAACGTTTCCAGGGCATGGCGCAACGCGGCGAGACGATCGTCGGCGAGCAGGCCGTCGCCGCTGCGCCGCAGCGAGGCGTCGACCACGTCCAGGTCGTCCAGCACGGCCTGCGGGGTCGGGTAGGGCCGTGCCCCGGCATCGAGTCCGTTCGGCGGAACCTCCCCCAGCGCCGCCAGCGCGGTGGCCGTCAACCGGGCCCGGACATGGTGCAACGCACGGCGATACGGCTCGTCGGCGTACGCGGCCGGATCGGGGTATCCGGTCTCGGCGAGCGCGGCGACCTCGGGCGTCACGGCGACCAGCCGGGCCGACAACGACAGCGTCTTCTCCAGTTCCACCAGCTCGCGCAGGTAGCGCTCGAAAGCGACGCCGGCGGCGCGGTAGGCGGCCTGCCGCACCACCCCGGCGGTGACGTACGGATTTCCGTCGCGGTCGCCGCCGATCCAGGAGCCGGGACGCAGCATCGGGCGTGGCAGCAGCTCGACTCCGGGCCAGCGCGAGCGCAGCGCGGCGCGCACTTCGGCGTTGATCGCCGGGATGATGTCGAAGAGGGTCAGGTCGTAATAACGCAGCCCCACCGAGATCTCGTCCTGGATGCGCAAGCGGGCCAAACGGATCAGCGCGGTGCGCCACAGGCTCAGCACTTGGCGCCGGATCTGCCGCTCCAGCTCGGCGCGCTCACGTTCGTTCTCGCCGTAGCGCTGGCGCAGGCGCATCAACTCGGTGATCCGGGCCTGCGCGTCGAAGACGGTGCGGCGGCGCGTCTCGGTCGGGTGCGCGGTGATCACCGGCGACACCAGCGCGTCGGCCAGGAGATCCGCGACCCGGGTTCCGTCCAGCGCGGCCGCGTCGAGCTTGCGGTAGGTGGCCGCCAGCGAGGAGTCCTGCGGCGGTTCGCCCGCCGTCTCGTGTGCGGTGCGGCGGCGGTCGCGCTGGATGTCCTCGGCCAGGTTGGCCAGCAGCACGAAGTAGCTGAACGCGCGGATGAGCGGAAGGGCCACCGCGATGTCCACGCCGTCCAGCATCTCGGCGACGGCGCTGCGCCCGACCTCCTCGCGGCGCACCCGGAACGCCTCGACGCGCACCCGCTCGATGAGGTCGAAGACCTCCGGCCCTTCGTGGTCGCGAATGGTGTCACCGAGCACGCCACCGAGGAACCGGATGTCGTCGCGCAGCGGCCGGATGGCGTCCTGTGGGGTCTCGCTCACCGTTTCACCCATCATCAGACAGTATTGCCCGCCCTCTCGCTACGGTATGCGACGCGGCCCACACCGGCCGCGCCCGGCTCCGCCGGAAAGTTCGGAGAAGCGCAGGTGACCCCCTTCGCCCGCCGCGAAACCACACGACGCGATTCTGATACAGTCCGGCGCGACACACCCGTAGGGCAAGAGGGCTGGATGGCGCACCGAATCACGTTGGTTCCCTTGGCGATCGCACTTGCGCTCGGACCGGTCGCCTGCGGCGACGAGTCCGGCGGAGCACCGGCGGCGACCAGCACGCAGGCCACCAGCGCCGTGGGCACAGCCACCGGGCTGTTCGATCCCTGCACCGGCATCCCCGATACCGCGCTGACGAGCGCCGGACTCGACCCGGCCGGCAAGCAGGTCGGCGTCGGCGGGGTGAAGCAGCCCGGCTGGGAGATCTGCGGCTGGAAGGGCGCCGACTTCACCCTCGGCGTGTTCTCCACCGGCATGTCGGTGGCCGAGTTCGAACGGAAGCCGGGCAATGTCGACTTCCAGGACGTCACCATCGCCGGACGGCCCGGACGCCAGTTCCGCGTCGACGACGCGGCCAAAGACCAGATGTGCGACGTGCTCTTCCCCGCCCGGCAGGGCCTGCTGCAACTGATCGTGGTCGACAAGACTGCGGACCAGAACCCGTGCGATCGCCTGGCCACCATCGGCGAAGCGATCGTCCCGGCGCTACCGAAGTGAAACCGGTCTCCGGCCGGCACAGCACCGGATACGGGATTCGGCCGGTGACACTGGAACCCAGCCGCATCGGCATCGGCACAGGCTTCAGATCCGCGGCTACCGCCGCACGCAACCAACAACACTGGACTACAGGTTTCGAGCGAAGCAAGACCGAGCAGGCGCCGCGGGCGCCGGCACTGAACACGGCAGATCAAACATCCCCGAGGATGCCGAGCACCTCGTCCGAGGTGTAGAAGGGGGCGAGGCGCTCGCGGATCAGCCGGGCGAGGACGCCGTCGCGCTTCGCACCCTCGATGACCGCCGGCCCGTACCGGAGGATCTCCCCGACGATGTCGTCACCGGTCAGGCCGAGTTCCGGCAGCATGGCCGCCAGGGTGTAATCGCCGTACTTGGTGAAGAACACCTCCACGCACTCGTCCAGGAGCAGGCCGAAGTACTCCTTCTCGCGGGTGGTGACGGCGATCTCGTAGCACAGCAGCACCAGCTCGTCGAGGTCCTTCTGGCTGAGGTAGTCGCGCAGACCGCTGACCGGTTCGTCGGCGTGCAGATCCCAGAACTCCATCGCGGCGGCATGCACCGGCGCGTCGCGCAGCATCTCCCGAATGGCGTTGTTGGTGCGCTTGAGCGCGAACAGGGCGCCCTTGCCCGCCAGGTCGCCGACGAACGTGCCGTCGGCGACCTTCTTGGCGCGGTTGGCCGCGGACTGGCCCAGCGACATCAGCGAGGACACCCCGGGGATCTTCTCGGCGCGCTCCCGATTGGCCTGCACGAAATCGTTGATCAGTTTGTCCACGAACTTCGACGCGACCGTGGCCACCAGCGGACTTTCGGTGAGCCGGTCCAGGATGCGCTCCTGTGCCCGGTGCATGCCGAAGATCTTCTCCAGCAGCGCCTCCACCGGCTCGCGCTCGACCACATCGCCGAGCTTGTAGTCGTGGTTGGCGGCGACATGGTCGTAGATGGAGTCGGCGAACACCACCATCATGTCGGCGAACACCGGACTGCCGCCGATCAGTTCGACCACCATGCGCACGGTCTGCTTGGCCTGGTCGATCGCCACCACGTCCCGGACGACGAGCGTGTCGGCGACCCCGAGCACGGCCTCGGTGTCGCGCGCGACCACCTCCGCGAAACGCTCGCCGGTCACTTCGGCGAGCAGGAATGCCACCTGGGCGTCCAGAAGCCGGTCGGCGATCTCACGCGGCTCGCTCATCGAATTCCACCCATCACAGCTCGTCCGGCGCGCCCAGCGCGGGTCACGGCCGGTGCGGGTCGACGTCGTCGCCGTGCAACGATTTCCGGATCCGGTCCAGGCGCTCACGCGCGGCCTGCTCACGTGCCTGCCATTGTTCGTCCACGCTGCGGCCCGCTGGAGTCTGCCGATCGAGTTCGCCCATCCCCTGGGCGGTGCCGTAGCGATGCTCGACCTTATCGCGGACCGACTCGAATGTAGGGACGCCGGAGGCCGAATATCCGCCACTCGCGGCGGGCTCCGGCATACCCGACGGCGGTACCGGTACCGCCGGTCCCGTGGAACTGCCGCCGACCTGGCCCGACACGCCCGGCGTCTGCGATGCGAGCACGGTGCCATCGGGCGCGGTGGCCGGAGTCACATTCCCGGCCGCAGCAGCATCACCGGTCTCCAACAGCCCGACCAGCGCCGCGTGGACCGCCGCGAACCCGGGACGCCCCGCCGTGGCGGCCAGCACGACACCGGCCAACTCCGTGTCGGACAGCGCGGCCAACCGGCTCGCCAAATCGCTGTTGTCACTCATACCGCCAGGCTACGCACGCTCCGCCGCACCCGAAGGCGTTCACGACCGCACGCGCGCACCCGCCCAGTCTCGCACCAGGTCGGACCAGGCCGAGCCGCCGACGACGATCAGATCGTTGTGCCCGGCCCCGGGAAAGACCACCAGCCGTCTCGGCTCCGGCGCCGCGGCGTAGAGCCGTTGCGCGTGCCGCAGCGGCAGCAGTTCGTCCTGGTCACCGTGCATGATCAGCACCGGGGCGCGCAGTGTGCGAATGCGGCGTTCGTTGGGGTAGGCGTTCGGCACCAGTGGCGCGGGCAGGAACGGATACACCGAGCGAGCCGCGTCGCGCAGGCCGCTGAAGGTGGACATCAGCATCACTCCGGCCGGCGGATGGTGTTGGGCGAGTTCCAGCACGACACCGCCGCCGAGGGACTTGCCCAAATACAGCACGCGATTCGGATCGACACCGGGTTGTGCCAGCAGCGCCCGGCGCGCGGCGTGCGCGTCCAAGTAGGTGCCGTGCTCGGTCGGTTTCCCGGTGCTGCGCCCGTAGCCGCGATAGTCGAAGGCCAGGACGTCGAAACCGGCCTCGGTGAGCAGTGCGAAGATCGGCACCCGGTCGCCGAGATTGCCCGCGTTACCGTGTGCGAACAGGATGTGTCCGATCGAATCGCGGGCGGGCATCCACCATGCGTGCACAGTCTCCCCGTCCGAGGTGGGCAGGAACAGCTCGGTGTATTCCATGCCGAACACCCCCGGGGTCCGCAGCACCGTCCGCTCCGGCAGATAGGTCAGCGCGTTGAGGATCGGACGGGCCGGGTGTCGCATGCCCACGTTCTTACTCCTGGACCGGCAAGGCCGGGTCGGGCGGGTGCCGCGACACCGGCGCTCGACGCGGCGACCCATCGCAAACGAACAACGGGAGACAGCGGGCGCACCCCGGCGAGACCGCGCCCCTCCGGCCCCTCTCGCCGCGGGACTCGACGTCAGCCGCGCAGCACCGCACCCACGGCGTCGGCCGCCGACGCGACGGCCGCGTCCCGCGCCGCACTGGCCTCGTCTTCGGTCAAGGTCCGGTCGGTGGCACGGAAACGCAGAGCGTAGGTGAGCGACTTGCGTCCTTCACCCGCCTGAGCGCCCTCGTACACATCGAACAACGCGATGTCCTCCAGCAACTCACCGCCGCCGGTGCGCAGTGCGGACTCGACCGACGCAGCCGGGATCGTCTTCTCGACGCTCACCGAGACGTCCTGGAGCACCGCGGGGAACGGCGACACCGTGGGGACCGGCCGGGATTCCCGCAGCGGCAGCGCATCCAGATCGAGTTCGACGGCGCAGGTGCGCGGCGGCAGACCAGAACGTTCCAGCACGGCGGGATGCAGCTCACCGGCGTGGCCGACGACTATTCCGTCCACCACCAACTCGGCGCACCGACCGGGATGCCAAGGCAGCTGGGCCGCCGGACGGCGCTCGATGGTCACACCGGCCGCGTCACCGACGGCGTCGGCGAGGGCGAACGCGTCGGCGGCTTCGGCCGGACGGCCCGGCCCCCACGGCCCGCGCGGCTCGCGCCGGCCGGTCAGGACGGCGGCCACGTGCACCGGCTGGTCGGGCAGCGAACCCAGCAGTTCGGCGATCTCGTCGTCGGTGGGGCGGCGATCCACCGGCAGCGGATCGACCGCCCTCGTCGTCGCGCTCGGCAGCACCACCTGCGCGATGCCGTAGATCGCCAGATCGCGCGCGCCCCGGGAAATATTGCGGACGGCCACCTCGAGCAAGCCGGGCAGCAGCGTGGTGGCCAGTTCGGCGCGCTCCACATCGAGTGGATTGAGCACCTTCGTGGTGGCGCGGCGCGGGTCGTCGGCGTCCAGGCCCCAGGTGTCGAACACTCCGGCGGGCAGGAACACCGGCGGCGGGACCTCCACGGCACCGGCGAACGCCAGCGCGCGGCTGACGGCACGGCGACGGCGCTGGGTCGGCGTGAGCCCCCGACCGGCCGGTGCGACCGGCAGCACGGACGGGATCTGCTCGAGCCCCTCCAGCCGCAGCACCTCCTCCACCAGGTCGGCGGGCTGGGCCAGATCGGGCCGCCAGCTCGGCGGAGTCACCACCAGCTGACCGTGCCCGGCCGCGCTGACGCCGACCTCGACCGTGCAGCCGATCTGGGCCAGACGGCGCGCCGAGGTACCGGTCGAATACGTGACACCCGCGACGCGGTCGGCCAGGTCGATGTCCATCCGGATCGGCTCGGGCGCCGGGACGGGGGCCCGGACGTCGGTCAGCACCGGTTCGATGGTGCCGCCGGCGATTTCGGCGAGCAGCGTGGCCGCCCGATCGAGCGCGGCCACGTTGATCTCGGGATCGACGACCCGCTCGTACCGCTTCCCCGCCTCGGACACCAGCTTGTGCCTGCGCGCGGTCCGGTAGATCAGCAACGGATTCCAGGTGGCCGCCTCGAGCAGGATGTCGGTGCTATCCACGCCGACCTCGGTGCTCGCCCCGCCCATCACACCGGCCAGCGAGATGACGCCGGAATCGTCCGCGATCACCACATCCTCGGTGTGGAGCGCGCGCTCCACGTCGTCCAGGGTGCGCAACTTCTCGCCCTTGTGCGCCGAACGGACCACCAAACCGCCCGACACCTTGTTCGCGTCGAAGGCGTGCAGCGGCTGCCCGAGCTCGAGCATCACGTAGTTGGTGACGTCCACCGCGGGCGAGATCGGACGCACGCCCGACAACAGCAGCCTGCGCTGCAACCACCAGGGGCTCACCGCCTTCGGGTCGACGCCGGTGACCCGCCGTGCCGCGAAGCGGGTACACCGGGAGTCCGGCTCCACCCGGATCGACCAGGCTTCCTGCTCGTGGTCGGGCAGGGTGCGCACCGCCGGGTCGGCGTAGTCGAGATCGAAACCACAGGCCAGCTCGCGCGCCAGACCGCGCACAGAGAAGCAGTAACCGCGGTCGGGGGTGATGTTCAGCTCGATGACGGTGTCGTCCAAACCGAGCAGCGCATTGGCGTCGGCGCCCGGCTCGGCGGTGCCGGGTTCCAGCACCAGGATCCCGGAATGGTCCTTGCCGATGCCGAGTTCGGCGACCGAGCAGATCATCCCGTTGGAGACGTGGCCGTAGGTCTTGCGCGAGGTGATCTCGAACCCGCCGGGCAGCACACCGCCGGGCAGCACCACGACCACCAGGTCACCGACCTGGAAATTCCGCGCGCCGCAGATGATCTCCTGCAACTCGGGCTCGCCGATGTCCACCGTGCAGAAACGGATCGGCTTTTTGAACTCGGTCAGTTCGGTGATCTCGGCGACGCGGCCGACCACCAGCGGACCGGGGCCCTCCTGCGGACCCGCGATCGGCTCGAGCTTGTCGAGCTCTTCGACTTCCAGCCCGACCCGGACGAATCCCGCGTCGAGCTCCTCCGGCGTCACCGACCACTCCGGGTTGGTGCGCTGGATGATGTCGGTCAGCCAGGACTGCGCTACTCGCACTTGACGTTTCGCTCTCTCGATCGAAGGGTGGGGTCAGGACCGGATACCGAAGGGCAGCGTGAAACGCACGTCGCCCTCGACGATGTCGCGCATGTCCGGGATGCCGTTGCGGAACTGCAGCGTGCGCTCCAGGCCCATGCCGAAGGCGAACCCGCTGTACACCTCGGGATCGATCCCGCTGGCGATCAGCACCTTCGGGTTCACCATGCCGCAGCCACCCCATTCGACCCAGCCCGCACCGCCCTTCTTGTCCGGGAACCACACGTCGACCTCGGCGGAGGGCTCGGTGAACGGAAAGTAGTTGGGGCGCATGCGAGTGCGGGTCTGCGGCCCGAACAGCGCACGGGCGAACGCGTCCAGTGTGCCGCGCAGATGCGCCATGGTCAGGCCCTTGTCCACCGCCAGGCCCTCGACCTGGGAGAACACCGGGGTGTGCGTGGCGTCCAGCTCGTCGGTGCGGAACGTGCGCCCCGGGCAGACCACATAGATCGGCAGCTCGCGTTCCAGCATCGAGCGCACCTGCACCGGCGAGGTGTGCGTGCGCAGCACCTGGCGCGAGCCCTCCGGCGCGATGTGGAAGGTGTCCTGCATGGTGCGCGCCGGATGGTCGGGCAGGAAGTTCAGCGCGTCGAAGTTGAAGTGCTCGGTCTCCACCTCGGGACCTTCGGCGACCTCCCAGCCCATCGCGACGAACACGTCGGCGACCTGCTCGGAGATGACGGTGATGGGATGACGCGCGCCGACGGCCACGCGCCGCGCGGGCAGCGTCACGTCGATGGTCTCGGCGACCAGCACGGCGGCGTCGCGCTCGGCCAGCAACGTGGCGCGGCGCGACTCGAACGCCTCCGACACCCTGGACCTGGCGACGTTGACCCGCTTGCCCGCGTCGGCCTTCTCCGACTTGGGCAGGCTGCCCAACGCGCGTTGCGCCAGCGCCAGCGGCGCCTTGCCGCCGAGATGCTCGGTTTTCGCGACCGCGAGCGCATCCAGGTCGGCGGCAGCGGCGAACGCCTTCTCGGCCGCTACTGCCGCTTCAGCTAGCGATTCGTCTGTCAACCTGGTGTCATCAGCCACGATCGCATCGTATTAGATGGCCCGTGGTGCGATGAAGGCGGATTATTCGCTGGAACCAGGGCTGCCGCTGCCCGGCGGCGGCTGCGTGAACTCCGTCCACCGGCTGCCGTCAAACCAACGCATCATGCCTGCACTGTCCGGGTACCATCCCGCAGGCGGTGCCGCGGGGGGCGTTCCGTGGTGCTGGATCAACGCTCCTACGGCTACCACAATCGCCGCTACAACTGCTGCTACCAGCAAGAAGAGCACCAGGCCGCCGCTTGCCAGGTCGACGCCTATTATCATCATCGCAAGAAGGACCAGAGCGAACGCGACTATGAACGCGATCAGCAGCAGCCACGCAGGGAAGGGTTTCTTCTGCGGAGTGGGGTGACCGAGTGGGGGGTAGGACACAGGTGGATTCCCCTACTTCAGTGCGACTTTCACGCCGCCGGAGAACATGCTGTCGTGCAATTCAAGTGTGGCGGGAACCGTACCGGGCGGGACATCGAATACGATTGCCACGCTGATTTTGAAGCCTGGATTCAGATCCGTCGTGTAGGTGTCCTCGCCCAGGCTGAGGCCGGCCATCGAGTTGTTCGCATACTCGCGTCCCTGATCATCGAAAAGCTTCTGGTTGTCATCGAAGTAGGAACGCGGCGCTCTCCCCGTGTTCGTGATGTCGACGTGGATCACGATGAACTCTCCGCGGGCCTTCTCCTGCATGAACCCCGACCCGACGGAAGATTTCGGCGGATCGATTGCGGTCACCTGGAACTCGAACTGTCCGTCACGGACCGCC
The DNA here is from genome assembly GCF_052545135.1 of Nocardia aegles. Lineage (NCBI taxonomy): Bacteria > Bacillati > Actinomycetota > Actinomycetes > Mycobacteriales > Nocardiaceae > Nocardia > Nocardia aegles. The sequence goes on from NZ_JBQWRI010000004.1 coordinate 52,924, forward strand.
GACCCGGCGGGGGCAATGGATTTGCCTGGTTTAGGTGCGGGGGAGTCCACTGGTTCCGCGGGCGCGATGGCGGCAGCACGGCGGGTTGTCGTGCTGGCTGCCGATTGGGAGTCGTTGCCGGCGACGCTGACGAGTCCGAAACATCCTCCGCAGAACAGGAGCACACCGCCGATAACAATCCACGGCCAGATGAGTTGCTTCTTCGGCGGCTGCGGCGGCATCGGCCCGTATCCGGGCGGGGGCGGGAAGTTGGGCGGGGGAGGGAATCCGGGTGGGGGTGTCGACCCATATGTGGAGTAGCCGGGGCCAGTGTTGGGTCCTGGGTACGGCGGCGGCGGTTGGGACACGGGGACCCCCTGGTGCTCGGCTGTTGAAGATCAATCGTTTCGGCTGGAGTGCCGTTACGAAGCTCTCAGACTGTATCGAGTGTGGCGCGAGGGTCGGAAGGGTATTGGATCGGCCACGGGCAATTCACCTGGATTGCCTCGTATGAGTCGTGACCAGTTCACCACGGAAACCCGACGCGCGATGATTGCGCGCCCCGGAACGTTGCTCACCGTGACGACCGCGAGGCGAGTCGCGGGGGATCAAGCACGGTGGCGGATCCGCGAGTTCGCGTAGAGGCAGATCGCCGCGGCCGTCGCCAGGTTCAAGCTCTCCGCCCGGCCGCGGATGGGAATGCGAATGCGGTGGTCGGCGCGTCGGGCGACGGCCGGGTCGAGGCCGTGCGCCTCGTTGCCGAACAGCCAGGCCACCGGCCCGGTGAACAGGTCGTCGGCGTCGTCGAGGTCGATCTCGCCGTTCGCCGCGGTCGCGAGGATCGTCAGGCCGGCCGCGGCGATCGAATCCAGCGTCTCGGCGACATCGCGGTGGCGGGCGATCGGCACATGGAAGATGCTGCCCGCGCTGGCCCGTACGCACTTGCCGTTGTGCGGGTCCACCGTGTCGCCGGCCAGCACCACGCCGTCGGCGCCGACGGCGTCGGCGACTCGGATGACCGTGCCCGCGTTCCCCGGCTCGGCCATCTCGACCGGGACGGCGAGCATCCGGGGTCCGGCGTCGAGAATCCGGGTCAGGGGCACGTCGAGCAGATCGCAGACCGCCACCAAGCCCGGCGCCGTGACCGTTTCCGCGAGATGCTCCGCCGCGCGGTCGCTGACCAGCGTGGTGCGGACGCCCGCCGCGGACGCGCCCGCGATCAGCGCGTGATCGCGTTCGGCGGCCGCCTGCGAATAGAACAGCTCATGGACGCGCGCGGTCTCCAGGGCCGCGGCGACGGCATTGGCTCCTTCGGCGAGGAATCGGCCCGCTTTGCGGCGCTGCGCTCCGCGCTGGAGCTTGACAGCGGAAACGACCCGTGGATTGCGCTCACTGAGCTCTTCCACGGGTCGTTCCGAAAGTCGTCCGGGTGTCAACGAACGCGACTCAAGCGGCCGGGGCGTTGACGTCCTGCGGCAGGGCGGCCTTGGCGACCGCGACGAGACCGGCGAACGCCTCGGCGTCCGACACCGCGAGCTCGGCGAGGATCTTGCGGTCCACCTCCACACCGGCGGCCTTCAGGCCCTGGATGAAGCGGTTGTAGGTGATGTCGTTGATCCGCGCGGCGGCGTTGATGCGCGCGATCCACAGCTTGCGGAAGTCACCCTTGCGCGCCCGGCGGTCGCGGTAGGCGTAGGTGAGCGAGTGCAGCTGCTGCTCCTTGGCCTTGCGGTACAGCCGCGAGCGCTGGCCGCGGTAGCCCTTGGAGGCCTCGAGGATGGAACGGCGCTTCTTCTGAGCGTTGACAGCCCTTTTGACGCGTGCCACTGGTCAGTCCTGTTCGATCTGGGGGCGCGGGGCGGCGCCCGGAAATGGGTCGGGGGTGGCGACGGAGGTACTCCGGTCGCGGGTGCGTGCCGGTCTGCGCGATAACGCGATCAGAGACCGAGCAGCTTCTTCACGCGACGGACGTCGGCGGAGGCGACGACTTCCACGCCGTCCAGACGACGAGTACGGCGGGAGGGCTTGTGCTCGAACAGGTGGCGACGGTTCGCCTGCTGGCGCAGCAGCTTGCCTTTGCCGGTCACCTTGAATCGCTTCGAGGCGCCGCTGTGCGTCTTCATTTTCGGCATGGATTCCTCTATCTGTCGTCCCGGCGGTCGGGGCGGACCGCCGGTGTTCTGATCGGTGTTACTGCGGGCCGGCCGTCTCGGCCTGCTCCGCGGCGGGCTGACCGGCCGGGGCGGCGCTGGGCGCCGGGCGCGGGGCCGACTCCTGCTGCGCCTTCACCCGGGTCTTCGCGCCCTTGTGCGGGGCGAGGACCATGGTCATGTTGCGACCGTCCTGCTTGGCCGAGGTTTCCACGAAACCGAGCTCGGCGACGTCGGACGCCAGCCGCTGCAGCAGCCGGAAACCGAGTTCGGGACGGGACTGCTCGCGTCCGCGGAACATGATCGTCACCTTGACCTTGGACCCGGCCTCGAGGAAGCGCACGACGTTGCGCTTCTTGGTCTCGTAATCGTGGTCGTCGATCTTCGGGCGGAGCTTCTGCTCCTTGATCACCGTCTGCTGCTGGTTCTTCCGAGACTCGCGCGCCTTCTGCGCCGTCTCGTACTTGAACTTGCCGTAGTCCATGATCTTGCAGACCGGCGGACGGGCATCCGGTGCCACCTCGACCAGATCGAGGTCGGCTTCGAGGGCGACGCGTAGTGCATCTTCAACACGCACGATCCCAACCTGCTCGCCGCCAGGTCCGATGAGCCGGACCTCGGGAACACGGATGCGATCGTTGATGCGGGTCTCAGTGCTGATGGGGCCTCCTAGGTCAAGCGGTGTCGTCGGACGACCGCGCGCAATAACTGCAACCCCTGTTCAACACGAAGGCCCCGGTGCGGTATTCCGCGCACGGGGCCCGATGTCGACCGATCGCCGACCGCGAGCGAACTCGAGTCGACTCTCGCGCGGCGGGTTCTCCAGGAGAACCACAGCACGAGAAACCCGCCTCGAGGGCGGGTGACCGGACCGCTGGACCGTACGATCACTCGTCGGCAACGGTGGGAGTCGGGCTCCACTTATCAGCCCCGGGGTGGCCCCGGGGCGGTCGTCAGCGGAAAGTCTAACATTCCGTTCGGCTATCGCCGAATCGGGTCGAAAATACCTTGCCCGGCCACCAGAGGCGTGCCACGCTCGCCCGGTGCTCACACCACGCCGCGACCTGCTGCGATGGCAGTTCGACCTGACCTGGTCGCTCGCCGGGATCCACCTCGACGCGCTGACATCGGAGGATTTCCTCTGGGAACCCGCCGATCTCACCTGGACAGTACGCCCCGACGCCGACGGTGTATGGCGGCCGGACTGGGCCGACGCGGAGCCCGACCCGGTCCCCGTCCCGACGATCGGCTGGCTGACCTGGCACATCGGCTGGTGGTGGGGTACCGCCATCGACCATGTCGAGGGTGTCACCCCGCCCGCGCGGGAGGACGTGCACTGGCCCGGTGACGGCGCCGCGGCCGTCGCCTGCCTCCGCGAACTGCGCATCGAGTGGGAGCGGGTACTCGACGAGGCCGAGTTGGACCGGCCCTCCGCCTATCCGTGGCCCGCCGACGCGGGGCTGACCATCGCGCATCTGGCGGGCTGGGTGAACGCGGAGCTGATGAAGAACATCGCGGAGATCGGCCACCTCCGGATGCTCCGCGCGGCGTCGCTAGCCTGAAGGCATGACTGACGAGCTCGACGCCTCCGTACGCGAACTGGCCGACATCCCCGCGGTCGAGGTGATCAGCCGCGCCGCCGTGATGCTGATGAGTTCGGCGGCGGAGAAGCTCGGGCTCGCCGACGAGGACCCCGACACCAGCCCGCGCCGCGACTTGGACGAGGCGCGCCGCGTGATCACGGCACTGGCCGGACTCGTTACGGCCTCGGTGGAGTACCTGGGACCGCATGCGGGACCGATGCGCGAGGGGTTGCAGTCGCTGCAACGCGCCTTCCGCGAATCCTCCGCGCATCCCGACGAGCCCGGCAAGGGCCCCGGCGAGAAGTACACCGGCCCGGTGTACTGACCTCGACCGGCTCCCGGGCCGCGCGGTCGGCGACGACGCCGGGCACCCCCGCGCTGGACCATTGACCAGCCGGTGGCGGAGTCGCGCAGGCAGACCCGCCGCCACGTGCGCGCGTCGTTCGATGTGGTCCACGCCGAAGGAACTCGCCGAACTGGTCCACACCATCGCCAACCGCTGAACACAGAGCGGCGCGGCCCGGCACACCCGGATCGCGCCGCTCCGCAACAGCGTCAGCCGACCGCCGCGGCCTTCTTCGCAGGGCGCTTGGTGGCCTTGGCCGCGGTCTTCTTCGCCGGGGCCTTCTTCGCGGCGCTCTGCGGCGTGGGCGGCTGGTCCAGCACTTCCTTGAGGAACTGGCCGGTATAGCTGTGCGCTACCGCCGCGACCTGCTCCGGCGTGCCCGCCGCCACCACGGTGCCGCCGCCGGAGCCACCTTCGGGCCCCATGTCGATCACCCAGTCGGAGGTCTTGATGACGTCCAGGTTGTGCTCGATGACGATCACCGTGTTGCCCTTGTCCACCAGGCCGTTGATGACGTTGAGCAGTTTGCGGATGTCCTCGAAGTGCAGGCCCGTGGTCGGCTCGTCGAGGATGTACACCGTGCGGCCGGTGGACCGCTTCTGCAACTCGGCGGCGAGCTTCACCCGCTGGGCCTCACCACCGGAGAGGGTCGGAGCGCTCTGGCCGAGGCGCACGTAGCCCAGCCCGACGTCCACCAGGGTCTTGAGGTAGCGGTGGATCGAGGTGACCGGTTCGAAGAACTCGGCGGCCTCCTCGATGGACATGTCCAGCACCTCGGCGATGGTTTTGCCCTTGTAGTGCACCTCGAGGGTTTCCCGGTTGTAGCGGGCGCCGTGGCAGACCTCGCAGGGGACGTAGACATCCGGCAGGAAGTTCATCTCGATCTTCAGCGTGCCGTCGCCGGAGCAGGCCTCACAGCGACCGCCCTTGACGTTGAACGAGAACCGGCCGGGCTGGTAACCGCGCACCTTCGCCTCGGTGGTGGCCGCGAACAGTGTGCGGATCTTGTCGAAGACGCCGGTGTAGGTGGCCGGGTTGGACCGCGGCGTCCGGCCGATCGGCGACTGGTCCACCTGCACCAGTTTGTCCAGGTGATCGAGCCCGTTGACCCGGGTGTGCCTGCCGGGCACCTGCCGCGCACCGTTGAGCCGATTCGCCAGCACCGTCGCCAGGATGTCGTTCACCAAGGTCGACTTGCCCGACCCGGAGACACCGGTCACCGAGGTGAGCACGCCGAGCGGGAACGCGACATCGATGCCCCCGAGGTTGTGCTCGCTCGCCCCGACGACGGTGAGCTGCCGCTGCTTGGTGACCGGGCGACGCACCAACGGCACCTCGATACGCTCCCGGCCCGACAGATACGCTCCGGTGAGCGAGTTCGGATCGGTGAGCAATTCTTCGTAAGGCCCGCTGTGCACCACTGTGCCGCCGTGCTCGCCGGCCAGCGGGCCGATGTCGACCACCCAGTCCGAGGCGCGGATGGTGTCCTCGTCGTGCTCGACCACGATCAGCGTGTTTCCCAGATCGCGCAACCGCGTCAGGGTTTCGATGAGTCTGCGGTTGTCCCGCTGGTGCAGGCCGATGGACGGCTCGTCGAGCACGTAGAGCACACCGACCAGGCCGGAGCCGATCTGGGTGGCGAGCCGGATCCGCTGCGCCTCACCGCCGGAGAGGGTGGCGGCCGCGCGGGACAGCGAGAGGTACTCCAGGCCGACATCGAGCAGGAAGCCCAGCCGCGCCTGCACCTCGTTCAGCACGTGCCCGGCGATCGCCGCCTCGCGCTCTCCCAGGGTGAGCGAATTCAGGAACGCCGAGCACTCGCCGATGGACAGGTCACTGACGTCGGCGATGGACTTCTTGTCGCCGTTGGCGGCGATGGTGACGGCGAGGATCTCCGGGCGCAGCCGGGCGCCTTTGCAGACCGGGCACGGGATGTCCCGCATGTACCCGTCGTAGTGCTCTTTCATCTGCTCGGACTCGGTGTTCTCCAGGCGCCGCTGCAGGAACGGCATCACGCCCTCGAAGTCCGCGTAATACGAGCGTTTGCGGCCGTAGCGGTTGGTGTAGGAGACGTGCACCTGGTCGGCGCTGCCCTCCAGCACGGCCTTGCGCGCCTTCGGCGGCAGATCCCGCCACGGGGTGTCCATGGAGAAGCCGATGGAATCGGCGAGGCCGGACAGCAGCCTGGTGAAGTACTCGGCGGTCTGGCCGCGCGACCACGGCGCGATGGCACCTTCGTTCAGGCTCAGCGCCGGATCGGGCACCACCAGCTCCGGGTCGACCTCCTTGCGGATGCCGAGGCCGGTGCAGTCCGGGCAGGCGCCGTAGGGCGAGTTGAACGAGAACGAGCGCGGCTCCAGGTCCTCGATGTCGAGTGGATGGCCGTTCGGGCAAGCGAGGCGCTCGGAGAAGCGGCGCTCCCGGTCGTGCGCGTGCTCGTCGCGATCGACGAAGTCGAGCACCACGATGCCGTCGGCCAGGCGCAGCGCGGTCTCGATCGAATCGGTCAGGCGCTGCTTGGAACCCGGCTTGACCGCCAGCCGGTCGACGACGACCTCGACGTCGTGCTTCTCCTGCTTCTTCAGCTTCGGCGGATCGGTGAGCGGATACACCACGCCGTCCACCCGCACGCGGGAGTAACCCTGGGTGTTGAGCTGGTCGAACAGGTCGACGAACTCGCCCTTGCGGGTGCGCACCACCGGCGCGAGCACCTGGAAGCGGATCCCCTCGTCCATCGCCAGCACCTGATCGACGATCTGCTGCGGGGTCTGCTTGGCGATCAGCTCGCCGCATACGGGGCAGTGCGGAGTGCCCGCTCGCGCGTAGAGCAGCCGCAGATAGTCGTAGACCTCGGTGATGGTGCCCACGGTCGAGCGCGGATTGCGGTTGGTCGACTTCTGGTCGATGGACACCGCGGGCGAGAGACCTTCGATGAAGTCGACGTCGGGCTTGTCCATCTGACCGAGGAACTGCCGTGCGTACGCCGACAGCGACTCGACATAGCGCCGCTGGCCCTCCGCGAAGATCGTGTCGAAAGCCAGGCTCGACTTGCCGGAGCCGGACAGGCCGGTGAACACGATCAGGCTGTCGCGGGGCAGGTCGAGATCGACACCTTTGAGGTTGTGTTCCCGAGCTCCGCGCACAATGAGGCATTCCGCCACAGGCCGTCCCTTCTCCTTCGTGTTCGGCGTCCAGACATACCCCCGCCCGCCATGCTAGGCATGGGCACCGACAAGTTTCGCGGACCGCCCGTCACCTGGACGAATGGCGGGAACCCGGCGGCCGGACGTTACGGATGAGCCGGGAAAACAGGCCAGGACGCCTCCGTAGCATCGCCCGCCCGGCACCACAGGTCAACAGCGCGACACGATTCGGCATTCCGCTGGTCGCCGCCGTTACCGCGGGCAGGCCCGACGCAGCGGACAAGTGATCGGTCACCGGGGCCGACGGGCGCGCGGCCCGCACCCACCGGCCTCCGTCGTTGCGCCATGGCGGTCACGCGTCGCCGAGCACCACGGCCGAGTTGTTGCCACCCATGCCGAGGGAGAGCTTCACGGTGATGCCGCCCTCGAACGGCGCGGGGCCGTCCAGCAGCCGTGGATGCGCGGCAGCGACGATCGGGGCCGCGGGCACGATGCCGCGCTCGTAGCCGAGGGCGGCGACCGCGACCTCGACGGCGGCGGCCGCGCCCTGGCAGTGCCCCGCCAGCGGCTTCAGCGCGTAGATGTGCGGGCGGTCGGCGAACAGCTGCTCGAGCAGATGGTGTTCGGCCATGTCGCACTGCCGGGTTCCGGTGCCGTGCGCGTTGAAATAACGCACGTCGGCAGCGGTGACCTCCGCGGCGGCGAGCGCGCGGCGAGTGCAGTCGAGAATCTGCTCGTGCGTCGGGTCGACCGAGACCACGTGATAGGCGTCGTTAGACATAGCGCCGCCGAGCACGGCGGCGTAGGGCCGATCCACCGAACGGGTCAGCACGAACGCCACCGAGGCCTCACCCATGCTGAACCCGCGGCTACCCTCCTGGAAGGGCCTGCACGCGTCCAGGGGTTCGGCGTCGGTGACCGCGGCGCCGAGCCGCACGAAACTCTCCACCATGTCCGGGGTGGCCGACAGATCGGTCGCCACGACAACCACGTCGTCGGCCATACCGGCGTCCAGCCAGAGCTTCGCGGTGACGAGCGCGACGTTGGCGGAACTGCACGCGGCGGAGATGTTCATCGCCGGGCCGTGAAAGCCGAACTCCTGCATCAGCATCGAGACCGGCGTGGACGGCAGCAGCCGCAGATAGTCCCTGGACCGGCGGCGGCCCCCGTCGACGAGGTAGAAGTCGCGCCAGTTCACCACGTCCCCGAGCACGATGGCGTGCAGCAGGCCGACGGTGCGGCCGGGCCGCCAGCCCCGGTCGCCGGCGTCCGCGACGGCCTCCCGCGCCGCCTCGTGCACGGCTCGCCCGTACCGGCTCGTGCTGACCTCGGGGTCCCCGGCGTCGGGGACCAGCGCGACCCACGCGTCGTCGGCGCGGCCGGGCCCGTAGCCCGGTTGCAGGGACGCCGCCGACTTGCCGCTGAGCAAGCCGTCCCACAGCCGTTCACGTCCCCATCCGTATCCGGTGATCGCGCCGATCCCGGCGATGGCCATATGGTCTCGAGGCCGCCGCGAATCGGTGCGGAACCGCGTGGCGGTGTTCTGGTCGGCGCCCGGCATGTATCGCTCCTTCACCGGCTCACTGGGCGGGACCAACCGTCCGCCCCGCCTCGACCCAGAAACCGGTCTCTGCCATGATCACCGGATCCGGCCCGAGAACGTGCCGTTACTGTGATCGAAGCCATAGCGTGGACGATGTGATCTTGTCCACGTCGATACCAGAATAATCCCGTGTTCCAATGGCCATAATGGGGTCGATGATCGGGGGTTCGAGTGGGTGACGACGAGCTGGCCGCCGCGGTCGACGCCGCCGAACAGCTGGCCGCGCGCTACCGCTCTCTGGTCGAGCACACTCCGGACGGGATCTGCGTGCACGAACGCGGCCGGGTGGTCTACGTCAACCCGGCCACCGTCCGGCTGCTCGCCGCGGAGGACGCCGAGGAGATCATCGGCCGTCCGCTCACCGATTTCGTCCATCCCGCCTCGATCCCGGCGATGCTCGACCGCATCAGCACCCTCAGCACCGCGGGCGCGGCCTCGATCCCCACCGAGATGACCCTGATGCGGGTCGACGGCGGCACCGTCCCGGTGGAGACGGTGTCGGTGCTGACCGCCTGGCACGACCACCTCGCCTACCAGGTGGTCATCCACGACCTCACCGCCCAGCGGCACGCCGAGGCCGCACAGCGCAAGGCCGAGCACTACTTCACCACCGTCGTGTCCCAGTTGGAGGAGGGCGTCGTGGTGATCGCTCCGGAGGGCCGGATCGAGTCGATGAACCCGGCCGCCAAGCGGATTTTCGGTACCGAGGGACCCGACGGCATGGTCATCGGGCGCACCATCCAGTCGCTGCCGCTGGTGCTGCTGGACGTGAATGCCCAGCCGCTGCCGCCGAGCCGCCATCCGGTGGCGCGCACGCTGGCCACGGGCGAGACCATCACCGGCTATGTCTTCGGCGTCGACCGGGTGGACGGCCAGCGGCGCTGGCTGTCGGGCAGCAGCCGCCTGCTCAATCCCGGCGACCCGGGCTCGTCGGCGGTGTCCTCCTTCGCCGACATCACCGAATTCCGCGCCAGCAGAAGACAATTGGAGTACCAAGCCACGCACGACTCGCTCACCGGGCTGGCCAACCGCTCGCTGATCCTGTCCCAGCTGGCCGCCGCGCTGGCCAGTACCGAGGAACTGCTGCCGGTATCCACCGTGCTGTTCATCGACCTGGACGGGTTCAAGGCGATCAACGACACACTCGGGCACGCGATCGGCGATACCGTGCTGCAGATCGTCGCCCAGCGCTTGCAGCGCGCGCTGCGCGGCGACGACATCGTCGGCAGGCTCGGTGGCGACGAGTTCCTGGTCCTGCTGTCCGGCCGCACCCGCCGCGTCGACATCGCGGCACTGGTGAACCGACTGCGCTCCACCATGGCCGAGCCGATCATCGCACGCGGGCACCGGATCGAGGTGAACGCCTCGATCGGCGTCACCGAACTCGGGGTGGGCGACCGGCGCAGCCCGGAGGCGGTGCTGCACGACGCGGACCTGGCGATGTACCGTGCGAAGCCGCCCGGACGGCGAGAAGTCACCGTCACCAAGGGCCGCAGGCCCAACAGCACCCACGCGTCCTGACGAGTTCGCCATGATCATCGAACACGCACTGCTGCCGGTTCGCCCCGAACTGGCCGCCGATTTCGAAGCCGCATTCGCCGTGGCACGGCCGATCATCGAAGGCATGCCGGGCTTCCGGTCGCTGTCGCTGTCCCGCGGGGTCGAGTCGCCGGGCAGCTACCTGCTGCGGGTGGTATGGGACCGGCTCGAGGATCACGTCGCCGGATTCCGCGGCTCGCCGGAGTACCAGCGCTGGAAGGACCTGCTACACCACTTCTACGACCCGTTCCCGGTGGTCGAGCACTTCACGCCGGTGCAGCTCGCACCGCCCGCCGACCTCGCCTCCGTCCCGGCACCGGGGGCCTCACCTGCGGTTACGGCGAGTCCGTCGCAACCCCAGTAGACTCGACAACTCTGCTTTCCGTGCGCGCACCTGCCCGACCTCGGCGGCGTGCGCGCGCCTGTTCGCGGTGACAAGGAGTTCAGTTTGCCCGACCTCACTCAGGACCGTGCCGCCCATGACGGCACGCCCGAGCGGACCCGCGAAACCGATCAGGAGCAGGCCTACCTGTCGGTGCTGTACGAGCGGCTCGACGAAATGCGCGACTACGCGCGCAACCGGCTGCGCACCGTGCTGCTGGAGACCGGCGGTACCCCGCAGGCCCGCAGCGAACGGGAGTCGTTCACCCAGCTCTACTCCGAGGACCTGGCGAAATACGATGCCGCCGAGCACGGCCTGTGTTTCGGACGCATCGATCTGGACGGTGAGCAGGACGAGTATCGCTACATCGGCAGGTTGGGCATCCTCGACGAGAAAGACGACTACGAGAGCCTGCTGCTGGACTGGCGGGCCCCGCTGGCGCGGCCGTTCTACCTGGCCACCACCGCGGCGCCGGACGGTGTGACCAGGCGCAGGCACATTCGCTCGCGCAACCGCAAGGTGACCGCGATCAACGACGAGTACCTCGATCTGGAGGCCGCGCGCCGGGCGGGCGTCACCGACGCCGGCGGCGGCGTCGGCAGCGAGAGCGCGCTGCTGTCCGCGCTCAACGCCGCGCGCACCGGTCACATGAACGACATCGTCGAGACCATCCAGCACGAGCAGGACGCGATCATCCGCTCCGAGCACAAGAGCGTGCTCGTGGTGCAGGGCGGCCCGGGCACCGGCAAGACCGCCGTCGCGCTGCACCGGGCGGCGTATCTGCTCTACACTCACCGCCGGCAACTGGCCAAGAGCGGCGTGCTGATCATCGGGCCGAACGCCACCTTCCTCGACTACATCGGGCAGGTGCTGCCGTCACTCGGCGAGACCGGCGTGCTGCTGTCCACCATCGGCGATCTGTACCCCGGCGTCCGGGCCGCCCGCGAGGACTCGTTGCGCGCCGGCGAGATCAAGGGATCGCTGACGATACTCGAGGTGCTCAAGCAGGCGGTGCGCGATCGTCAGCAGGTGCCCGCCGAGCCGATCCGGCTGAGCTTCGACGGCTATCCGGTCGCGCTGGATCGCAAAATCGCCACCAAGGCCCGCGGACGCGCCCGCTCCTCGCGCCGCCCGCACAACCTGGCCCGGCCGATCTTCGCCGCCGCGGTGATCGACGCGCTGACCGATCAACTCGCCACCACCATGGGCGCCGACCTCTCCGGTGGGCCCAGTCTGCTCAGCTCGGCCGATCTCACCGAGATCCGCGACGAAATGCGCGCCGACCCACAGATCCAGGCGGCGATCGCGACACTGTGGCCGATCCTGTCCCCGCAGGAGGTCCTGGCCGACCTGCTCGCCGACCCGAAGCGGCTGGACCGGGCCGCGAGGTCGCTGGACCCGGCCGACCGCGCCGAACTGCTGCGGCCGGACGACGGGCGATTCAGCCCCGGGGACGCGCCGCTGCTGGACGAACTGGCCGAACTGCTCGGCGTGGACGACACCGAGGAACGCGAACGCGCCCGCCGCCGCTGGCGCGCCCGGATCGCCGAAGCGCAGGACGCACTGGACATCCTCACCGGCTCCGCGCCCCAGGATCTGGAGGACGACCTCGATCCCGAGATCCTGATGGCCTACGACCTGATCGACGCGAGCCAGCTGGCCGAGCGCCAGGACTTCCGCGCCCGTCAGACGACCGCGGAGCGCGCCGCGGGCGATCGCACCTGGACCTACGGCCACGTGATCGTGGACGAGGCGCAGGAACTATCGGAGATGGCCTGGCGCATGGTGATGCGACGGATCCCGAACCGGTGGGTCACCGTGGTCGGCGACGTCGCGCAGACCGGCGACCCGGCGGGCACCTCCTCGTGGCAGCGGATGCTCGAGCCGTATGTCGCCGCCCGATGGAAGCTCACCGAGCTCACCGTCAACTACCGCACCCCCGCGGAGATCATGGACGTGGCCGCCGACGTCCTCGCCACCATCGATCCGGCGGCGACCGCGCCGCGCTCGGTCCGCGAGACCGGCGTGGCGCCGCGCGCGTACCGGGTCGCGCCGGACGATGTGCGCGCGGAGGTGGCGCGGCTGGTCGGCACCGAGACGGGGCCGGGGACCACGGCGGTGATCGCGCCGCAGCCGCTGGCGGCACGGCTGGCCGACCTCGCAGGGGATGCGGTGCGGGTGCTGACCGTGCACGAGGTGAAGGGCCTGGAGTTCGACGCGGTCTACCTGGTGGAACCGCAGGACATCCTGGCCGAATCGCCACGTGGGCTCAACGATCTGTACGTCGCGCTGACCCGCGCCACCCAGCGACTCGGCGTCGTGCACAGTGCGGATCTACCCGGCGTTCTGCGCCGGCTGCGCTGAATCGCGAACACATCGGAACGACGAAAAGTCTTGTGCCGCATCGCCATTACTATGGCACGCGGCCTTGCTACCGCGCCGGACTCAGCGCACCGTGTGCACGATCAGGACGTCGGAGCGGGACTTGCGCGCCACGTCGGAGGGCACCGAGCCGAGCAGCCGTCCGGCCAGGGTGTTCAGGCCCCGGTTACCGACGACCAGCAGGTCCGCGTCGACCTCCTCGACCAGCGACAGCAGCGATTCCACCGGCTCGCCGACAATGGCGCGCTCGACGATGTCGACCGCACCCGCCGCGATCGCCTTCTCCCGCGCGATACGCAAGATCTCGGTGGTCGGCGCGGAACCGCGTACCTGGTAGGCCTCCTCCTTGAGCACGTCGGCCGCGGCAGCGACGTCGCGGTCGTCGGTCGGGTAGTACGCGCAGGCCACGACCAGGGTCGCGACGGAAACGCCGGCCAGGGCCCCTGCCTTCTCAACGGCGACATACGACGAGTCCGAGCCATCGGTGCCGACGACAATGGTCCGGTAGGCGGTCATCTCTCCTCCAACTATGCGGTGTGTCGGGTGCTGCGCACGGGTTCGCCCGATTCGACAGAGCGCAGGCGCGGCGACTGGGGTCGACCATAGCGGCAAGCGGTGTGGAAAATTAAGAAATCGCACGACATCGCACTCGGCCTTTCGGCCATTCCCCCGCGGATTCGCCTGGGAATACCGGAACGGCCGCAACATCTGTGATGTGCCACAACCGCTTCGAAGGGCGTTCGCGCAATATCAGCGCGCCGAGCGGGGACTAGAGGTCGAAAAGCGGCCGGGTGATGGTCAATCCGAGTTCGTCGACGTGCGCGAAGAACGCGAACAGCATGAGGGCCGCGCCCGCCAAGGCGACGTCCTTGTTGAAATGGATCATCTCGCCCTGCCTGGTCTGCGGATCGGACTCCTGCCAGAACCGGTGCATCACGGTCGCCGTCGGCAGCAACGCGACGACCAACAGTAGCGAACCGAGGTCGGCCCAGACACCCAGCAGCACGCTGAGGCCGCCCAGCAGAAACAGCGCGCCCGAGCCGAATACGGCGGCCTTCGCCATCGGGACGCCCTTGCTGCGCGCGTACCCCGCCATCGCCTGGGTCCGGGTGAAATGCCCGAGGGCGGAAGTCAGGAAAAGTAGTGCGAACAGCACTCGACCGATCAACACCACGACATCCATGTCCAACTCCTCGTCGGCTGTCCGGCAACTAAGCCCTCGTCGAGAGGACCTTGGCGGTGACCTCGTTGCGCAGGCGTAGGGAATTCTTGGCGTATTCCAGAGGTGCCATACCCACTTCCGCGGTGAACTCACGCGAGAAGTGCGCCTGGTCGAAATACCCCAGTTCCGTGGCCAACGCCGCGAGATCTTCGATCCGGCCTTTCGCGAGCAGATCGGCGCCGTCCTGCAATCGATAGCGCCGCAGTACCCATTTCGGCCCGGCACCGACGTAGCGGCGGAAAATGCGCTGCAGCGTGCGGGCGGGCACATCGAACCGCGCCGCGATCTGATCGACCCTGGTGAGTTCTTGGTCGGTGGCCATGGCGTCGATGATGCGCAGCACCAACCGATAGGTCGGGTCCTCGACCGCGGGGTGGTCGGCGAGGTATTCCGCGACGACGCGGCAGCGGCGCTCGACAGTCGGCGCCTCCAGCACTCGTTCGGCCAGGCCCGCGGCGTCGGGCAGCACGTCCACGAGCGGGACGGCGCGATCGCGGAACGAGCCGACATCGAGTCCGGTGAACGCGCCGAACCCGCCCGCACGGAAGCGGATGCCGAATGTCTCCCCGAGCCCGCTGAGTTCGCGAATGAACTTCGTGGTGGTCACACCGTTGACGAATCCTCCGGTGCGCGTGTCGGATCGCTCGAAGGTGACGTTCACGCTCGGATAGGACAGGACCTCCGCCCGATACGGCGGTCTGCCGCGCAGATCCCAGCACACCGCCCAATACCACTCGACGTAGCGGTCGACCGCGGGACTCGGCGGCAATCGGACCAGGGAGCGATGTTTCGCCTGCTCGTCCGGATGCAGAATGCCTTTCGTGTCCGCGGGCGCGAGGGGATTGCGGGCCCGTGGCGGCTCCGCGGCGGATGGTTCGGCGCTACGCGGCACGGTGTCGCTTTCTTACAAGACCCGCGGGCCCGGACCGGCGAGGGTAGTGGCCATGACGAACACCGTGAAACCCATTGCCGACGGCTATCACTCGATCACCTGTTTCCTCGCGGTCGGTGACGGCAACAAAGCGATCGATTTCTACACCGCCGTTTTCGATGCCGAGGTGATCACTCGCAACGACCTGCCCGACGGGCAGCCCGCGCACGCCGAACTGAAGATCGGCGACTCGACCCTGCAGCTGGGGCTGCCCATCCCGGACAACGGCGTGCTGGCGCCGAACGGGGAGTGGGTACACACCTCGATCGTGCATTACTGCCCCGATGTCGACGCCGTGGTGCGGCGCGCTGTCGAACACGGCGCCGGTAAGGTCGAGCAGCCGCAGACCTTCGTGACCGGCGACCGGTTCGGCGTGGTGATCGATCCCTTCGGCCACCGCTGGGTGGTGCTCACCAAGGTCGAAGACGTCTCGCGCGAAGAGGCCGAACGCCGGGTGAACGAATGGATGGCCACCCAGGCCTGACGGCCCGGCTGCCTCCGCGGTCGTTCCGGGAACGGCCCGCGGAGGCAGCGCCGCTTCGTTCCGGATCACCTCAACCCGGCGGCGTCCATGCCGCGCAATTCCTTCTTCAGATCCGCGATCTCGTCGCGCAACCGGCCGGCGAGCTCGAACTGCAACTCCCGAGCGGCGTTCATCATCTGTGTGGTGAGTTCCTGCACGAGCTCGGAGAGTTCGGCACGCGGCATCGACTTGACGTCGCGACCCTCGTACACGCCCGTGCTCACCGCCCGTCCGGGCTCACCTTGCGCACGCCTGCCGCGGCTGGCGTTGCGGCCGGAGCCGCCGACCTCCACCTCGGTTTCGTCGGCCTCGCGGTACACCTGGTCGAGGATGTCGGCGATCTTCTTGCGCAGCGGCTTCGGATCGATGCCCATCTCCTCGTTGTAGGCGACCTGTTTCGCGCGGCGGCGCTCGGTTTCGTCGATGGCGTACCGCATCGAGTCGGTGATCTTGTCCGCGTACATGTGCACTTCGCCGGAGACGTTGCGCGCCGCGCGGCCGATCGTCTGGATCAGCGCGGTGGTGCTGCGGAGGAATCCTTCCTTGTCCGCGTCGAGGATCGCCACCAGCGACACCTCGGGCAGGTCGAGACCCTCGCGCAGCAGGTTGATGCCCACCAGCACGTCGTATTCGCCGAGCCGTAGCTGCCGCAGCAGCTCGACGCGGCGCAAGGTGTCGATCTCGGAGTGCAGGTAGCGCACCCGGACCCCCAGCCCCAGCAGGTAGTCGGTGAGATCCTCGGCCATCTTCTTCGTGAGCGTGGTGACCAGGACCCGCTCGTCGCGCTCGGTCCGCTGCCTGATCTCGTGGATCAGATCATCGATCTGCCCCTTCGTCGGCTTCACCACGACCTTCGGATCGACCAGGCCGGTCGGCCGGATGACCTGTTCGACCACCTCGCCGCCGGTCTGCCCGAGCTCGTAGGGCCCGGGCGTGGCCGACAGATAGACCGTCTGCCCGATCCGCTCGGCGAATTCCTCCCAGGTCAGCGGCCGGTTGTCCACCGCCGACGGCAACCGGAAGCCGTATTCCACCAGGTTGCGCTTGCGGGACATGTCGCCCTCGTACATCCCGCCGATCTGCGGGACGGTGTTGTGCGACTCGTCGATGACGAGCAGGAAGTCCTCGGGGAAGTAGTCCAGCAGCGTCGCGGGCGCCGAACCGGCCGGGCGGCCGTCGATGTGGCGGGAGTAGTTCTCGATGCCGGAGCAGAAGCCGACCTGACGGATCATCTCCAGGTCGTACTGCGTGCGCATGCGCAGCCGTTGCGCCTCGAGCAGCTTGCCCTGGCGTTCCAGCTCGGCGAGCCGGTCCTCGAGCTCGGCCTCGATGTCGCGCACCGCGCGCTCCATCCGCTCCGGCCCCGCCACGTAGTGGGTGGCGGGGAAGATCCGCAGCGTGTCGACCTGGCGCACCACGTCGCCGGTGAGCGGGTGCAGGTAGTACAGCGCCTCGATCTCGTCACCGAAGAACTCGATACGCACGGCGAGTTCCTCATAGGACGGAATGATCTCGACGGTGTCGCCGCGCACCCGGAACGAGCCGCGGGTGAACGCCATATCGTTGCGGGTGTACTGCACGTCGACCAGCAGCCGCAGCAGCGCGTCCCGATCGATCTCGCCGCCGACCTGCAGCTGCACCGACCGGTCGAGATACGACTGCGGCGTGCCCAGGCCGTAGATGCACGACACCGAGGCGACCACCACCACGTCGCGCCGGGACAGCAGGCTGGAGGTCGCCGAATGGCGCAGCCGCTCGACGTCGTCGTTGATCGAGCTGTCCTTCTCGATGTAGGTGTCGGTCTGCGCGATGTACGCCTCGGGTTGGTAGTAGTCGTAGTAGGAGACGAAGTACTCGACGGCGTTGTTCGGCAGCATCTCGCGCAGTTCGTTGGCCAGCTGGGCGGCGAGCGTCTTGTTCGGTGCCATCACCAGCGTCGGCCGCTGCAACCGCTCGATCAGCCAGGCCGTGGTGGCCGACTTGCCCGTACCGGTGGCGCCGAGCAGCACCACGTCGCGCTCCCCCGCTGTGATCCTGCGCTCCAGCTCGGCGATCGCGGCAGGCTGGTCGCCCGCGGGCTGGTGCTCGCTGACCACCTCGAACCGGCCGCCGACGCGCTCGATCTCGCCGACCGGGCGGAACTCCGAGTGCGCGAGCGGCTGCTCGGCGGCCCGGTCCTCGAAGCCCTCCGCCGGAATCTCGGTTGCGAATGCCATGCTCACCAGCGTAGGCCCACCCACCGACAGATTCCCGTGGGCCAGGAGCGGCCGAACCGGGCGATAGCCTGAACACTCTCACTGTGCATCCGGTCACAGCACAGTCGGCGGCGACCGGCCGTCACCAGGGGCCACGAGCTCGCGCCGCCACGAAGCACCGAGAGATGAGCGAACCACCCGTCGGCCCTCACGAACACAGGGGATAGCGACACCGCGCGGTGGGTATACCGAAAGAACGCGCTGTCGAACACTTTCGGCGCAGCGGCGCGAGCCGGCCCCGATCGCTCTCGGCGGCAAGGAGTTCGGCGCTCCACCGCGTCCACACAGCCGCGTCACCGGGTCTCGGCGCACACCGGTACATGTCCGAAATGTCCGTTGCGGCAACAGGTTTCGTATCGGCGAACACCTTATCGCGAACCGCGCGAGCGCCCCGGCCCAGGTGTAACCTGATCTGGTTGTTCGGACGTGAAGGACAAGAGCCATGAGCGGTCTGATTCCATTGCTCGTCGCCGTGCCGGCTGTGACCGGCCTCGCCGGGTACGTCGCCAGAGACATCCGCGCGGTGGTTCCCTCCGTCGCCGGCGCCGCCACGGCCGCCCCACCGGGGCCGATCCCCGCGGTCAGACCGGCGCCGCATCGGCCGAAGGTGGAGTTCTTCAATCTGGCCGAACTCAGCAACACCGACGCCAAGGGCTTCGTCCGCCCGGTCGACCGCTTCCACGTCGAGCCGTGGGGCCTGTACATGGCACGCCGAGTCGGCGGACCGGATTCGTACTACCTCGAATCCTGGTTGCTGCCGGGCCTGTCGTTGCGCGCGACGCTGGCACGGACCAACCCGGCACACCACCGGGAACCGGTCTACCGCCTCGACGTCGGCGAGTTCACCCGGGTCGGCCAGAAGCGCTGGAAGGCGGTGGACCAGTACTTGTCCATCGCCGTGCGGCCCGGCGGCGGCGCCGAACTACTCGGCGTCGACGAGCTGCTCGCCGCACATGCCGCGGGACTGATCGACACCGCGCAGGCGCACCGGGCGTTCGAGCGGGCCACGGCCGTGCTGGACGGGCTGGCCGCCCACGATCACCGCGTGGAGAGCTGGCTCGCCACCCACGGCATCACCCTCACCTGGATGTAGCCCGCGGAGTACTGCGTCCGGCTCGACGCATCGGGAACGGCGGTAGATTCTTGATGCATGACGCAGGCACCCATCGTCGACGTGCACCGGCCCAAAGTCGAGTACTTCAACCTCGCGGACCTGACGAACACGGATCCGAAGGGCTTCGTGCGCCCGGTCGAGAAGTACCACGTCGAGCCGTGGGGGCTGTACATGGCGCGCACCTCGGATCACCCGCAGTTCCGCTACATCGAGTCCTGGTTGCTGCCGAAGCTGCACCTGCGCGCGACCATCTTCCACTATCTACCCGCGCATCGGCGCGACCAGGACTACTACCTCGACATCGGTGATTTCACCCCGGTCGCCCCGAAGAAGTGGAAGTCCGTCGATCACTACCTCGACATCGTGGTGCGCTCCGCGCGCGAGACCCAACTGCTCGACGTCGACGAGCTGATCGCGGCGCACGCCGCGGGCCTGATCAGCCTCGCCGACGCCGAGGCGGCCGTGCAGCACGCCACCGCCGCCATCGACGGCATCGCCGCCAACGGCCACACCCTCGAGGACTGGCTGGCGACCATGGACATCACGTTGACCTGGCTGTAGTCCCGCAGCTGCGCGCACCCGGCACGATCAGCGCGCTGAACAGCCTGGAGCGCATCGCTAGGACGCCGGCGAATCCCGCCAGGCGAGTGCCCGTGGGTACGCGGCGTCGAACCACGGCTCCTTGACATCGAGATAGGCCGCGGTCGCCTCCGCGCCCGTCAGCCCCGCCGCTTTGGCCTCACCCTCGCGCTTGACGGCGAGATACTCCGCGCGAGCCCCGGCGTCCGCGCGCAGCCAGTCCCGCAGCAGCAGTGCGTACTGCTGCCCGGGCGAGCCCTCCACGCGCACGTGCACGTTGGCCAACCGGCCGGGGTCGGCGCTCTGGTGGAAGCGCTTGCTCCACAGCGCGGCATTCACACCGGCGGGGTCTTGCGGGGTCGGCTTGGGATTGTCCTGGGTGGCCTCCGGCCGCGCCGGGAATCCCGCGGCGGCGATGGCATCGCGCAGGCCGTCGGCGGCGGCCAGGTCGGCGACCGTGATCTGGAGATCGATCACGTCGTTGGCGGGCAGACCCGGCACGGAGGTGGAGCCGACGTGGTCGATCCGGGATGCGGCGCTGCCGCAGGCCACCCACAGCCGGGCGATCAGCCGCTGCGCCTGCGCGGGCCACGCGGGATCGGCCGGCACGAGCCGGATGTCACCGCGGCGGGCGGACGTGCCGGCACGCAGGTTGCGTTCGAAGGGCACCAGGCGCTGCGCCCACAGCTCACGCACCTGCGCTTCGACCTCACCCGGCGCGCCACGGTTGTCCAGCAACACATCGGCAACGGCTCGGCGCTGTTCGTCGGTGGCCTGCGCCGAAATACGCGCACGCGCATCGGCTTCAGCGACACCGCGGAATTCCACCAAACGGCGAATTCGTGTTTCGGCGTCGACGTCCACAATGAGCACGAGATTCATCAGAGGCGCCAGGCCGTTTTCCACCAGCAGCGGAATATCCTGCACCACAATGGCGTCGGCGGGCGCGGCCGCGATCAATTCCGCGGTGCGTTTTCCGACGAGCGGGTGGATGATCGAATTCAGTTTCGCGCGCGCCGCGTCGTCACCGAAGGCCTTGGCCGCCAGAGCGGGCCGGTCGAGGCCGCCGTCGGCGGCGAGGATGCCTGCGCCGAACGCCTCCACCAACGCGGCCAGCCCTTCGGTGCCCGGCTCGACCACTTCCCTGGCGACGAGGTCGGAATCAATGACCACCGCGCCGAGATCGGCCAAGGTCCGGGCTACCGTCGACTTCCCCGCTCCCATGCCTCCGGTGAGGCCGATTCGTAACATTCGACCAGTCTCGCATCCGGGCCGCGCTCGGGCGTGCGCTGCCCCGTACGCGCCTCCGGCCGACCCGCCCCGGACGACGAGCAATCCGGCCGATTACCCGATGCGGTCGCGTATTCCACCACCCCGGAAGTCATTTGCCCGTTCCGTGACGATGCCGAGACCGATTCGCAACAATTCCGGATGTTTACCGTTCGGGCACGGTGACTTTCCGACACGCCGAGACAATTACTCGGGCAAAATACTCTGCCGCACAGTTTCGTTCCGCTAATCTTCGCCGTGGCGATCCAGGCCGACACCAGCGAAGCAAAGGAACACCATTGGGCACCAGAATCAACCAGGCGGGTCGCCACCGCCTGGGCATGGCGGGACGAGTGCACTGCATTCAGATCCCCGCTGTCGCGGCGGCGCTCGCCGAGCACCGCCGCTCTTGGTTCACCGCGTTCATCAGTCCCGCGCGGCACAGTTTCGCTGCCATGCGGAACCGTCCGGCCGCACCCGCGGTCCGGTGGGTACCTGCTACCGCAAGCTGAACCCGAGCTCGACGTGGCCCAGCCTCTCGCCAAGGCTGGGCCACTGTTTTGCATACCCACAGCCTGTGCGGTTCGCGGTACCCGACATCGCCGCGCCGAATGTAAGTACAGTTGCAAGATCGATCGCGGCCACGACAGTGGACCCGTCTCCGACGGAACTCCGCGTCGGTCATTCCGCAAGAGCGTCGCCGCCGCTGGATACGAAAGTCGAAGCAGAGCCACGCCGCAGCGGTTTCGCGAAGATGGACGAGTCGATTCGGCGCGAGCACGCCGCCGGCCCGCGCCACGCAGTACCAACCCACCGCGGTTTCCCTTTAATGGCGATCGCCGGAACACGCGGGAGACAGCGCCGAAATCCTTTTGATCTAGCGCACCCTTCCCACCTGCCCGTCACCCGAGCCGAAAAAGCATCGCCGGCCAGGCCATCGCCTTTGCCACGATGGGAAATCTCCGTTCACCAGCGGCCCCACCGTTTCGGATTCGCGATGTGGTGCACTCCTGGCTAACTATCCGAGCGAGTCAGCCCGACGTCACGCGTCACAGCAGCCGTACAGCTGCCTGCGCTCCGGTTCGTCCAGCACGGCCAGGGCGGGCACGTTACGGAATGCCTTTCACGACATCGCGCACGGCTCCGCCGAGCCCGGCCACCTCGGGGAAACATCCTCGGCGCGCCGGGGCGATTCCGGCTCGCCGACGCCGCTGCCCGACCCGACTGGCTAGAAGCCGAGGGAACGGACTAGATCGCCCATCTCGGCGCGGAACAGTTTCCCGGGTCCTGAGCGTGCCCGTACACCTCGAGCGCGATCGGTCCGTGTATCCGGCCCCACAGACGCAGAGCGAGCGCGAGCGCATCAGGTGGCAGATCCGGGAAATCGGACCGGACATGGTCGACCAGGCTCGCGTCGAAGTCGGTCCACGCGCGGTCCGCCGCGGATGGTCACCGAAGCACTGCGGCGGGGGCACCGGGTCACCGCCTTCACGCGCGACGCGGCACGTTTCCCCGCCCGCGGCGGCAGCGAGACGTGGGCGGTGGCCGACTGGCTGGACAGCGAGAGCATCTCCTCGGAGACCTCTCCGCCGAAGACGTCGCGGTCGCCATCGTCGACGAATCCATCGTCGACGAAGCCGAGCAGCCCCGTTTCGTTCAGCGCCGCTTCACCGTGGGTTACTGAGACCGGAGTCGTCTGCCGGAAAAGTCCGTCGCGGTTTCTGTCGTACCCCTCCGGCACACTAAGGGATGTCAGACGTCGATCCGGTTGCCACGCAAAGTAACCCGCAACCCGAGAGATAGGGGTCATCATGCCCGACGTCCTTGCTTCGACGCCCGACCGTCTCGCCGTGGATCACGAAGAACTCGTGGCCTTCGCGGCCGAGATCGAGCGGCACCGTGCCCTGCTGCGCCCGGCCGCGGAGGACTACCGGTGCCGCATGGCTCAGCGGATCGAGCACTTGGATCCGTCGGACCAAGAGCTGTTCCTGCGGCAGGCGGAGCAATTCGTCGTCTCGCTGCTGATCGACCCGATCCGGCACAGCACACTGGATGTGGCCGCTTATCGCGCGATCCGGGACGGCGCTCCCGTGCGCTTCGACGCCGAATGTCGTGCTTATGTCCTGCACCGGCCGGAACGGGAGCCGCTGGTGATCCGTCCCGGTATGCCGGAACATCGGCTGGGCGTCATCGCCCGGCTGGCCTCGCTCGGGTTGCGGCTCGAGCAGATTCAGGTCGTCGCGCTCACCACGGCGCAGATGATGGCGCCCCACGAGGCCGCACGGCCACCCGCGTACGCGCCCCGAGTGCAGCGGGGCACGACGAAGCCCTCGCGACACGGGAACGATTGAAACCCATCGAAACGACTGTGCCCCAACCGAATCCGGTTGGGGCACAGTCGTTCAGGCTATTGCCGATCAGGCGTTGCCGGACAGCTTCTCGCGCAGAGCCGCCAGCTGGGCGTCGCTGGCCAGCGAACCGCCGGCGGGCTCGGCCTGGCCCGCGGAGGACTGCGAACCGCTCTCGGACGAGTAGTTCGACGCGCCGCCGCCGTTCGCGGCCTCGGCCGCGGCGTCGGCCGCCATCTTCTCCATCTGCGCGGTGTGCATCTTGTGGCGACGCTCCGCCTCGGCGTAGCGGCCTTCCCACTCCTCGCGCTGCTTGTCGAAGCCCTCGAGCCACTCGTTGGTGTCGGGGTCGAAGCCCTCGGGGAAGATGTAGTTGCCCTGCTCGTCGTAGCTGTCGGCCATGCCGTACTTCGACGGGTCGAACTCGGCGTGGTAGTCCTCGTTGGCCTGCTTGAGGCTCAGCGAGATCCGGCGACGCTCCAGGTCGATGTCGATGACCTTGACCATCGCGTCGTCGCCGACGGCCACGACCTGGTCCGGAACCTCCACGTGGCGCTCGGCCAGCTCGGAGATGTGCACCAGGCCCTCGATGCCCTCCTCGACGCGGACGAACGCGCCGAACGGAACCAGCTTGGTGACCTTGCCCGGCACGATCTGGCCGATCGCGTGGGTGCGGGCGAACTGACGCCACGGGTCTTCCTGGGTCGCCTTCAGCGACAGCGAGACGCGCTCGCGATCCAGGTCGACGTCGAGCACCTCGACGGTGACCTCGTTGCCGACCTCGACGACCTCGGACGGGTGGTCGATGTGCTTCCAGGACAGCTCGGAGACGTGCACCAGACCGTCGACACCGCCCAGGTCGACGAACGCGCCGAAGTTGACGATCGAGGAGACCACACCCTTGCGGACCTGGCCCTTCTGCAGCTGGTGCAGGAACTCGCTGCGCACCTCGGACTGGGTCTGCTCCAGCCAGGCGCGGCGGGAGAGCACGACGTTGTTGCGGTTCTTGTCCAGCTCGATGATCTTGGCCTCGATCTCCTTGCCGACGTACGGCTGGAGATCGCGCACGCGCCGCATCTCGACCAGCGACGCCGGCAGGAAGCCGCGCAGACCGATGTCGAGGATCAGGCCGCCCTTGACGACCTCGATGACGGTGCCCTTGACGGCCTCGTCCTTCTCCTTGAGCTCCTCGATGGTGCCCCACGCACGCTCGTACTGCGCCCGCTTCTTCGACAGGATCAGGCGGCCTTCCTTGTCCTCCTTGGTGAGAACAAGGGCCTCGACCTCATCGCCCACGGAAACGACCTCGTTGGGGTCGACGTCGTGCTTGATGGAGAGCTCACGAGAGGGGATGACGCCTTCGGTCTTGTAACCGATGTCGAGCAGGACCTCGTCACGATCGACCTTGACGATGGTTCCTTCGACGATGTCGCCGTCGTTGAAGTACTTGATCGTGGCGTCGATGGCGGCGAGGAAATCCTCGGCGGAGCCGATGTCGTTGACGGCTACCTGCGGCGAGGTGACGGTGGTGGGCATGTGTCGGTTTGCTCCGGACGGATTGTGGTCGGTTGCGGACATTGGAACTTTCGGTACGCTGCGATCTCACCGCGAGGTGTGAAGACGGACACTTAGGAACGTACCGCACGCGACGCGCGTGAAACTCAGCACGGGTTGAACTCCGGTACGGCTGTACGGAAGACACTCGCGCGTTCAGCGTACGCGACCTCGGTCCGGGCGGGCAAACCGGTCGGGCCGCCACGCCGATAGTCTGATCGGCGTGTCGGAAGATCGCCATGCGCAAGCAAACGCACTGCTCGGAACGACGGGTACGGTGCGGACCCGGATCGGATCGGCGGCCAGCAGACTGGCCAGCAGGCGGTGGTGGGACGCCGACGCCGCGCAATACCACGAGACGCACGCGGATTTCCTCGGCGTGGACTCCCCCGGCGGCGAGTTCGTGTGGTGCCCGGAGGGCCTGCACGAAGGTGACATGCGATTCCTCGGCGACGTCACCGGCAAAGCAGTACTGGAGATCGGCTGCGGCTCCGCTCCGTGCTCGCGCTGGCTGGCGGGGCAGGGTGCGCGACCGGTCGGACTCGATCTGTCGCGCGGGATGCTCGAGCGGGGGCTCGCGGTGATGGCGCGCGGCGGTCCGCGGGTGCCGCTGGTGCAGGCGGACGCCGAGGCCCTTCCATTCGCGGACGCGTCGTTCGATCTGGCCTGCTCGGCGTTCGGCGCGGTGCCGTTCGTCGCCGATTCGGCGCTGGTGATGCGCGAGGTGGCGCGGGTGCTGCGCCCGGGCGGGCGCTGGGTGTTCTCGGTGAATCACCCGATGCGCTGGATCTTCCCGGATGATCCGGGTCCGGCGGGCCTGACCGCCACCATCCCGTACTTCGACCGCACTCCGTACGTCGAGGTCGACGGCGACGACGTGCCCACCTACGTCGAACATCACCGAACCATCGGCGACCGGGTCAGAGAGATCGTCGCCGCGGGACTGGTGCTGGAGGACATCGTCGAACCGGAATGGCCGGAGTGGCTCGACCGCGAATGGGGTCAGTGGAGCCCATTGCGCGGCGAGCTGTTCCCCGGCACGGCGATCTTCGTCACGAGGAAGTCCGGAGCGTGAGGCGACGATCCTCGACCAGCTCGAGCAGGGAGACCTCATGGCTGACCATCGTCATCTGCACCTGCGGCAGATCGTAGAGCTTGTGCAGTTCGTCCCGGAATGCCTCGGCCTCGGCCATGGTGTCGAAGTCCAGCTCGACGAGCACCCGGTTGGCGTTGTGCGTGAACCGTGCCACCCGGCAATTGCGGGCGCCCGCCTCCGTGAAGAAGCGCTCCAGACCGTCGAACCCGGACTTCCATGTCTCGTAGTCGCGGGCGGTGTCATCGATGCGCACGATCGTGGTCATGATTTCCCCTTTCGGTTCCGACGGGGGGGACATGTGCTGACACCTTGCCAGTCTTCGCGCCCTCGGGCCGGGGCACCATCTCTGATCGGTATCGAGGTCGTGTCACTGCGACTTCGGTCTGCGCCCGGCCTGCTCCAGCGCCAGGCGCAGCGCGTACTCGATCTGGGCGTTGATACTGCGCAGGTCGTCGGCCGCCCACTTCGCGATGGCGTCGTGGACGGCCGGGTCCAGGCGTAGCAGCAGTTTCTTGCGCTCGGCCACGGGCAGCCCGCCTCAGGAGTAGAGCGAACCGGCGTTGACGACGGGCTGGGTGGGACGATCACCGCACAACACGACGAGCAGGTTCGACACCATCGCCGCTTTCCGCTCCTCGTCCAGTTCCACCATGCCCTCCTGGGCGAGCCGCTCCAGCGCGAGGCCGACCATGCCGACCGCGCCCTCGACGATCCGGGTCCGCGCGGCGACCACCTGGGCGGCCTGCTGGCGGACCAGCATGGCCTGGGCGATCTCGGGTGCGTAGGCGAGGTGGGTGATCCGCGCCTCCAGCACCTCGATACCCGCCATCTCGGTGCGCTCGCGCAGTTCGACGGTCAACTCCTCGGCCACCTCCGCGCCGTCGCGCAGGCTGGTGCGGTCGGCCTCGTGGGCGTCGTACGGATGCGTCGTGGCCAGGTGCCGGACGGCCGCCTCGGACTGAGTCGCGACGTACTCCTCGTAATCGTCGACGGCGAAGGCGGCCTTGAAGCTGTCCACCACCCGGTAGACGACCACCGCGGCGATCTCCACCGGGTTGCCGTCGGCATCGTTGACCTTGAGCTTCTGCGTCTCGAAGTTCCGCACGCGCAGCGAGATGCTCTTGCGGTCGGTCAGCGGGAGCACCGAATAGAAGCCCGGCTCGCTCACCGAGCCGACGTAGCGGCCGAAGAACTGCACCACTTTGGCCTCGTTCGGGTTCACCACCGTCAGCCCGGTCGCGAGCAACAACAGGACGACGACAACGATCGTGGCCGCCACCGCACCGGCCACGGCGAGACCGTTGCCGTCCCTGGCGCCCGCGACGAAGCCGAGCGCCGCGCCGCCGCCGAACAGGACCGTGAGCACGAACCACCCCAGCAGCACCAGAAAGCCGTCGACATGGAACGCGGGTCGGAACTTCATGACAATCCTCCCAATATCAGAGTGATATCACGAAGATAGCATGGCGCTGCCGCGCCGCACCAGGGCACGGCAGCGGTGCGGTCACCCGGCGTCCGGCCGGATGTTGCGGTTGAAACGGAACAGATTGCGCGGATCGTGCTTCGCCTTGAGCGCGGCCAGCCGGGCGTAGGTGTCCGGCCGATAACCCGCGCGGGTCTGCGCCTCGTCCGCTTCCGCGCCCGCGCCGTAAAGGAAATTCAAGCTGTGCCCGAGCGTCCACGGCGTCAGCGCGGCACGGACCGCGGCACGGGTCGCGGCCTCCGCGGGGCCGGTGATGATTCGCACGATATAAGCAGCCTCGCGGTGGTCCACAGCGATGCCGGTATCGCTCGGGCGGGCCAGCCCGCCGCCGAGATGACGGACGTCGACGACCGCGCGCGCGCCGGAATCCGGGCCCGCGACGGCCAGCAGAGCCGCTGCCGTTTCATCGGTGAACTCGCCGAGCAATGCGTTGGTGGCGGCGTAGGCGTGGGGATGATCGGGGTCGCTGTGGATGGTGTGCGACTCGATGTACGGCATCGCGCGCAGATCGTCGGTCAGTCGTTCGCCGACCGCCCGCAACGGCGCGACCAGGCGTTCCCCTTCGTCCGCCGGACCGCTGTAGGCGATCCGGATAGAGGCGACGTACCGACCGCGCAGCGGGGCGGGCACCTGCGGGATGTCCGGGAAAGCGAGCATGGTGACCGTCGAGGTCAGCTCCTCCGGCACAGTCGCGGTCCATCGGCGCCACGCGTCCAGGGCCCGCTCGACCAGCGGCGTGTCGAACACCAACTGTCCGCCGTACACCGTGGTGACCGGCACCAGGCCGACCTCGAGCGCGGTCACGACGCCGAAGTTGCCTCCGCTGCCCAGCACCGCGCCGAACAGCTCGTCTTCCGGTGTCAGGGTGCGCGCCCTGCCGTCGGCGGTGACGAGCTCGATCGATCGCACGTACTCGGCCGCGTACCCGAACCGGCGCGCGAGCAGCCCGACGCCGCCGCCGAGCAGATAGCCGACCACGCCCACCGACGGCGACGACCCGTTCAGGGGCGCCAGCCCGTGCTCGGCCGCCGCTCGGACCAGCGCGTCCGCACGCACTCCCGCGCCGACGTGCGCGGTCCGGCGGACCGGATCGATCCGGATGCCTGCCATACGGTGGGTGCTGATCACCACGCCGCCGTCGGCGGCAACGGACAGCCCGTGGCCGGTGGCCTGCACGGCGATCGGCAGATCGTGACGGGCGGCGTACTCCACGGCCGCGCGTACATCCTCGGCGTGCACGGCGCCGACGATCAGCGCGGGCCGATGGGTGTAGGCGGTCTGGAATCCGGCGATCTCCGCGTCGTATCCGCCGTTACCCGGGCGGAAGACCGGACCGGTGAAGATGTCGCTGTTTTCTTCGATCTGTGCGGCGTTGTTTCCCATGGCTTCGACCCTGCCGGGCCGGGCAGAATAAGTAAAACAGATAGTTATTCTAGTTACTAGAATTATTGTTTATGGAATTGCGGCAGCTGCGATACTTCGTCACGGTCGCCCAGGAAGGAAGCTTCACCCGCGCGGCGGCGCGGCTGCACCTGGCCCAGCCCGGCCTCAGCGCCCAGATCCGGCAGTTGGAACGCGAACTCGGCCGGCCACTGCTCGACCGCGGCGGGCGCACGGTGACCTTGACCGAGGTCGGCGCCGCCGTCCTGCGACACGCGCAGGCTGCACTGGCCGCCGCCGAACAGATCACCCACACGGTTGACGAGTTCAGCGGGTTGCTGCGGGGCCAGGTCCGGATCGGCCTGATTTCGGGGGCGGCGGTCGAGGAGTTCGACGTCGCCGCCGTGCTCGCCGATTTCCACCGGGACCACCCGCGAGTCGGCATCAGCCTCACCGAGGACACCTCCGAGCGGATGCTCGCCGCGCTCGTCCGGGGTGAACTCGATATCGCGTTGATCGGAATGACCGGCGCGGACATCGCTCCGGGCATCGGCATCGAGGTGGTGCTGGAGACCGCCGTGGTGGCCGCGGTCGCGGCGGCGGACCTCGGCTACGGCGCCGAGATCCCGCTCACCACGCTGCGGGATCGTCCGCTCATCTGCCTCACCCCGGGTACCGGCATCCGCGGCGTCTTCGAGCGTGCTTGTGCGGCGGCGGGATTCGAGCCCGCGATCGCCTACGAGGCGGCGGCGCCCCCGCTGCTGCTGCGCCTGGCCGCACGCGGTCTCGGCATCGCGGTGGTGCCCGCGCTCACCGCCGAGGAGGCCGCGGCCTTCGGGGTGCGCAGCGTCCGCATCGTCGATCCGGAACCACGGGGTCGCCTCGCGCTGGCCTGGCGCGCCGACCGCCCCGCGAGCCCGGCGGCCGACGTGCTGCTCGGGCAGCTGCGCGGCGCGCTGCGCCCCGAGACGTGAGTCGGATCCACCCGGATCAGAGCAGTCGCGAGAGGAACGCCTTGGTGCGCTCGTACTGCGGATCGGCCAGCAGTTGCCGGGGCGGCCCGGCCTCGACGACCACGCCGCCGTCCATGAACACCAACTGGTCGGCGACCTCGCGGGCGAATCCCATCTCATGGGTCACCACGACCATCGTCATGCCCGACCGGGCCAGTTCCCGCATGACCGTGAGCACCTCACCCACCAGCTCCGGATCCAACGCGGAGGTCGGCTCGTCGAACAGCATGAGTTTGGGATCCATGGCCAGGGCACGCGCGATCGCCACGCGCTGCTGCTGCCCGCCGGACAGCTGTGCCGGGTAGGCGTTCGCCTTGTCCGCCAGCCCGACCCGGTCCAGCAACTCGCGCGCCCTGGTCACCGCCTCCGACTTCCGCACCTTCTTGACCTGTGTGGGCGCCTCGATGATGTTGTCCAGTGCGGTGCGGTGCGGGAACAGATTGAAATGCTGGAACACCATCCCGATCTCGCGGCGCTGCTCGGCCGCGTCGCGGGGGCGCATCTCGTAGAGCTTGCCGTTCTTCTCCCGGTAGCCCACGATCTCGCCGTCGACGTAGAGTCGGCCCGCGTTCACCTGCTCCAGGTGATTGATGCAGCGCAGGAAGGTGGACTTACCCGAGCCGGACGGCCCGATCAGGCACAGCACTTCGCCACGGCCCACCTCGAGGGAAACGCCCTTGAGCACCTGGAGGGCGCCGAAGTTCTTGCAGACCCGGTCGGCCAGGACCATCGGAGGGGCGGCGGTCTTCCCGACGTCCACGCTCATTTCGCCTTCTCCCCCTGCTGGGCGTCGGCGAGGTCCCGCAGCTGTTTGGTGGTCAGCGTGCGGGAGACGCCGCGCGAGTAGTAGCGCTCCAAGTAGTACTGCCCGATCATGAGCACACTCGTGATCGCCAGGTACCAGGTGGCGGCGACCAGCAGCAGTGGAATGGGCTGGAAGTTCACGCCGTAGATGTCGCGCGCCCGGCCGAACAGATCGGTGCTCAGCGGGATGCCGGTGACCAGCGAGGTGGTCTTCAGCATGCCGATGAGCTCGTTGCCGGTCGGCGGGATGATCACGCGCATGGCCTGCGGCAGCACCGTGCGGCGCATGGTCTGGCTCCAGGACATGCCGAGCGCGAACGACGCCTCCCGCTGCCCCTCACCGACGGAATTGATTCCGGCCCGGACGATTTCGGCCATGTAAGCGGCCTCGTTGAGCCCGAGGCCGAGCACGGCGAAGGCGAACGCGGCCTGCAGCTGCTGCACGTCGAGGTGGAAGAACTGCGGTCCGAACGGGACGCCGAGCTGGATCCGGCTGTACAGGGAGGGGACCAGCCCCCAGAACACCAGCTGCACGAACACCGGGGTGCCGCGGAAGATCCACAGGTACACCCACGCCGAGCTGCGCAATACCGGGTTCGGCGACAGCCGCATCACGGCCAGCACCGTTCCGAGGACGACCGCGATCGCCATCGCGCACACGGTCAGCTCGAGCGTCACGATCGCGCCGGCGGTGATCCTGGTGTCGAACAGGTATTTCCCGTAGGTGTCCCAGCGATAGGCCGGGTTCGTCGCGGCACCGTAGACGAAAAGCGCCACCACCGCGAGGATGACCACCGCCGCTATCCAGCGACCCGGCCTGCGCAGCGGAACCGCTTTGATCGGCTCCGGCTCCCGCGTCGAATCCGCTCCGCCGGGCCCGGGGTCGCCGGGCGCCGGCCGAGTGTCGTTGTCCGCCATCGATCAGCTCACAGCGCCGTTCACGACGGACTTGGTGATCGCGCCGTCGTGCACGCCCCAGTTCTTCGTGATCTCGGCGTATTTGCCCGTGTCGATCAGGTGCTGGACCGCCTTCTGCAACACGGCGGCCAGCGGCGCGCCCTTCGGCACCGCCCAGCCGTAGGGCGCGGAGTCGAACACCGGGCCCGCCGTCTCGATCTTGCCACCACTCTGCTTGATCGCGTACGCCGTCACCGGCGAATCGGCCGACATGGCGTCGACCTGGCCGAGCACCAGCGCGTTCGTGGCGGCGCTCTGCTCGTCGAACGACTTGATGTCGATGGCGGGTTTGCCCGCGGCGACGCACTTGGCGCTCTTGGCGGGCACCTCGTCGGTGTGCTCCACGGTGGTGGCCTGCACGGCGACCTTCTTACCGCAGGCGTTCTCCGGGTCGACCGGCTTGCCCTTCTGCTGGGCCCACTGGATACCCGCGTTGAAGTAGGTCGTGAAGTCGACCTGCTGCTCGCGTTCCTTCGAGTCGGTGATCGACGACATGCCCACGTCGTAGGTGCCCGCCTGGATCGAGGGGATGATCTTCTCGAACGCCGACTCGACGTACTCGGCCTTGACGCCGAGCACGGAGGCGACCGCGTCCATCAGGTCCACGTCGAAGCCGACGATCCGGCCGCCGGCGTCCTTGTACTCGTTCGGCTGGTAGGGAATGTTCACCCCGACGACGAGCCGGCCGGATTGCTTGATCTTGTCGGGCAGTTGCGCGGCGATCTCGTCGACCTTGTCCACCTGCACCTTTGCCACCGACGGTCCGGTGTCCTCGGTGTTCGTGGTACAT
Source organism: Nocardia aegles (assembly GCF_052545135.1). Classification (NCBI taxonomy): domain Bacteria; kingdom Bacillati; phylum Actinomycetota; class Actinomycetes; order Mycobacteriales; family Nocardiaceae; genus Nocardia; species Nocardia aegles. The sequence continues at coordinate 85,349 of NZ_JBQWRI010000004.1, forward strand.
CCGGTCAGCACCAGTGCGCCCGCGGCGAGCGCGCCCGCGGCGGCTCGCAGGGCGCGCCTGCCGAGAAACGAACGATCAGACACAGCAGTCCTCCACATTTTGGCTCCACGCAACCCGGGTGTCATCACCCGTTTGGCAATCTAAGCCACCAGGCCGCCGCGCGCTGGACCGTAATGCAACAGCAACACGAACTCGTCGCCCGGGCCCGGGGACTCGCGGCTCGCGGTGCACGCGGACGGCCGCCTTCACCAGAACCACTCCCAGCGCGGGGCGGACTGCCGTACCGGCGCCGGCGCGGAATTCTCCGGCAATCTTGACGCCGCTTGCGCCAGCGCCGATGATTATTTGCCGGTCTTTTAGGACGGAAGAGTTGCCCGGTGCGTCGGCTGAAGCGAGCGACGTGTCCGGACACTCGAAAATAGATGTGCCCGGAATATTCGAGCGACACCGCGCCGGTGAGCCGCTGCCCTTTCGGAAGCCTCTCGCCGACGCCCGCCCAGCACCGATGCGGTTCGGCCGACCGAACGAATAGGCGTACGACAGACAAAGCCCGGCAAGCGCAGAGAAAGGTTTGTTTTCCGGCCACCGGGCCGTCCGACGGCCCGATCCAGAACACGGTGAGCCGCGACTTCCGAATATGCCGCGGGCTCACCCGAGGAGGTTCACATCATGGATTCGTTCTGGGACTACGTGTGGTACACGATCCTCGTATTCGCTTTCGTGGCATACCTGATCGTGCTGTTCCAGATTCTGGTCGATCTGTTCCGCGACCATTCCGTCTCCGGCGTCGCCAAAGCGGTGTGGGTGGTCGCCCTGGTCGTGTTCCCTTATCTCACGGCTTTGGTCTACCTCGTCGTCCGCGGCCGGGGCATGGCGTTGCGCGCCCAGCGGGCCCAGGCCGAGGCGAAAGAAGCCACCGATCAGTACATCCGGGAGGTCGCGGGCAAGTCCCCCGCGGAGAGCATCGCCGACGCCAAAGCGCTCCTGGACTCGGGCGCGATCACCGTGGCCGAGTTCGAGCAGCTCAAGGCTCGAGCACTGGCGGGCCAACACGGGCCCGCGCCGCAAACGGGCGCCGCGCCGACGCCGCAACCGAGCGGTGCGCCGCCCCCGGCCGCTGGCACGGTGAGCTGAGCCGGGACGCCGGCTCGGCGCGCTCAGGAAGCGAGGATGCGGGCTTTCTCGGCCTCGAATTCGGCGTCCGTGAGCACGCCCTGCGCTTTGAGTCCAGCGAGTTCCTTCAACGCCGTGATCCGGTCCATGCCCGCACCGCCGTCGCTCGGCGGGGCGGGCATGGGCTGTGGCGCGGCGGCTTGCGCGGCATACTGTTGCGCATACGGGTCGTACTGCGCCTGCTCCTGCGCTGCCCAGCGTTGCCCCTGACGTCGGGAGACGCGGTTGGAGACGGCGGTCGCGGTTCCGGCGACCATAGCGGTGCGGGCGACGCCGCGAAGCAATCCTGGCATGACGGTCTCCTATCGACTCTCTGCCTCGAGGGCATCCAAGGACGACAAGATGCTCTGCACGGGGATACGTCCGGAGGCTACGAGTTGAGCGCCGTTGCGGCGCAGCGCGGACGCGAACGGCGCCGCCCACCGGTTCTCGTAGACCAGGATCGCGGCCGAGCATCCCGGTTCGAGCGCGGCCCCGGCTTCCCTGCGGTCGGTCTCGTCGAGCAGGCCCGAACCCGCCTCCGCGAACAGGGTGATGTCGAAGTCCCCTTCCAGGCCCATGTCGGCGATGTCGATTCCGGACAGGGAACCGTCGGTGTCCTTGCGGACGAACGCCAGATCGAGCACCCGGACGATGCCCCGCTCGGCGAGATCCACCAGCATGGGCAGGGCCGAGCCGTCGGGGGGTCGATCCGGGGGAAATTCGATAACGAGATAGTCAATGGGCCCTATCGCGTCGATATCGGTACCGGTCACCGAAGCCTCTTTTCCGTTGCGAAACGACGAAATCCGTTCGAATCGGAACGCCATGCCGGCCGACCTTCCGCCGATCACCCGGAATACGCACCGGCATCCCGAATTCGAGAATGGCAACCGCGAACCGGGTAGCCACCCTGATGCTAATCTCAGTGATAGCGTACGCCGCCGACCGCCACCCGGTCGCGAAACCTTCGGCCCGGCCCGGACCTTCAGGCCCGAAGCCCGCTCCGGCATGGCGCGCATTCCATGTCGATACGAATTCGTCGCGAAAGGGAACCGCACATGTCGCAACACAATCCGAGCGACCGGGAAAACCATAGCGTCCGGCAAGGAATCGCCGCAGGCACATCGATCGCGGCCGCCATCATACTGACCACCCTCGGATTCCTTCAGCTGTTCCAAGGAATCTCCGCGGTGGCCCAGGACGAGCTCTTCATCCAGGGTCAGCAATACACCTTCGAATTCGACTTCACCGCATGGGGGTGGATCCACATCGCGCTCGGTGTGGTGATGGTGATCGTGGGCATCGCCCTGATGACCGGCGCGACCTGGGCGCGCGTGTCGGCGATCGTGATCGCGGCCCTGTCGATCATCGCCAACTTCCTGTGGCTGCCGTACTACCCGGTGTGGTCGATCGTGATCATCGCGCTCGATGTCGTGGTGATCTGGGCCGTGACGACGTGGAACCCGGAGACGACGTTCCAGGGGCCGGGACCCGCCCGCGGTCCGGGAGCGCCGCCCTCCGGATCGGCGACGGTCTGAGCAGCGCCGCCACGGTCGCGTACCGCCGCCCGAATCCGCTCCTGCAGTGAGGGACCCATGGATTCCAACGCGAGTGACAATCCGCCGCCAGGCCCGCTGAACACGGACGAACGAGCCGAGCTCGAGCGGCTGCGCACCGAGGTCGCCGCACTGCGGACCGAGGTGCGCGGTGCGCCGCCGCGGCGGGTGGGGCGGCACGCGTGGCGGTGGACCGCGGTGGCGATCTTGACGGTGCTCGTCGCCGTCCTCGCGTTCACCACGGTGCTCGCGCGGTTCGTGCGCGGCGAGATCCTCGACACCGACCGCTACCTGAGCACGGTGGCGCCGCTGGGATCGGATCCGGCGCTGCAGACCGAAGTCGCCCACACGATCACCGACGAGATCTTCGCCCGCGTCGACATCGAGGGCCTGACCGCGGACGCGCTCGCCGCGCTGACCGACGTGGTCCCGGCGACCGCGAACCGGCCGCGGGTGGACCGGGCGGTCGAGGGGCTGGCGCCGGTGATCACCCAGCAGGCGCGCGGTTTCGTCGACGACACCGTGCTGTCGTTCGTGCGCAGCGACCAGTTCGAGGATCTGTGGGTGCAAGCCAACCGCGCCGCCCACACCGCGCTGGTGGGGGTGCTGACCGGCCACATCGGCCCGCAGTCGGTGACCGTCGACGAGAACGGCACGGTGACCCTCTCCCTGCGCACGGTGATCGAGAACGTGAAAGCCCGGCTCATCGATCGCGGTTTCACCTTCGCCGAGAAGATTCCCGCGGTCGACAAACAGTTCGTCTTGTTCCGGTCGCCGGAACTGGTGCGGGCACAACGGGCGGTCGACAACCTCGACAAAGCTTCGGCAGTGCTGCCGTGGGTGACGATCGCGGCCGCGGTGGCCGCGATCGCCGCGGCACCCGTCGGCCGTCGCCGCCGCGCCCTGGTCTTCGTCGGACTCGCGCTGGCGGTGGGCATGCTGATCCTGGCGATCGCGCTGATGATCGCCCGGGCCTTGTATCTGGACAAAATGCCGCCCGACGTGCTCTCACCGGACGCGGCCACCGCCATCATCGACACGGTGCTGGTGCCGCTGCGGACCGCGCTGCGCGGAGTCGCCGTGCTCGGCCTGGTGATCGCGCTGGGCGCCTACCTCACCGGCGGCTCGGCCTCGGCCACCGCGGTGCGCCGCGGATTCGGGCGCGGCATGGACGCGATACAGCACCTGCGGCGTTCGCGTCCACCGAACCCAGTGGAGAGCTGGGCTTTCCGGGCGCGCGCCGCACTGCGCTGCGCGATCATCGGCATCGCCGCTGTGCTGCTGGTGTTCTGGCGCTACCCCACCGGTCTCGTTGTGGTGTGGATCCTTCTCGGCGCGCTGCTGGCGTTGCTGCTGCTGGAACTGTTGATTCGTCCCGCTCGCGCCTGGCCGCAGGCCGAGCCGGAGGCGGAGGCGGAGGACGAGACCGCCACCGGTCCCGGAGCGCCGCGCTCGGGCTCGGCGACGGCGTGAGCAGCGCCGCCGGTCGGGTTCGGCCACCGACGCTGAACCGGGCGCGGTCGCGGCGACCGGCCGGTTGCTCGACCGCACGGTGATCCCGTTCCGCTGTGCGGGGACCGGCATTCCTCGTTTCACGAAAACTGAACGATTCTCGAAGACGAGCTTGGTTGTTCCGGCTACCGGCGCTGTGCAGACTGCACTGTGGATCGCCGGTGCGGTCCGCTGTCCGTCGAGCGGTGAAGGAGCGTGACCATGCGATTCGCGGTGTCCACGCGCTCGGCGGCACGGCAGGTGTTCGTCGACTGTTGTCGCTGAGGCGAACCACTCCGCGCACCGCCCCGGACGGTTTGTTCCCGGGGTTCTCGGCCACCACTTCGCAACGTTCCACGGCATTCGCCGCGGGGGACGGCCACTCGTCAGGAGTTTTTTCAGATGTCATCACGCAGGTTCTCGAGGGCGGCGGCGCTCGTCGCCGTCACCATCACCGCCGCGGTGCTGGCCGGCTGCGCGGCGCCGGCCAACCGGGTCGCGGGACGCGACGACGGCGGCACGCCGGTCACGGGCGGGACATTGCGGTTCGCGGTGCTGGACGCACCGGCCAACCTCGATCCGCACTCGGGCAGTTCCTACCCCGAATCGCTGATCACCAGCAATATCACCGACAAGCTGACCTACCAGAACCCCGAGACCGGCGCCATCGAACCGTGGCTGGCCACCTCATGGGACATCGATCCCGAGCTCACCCGATTCACCTTCCATCTGCGCGACGACGTCACCTTCAGCGACGGGTCGAAATTCACCGCGGATTCGGTGAAGGAGAATTTCGACCTGCTCGGTTTCGGCAACAAGGAACTCGGCATCGTGCCGGTGACCGCGTACTGGGTCGGCTACTCCGGCACCCGCGTGCTCGACCCGCGCACCGTCGAGGTCACCTTCACCCGCGCGAACGCGGGATTCCTGCAGGCGCTCTCGCTCTACTTCTCCGGCATCCTCGGGCACACCACCCTGCAGCTGCCCAAAGAGCAGCGCAGTCTGCCGCAGAATCTGGTCACCACCGGGCCTTTCACCGTCACCGAGCACGTATACCAGCAGAAGACGGTGCTGAAGAAGCGTTCCGGGTACAACTGGGCGCCTGCCGGCCGCAAACACAACGGCGAGGCGTATCTGGACGCGGTGGAGATCTCGGTCATCCCGGAGGCCGGTGTGCGCACCGGGGCGCTGCGAGCCGGCCGGGTGGACGCGATCCTCGATGTGAACAACACCGACGAGGCACCGCTGACCCGCGAGGGCTACCGGATCGTGCCGCAGCTCATTCCCGGCCGCGACATCGCCTTCGACTTCAAGACCGATCTGTTCCCGACCAACGACCGCACGGTGCGCGAAGCGGTCAAGCTGGCCTGGAATCGCGACGCGCTGAGCAAGACCGTGCTCACTCCGAGCTACAAGGTGTCCAGTTCGGTGCTGTCCGAACGGGTGCCCGGCTACGTCGACTTCTCCGCCACGCTGAAGCAGGACCAACGCAGGGCCGAGCAGATCCTCGAGGACGCGGGCTGGCGTAAGGGCGCCGACGGCATCCGCGTCGACCGCGACGGCCGCAGGCTGGAACTGGCGCTGATCGGCATCAACAACCTGGTGAACAACAAGCCCGCCTACGAGCTGATCCAGCAGGACCTGCGCAAGATCGGCGTCGACCTGAAGCTGAACGTGCTGCCGATCCCCGACTACCAGGCCGCCATCACCCAGCCGCAGCGCTGGAACATCCAGGTGGCCAACCAGAGCCGCGCGGACGTCGCGGTGCTCGAACAGCTGTACTCGCCGCAGTTCGGCAACATCGCCAAGCTGGCCCCGGGCGATCCGGTCTACCAGCAGGCGATCGACACGCTCAGCGCGCTCAGCAAGACCATCGACCCGCAGCGGCGGGCGGCCGCGGCCCAGGCTGCGCAGCGGTTCCTGCTGGAGGATCAGGTGCTCACCGTGCCGGTGTACAACCCGGCCCAGGTCACCGCGGCGAATCCGAAGGTGCACAACGTGGGCTACGAGGCGCAGTCGCGCAACGTCTTCTACGACACCTGGATCGAGCCGAGGTAACCGATGCTCCGCTATGTGCTGGCCAAACTCGGCCAAGCGGTGTTCGTGGTGTGGGGCGCCTACACCGTGACGTTCGTGCTGCTGTACGTGCTGCCTTATGACGCGGTGGATCTGTTGTTCGACCCCACCCAGGGTGACCTCGTCACCGAGCAGGACAAGCAGAACGCCAGGGAGTACTACGGACTCGACCACGATCTGGTCGGCCAATACCTGAACCGTCTGTTCGCGGCCGCCCGCGGTGACTTCGGGGCGTCCACCCGCACCGGAGAGCAGGTGTGGCCGCTGATCATGTCGGTGCTGCCGCAGACCGCCCTGCTCGCCGCCTGCGCGCTGGTGCTGGCGGTGCTGCTGGCCCTCGCGGTCACGCTGATCTCCGCCTACACGCGCGTGCGGTGGCTGAGCGACCTGCTCGCCGCGCTGCCCGCGGCGGGTGTGTCGGTGCCGGTGTTCCTGGTGGGACTGGCGATTCTGCAAGTGTTCTCGTTCCAGCTCGGCTGGTTCCCGCCCATCGGTAACGACGGCTTCGCGGCGCTGGTGCTGCCCGCGGTGACCCTCGCCATCCCCGTCGCGGCGCCGATCGCCCAATTGCTGCTGGAGAACGTCACCAGCGGCCTGCGCTCCGGCTACGTGACCGTGTCGGTGGCCAAGGGCGCGACGCGGCTGTGGGTGCTGGTGCGGGACGTGCTGCGGAACGCGGCGCTGCCCGCGCTGACCATCGGGGGCGTGACGTTCGGCAACCTGCTCGCGGGCGCGGTGATCGTCGAGACGGTGTTCTCCCGCTCCGGTCTCGGCAGGCTCACCGAGACCGCGGTGCGCACCCAGGACGTGCCGCTGGTGCAGGCGGTGGTGGTGTTCGCGGCGCTGGTGTTCGTCACGGTCAACTTCGTGGTGGATCTGCTGTATCCGCTGCTGGACCCGCGCCTGCGCAGCCGGTTGCGCCTGTCGACGCGCAAGTCACAGGCCCCGGCGTCCACCGCGCGGCCAGTCGGGCAGGAGGTGACCGCGTGAGCGCGCCGACGGCATCGGCTCACACCGTGACCCGGTGGCCGCGGCGGCTGCTCCTGGCCGCGGCGGCCGCCCCGGGGCTGACGCTGGCCTGGCTGGTCGTCGGCGTGGTGCTGGCCTGGGCGGTGCTGCCGTCCTGGTTCACCGGCCACGATCCCCTAGACGGTGACTCGTCGGTGAGCTTCGCCCCACCCGGCCCCGCCCATCCGTTCGGCACCGACCGGCTCGGACGCGATCTGCTGGCCCGCGCGATCTACGGCACCTCGACCACGGTGAGTGCGACGCTGCTCGCCGTCGCGCTCGGTTTCCTCATCGGCGCCGCGATCGGCCTGTTCAGCGGCTTCGTCGGCGGCCGGATCGACGCGGCGATCATGCGCTGCGTGGACGTGCTGCTGGCCATTCCCGGCCTGCTGTTGGCCATGACGGTGGTCACCGCGCTCGGCTACGGCACGGTGAACATCGCCGTCGCCGTCGGTGTTTCGGCGATCGCGGCGTTCGCCAGGGTGATGCGGGCGCAGGTGCTGAAGGTCGCGGCCAGCGACTACGTCGAGGCGTCCTATGGAGCCGGTGCGGGCTTCGGGCGGGTGATGCTGCGGCACGTACTGCCGAACTCGGTGTCGGCGGTGCTCGCGCTGGCCGCGCTGGAGTGCGGCTCCGCCGTCCTGGCCGTGGCCGCCCTCGGCTTCCTCGGCTACGGCGCGCCGCCACCGCAGCCGGAGTGGGGCCTCGCGGTGGCCGAGGGCCGCGACTACCTGGCCACCTATCCGTGGATTTCGATCCTGCCCGGCGTGCTCATCGCCGTGGTCGTGTTGTCGGCCAACAGGATCGGCCGATCGTTGGGAGAATCGTGATGGGTACGAACGAACCGCTGCTGCGCGTCGACGACCTGCGGGTGCGCTACCGGTCCGCGCACGGCTACGCCGTCGACGGGGTGTCCTTGGCCGTGTCCCCCGGCGAATTCGTCTCCATCGTAGGCGAATCCGGCTCGGGCAAGAGCACCACCGTGCACGCCGCGCTGCGGCTGCTGCCGGACTCGGCCCTGGTGCGAGCGCGGGCGCTGGAACTCGACGGCCAGGACGTCGCACGGTGGCGGGAACGCAGGCTGGCGCGGCTACGCGGCCCGTTCGTCGGATTCGTCCCGCAGGACCCCGGCACCTCGCTGAATCCGGTCAAACGGGTGGGGACCCAGGTCAGCGAGGCGCTGCGGCTGCATCGGCGCGTCGACGGCGCCGCGGCCCGCGAGCTGGCCGTCGCGAAGCTGGAACTCGCGGGATTGTCCGATCCCGAGCGGGTGTACCGGCAGTATCCGCACGAGCTGTCCGGCGGCATGAAGCAGCGGGTGCTGATCGCGATCGCCCTCGCCAACGACCCCGCCCTGCTGGTGGCCGACGAACCGACCTCGGCACTGGATGTGACGGTGCAGCAGGTCATCCTGGACCATCTGGCGCGGTTGCGCGCCACGCTCGGCCTCGGAGTGCTGCTGGTCACCCACGACCTGGGCGTGGCCGCCGAGCGCTCGGACCGGTTGATCGTCATGCGCGACGGGCGCATCGTCGAGGAGGGCGCGACCGCGGGAATCCTCGCCGCGCCCCGCACCGCGTACACCCGCGAGCTGGTCGCCGCAGCACCCTCCCGGCACAGCGAACCGCTCACGTCGACCGGCACCACCGCCCGCAGGACACCCGACCGCGGCTCGGTTCTGCTCCGGGTGCGCGCGGTGGCCAAGACCTTCGGCGGGCAGGTCCGCGCGGTGGACGACATCTCCCTGGACGTCGTCGCGGGATCGACCCACGCGGTGGTCGGCGAGTCCGGCGCGGGCAAGTCCACGCTGGCCCGGATCACGGTGGGACTGACCGCACCGGACACCGGGGAGGTCCTGTTGCGCGGCGAGCGGATCAGCGGATTGTCCCGCAGGCAGTTGCGGCCGATCCGGCGCGAGATCCAGTTCGTCCACCAGAACCCGTATTCCTCCCTCGACCCGAAGTTCGACGTCGAGACGATCATCGCGGAGCCGCTGGTGTCGCTCGGACTGCTGCCCGACCGTGCCCGGCGGCGACAGCGGGTGGTCGAACTGCTGGACGCGGTGGCACTGGACCGCTCGCACCTGCGCCGCAGGCCCGCCGAACTGTCCGGCGGGCAGCGGCAGCGGGTGGCGATCGCCCGCGCTCTGGCCGCCGGACCACGGATGCTGGTGCTGGACGAAGCGGTCTCGGCGCTGGACGTGTCGGTGCAGGCGCAAATCCTGCAGCTGCTGGTCGATCTCCAGCACGAGCAGCGGCTCACCTACCTGTTCATCACCCACGATCTGGGCGTGGTGCGGCTGATCGCCGACGACGTCACAGTGATGCGTGGCGGGAGAATCGTGGAATCGGGTCCGGTGGCGGCCGTTTTCGCCGAGCCGTCGGCGGAATACACGCGGCAGCTGCTGGCGGCGGTCCCCGGGGCGCCCGCGCCGAAGTCGGAGACCCCCTTGCCTGCAGGCACGCTGTCGCCCGCTTGATCCCGCACCGAATCGTGCTGATCGTGAGCATTTCCGCCATCACTGCCGAGGCCGATGATCGTGATCCGGAACAGGCGGCGAAAGCGAGGCAGTCGTATAGGACATCCGACGTCTTATCCTGTTGCGGGATCTGGCCGAACGCACGACCATGACCGGGCTACCTGCTGGTGAAGCCGCGGCCGAGCGAGACACCTGGCTGTCCGGCGGCCGCGCCCACCGCGTCGGACCCTACGGCGAAGACCGGGTGCACGAAAACCGGAACGCCCAGCGCCGCGGCCGCTTCGAAGGTGGGGCGGGTGACCGCGGCCCCGGCGTACTCCCCGCGCCGGTAGGAATCGACCACGATCCCCGACAGCCCGAGCCGCTCGATCGCGTGCACGGCCTGCTCGGCTCCCGCCGCTCCGGCGAAGGCGTCGACGGTCGCCAAGCCACCGAGCAGCGGACGATGCGCGGCGACCAGCTCAGCCAAATACTCGTTGACGCGATCGATCTGCTCGGTGGCGATGTCGGCGTCCGGTCCGAACAGCAACTCGGTCGGCGCGCCGAGCACCCGCTGCGCCACGCCGCCGTCGCGGGTGAACGCCACCAGCGCGTCGACGTCGTCGAGCGCCGCGAACGGCCCGGTCGCGCGGGCGACGGCCGGGGCGATCTCCCGCCACCAGGGCGGACGGAAATGGCTGTGGAAGTCGATCACCGGCGGTGCGTCGGTCATTGGAGTGCTCCTTGTTCGGCGGTGGCGTAGCGGCCGGCTGGGCGCGGCAGGCCCAGGCGAGCCCGCAGCGTGGATTCGGCGTATTCGGTGCGGAAGAGCCCGCGACGCTGCAACAGCGGCACGACGTGGTCGACGAAATCGGTCAGCCCTTGGGGGTATACGGCGAATTGCAGGTTGAATCCGTCCGCCGCTCCCGCCTCGAACCACTGCTGGATCGAGTCGGCAATCTGCTCGGGGCTGCCGACCAGGTCGCGATGATAGGCGCCGCGATCGAGCAGTTCGCGCACGGTGTGCGGGCGCGAACGCAACAGATTCCGCACGGCTTCGGTGAACCCCTCCGAACCGTAGGTGCTCCCGACCGGCGGCAGCAGTTCGGGCGGGACGGGATCGTCCAGCGACAGCGATGACGCGTCGATGCCGAGGAATGCCGCGAACCCGCGCAGGCGGTCCTCGACCGGGATCAGGGCGTCCAGATCCGCCTTGCGTTGCCGTGCCTCGGCTTCGGTGCCGCCGACGATCGGATTCAGCCCGGGCAGGATCTTGACCGACTCCGGCGATCGCCCGTGCCGCACGGCGCGGCGCCGGATGTCGGCGGCGAACTCGATCGCCTGCGGTAGCAGATGCTGAGCGGTGAACACGGCGTCGGCGAACCGGGCGGCCAGTTCTCGCCCGCCCTCGGAGCCACCGGCCTGCACGATCGGCAACCGGCCCTGCGGCGGACGGGGCAGCTGCAACGGACCGGCGACGCTGAAGTGCTCGCCACGGTGATCGATCCGATGGATGCGCGCAGGGTCGGAAAACCGTCCGGACGCCGGGTCGGCCACCAGCGCCTCGTCCTCCCAGCTGTCCCAGAGCGCGTGCACCACCTCCACGGCCTCGGCCGCCCGGTCGTAGCGGTCCGCGCGGGCGGGCAGCACCCGTTCCGGATGTCCCTGTCCGGCGCCGAAATTCGCCGCCGCTCCCGGATCCCGCGTCGTCACCACGTTCCAGCCGACCCGGCCGCCGCTCACGTGATCCAGCGAGGCGAATGTGCGGGCGATGTGATACGGCTCCTGGAAGGTCGCGGTCGTGGTCGCGATGAACCCGATCCTCTCGGTGGCCGCCGCCATGACGGCCACGGCAACGGCCGGATCGAGGCCGGCGATCGGCATGGCCGAACCGCCGCCCTTCAGCAGCACGGCGTCGGAGAGGAACACCGCGTCGAGGAGCCCGCGTTCGGCTTCCCGCGCCACGGCGCGCAGATGCTCGGGATCGATGAGTGCGCGGGGGTTCCCGCGCGGTGACCGCCATGCCGCCGGATGCGCGCCCGCGGCGAGCAGGTTGACGTTCAGGTGCAACTGTCCGCTCATCGACCGGTCACACCGCCTGCGCGATCGACGGCGGCTCGACGCGGTATCGCGCGGTCCCGGGCGGCAGGCCGAGATTGCCGCGCAGCGTGCACGATTCGTATTCGCCGCGGAACAGCCCCCGCTTCCGCAGGATCGGAACGACGTGCTCGGTGAACGCTTCCACCCCGCCCGGCCCTTGTCCCGGCATGACGACGAATCCGTCCGCGCCGCCCTGCCGGAACCAGGTGGCCAGCCGATCGGCGACCTGTTCCGGGGAGCCCACCGCCCGGCCGTGCCCCGCCGAGCGCTGCTGCAACCTGATCAGCTCGCCGACGGTCCAGCTCTCCTCCACCGCGAGATCGCGGAACACGCCGTAGCGGCTCTGCCTGCCCTGGATCGAGGCGACCGGGGGCAGCAGCGCCTCGGGGATGACGTCGTCGAAGTCGAAGGCGGACAGATCGATGCCGGCGAGCTGACGTTCCAGCGCGACCCGGGAGGCGTCGCTGTAACCGGCCTCGAACAGTTCCTCGTCCAGCCGGCGCGCCTCGGCCTCGGTGCCGCCGATCGTCGTGCTCACGCCGGGCAGCACCAGGATGTGGCTCGGATCGCGGCCGACGGCGGCGGTGCGGGCCTTCACCTCGCGGTAGAACCGCTGCGCCCCGGACAGGGTCTGCTGGGCGGTGTACACGCCTTCGGCGAACCGCGCAGCGAACGCGATCCCGTCCGCCGAAGACCCGGCTTGGAACAGCACCGGCCGCCCTTGCGGTGAGCGCGGCAGCGGCAGCGGTCCCTGCACCGTGTAGAACTCGCCGCGGTGGTCGATCGGGCCGCCCTGCACCCCGTCGCGCCAGGAATCCCACAGGCGCGTGACCACCGAGACGTGCTCGAGCCCTTGCCGGTAGCGGTCGGCGTGCGCGGGCAGCGGGGCGGCGCCGAAATTGCGCTCGCCCACCGCGGACGTGACCGCGTTCCAGCCCACCCGGCCGCCGGACAGGTGATCCAGCGATTGCAACTGCCGGGCCAGGTTGAACGGCGCGGTGAAGGTCGTCGACACCGTCGGCACCAGTCCGATGTGCCGGGTGACCGCGGCGAGGGCTGCGAACAGCGTGATCGGTTCGGGTTTGGCGCCGAGCTCGGTGTCGGAGCTCAGTCCGTCGGCGGCGAACAGCAGATCGAATCCCGCGGCCTCGGCGGTTCGGGCCAGATTCGTGTAATGAGCGAGGGTGTCGGCCTGGTGGCGGACGTCGCCGGCAACGAGTTGCCCCGGCAGGGCATTGCCGGGGGCGTTGGTCAGCAGTCCGAGCCGCAATCGATGCGGCGAAGCGTTCGAGGACACGGCGTCTCCAGGGAAGGGGTTTCAGGCGGCGGTGGCGTTCTCACCGAGCGGAAGTTCGGCGTCCGGATGGTCGATCGGCACCACGTGCACCGCGCCGTCGGCGTGGAAGGTGCTCACCTCGATGCCGTAGACGTCCGCGATGAGCTCGGGCGTCAGCACCTCCTCTGGCGTGCCGACCGCCCGCACCCGGCCGCTTTCCAGGAACGCGATCCGGTCGCAGTAGCGCGCCGCCTGACTGAGGTCGTGGATGGCGATTATCGCGGCCACCCCCGCGGTCCGGGTGATCCGGCGGGCCAACCGCAGCGTCTGCAACTGATATTTGATGTCCAGCGCGCTGGTGGGTTCGTCGAGCAGCAGGATGTTCGGTTGCTGCGCCAGCGATCGGGCGATCAGCACACGCTGCGCCTGCCCGCCGGACAGTTCGGTCACCGATCGGTGCGCCAACGGTCCGAGTCCGAGCAGGTCGATGGCACGGTCCACGTGGCGCCAGTCCTCGGCGCTCGGGCGGGCCCCGAAATGCGGGGTGCGCCCGAGCACCACGGCCTCGCGTACATCCAGCTCGAAGGACACGTCGATCGTCTGCGGCACGTAGGCCACCAACCGAGCCAGCTCCCTGCGGCTCAGCGCGGCGAGGTCCACCTCGCCGTTCCAGACCAGGCGCCCCGAACTCGGGTTGTGGATGCGCGCGATGTTCTTGAGCACGGTGGACTTGCCGGATCCGTTCGGCCCGAGCAATCCCAGCAGTTCGCCACGCTCCGCCCGCAGGCTCACCCCGTGCAGGATCGCACGGCGTCCGTATCCGAAGCACAGGTCCGTGATCTGCAGCGTCATGCGGTCGTCCTTCGTTTGGCGAGAATGAGGTAGAGAAACACCGGCGCGCCGATGAGCGCGTCGACGATGCCGACGGGAATCACCGCCGGATTGAGCACCGCTCGGCCCGCGGAATCGGCCACGATCAGCAGCAGCCCGCCGGTGATCGCCGAGAACGGCAGCAGGAAGCGGTGATTGGCGCCGATGAGCAGCCGGGCGATGTGCGGCGCGACCAGGCCGACGAAACCGATGATGCCGGTGAAGCTGATGGTCACCGCGGTCAGCACGACCGCGAGGCCGAGCAGCCACAGCCGGGTTCGCGTCACCGGGACGCCGAGGCTCTTGGCCGCGTCGTCGCCGGCGAAGGCGATCGCGTTGAGCGCTCCGGCGCGGCGCTGCACGAGCGGGTAGGTGAGCGCGAACAGGATTCCGACGATGACCACCTCGTGCCAGACCGCCCCGTTGACCGAACCCCACATCCATTGCGCGATCAGGGCGAGGGTCTCCTGGTCAGCGGTGAACTGCAGAACCGAGGTGGCGGCGGTGAAGAACTGGGTGACGGCGATGCCGAGCAGGATGAGCGTCGAGGGGTCGGTGTTCCTGCTCGCCGCGAGCGCGAGGACGAAACCGGAACTCACGATCGCGACCGCCAGCGCGCCGAGGACCACCCAGACGTCGCTGGACAGGCCCGCGAATCCGTCGCCCGCGAAGACGATCGCATAGGAGGCGCCGAAGGCGGCGGCCGGGGCGATGCCCAACGTGTAGGGGCTGACCAAGGGGTTGCGCAGCAGGCCTTGGAACAGCACGCCCGCCACCGCCAGCGCGGCGCCCGCCACGAGGCTGAGCAGCACCCGCGGTACGCGCAGTTCCCAGACCTGCAACCACAGCCGGGCGGTCGCGGTGTCGGGCGCCGACGCGGCCGTCGCCTTCGCCCACAGCGCCGATACCGCGTCGCCTACGCCGACGATGTCGCCGCCCACGGTCAACGCCCAGATGGCCAGCAGCGCCGTCAGCACGACGCCGATCGCGATCATCGAACGACGCCCGGTATCGGACCGGGTGACCGCGCGGTAGCGCGACAGCAATCCCGAAAGCGCCGACCCTGCCGGAGATTCGGTGGCAGCGACTTCCCGTTGCACGGTGTCGGACATCGCTCACGCCGTCCGATGGTGGTGGAAGTACTCGGTGTCGGGAATGTACGCGGTGTGCTGATACTCCTCGACCCAGCTGCGGAAGTATGCCTGCTTGTCGACCCCGGCGAAGCGTTCGGGATACAGCCAGCTCGCCAGGTACAGCGCGCCGACCCACTTGGAGGCCGAGCTGATCAGGTAGTTGTTGGTGATCCAGAGATTGTCGCTACGAATCGCCTTCAGCTCCGCGAAGCCGGGCCGGGCCAGGATCGAGCGCGCTGTGCTCCCGAATCTTTCCCGTGACCAGGGCTGATAGAAGCCCTGCGGCAGCCCCTGCACGCCGTTCTTGATGATGAAGTCGGGATCGCGCGCGACGATGTCGGCGGGTTCGACGGTGATCTCGTTCCAGCCGAGCCCGCCGTTGATCTGGATGTCGGCGTAGATGTTGCGGCCACCGGCGTATCTGATGACCCAGTCCCAGCCGCCGGGAACCCCGGCCACGAAATCCACCGCGCCTTCGAAATAGACCCGTTTCTTCTGCTGTTCGGCCAGACCGTCCAATCGCTCCCGCAGCACCTGCTCGATGGCCGCCGGAATCGACTCGCGGTATTTCTTCGCCTGCTCCTGCGTGCCGAACAGTGTGCCGAGCAACTCGGTATTGACCGTGGAGAATCGCGGCTCCCAGGCGGTAAAGACGATCACCTTGATGCCGAAGGGCGCGAGTTTCGCCTCCGCTTCCTGCCAGGGACTGTTGCTTCCGGTCAGCAACACGTCCGGGTTGAGCGCCAGAATCCGGTCGTAATTGAAGCCACCGGTGGTGCCGGCGATGAGCTTGTCCGCGGAGATGCCGCGGAAGCTGTCCCAGTACCCCGACCACCCCTCGGTGGTGATCTGGCTCGCGGTCGCCCCGACGATCCGGTCCTGACCGCCCACCGCGCGGACCAGCTCGAGAATGTACTGGTTACCGCCGAGGCCCGACAGGACGCGCCGGACGGGCAGGTTCAGCTCGATCGTGCGTCCGGTCTCGTCGACGATCTTCGTGACCGGTCCGGCCGCGGCGCTCGACGCCGCATCGGTGCCGGTCCCGCAGGCGGCGAGCGCGGTGGTGCTCGCCGCGACCGCCGAGAGCGTGGCAAGCCGGCCGAAGGAACGCCTGCTCAACGTTCCGGGAATAGTCGGCGAACCGATCGGTGGTGCCATTCGTGATCTCCTCGGAAATGCGCACTGCGCCGAAATGAACTCGGACGCGGGGAAACTGTTGCGAATCATGCGCGGCGTCATCACGCCGCCGCAACGATTGCTCTCGCGTTGATCGAAAAATGTTGCGGTCCGCCGGATCGACTGCGGAAAAAATGGGCGCGTCGAATAGAGCACCTGTCTATTGCGATCACCCGGCGACTCCCGCGCCGAAGAAGAAATCGCGTGAACTATTCCCGTATCAATCTTCGAGAGCTTCGCCGGGAATTCCGTCCTCGATTTCAGCGGCGCCGGCCCGCAGGGCTCGCCACCGCGCCACGCACCCGGCTTACCCGTCCCTCGGAGACATGCCACCGCGAGCGGCCTGCTCCTGTGAGCCGCCGTGGTCACCGGGCCGGACTCGCCGACCTGCGGCATCGCGCCCGCTGACGTGGGCGCCGATCTACAGCTACCGCAACCAGGAGTGCCTACGCCGACAGCTTTCGCACCGATGTCAGCGACAACACCGTCGAGGATCCGCGGATCGCGGGTGGACGCATCGCCGACTCATTCCCGGCGCCTCGGCGCTGACGGCGTGGCGAATGTCCCCGTGCACCACGAGCACTCCTTCCCGGCGGACCGAACGAGTCCAGTATCGAAGCGCGGTCCGAGCCGAGCAAGGCAGCTGAACTACGAGGTTCGTTCAGTTTTCCTAATGCGTCTTTTTTCCTGATGCGTCTTTCCTGATGCGTCGCGGCCACGGACGCGCCTGCCGCGCCGACTACCTGTGGTGCACCCTGGCGCACACCTGCTCGGTGAATTCGCTGGTGGATGCCAGTCCCCCGAGGTCGGCGGTGGCGATGCCCGCCTCGAAGGTCGCGGCGACGGCCCGTTCGATCCGCTCGCCCGCCCGGGCCAGGGTCACCTCGGCGTCCCGGGTCGCCAGCCAGCGCAACAGCATCGCCGACGACAATTGCAATGCCGCCGGGTTCGCCCGGTTGCGCCCGGCCGGCGCGGGCGCCGCGCCGTGCACCGCCTGGGCCCGGAGTCGGTTCGCGTCGTTCACCGGAACATCCTCCCGCCGTCGTGCCCCGCCGCCGGAACCGGCCCGCGGACACGCCGGTTGCGGTTACCTTCGGGAGACCATGGTGCAGTCGGTCGAACTACTCCTCGACGAGGCCGCCGACACAGAGCTCCGCCGCCAATGGCAACTGCTGGTGGATGCAGGCGTGCCGAGCCTTGGCGTGCGCACCGACGAATCCAACCGTCCGCACATCACCGCCGGGGTGGCCAGGCAGATCTGGCCGCGCATCGAGCAGGCACTGGACGAGCAGGCCTTCGCACCGATCCCCGTCCGGCTCGGTGGACTGGTGGTCTTCGGCGCCCGGCGTCCCATCCTGGTCCGCCTGGTCGTCCCGTCCGAGGCGCTGCTCGCGCTGCACCGCCGGATCTTCCACACGATCTCCCCGTGCCCCGGTGTCCCGGCCAACCTGCATCCGGACGCGTGGACCCCGCACATCACCCTCGCCAGGCGGGTGCCCCCGCACCAGCTCGGCGAGGCCATCCGTGCCATCGCGCGGGATCGGGATTTCCCCGCCACGGTGGTGGGTATCCGCCGATGGGACGGGGATCAGCGGCGCGAGTGGCCGGTAGGCCGGGTCCGCCGTGGAAGATAACCGAGGCAGCCCGCGTTGTAGCGAGCACACCGAACCGAGAGGACGTCATGGCCACCCAGACGCTGACCCAGCACAATTTCGATGAGGTAGTCACCGGAAACGACGTGGTACTCGTCGATTTCTGGGCCGATTGGTGCGGCCCGTGCAAGAGTTTCGCACCGACTTTCGAGGCCTCTTCCGACAAGCACCCCGACGTGGTGCACGGGAAGGTCGATACCGAATCCGAGCAGGGCCTCGCGGCGGCTGCCAACATCCGCTCCATCCCGACCATCATGGCTTTCCGGGAGGGCGTGCTGGTGTTCGCGCAGCCCGGCGCGCTGCCGCCCGCGGCGCTGGAGGATCTGGTGACCCAGGTCAAGGCGCTGGACATGGACGAGGTGCGCAAGCAACTCGCCGAGCAGCAGCAGGCCGGAAAGTAACGCGTGGCGCGGTAACGCACAGCGCCCCAAGGGAATTCGCTCGGGCCCGGATACGGACACGCGAAAGCGGCAGTCCGTGTCCGGGCCTGTTGCGCGTCCGGAGGCCGGGCTCCGGCCTCCGGGTGGCACCTGCCGCCGCGTGTCCGGAGCCCGATGTCAGGACGCGCCGAGCAGGTTGACGCCCGCGATCATGGCGCGGACCGTCGACTCGGCGCCGTCGTCGGCGATAGCCGCGCCCCAGCCGCGCCTGCCGTCGCATTCACACTGAACGAAGGTGGCGGTGCCGTCGGCGGTGCGCCGCTGATGGAATTGCAGGATCTCGACGGGGTAGCCCTCCTCGTAGAGGGCCGAGGTCATCGCCGCGACCGGGCTGCCGGTGGCGACGACGGTCCGCAGATGCCCGGCGAACTCGAGGGTGGCGGTGAACTCCGCGGTCCGGCTGCCCGCGGGCGACCACTCGCCGAGACGAATGGGGCCGCCGTGTGCGCAGTACCGGCTGTGGAACTCCGCCGAGGTCAGCCCGGCGGTTTCGGCACGTAGGCCCTTGGGAGCGGCGGCGTGGAACATATCTGTATCAAGAGTCAGGATGGTCATTGAAAGTAGGTCTTCCCGGAGAATGTCGTGGCTCAGTTGACAGAGGGGACCAGCACTAACAAGTGGAAATGCCCGCAGCGAGGGGGCCGGCCCGAATCAGACCCCGCTACGGCGGGCTACTACGAGGACTCGGGGAAGCGGCGCCACCATCGCGGTGAGCGGAAGTAGCTCGGCGCGAACCTCGGACACGGAGGCGGTAGCCCGCGTAGCCACGGAGGGCCCGATGAGCGACGCCGAGAGCAGAGCGCTGTCGCGGTCTGCGACATGGAGCGCTGCGCTGCGGCGGTCGGCGGGATTCGGCACGGCATCGAGGATAGGCACATCGCGTCGCGATGGCAACCACATTCGATGCCCGATTTGTCTACTGGCGAGTACTATCCGCGCAGTTCAGGACGGTGCGGCAGCGGAAAGGGTAACGTCGGTGACATGGGTCTCCTCGTGGCGATGACCATCCCGGGTCTGGCCGTCCTGCTCATCCTGTTCGCCTTCGCCGAAGTCGCCTGGAACAAGTTCACCGGCAGCCGCGTGCTGCCCTGGACCCGCAAGCGGTCGGGGCGCCCGGTCGCGGCGGCGGGGTTCGAAGAGGTCACGGCGGTTTTCCAGGGCGGCAAACAGCACGAGTTCGAGCAGCGGATCACGACGCTGATGCACCGGGAGGACGCATCCGACGGCGCGCCGCCGCGTGACGCGGTGGATCTCGGCGCCGGTTCGGCGCGCCTGATCGCAGCTCCGCCCTCGTGAAATACGCCACAACGCAGGGTGATCCGAGCGCTGGCACCCGAATCTTCCTGCGGCAGCGGGAAATTCACCCCTACCGGGGGAGCACCTCGTTCAGCTTTCCGGTGGCGACATCGAAGACGAAGCCGCGGATCGAGTTCTTGTGCGGCACGAACGGGCTGGCGAGGATACGTGCGATGGATTGGCGCACATCGGTTTCCAGATCCGAAAAGGCTTCCGGCGCCCACTCGGGCTTGATGCCGGTCTCCTCCTGGATGCTCGCCTTGAAATCGTCGTCGGTGAAGGTGAGCATGCCGCAGTCGGTGTGGTGGATCAGGATGATCTCCCTGGTCCCGAGCAGCCGCTGGCTGATGGTCAGCGAGCGGATCTCGTCGGCGGTGACGACGCCGCCCGCGTTTCGGATGACGTGCGCCTCGCCCTCGGCGAGGCCGAGCGCGCCGTAGACGTTGAGCCGCGCGTCCATGCACGCGACCACGGCCACCCCCTTGGCGGGCGGCAGCGGCAGCGGGCCTCGGAAGGTGCTCGCGTACGCCGCGTTGTTCTCCAAGTACTCATCGGTGACAGTCATGGGCCATCCCTGCGCTCGGTATGCGTGAATCCCTATGTATCGACCAGCCCCACGGTAGATGGCCGCGCGGCATGGGACCTGGGTCCCGTTCACCGTGATTCGTTTACTTGCGCGATGGTAGCTCTCCGACTGCGGGATGCCGGGCCCGTGCGGTGGGCCCGGCATGTCGGTGCGGTGGGCTCGCGCCGGTCAGTGCGCGGCGGAGTCCCAGCTGCGGCCGACGCCGACCGACACCTCCAGCGGCACCGAGAGGTCGAGCGCCGAGGACATCTGCTCGCGCGCCAGCGCCTCGAGCGTCTCCCGCTCCCCGTCGGCGACCTCGAACAGCAGTTCGTCATGGATCTGCAACAGCATTCTGGAGCGCAGGCCCGCCTCCCGCATCGCGCGGTGCACGTTGATCATCGCCACCTTGATGATGTCGGCCGCGGTGCCCTGGATGGGGGCGTTGAGCGCCATCCGTTCGGCGGCCTCCCGGCGCTGCCGGTTGCTGGAGTCCAGATCGGGCAGGTAGCGGCGGCGGCCGAACAGCGTCTCGGTGTAGCCGACCTTGCGCGCCTGCTCCACGACCTCGTACAGGTAGTCGCGGATGCCGCCGAAGCGGGCGAAGTACACCTCCATCTGCTCCTTCGCCTCGGTGGTGCTGATCTTCAGCTGCGCGGACAGACCGTAGGAACTCAACCCGTAGGCCAGGCCGTAGGACATCGCCTTGATCCGGCGGCGCAGTTCCGGGCTCACCTCGGAGATCGGGATGTCGAACGCTTTCGACGCCACGAAGCTGTGCAGGTCTTCGCCGGAGTTGAACGCCTCGATCAGCCCCTCGTCCCCGGACAGATGCGCCATGATCCGCATCTCGATCTGGCTGTAGTCAGCGGTCATCAGCGACTGATAGCCGGAGCCGACCACGAAGGTGTCGCGGATCTGCCTGCCGGTGTCGGTGCGGATCGGGATGTTCTGCAGGTTCGGCTCGGTCGAGGACAGCCGACCGGTGGCCGCGATCGTCTGATTGAACGTGGTGTGGATGCGGCCGTCCTCGGCGACGCATTTCAGCAGGCCGTCGACGGTGACCTTCAGGCGGGTGGCGTCGCGGTGGGCGAGCAGGTGCTCCAGGAACGGGTGCTGCGTCTTCTCGTACAGCGACTCCAGCGCGTCGGCGTCGGTGGTGTAGCCGGTCTTGGTGCGCTTGGTCTTCGGCATGTCCAGCTCGTCGAACAGCACCACCTGCAACTGTTTGGGCGAGCCGAGGTTGATCTGCTTGCCGATCACGTCGTAAGCCGCATCGGCCGCCTCGGCGACCCGGTCGGCGAACTGCCGCTGCAACGTCTCCAGCTGATCGGTGTCCACCGCGATGCCCGCCTCCTCCAAGGTGGACAGCACACCCAGCAGCGGCAGCTCCATGTCCGCCAGCAGCGGGGTGGACTCGATCTGGGCCAGCTCCCGGTCGAGCGCGTCGGCCAGGTCGGCGACGGCACGCGCGCGCAGCATCTGCGCCCGCGCCAGTTCGGCGTCGACAGCGTCCTCGTCGTCGAGCAGCGACAGCTGCGCGGTCTCGCCGGACTCGGCGCGCAGCTCCCGGTGCAGGTAACGCAGCGACAGGTCGTCGAGGTTGAACGTGCGCTGGCCCGGACGCACCAGATACGCCGCCAGAGCGGTATCGCTGGTCAGCCCGCCGAGAGTCCAGCCGCGGCCGCGCAAGGCGTGCAGGGCAGCCTTGGCCTCGTGCAGCGCCTTCGGCACGGCCGGGTCGGCCAGCCAGGCGCCCAGCGCCGCCTCGTCCTCGGGCGTGAGCACTGTGACGTCGATGTAGCCGCTCTCCCCGTCACCCGCGGCGATGGCGAGCGCGCGCACGTCGCCACCGGCCGGAGAGCCTGAGCCGACGATCGAGACGCCATGGCGCGCACCGGCTTCGGCGTGCTCGGCGAGCCACCCCGCGACCGCGCCGATCTCCAGCGCGCCGCCGCTGATCGCGAAACCGGCCTCCGCCTCCGGCTCCGGCGGAGCCAGTGTCTCGAACAACCGGTCACGCAGCACGCGGAACTCGAGATCGTCGAACAGCTGATGGATCTTCTCGCGATCCCACGGCCCCTGCGCCAACTGGTCCGGGGTGTACGGCAGTGGGACCTCCCGCATCAGCTCGGTGAGCTGCCGGTTGAGCACCACGCTGCTCAGACTGGCCCGCAGCGCGTCGCCCACCTTGCCCTTCACCTGGTCGACCTTCTCGACCAGGGTGTTCAGGTCGCCGTATTCGCGGATCCACTTGGCCGCGGTCTTCTCGCCCACGCCGGGAATGCCGGGCAGGTTGTCACTCGGGTCACCGCGCAGCGCCGCGTAGTCGGGGTACTGGTCGGGGGTGAGGCCGTACTTGGCCATCACCTCTTCCGGGGTGAACCTGGTCAGGTCCGATACGCCCTTGCGCGGGTACAGCACGGTGACGTTCTCGTTCACCAACTGGATGGAGTCCCGGTCGCCGGTGACGATGAGCACGCGGAAACCCGCGGCCGTCGCCTGCGTGGTGAGCGTGGCGATGATGTCGTCGGCCTCGACGCCCTCGATCGCCATCACCGGAATGCCCAGCGCGCCCAGCACGTCCTTGGTCAGTTCCACCTGGCCGCGGAACTCGTCCGGTGTGGTGGTGCGATTGGCCTTGTACGCCGGATACGCCTCGGCGCGGAAGGTCTGGCGCGATACGTCGAACGCCGCGGCCACATGCGTCGGCTTCTCGTCGCGCAGCAGGTTGATCAGCATCGCGGTGAAGCCGTAGACCGCGTTGGTGGTCTGCCCGGTGACCGTCTTGAAATTCTCCGCCGGGAGCGCGAAGAACGCGCGATAGGCGATCGAATGCCCGTCCAGCAACAGCAACGTCGGCCGGTCTCCCGAGCCGGGATCGCCGGAACCGGACGCGGGAGCAGGACGCGGAGCGGTCGTGGGTGAACTCACGCCCCAGAGTCTAGGGACCGGCACCGACAAGGCGTTAGGCCGACACCCGGCAGCCGGAGCCGCCGGGACCGGATTCCGATCCGCGGGGCGCGAGTACCGATCCGCCGCACGCCGTCACAGCGTGCCGGCCAGTTCCCGCAGCACCGGCAGGCTCACCGATCCGGACCCGAGTACCACATCATGGAAGGCCTTGAGGTCGAAGTCCGCACCGAGCCGCTCGGTGGCCGCCACCCGCTGGCGCAGGATCTCCAGCTGCCCGATCTTGTAGCCGACCGCCTGCCCCGGCATGGCGATGTAGCGGTCCACCTCCACGGTGATCTCGGCCGGCCCGATCGGCGCGTTGGCCACCATGAAGTCGATGGCCTGCTGCCTGCTCCACCCTTTGGCGTGCAGGCCGGTGTCGACCACCAACCGGCAGGAGCGCCAGGAATCGCCCGCCAGCATGCCCAGGCGACCGAGATCGTCCTCGTACAAACCCATTTCATCGGCCAGCCGCTCGGTGTACAGCGCCCAGCCCTCGACGAACGCGGTGTTGGCGAAGGATTGGCGCTGGAAACGCGGCAGGTGGTCGAGTTCGTTGGCGATGGTCAGCTGGAGATGATGGCCGGGAATCGCCTCGTGGTAGGCCACCGACGCGGTCTCGAAGCGTCCCCGGCCGGTGGGATGGTGCCGGTTGACGAAATACGTGCCCGGCCGCGACCCGTCGGCGGCGGGCGGGAAATAGTACGCCGCAGGCGAATCCGCGGCCAGGAACTCCGGCACCGGGACGATGTCGCAGGATTCCTTCGGCACGCGTCCGAACCAGTTCCCCATCTCGGCGGTCGCCAGGGCCAGGGCCCGGCGGGCGTCGAACATGATCTGTTCGGCGTCGTCATAGCGCAGCGCGGGATCGTCGCGCAGGCGGGCGAAGATCTCGCCGAGATCGCCGGTGCCGAACAGGCGCGCGCCCACCGTCGCGTACTCCTCGCGCAGCTTCGCCAGCTCGGTGAGGCCGAGTTCGTGGATCTCGTCGGCGCCGAGATCGGGCAGCGTGGTGTGGTGGCGCAGCAGCCGCCGGTAGATGTCCTCGCCGTCGCCGCCGAGCCAGCACAGACCCGGCTGGTCGTCGGGACGAGCGGCGGGCAGCAGTTCGTCGTACAGCGCATCCCGGTAGAGCTGGAACGCGGGCCGGATGACCTCGCGCGTCACCTCGGTCAGTTCCGCGCGCCACGCGGCCTCGCCGTCCCAGCCCACCGGACCGGCGAAGGTGACGAAGGGATCGGCGGCCACGTCGGAATCCAGATAGCCGTCCAGCTGGTTGAGCGAGCGCTCGATGGCGATCCGCGCGGGCGTGCGGCCCGCGGCCAAGCCCGCGCGGAACCGCTCGACGGCCTGGCCGAGCATGTCCCCGAACCGGCGGTAGCGGCGCACCAGCGCCAGCGCGTGCTCCGGCCGCGGCGCGTTCGTCTGCGGGGCCACCATCAGCACGGCCGCGTGTACGCCGTTCATCTGATCGGAGGCCAGCTCCACCGGCCGCCATTCCAGATGCTCGACGGCGCCGTGCAATTCGGTGCGCAGCAAGCTGCGGGTGATGCGGTCGGCCTGGCTCAACCCCTCGGCGTCGAGCGCGTCGACCGCGCGCAGCAGATCACGCCAGGTCGACAGCAACCGCTGTTCGGCGTCGACGGACAGATCCTCGATCCGATCGTCGAAACGGCGGTCGCCGAGCAGGGTAGCCTCGCTCGGCGCCGCCTCGAGCACACTGTCCCAGTACCGCTCGGCCAAGCTCATCAACTCGTCGTGACGATCCATGGTCACGATCATGCCTCGAGCCCGGCGGCGCGGCACCGGACTCGGCAGCGAGCCCAGCGCAGCCGCCCAATTGCAGTCGGACGCAGTCCGTCCTCAGTCCCGCGCATGGCCTGAGCGAAGGCGGAGGTACGCCTAGCCCATGCCGAGATACGCCGATTTCACCGCGGGATCGGTGAGTAATTCCGCGCCGCGGCCGGTTTTGGTGACCTCACCGGTTTCCATGATGTAGGCGCGGTCGCTGCGGGCCAGCGCCTGCTGCGCGTTCTGCTCGACCAGCAGCACCGTGGTGCCCTGCTGGTTGATCTCGCCGATGATCCGGAAGATCTGCTGGATCACCATGGGCGCCAACCCCATCGACGGTTCGTCGAGCAGCAGCAACCGTGGCCGCGCCATCAGCGCGCGGGCGATGGCCAGCATCTGCTGCTCACCGCCGGAGAGCGTGCCACCGACCTGCTTGCGTCGCTCGAGCAATCGGGGAAAGAGCTCGAACACCCACTCCAGCGTCCGGTCGTAGTCGGCCTTCTGCCGGAAAACTCGTCCGTAGCAACCCATGTCGAGGTTCTCCTGCACCGTCATGCCGGGGAAGACGCCCCGGCCCTCGGGCGCTTGGATCAACCCGTGCAGCACCCGTTCGTGCGCCTTCATCTGGGTGATGTCGCGGCCCTCGAACAGGATCCGGCCCCGCGTCAGCGGCAGCAACCCCGACATGGCGCGCATCGTGGTGGTCTTCCCCGCGCCGTTGGCGCCCAGCAGGGTGACCAGTTCGCCCTCCGCGACGGTCAGCGAGATCCCGTGCAGCGCTTGGATTCTGCCGTAGTTGACGACCATGTCCTCGACTTCGAGCAGTGGCGTGCCCGTCGCGGGCTCACCCGTCGCGGCGGCCACCGGCTCGGTGACCGCCGCTTTGCCGAGCGGGACCGCCTCCGGCTCCGGCCCGGACGGCGCGACATTCCCGGGCTCGCCGGCTTCGCCTGCGGCGCTGACGTTTTCGATCGCTTCGGGATCCGGCACGCCGAGATACGCGGCGATCACGGCGGGATCGGCCCGGATGTCCGCGGGCAGGCCGTCGGCGATCTTGCGACCGAACTCCAGCACCACGATCCGGTCGGTCACGCCCATGACCAGCCGCATATCGTGCTCGATGAGCAGCACGGTGAAACCGTCGTCGCGGATCTTGCGGATCAGGTCCATGAGCGCGAATTTCTCGCTCGGATTGAACCCGGCCGCGGGCTCGTCCAGGCACAGCAGCTTCGGCTCGGTGGCCAGCGCGCGGGCGATCTCCAGGCGACGCTGGTCGCCGTAGGACAGATTGCGCGCCTTCTCCACCGCGCGCGGGGCGATCCCGACGAATTCCAGCAGCGCCATCCCGCGCTCGATGGCGTCGCGTTCCTCGCGCCGATGCCGCGGGGTCCGGAACACCGCGCCGGGCACCGAGGTCTTGTGCCGTGCGTCGGTGCCGACCACGACGTTCTCCAGCGCGGTCATCTCACCGAACAGGCGCACGTTCTGGAACGTGCGGGCGATGCCGAGCCGGGTGATCGCGTTGCGCTTGGTCTTGGTCAGTGGTTGGCCGTCGAAGTACACCAGCCCGGAGGCGGGCTGGTAAACGCCGGTGATCGCGTTGAAGCAGGTGGTCTTGCCCGCGCCGTTGGGTCCGATGAGACCAAGGATCTCGCCGCGGCGGATCTCGAAGCTCACCTGGTCCAGGGCGGTGAGGCCGCCGAAGGTCACCGTGAGCCCCTCGGTGCGCAGCAGTGGCTCGCCCACCGCGGTCTCGATACCGCGGCGCGGGGCGACCACTTCCGCGACGGTCTCGGCGTCGGCGAGTTCCGGGATCACCTGGGTGACGTCGACGGTGCCCGCGGACTCCGCCGGTGGTTCGGCCGCGTAGCCCGCGACCATGTCCTCGTTGTCGAACAGCGCGTCGCCCGCGCCCGGCCCGGTCATCGGCCCGCTCCGATCGGCTCGGCCGCGGCCGGTCTGCGCACGGCCAGGTACACCTGCCTGCCGTAGGTGAGCAGTTTCTGCCGCACCGGGAACAGACCCTGCGGACGCAGAATCATCATCACCACCAACGCGATACCGAAGTACAGATATTTGAGGTCGCCCAGCGATTGCGCGCCGCCCTTGCGGAACAGCAGCACGCTGCCGAGCAGCAGCAGCGCCAGCACGCCGGTCACCACCATCGCGGTGATCATGCCGCGCCGTGGCCACCCGCCCAGCCGACCGGCCCACAGCCGCCAGGCGACGATCAGCGCGACGAACACCGCGACATCGATCGCCAGCAGGATGTACCCGGTGGACTCGTTGATCACCAGGTTCACCGACTGCAGCCGCGCGGGCAGATAGGCGATGACGAACGCGCCGAAGATCACGCCCAGTTTGTTGCCCTGACCGCCGATGACCACCGCGCACAGGAACAGCATCGAGTTGATGATGTTGAACCCGGTGGGATTGATGAACTGCACCTGCCCGGCGTAGATCGCACCGGACATGCCGCCCACCGCGGCGCCGATCATGAACGCCCACAGCTTGAACTTGAACGTGGGCACGCCCATGATCTCGGCCGCGTCCTCGTCCTCGCGGATGGCGACCCAGGCGCGCCCGACCCGGCTGCGCTCCAGGTTGCCGACCACCAGCAGCACGATGACCACCAGCGCCATGCCGAACCAGTACCAGTAGGTGCCGTAGCCGGCGCGGTCGAGCAGGTCGGCGCTGTCCGGATTCCCGCTGTTGCCGCCGGAGAACACGCCTTCCGGCTTGCTCGCGGACGCGCCGACGTGCGGGTATGCGACACCGGACAGCCCGAGGCTGCCGTTGGTGATGTCGCTGAGGTTCTCCGCGAGCAACCGGACGATCTCACCGAAGCCGAGCGTCACGATCGCCAGGTAGTCGCCGCGCAGGCGCAGTGTCGGCGACCCGAGGATCAGACCGGACACCGCGGTCACCGCGACCGCGATCGGCAGGCAGGCCAGCCAGGCCCACTTCGGATCGAGCCAGCCGCCGGTCTGGTTCCACGGGCTGTCCGGGCTGGTGAGCAGCCCGACGGTGTAGGCGCCGACCGCGTAGAAACCGACGTAGCCCAGGTCGAGCAGGCCCGCCTGCCCGACCACCACATTGAGTCCGATTGCCAGCAGAGCGTACATCGCGACCTGTGCCATCACCAGGCCGAAGTTGTAGGAAGGGGTATTCAGCAGCGGCGGCGGAAACAGTGGAAGCAAGGCGAGCAGAAGGAGGATCGGGACGCCGACGCCCCACTGCGCGGGCCTGCTCAGGCCGTCCCACCAGGTGCGGATCGCATCCCCGAGGCCGCGGCGGGCGGTGTCCGGCGTGGACGCCGTCTTGGTCGTGTCGGTCATGCGCGCGCCCTTCCGAGACTCTCGCCGAGGATGCCGGTCGGGCGGACCATCACTACCAGAACGAGCACCACGAACGCGACCACGTCACGCCACTCGGTGCCGAACAGCATCTGGCCGTACTGCTCCACCACGCCGAGCAGCAGACCGCCCAGCAGCGCGCCGCGCAGGTTGCCGATACCGCCGAGTACCGCGGCACTGAACGCCTTGATACCGAGGATGAATCCGCCGGAGTAGATGATCCCGTTCGGGATCTTGAGCGTGTACAGCATCGCCGCCGCGCCCGCGAGCACGCCGCCGATGAGGAAGGTCAGCATGATGACCCGCTCCCGCGAAACGCCCATCAGCGTCGCGGTGTCGGGATCCTGCGCCACCGCGCGGATACCGCGCCCGAACTTGGTCCGGTTGATCAGCACTTCGGTGACGATCGCCAGCGCCACGGCCGCGATCACGATGAGCAGCATGATGTTGGTGACGTTCGCGCCGCCGAAACTGAACTGCACGGTGGGCTCGACGAGCCGGATGGCCTGCTGCGCGTTGGTGCCGCCGAGATCGGGGCGGATCTTCGGCAGCACGAAGTGCACCAGTTCCTGGATGACGAACGACATGCCGATCGCGGTGATCAGGAAGGCCAGCGGTTTGGCGCCGCGCTTGCGCAACGGACGATAGGCCACCCGCTCCAATCCGACTGCCGCACCCCCGGATACGAGCATGCCCACGACCATCGCCAAACCCAGATACACGACGGTGAGCGCGACGCCCTGAGTGTAGGCGTCGGGGCCGGCCGTGAATCCGAAGATCATCAATCCGATCAACTGGCCGAACAATCCGAGCATGAAAATTTCCGAGTGGGCGAAATTGATCAGGCGCAATACGCCGTAGACCAGGGTGTAGCCCACGGCGACCAAAGCATAGATGGCGCCGTAGGTCACCCCGTCGACGGTCAACCGCCAGAAATTATCGATCAGACCCTGGTAGTTGAAGTCGATCGAACCGGCCGCGAGTTGTATCCCACCGGCCAATACCGTTTGTTCCATTGATTGTCGCCCTCATCCATTCGCCCACCGAACAACAGCACGTACGGGGATTCGGCGGAATCCCCGTACGTGCCGTGCGCCCGGTATCCGGGACTACTTGACCTCGTACACCCAGATCAGCGCATTCGACAGCTCACCGTTCGGATTCCACTTGTACTGACGCGCGAGGCCGGCACCGTCGTAGGTCCGCACATATTCCAGCAGGTCCGGGCGGGTGACCTTCCCGCTGTCGATGCCCTTGGCCAGGATCGTGGTGAGGTCGTAGGCCTCCACCGAGTAGACGCCCGGCGCCTGACCGTTGAGCGCCTTGTAGTCCGTCGCGAACTTCTCCGGGGCGGGGCCACACGGGCAGGACAGCTTCGCGCCCTTGGCGGCGCTGCCCGCCTGGGCGACGAACTGCGGGTCGTTGGTGCCGTCCGCGGAGACGAACACGGCCTTCACGCCACCGGACTTCAACTGCTGGGCCAGCGGCGCAGCCTCAGAGTAGTAGCCGGAGTAGAAAATGGCGTCCGGATTCGCGGCCGCCACCTTGGTGACCGTCGCGGAGAAATCCTTGTCGCCCTTCTTGATGCTGGCCGCGCACGCAGGGTCGGCGGCGGCCCCCAGGCCATCGGTGATGGACTTCGCCAGGCCGGTGCCGTAGTCGGTGTTGTCCTGGATGACGCAGACCTTCTTGTAGCCGGCGCTGTTGACCAGATACTTCGCCACCGAGGGACCCTGTACGTCGTCGTTGGCCAGACCGCGGAAGAAGGTGGTCCAACCGTTCTGGGTCAGCGTCGCGTTGGTCGCCGACGAGGTGACCGAGACCAGCCCCGCGTCGCTGAGAATCTTGCCGGTCGCCTTCGTCTCCCCGGAGAAGGCGGGACCGACCAGGCCGATGATCGAGCGGTCGTTGACGATCTGCGGGATCACCTGGGTGGCCTTCTGCGGGTCACCCTCGGTGTCGAACTGCTTCAGCTCGATCTTGCACCCGGGGTTGGCCTTGTTGTGCTTGTCCAAGGCCAGCTTGACGCCGTTGACGATATTGATGCCGAGCGCGGCGTCGGGGCCGGTCAGCGCACCCGCCATCGCGATGGCCGTGCCGGGTGCGCAGGTCGCCTTGCCGTCGCCCGCGGGGTCGGCCGCCGTCGCCGCGTCGGCCTTCGGCACTTCCTTGCCCTGCTGGTCGACCTGCAGAACCGGCTGGATGGAGAGGCCGCCCGCCCCAGTGGTACCCGAGGAATCCGAACCGCTGCTGGTGGATTTGTCGCTACAACCGGTCAGCACCAGCGCGGCGGCAGCGCCGACGGCCAGAACAGCTCGCGTCGAGCGACTGCGCCATGTCGAACTAAGCACGTTTCACCTCATCTAAGTTCTGTGCTCCCCCGGGATCGCCGAGGAGGCCGACTCACATCAGCCCGGTCAGAACATAGCGTCGGTACGTTAGTTCCGCATCACATTCGGATCATGCGCGCGACATCGTTTCGAATTCTTCTTCACGACTACGTTTCGTCCGCGTAAATTCTTTCGCGACGTGCACCGTCACTTCGGCGTCAGGTTCTCCAGCACCACCTCGGCGACGGCCTTCATCGTCGTGCGACGGTCCATTGCGGTGCGCTGAATCCACTTGAACGCCTGCGGCTCCGAAAGGCCCTGCGTCTGCATCAGCACACCCTTGGCACGCTCGACGAGCTTGCGCGTCTCGAGTCGCTCGGCGAGATTCGCGACCTCGCTCTCCAGCGCGGTGATCTCATGGAAGCGGCTGGCCGCCAATTCGATGGCGGGCACCAGATCCGATTTCGTGAACGGCTTCACCAGGTAGGCCATCGCACCCGCGTCACGCGCCCGCTCCACCAGATCGCGCTGGCTGAACGCGGTCAGGATGACCACCGGGGCAACGCGTTTCGACGCGATCTCCGCGGCAGCATCGATGCCGTCGCGGCGCGGCATCTTCACGTCCATGATCACCAGATCGGGCCGGTGCTCGACGGCGAGGTCCACCGCCTGCTGGCCGTCACCCGCCTCACCGACCACCTGATAGCCCTCTTCGGTCAGCATCTCGACCAGATCCATGCGAATGAGCGCCTCGTCCTCGGCGACGACGACCCGCTTCGCCCCGGCATCCTTCTTGGTGCCGGCGCCCCCAGCTGCTGTGCTCATAGGTAGACCCCTCTGGTTCCGATGCCCTGTACCCGACCCGACCAAAGGAAAGCCGCGCTCGCACGGGGTGAGCGCAGGCCGTCCCTCGGGCTGTCGAGTGATGTAAAGAGTACCTTTCACTTCTGCATAGAACGCATATACCCTGCGCAAACCGTGCCCTGGCACCGCTCGGACCAACCCATTTCCGTCCACGCCACCCGACCCGCTATAGTTTTCATCCGGTGCGCCGAGTTGGCGGAACTGGCAGACGCGACGGTCTCAAAAACCGTTGTCCGAAAGGACGTGTGGGTTCGAGTCCCACACTCGGCACTCGCTCCCGGGTGTCCCCCGCTCGCGGGGGACGCTCGTCGTTTCTTCTGTAGTTGCAACCCCAGCCCCGCTCGGCGGGGATTCGCCCCTCGACCCCCCAATGTGCGTGGTTACGTCAGGTGGGCATCCTCCGATTCGGGGCGCCGCCGACTAAATCGTCGCTCGCGACAGGCTGGCAGAGGGTGGCTGTGGCAGGGGACCACGTGCCGGCAATCGGCGGCGGAACTCGACGGCGGGGGCGATCTCGGATCACCGACGTTCCGTCTTCGCCGAACCGAATCACGTGTCGGATCGTTGTTCCATCGGGCGGCATTCGGCGTCCGGGTAGCGGAGGAATGCGATGCGAGTGAACAGGACCACCGTGGATCTGTCCGAGTATCCGGATCTGGTGGTCATCTATATCGGCATGCGGGTGCGGCGGCCACGGGGGATGCTGCGACTGCTCGGACTGGGGCCGAAACTCTATCGCTCGCACAAGGATCGTCCGGAGGGGTTGCTGCTGCACGAGGACCTCGTGTGGGCACTGTTCCCGCCGCACTGGGGGGCACGGCAGTACTGGCGCGACCTCGACAGCCTCGAAGCCTGGACCCGGACGACGCCGCATCGGGAATGGTGGCGCAAGTTCCTGCGCGACTCGGGCGGCACCGGCTTCTGGCACGAGGCCTACTTCGCCCGTGGCGGCATCGACGCCATGTACGACGACATGGACCCCGCGACGGGACTCGCGCGGTTCGCACCCGTGGTCGCCTCCCGTGGTCAGCGGTTCTCCACCCGCGGTCGCGTCCAGGGCAGGCCGGCCGAGGTGGAACCCGTGGTGAGCGAAAACGGTTACTACAGCGGCGAATCCGAGTAGTCTGCGCGCGCCGTCATATCACGGGCCAATCACAGGTGCAGCGTTTGAATGCGTGCGCGCCGGGGTACAGCCATGAGGACAATCGAACAGCACCACTCCACGAAGTGACGCACGTCGCAGGCCACAGGCCCGAAACGGCGCACTTCGTGTACGGCGCACAACGAGCAGATGAATATGTTGTTCCCACCTGTGGGACTAATGCCTCAGAACCTTCTGATAGCTTCCGCGCCGTTTATTGTTATCGGCATGCACGTCCTGTTCGTCTGCAACGGCAACGTTTGCCGTTCGGTGATCGCCGAGCGGCTCACGCGCGCCCTCGCGGTCGAACACGATCTCCCTTACCTCACCGCCGAAAGCGCGGGAACCCGTGCGCTGGTGGGATTTCCCGTCGAGCCGCTCGCCGCGCAGACCATCACCGGGCTGGGCGCCGACGCGAGCGACTTCCGGGCGCGTCGCCTGAAGCCGGAGATGGTCGACAAGGCCGACCTGGTCCTCACGATGACCGAGCCGATCCGTGACCAGGTGGTCGACCTGGCCTTCGGCGCCGGAGCGCGCACCTTCACGCTGCTGGAGGCCCACCGCATCGCGCACGTCACCGGCGCACGGACGGTCGCCGAATTGCACCGGGCGCGCAACGATCTGTCGCTGGTCGGCCGGGAGAACATCGCCGACCCGGTCGGGCTGTCCGCCCAGGCGTTCTGCGAAGTCGGCGACCGCATCGCCGAGGCACTGGTACCGCTGCTGCTGGCGCTCGCCCCGCACGAACAGCCGCGCTGGCCGCACGACGAACGCCGCGGACTGGTCATCCGCCCCGGTGGCGGACCGGCGCCCCTGGCGACATTCCTCGCCGCCCAACGCACCCGGTGACCGCCGGAGAAAACCACACGCGATAGCGCACTCGGCGCCGTCGCGTGTCGAACCTGTTATCAACGGGCTGTGTTCATTTCCGCATCGGACGCACTAAACTCCCGCCGGACAACACTCTCCGCCCGTTGCTGGTTCGACACAGGACAGGAATCGACATGCCGAAACGCATTTCGGATGTTTCGCTCCATGTTTATGTGACACCGGAAACTCTCGAACGCGTCGTCGACACCGTGCGCGAGGTGGTCGACGACCACCTCCTCGACCGGGACGTGTTCGCTTGGCGCTTCACCCTGCCGGTCGACGCCGACGACCCGGCCCACGCGGCTCTGGAGAGCCGCTGCCCCACGGATCCGTCCGGCGGCGGCTGCGACCACCGCAGCACCTACGAGATCGCGCTCAGTTTGGTCGGCGCACCCGACCAGTTGACCGACGACCACATGGCCGCGTTGGAACGGCAACTGCTGCACCGAATCTCGGGGCTGGCGCGGACCGAGCCGAGAGCGGACATCCCGGTCTCGATCCGCGCATCACAACGCACCGACGTCGATCTCGACATCGATCGCGATCTCGAACTGCTGTAGACCTCAGCGCCGCGCGGGGAAGTGGCGGATGAGTCCCTCTTGCACGGTCGTGGCCAGCAGATCGCCGGTGCGGGAATAGAAGCGACCGGTCGCCAGGCCACGGGAGCCTGCCGCCACCGGCGATTCGGTGCAGTACAGCGCCCACTCGTCGAAACGGAACGGGCGGTGGAACCAGATCGAGTGGTTGACCGTGGCCGCGACGATGCGATCCAGACCCCACGACAGCCCGTGGGTGGTGATAATCGAGTCCAGCACCGTGGTGTCGGACGAATAGCCCAGCGTCGCCACATGGATCAGCGGATCGTCGGGCAGCCTGCCGTCCGCGCGCATCCACACCCGGTTGTGGTTGAGCCGCTCCCCCGTGCCCTTGAGAATCCAGGCCGGATCGTTGGTGTAGCGCATATCGATCGGATGGGGTGCCTTGACGAACATCTCCAGCTTGTCTTCCAAGCCTTCGAAGCTCTCCTCCACCCGCGGCAGGGTCTCCGGGTCCGGCACCTCCGGCTGGGCGTGCGCATGCTCGAGCCCGCTGCCCCAGTCCTGGAACGCGGCGAGCATGACGAACAGTTCCTGGCCGTCCTGGCTGGCGGTGACCGTGCGGTTGGCGAACGCCCGGCCGTCGCGCTGCCGATCCACCCGGTACTCGATCGGCTTCTTCACGTCGCCGCCGCGCACGAAATGCGCGTTCACCGCGTGCACCGGACGGTCGCCGACCGTCCGGCCCGCCGCGATGATGGCCTGCGAGACGAGCTGACCACCGAAGGTACGGCTCCACACCTTCTCCGGGTGGTGGCCGACGAACACGTCCTCATCCATCTGCTCGAGCTCGAGCAGGCCGAGCAGCACCTCCAGGTCGGAACGCTGCGCGGGCTCCGCGACGTCCACGAAGCTGCTCAGGGAAGCACTCACTAGTGGTCCTCCTCACCGATTCGGTGAACGTGGATCAGGTTGGTGGACCCGACGGTACCGGGTGGCGACCCGGCCACGATGACCACCAGGTCCCCCTTCTGGTATCGGTCCATCGACAGAAGTGCTACATCCACCTGGTGGATCATCGCGTCGGTGCTGCTCACGGTAGGCACGATGAAGGTCTCGGTGCCCCAGGTCAGCGCCAGCTGGCTACGGACCTCCGGCAGCGGGGTGAACGCCAGCAGCGGCAGCGGAGTGTGCAGGCGGGCCAGGCGGCGCACCGTATCACCCGACTGGGTGAACGCCACCAGCGCCTTGGCGTTGAGCCGCTCGCCGATGTCGCGGGCGGCGTAGGAGATCACGCCGCGCTTGGTACGCGGCACGTGGGTCAGCGGCGGCACCCGGGTCGACTCGGTCTCCACCGCGTGCACGATGCGCGCCATCGTGCGCACCGTCTCGATCGGGTACTTGCCCACCGAGGTCTCGCCCGACAGCATCACCGCGTCGGCACCGTCGAGCACCGCGTTCGCCACGTCGGAGGCCTCGGCGCGGGTGGGGCGGGAGTTGTCGATCATCGATTCCAGCATCTGCGTGGCGACGATGACCGGCTTGGCGTTCTCACGGGCCATCTGGATGGCGCGCTTCTGCACGATCGGCACCTGCTCGAGCGGCAACTCGACGCCGAGGTCACCGCGCGCGACCATCACCGCGTCGAAGGCCAGGACGACGGCCTCCAGGTTGTCGATCGCCTCCGGCTTCTCCAGCTTGCCGATCACCGGCACCCGGCGGCCCGCCCGGTCCATCACGTCGTGGACCAACTCGACGTCCGACGGGGACCGCACGAACGACAAGGCGATGAAATCCACGCCGAGCTTCAGCGCGAACTCCAAGTCCTCGATGTCCTTCTCCGAGAGCGCGGGGACCGACACGTCCATGCCCGGCAGCGACACGCC
This sequence comes from Nocardia aegles, assembly GCF_052545135.1. Lineage (NCBI taxonomy): Bacteria > Bacillati > Actinomycetota > Actinomycetes > Mycobacteriales > Nocardiaceae > Nocardia > Nocardia aegles. The sequence continues at coordinate 121,330 of NZ_JBQWRI010000004.1, forward strand.
CTTGTTGTTGGAGACCGGCCCGCCCTCGGTGACCCGGCAGACCACGTCGTTGCCGTCGACGCGGGTGACGATGAGGCCGACCTTGCCGTCGTCGACCAGCAGGCGATCGCCGGGCTTGGCGTCCTGCGCGAGTTCCTTGTAGGTGGTGGACACGCGGTCGTGCGTCCCGTCGATGTCGTCGACGGTGATGCGGACCTCTTCACCCGTCGCCCAGACGGTCTTGCCTTCCAGGAAGCGGCCCAGGCGGATCTTGGGACCCTGCAGGTCGGCGAGAATGCCGACCGCCCGGCCGAGGTGGTCGGAGGCCTGACGCACCTTCTTGTAGTTCTCGGCATGGTCGGCGTGCTCGCCGTGGCTGAAGTTCAGCCGAGCCACGTCCATGCCGCTCTCGACGAGTTCGCGGATACGGTCCTCGGTGGCAGTGGCCGGTCCGAGCGTGCACACAATCTTCGTCCGTCGCATCACGGGTAGAGCCTAGTCCCGCTCGGTGCACAGGTCCCGCCGTGGCCACTGTGAATCCTTGGTGAAAAAAATGAACGACTGTTCCGTAATACGTACAAACGGACATTCCGCATGCGGCATGGCGGGCCCGACCGGATTCCCGGCCGGGTCTGCCCGAATCCGGGGATCAGGCAGGTCACCCGTAGTACGGCGCCGCGACCCGTAGAGCGCGACGAAGTCGAAGGTGGGTGGCGACGGGCGGGTACGACATGCCGAGCGCCTGCGCCGCCGCCCATTGCCCCGTGGCGATGCTCAGGATAGTGGCGTGCACCACTGCGGCCGGCGTACCCGCCGATGTCGAGGCCGAATACCCGAGAGGCGGCATTTCCCGCCTCTCGGGCTGTCGATACCGCGGCGGTCAGTCGCGCAGCGGACGGCCTTGCGCATCGGGAACCTTGCCGACCAGCATCAAGATGCCGTCGATAAGACCCCAGATGCTGCCGAGACCACAGGTCACGATCGTGACCACCAGCTGGGCGATGCCCAAGCCGGTGTATCCGAGGTAGAAGCGGCCGACGCCGAAACTGCCGAGGAAGATCTGCAGCAGGCCCGCGACCAGCTTCTGCTTGTCCGACAGCGGAACACCGAACGGATCGCGGCCCCAGGGCGCCTCCGGGTCGTTCGGGTTGTAGCCCTGGGGGCCGACCGGGTACGGCGCGGGCGGGTAGCCGCCCGGCTGCTGGCCGTAGCCGCCGACGGGCTGGCCGTACTGCGGCTGCTGGTTGTAGGGGTCCGGCGGCGGGCTGTACTGCGGCGGGCTCTGCTCATCCAGCGGCTTGCTCAGGTCAGGGCCGGTTCCGGGCGGGCCGTACTGCGGGCCCCCGGCGCCCGGATTCTGCTGATAAGGGTCGGTCACCTATGTCCTCCTCATTAGTGCGGGCACCCTCTTGTCGGCCCCCGGCCTCGCTGGATCGCCGAACCGCGGCTCGTGACGATCACGAGTCATTGTCACCGGGAACGACCGGGTTGTCGCCCCAGGAGCATTCGGCCCTCCCCGTAGTTATCGCGATGGGTCACCCGACCGTTGCCGCACAGGAGAATCGACCACCGCCCGCGACCGAACACGCCGGCGCGGGCGGGTCCCGACCCGCGCCGGGATCAGCCCTTGTCCGACGCGGCTTTGTCCGAATCCGCGTCGTTCGAACCGTTTTCGGAGTCCCCGGAACGCCCGCTCGGCTCGGTAGCGGAGGTCTCGGATGTGTCGCCGGCGGACCCGGTCTTGTCGACCGCGCCCGAAACCTGCTCGGTCGGCGCCGCTGCGGCGGCGCGCAGCGCGCGGAGCTGCCACGGCCACGGCCGGGGGCTCGCACCCGGCTGCAACTGCTCGGGCGTCTCACGTCCCTTGGTGGCGAACACGAAGTAGGCGATCGCGGCCAGGAACACCAGGGCCGAGGTGAACGAGTTGATCCGGATGCCCGCGATCTTCGTCGCCTCGTCGGCGCGCATCAGTTCGACGAAGAACCGTCCGAAGCAGTATCCGGCGACGTAGAGCGCGAACAAGCGTCCGTGGCCGATCCGGAAACGCTTGTCCACCAACACCAGCAGCACGACGACGAGCAGGTTCCACAGCAGCTCGTACAGGAAGGTGGGGTGCACGATCTTTTCGACCACGCCGGTGGAGGCGCCGTTCATCATGTCGAGCTGTCCGCCGTCGCCCACCCGCCGGTAGATCTCCAGGCCCCACGGCAGATCGGTCTCGCGCCCGTAGAGCTCTTGGTTGAAATAGTTGCCGAGCCTGCCGATGGCCTGCGCCAGCAGGATCGGCGGTGCGACCGCGTCACCCAGGGCGGGCAACGGGATCCGGTACACCCGGCAGCCGATCCACGCCCCGATGCCCCCCAGCAGCACCGCACCCCAGATGCCGAGCCCGCCTTGGTAGATCTTCAGCGCGTCGATCGGATGCCCGTCCGCGCCGAAGTATTTCTGCCAGTCGGTGGCCACGTGGTAGAGCCGGCCGCCCACCAGGCCGAACGGCACGGCGAACATCGCGACGTCCAGGATCGCGCCGGGCTGGCCGCCGCGGGCGCGCCAGCGCCGTTCGCCCCACCAGATCGCCACGATGATGCCGAGGATGATGCACAGGGCGTACGCCCGCAGCGGGAACGGACCGAGCTGCCAGACGCCGCGCGCGGGGCTGGGGATGTAGGCCAGCACGGCGCCGCTGACGCCGCCGTCGGCCAGGACACTGTCTGCGAGGACTCGTAACGTCACGGGGCCACCGTAGCGGAGATGCCCGACGGCCTCGCCACCACCGCACCACCCGCACAGGTCAGGGCTTGCCTGCGCGGCACCGAGCACGCCCGTGCTGAGCCCGATCGGCTATCCCGGACCGGGTGACGATCCGCCCGCGCCCGCCGGAAAGAGATCCGCCGCGGACCACCGCTCGGGCCGAGGAGATTCGGAGGTCCGCGCGGCGCTCGACACCGCCGACCGGCCGGCTAGGTGTAGCCTCCGCTGCGGCCATGCGCGGACTGAGGACGGACTACGTCCGGCTGCGCCCGTTAGGCGTACCTCCGCCTTCGCTGCGGCCATGCGCGGACTGAGGACGGACTACGTCCGACCGCGCCCGTTAGGACGCGACGGTCGCCGACCGCACGCCCTCGGCGAGTTCCGTGGTGAGTGCCCGCACGGCGTCCAGCCCCCGGTCCACCGCGGTCACCAGCGCCGAGCCGACGATGACGCCGTCGGCGTAGGACGCGATCTCGGCGGCCTGCTCGCCCGAGCGGACGCCGAGGCCGACGCCGATCGGGATGTCGGAGTGGGCGCGGATCCGCGCGCACAGCGCCGGCGCTGCCGATGACACCGCGTCCCGCGCTCCGGTCACGCCCATGGTCGAGGCCGCGTAGACGAAACCGCGGCTGGCCTCGAGCGTCTTCACCAGGCGTTCCTCGGTGGACGACGGCGCGACCAGGAAGATGCGGTCCAGGTTGTGCGTGGACGAGGCGACGAACCAGTCGTCCGCCTCCTCCGGGATCAGGTTCGGGGTGATGATGCCGGCGCCGCCCGCGGCGGCCAGATCCCGCGCGAACCGATCCACGCCGTACTGGAGCACGGGATTCCAGTAGGTCATCACCACGGCCTCGCCGCCGGCGCCGGTGACCGCCTCGACCACCGAGAACACGTCGCGCACTCGCACGCCGCCGCGCAGTGCCTGCTCGGCGGCCGCCTGAATGGTCGGGCCGTCCATCACGGGATCGGAGTAGGCGACGCCGACCTCGACGATGTCGCACCCGGCTTCGACCATCGCACGCACGACCTCGATCGAACCGGCCAGGTCGGGGTAGCCCGCGGGCAGGTAGCCGATCAGCGCGGCGCGACCATCGGCGCGGCAGGCGGCGAAGGTGTTCGCCAAGCGGGACTGCTGGCTCATCGGGCCTCCTCCTTCGACTCGTCGAACAGCCCGAACCACCGCGCTGCCGTGTCCATGTCCTTGTCGCCCCGCCCCGAGAGGTTCACCAGAATGATCGCGCCAGGACCGAGTTCCTTGCCCAGTTGCAGAGCGCCTGCCACCGCGTGCGCCGACTCGATCGCGGGGATGATGCCCTCGGCGCGGCTGAGCAGCAGCAAGGCGTCCATCGCTTCGGTGTCGGTGATCGGACGGTATTCGGCGCGGCCGATGTCCTTGAGGTAGGCGTGCTCGGGACCGACGCCCGGGTAGTCCAGGCCCGCCGAGATCGAATGCGACTCGATGGTCTGGCCGTCCTCGTCCTGCAACAGGTACGAGTAGGCCCCCTGGAACGCCCCCGGTGTTCCGCCGGTGAACGTGGCCGCGCGCCTGCCGGTGTCGACGCCGTCACCGGCCGCTTCGTAACCGATCAGCCGGACGTCGGGGTCATCGAGGAACGCGTGGAAGATGCCGATGGCGTTGGATCCGCCGCCGACGCAGGCGACGACCGCGTCGGGCAGCCTGCCGGTGGAGGCCTGCACCTGGACGCGGGCCTCCAAGCCGATGATGCGCTGGAAATCGCGCACCAGCATCGGGAACGGATGCGGGCCCGCGGCGGTGCCGAAGCAGTAATAGGTGTTGTCGGCGTTGGTCACCCAGTCGCGCAGTGCCTCGTTGATGGCGTCCTTGAGCGTCTGCGAACCGGAGGTCACCGAGATCACCTCGGCGCCGAGCAGGCGCATCCTGGCCACGTTGAGGGCCTGGCGCGCGGTGTCGACCGCGCCCATGTAGACGACGCAGTCCAAGCCGAGCAACGCGCAGGCCGTCGCGGTGGCGACACCGTGCTGGCCGGCGCCGGTCTCCGCGATCACCCTGGTCTTGCCCATTCGCTTGGCGAGCAGGGCCTGGCCGAGCACATTGTTGATCTTGTGCGAGCCGGTGTGGTTCAGGTCTTCGCGCTTGAGCAGGATGCGCGCGCCGCCCGCGTGCTCGGCCAGCCGCTTGCACTCGAACACCGGCGACGGGCGGCCGGTGTAGTCGCGCTGCAGCCGGTCGAGCTCGTTGAGGAAGGAGTCGTCGATCCGGGACTTCTCGTACTCGGCAGTGACCTCCTCGATGACGGCCATCAACGCCTCCGGCACGTGCCTGCCACCGTAGACGCCGAAGTGCCCGCCCACGTCGGGCTCGTGACCGCTGCGCTGAGCGATGCCGTCGCTGGCCTGAGGTACCGCCGCCACGCCGGTCACCGGCCCCGCCGTGCGGGCTTCGGGCACGACGGGTGGGTGCCCGCAGTCACCAGCTCGGAGACCGCCGCGCGGGGGTCGCCACTGGTCACCAGGCCCTCGCCGACGAGGACGGCGTCCGCGCCCGCGCCCGCGTAGGCCAGCAGGTCGGCGGTGCCGCGGATGCCGGACTCGGCGATCCGGATGACCTCGGTGGGCAATCCGGGCGCGATCCGCGCGAACACGTCGCGGTCGACCTCGAGCGTCTTGAGGTTGCGGGCGTTCACGCCGATCACCGACGCGCCCGCCTCCAGCGCGCGGTCGGCCTCCTCCTCGGTGTGCACCTCGACCAGCGCGGTCATGCCCAGCGACTCGGTGCGGTCGATCAGGGAGGACAGCACGTCCTGTTCCAGCGCCGCGACGATCAGCAGGATGACGTCCGCGCCGTGCGCGCGCGCCTCGTGGATCTGGTACGGGCCGACGACGAAGTCCTTGCGCAGGATCGGGATGCTCACCGTGGCGCGGACCGCGTCGAGGTCGTCGAGCGACCCGTTGAAGCGGCGGCCCTCGGTGAGCACGCTGATGATCCGCGCGCCACCGTCCTCGTAGGCCTTGGCCAAACTCGCCGGGTCCGGGATGTCCGCCAGCTCGCCCTTGGACGGACTTGCTCGCTTGACCTCGGCGATCACGCCGATGCCGTCCTCGAGCAGCGCCGCGCGGGCGTCCAGCGGCGCGGGCGCCGCCGCGGCGGTCGCCTTGACCGCCTGGAAGTCCACCAGGGCTTCCCGAGCGGCCACATCCGCGCGGACCCCGTCGAGAATCGAGTCGAGTACCGTCATCTGGCTCGAATCCTTTCTGGGGAGACGGACTTGCTACCTGAGAATCCCCCCAGGCGCTGTCTCACCGATGCTGTCAAAGAATAAATGGACCTACCGGGCGCGTTTGCGCCGGGGCTGCGGTTGAACCATGTGGAAGGGCGCTGCGCAAGGTGGCACCCGCCACACCTGCCGCGCGCAGACAGATCAGCGTCCACGTCGGCCTGCCTCACCGGGGCCGGAATCCTCCGGCGGAGCCGGCCCGGCCGGGGGTTCGTCGGTCGGGTCGGTGCCCGCGTCCAGCGCGTCCCACAGCACGCGCTCGGACAGCTGCGGTGCGGACCCGTCGTCCGAGGACCGGGCGCGCCGCTGCGTGACCTCCGCCGTGGCGGCGGCGCGCCGGAAGACCGGGTTGTCGTACTTGCCGGACAGCCGCGCCTGCTCGGCGCGCATGCGCGTCAGCAGCGCACCCGCACCGAACGCGGCGATCGCGCCGAACAGCGCGAGCGCGGCGGGGAACGCCGACGTGGTCGCCGTCTCGACCTGCGCACGTGCCGGGAGTTCGGCGAGCTTCGCGGCCCGCTCGGCGATCTTGCCCGAATCGGTCAGCAGCGCGAACGCCGGCACGGCGGCCACCGCGGCGACCAACGCGATCAGCACGCCGACCACGCGGCGCACCCAGCCCTTGGTGGCCGCCACGGCCGCGATCGAGGCGAGCAGGACCAGCGCCAGCGGCGTCAGCGCGCCGAACCATACGCCGCCGTTCAGGTGGTCGGTGCGGGGCTGGGTGAGACCGTCCGACGAGCTGACCGTCACCCACGTCATCCGGGACGACGCCCAGAGCGCGGCGGCGGCGACGGCGAGCAACACCACCGGGACAACGGGGCGGTTGCGGCGCGAATCGCCTTCCGTGCTCGCCGCTGCGGCGGCTGCGGCCGAACCGTCCTCCACTGGAACGGCTTCCGGACGCGCCGCAGCGCGGGAGTCCGGAGCCGGTCCCCGCGCCCGGCCCGGTTCGTCGCCGGTATGGGCGGCCGTCATCGCGCTGCGCCGCCCGCCGCACCGGGTTCTGTGCCGTAGGCCCGCACCGTTCCGGCCGCCGCGATGGCCTTGAGCACCGCCATCGCCTTGTTGCGCGATTCCACGTCCTCGTACTCCGGATCCGAGTCCGCGACGACACCCGCGCCCGCCTGCACGTAGGCCGTGCCGTCCTTCAGCAACGCGGTGCGGATGGCGATGGCGGTATCCGCGTCACCGGCGAAGTCCAGGTACCCGACGACGCCGCCGTAGACGCCGCGCCGGGTCGGTTCGAGTTCCTCGATCAGCTCCATCGCGCGCACTTTGGGGGCACCGGACAGGGTGCCCGCGGGGAAGCACGCCCGCACCGCGTCCAGCGCGATCCGGCCGGGCGCCAACCGGCCCGACACCGTCGACACCAGGTGCATGACATGGCTGTAGCGCTCGATGTGCCGGTAGTCGGTGACCCGCACGGTGCCCGGCTCGCACACCCGGCCCAGGTCATTGCGGCCGAGATCGACGAGCATGAGGTGCTCGGCGTTCTCCTTCTCGTCGGTGAGCAGGCCCTTCTCCAGCAGCAGGTCCTCCTCCTCGGTGGCGCCGCGCCAGCGGGTACCCGCGATCGGATGCGTCGTCGCCACACCGTCTTTCACGGTGACCAGCGATTCCGGGCTGGAGCCGACGATGGAGAACGCGGTGCCGCCCGCCCCGTCGGGGATGTGCAACAGGTACATGTACGGGCTCGGATTCGACGCGCGCAGCATCCGGTACAGGTCGATCGGCGCCCCGTCGTAATCCATCTCGAAACGCTGGGACAGCACCACCTGGAACGCTTCGCCCGCCTCGATCTCCTTGACCAGGCGGCGCACGCCCGCGCCGAACTCCTCGGTGGTGCGCCGGCGCCGGTACCGCGGCTCCGGCCGGTCGAACACCGACACAGTGGAGTCGGCGGGCGCGCCGAGCGCGGCGGTCATCCGGTCCAGCCGGGCCACCGCGTCGTCGTAGGCCTCGTCGACGCGCTCGGCGGTGCCGTTCCAGTTCACCGCGTTGGCGATCAGCGTGATCGCGCCCTCGTGGTGGTCGAACGCGGCCAGATCGGTGGCCAGCAGCAACACCATCTCCGGCAGCCGCAGATCGTCCAGTGCCAGGCTGGGCAGCCGCTCTATCCGGCGCACCGCGTCGTAGCCGAGATATCCGACCATGCCGCCGGTCAGCGGCGGCAGCCCGGGCAGACGCTCGGTGCGCAGCAACTCCAGCGTCTCCCGCAGCGCGATCAGCGGATCGCCGCCGGAGGGCGCATCGGCCGGGACGCTGCCCAGCCAGGCCGCCGCGCCGTCCACCACGGTCAGCGCCGAGGGGCTGCCCGCGCCGATGAACGACCAGCGCGACCACGACCGGCCGTTCTCCGCGGACTCGAACAGGAAGGTGCCTGCTCGGTCGCCCGCGAGCTTGCGGTAGGCCGACAGTGGAGTCTCCGAATCCGCCAGCACCTTCCGGGTGACCGGCACCACACGGTGCTCCGCGGCCAGCTGGTGGAACTGTTCGCGGGTCGTGGTGGTGGGGGTGGATGCGCCTGGCATGCACTTATCATCCCAGGCCGGACCGACCGGTCAGTGAGCGGTGCCGGTCACGCGAGGAGGGACGCGACAAACCCGGCAATTCAGGTCGACCGTTCGGTTCCCACGCGGTCGCCGGAGGTGTGCGGCGCTCACTACACTCGCGGCGTTCCACGTCGCATGCGGTAACCGATCTCGATACGCCATAGCACTGGAGTCGCTCGACAAGAACCGCTTCCGCGACGAATACGCCGCGCACGACCGCATCGAAGAGCTGAGGCCGTTCCTGCCCGGCCCACGGCATCCTCGATGTGCTGGCGATCAAGAACTCTGAGGTGGCGGCCCTCATCGGCGCGTAGCCGCCCTGCCCCGGCTCGTGCCCGATGCACGACGCCGCGATCGGATCGCAGGCGGCGTATGGCGGGCACGAGCAACAGGTCCACCGCGCACGAAATACCCGATTCGACCGGCCGCGCGGTAGTGTTCCCGGGTATGCAGCAAGGACAGCTCGCCCCCGATTTCGAGCTTCCCGACCAGTCCGGCACTCCCCGCTCGCTCGGCGCGCTGCTGGCGGACGGCCCTCTGGTCCTGTTCTTCTATCCCGCGGCAAACACACCCGTCTGCACGGCCGAGGCCTGTCACTTCCGTGACCTCGCAGCCGAATTCGCCGCGCTCGGCGCCACCTGTGTCGGCATCAGCACCGACAAGGTGGACACCCAGGCCGGGTTCGCCGAGAAACAGCGCCTCGGCTACCCGCTGCTCTCCGATGTCGACGGCGCCGTCGCCGCGAAGTTCGGGGTCAAGCGCGGGCTGCTGGGCAAACTCGCTCCGGTGAAGCGGCAAACGTTCGTCATCGACACCGACCGCACCGTCCGCAAGATCATCACCGGCGAGCTGCGCGCCGCCGTGCACGCCGACGAAGCACTGAACTACCTGCGCAATCGCTAAATGCGCGCTGTCGGACATCCTCCGTCTTCGGCCTTGCGCACGGCCGCAGCAAAGGCGGAGGTACGCCCGACAGACGCAGCCGGACACAGTCCGCCCTCAACCCCGCGCACGGCCGCAGCGAAGGCGAAGTACGCATAACGGGCGCAGTCGGACACAGTGCGTCCTCAACCCTGCGCACGGCCGCAGCGCAGGCGGAGGTACGCATAACAGGCGCAGCCGGACACAGTCCGCCCTCAACCCCGCGCACGGCCGGAGCGAAGGCGGAGGTGCGCCCTGATCCGCGCGCCGTGGCCGCTGCCCGATGACGGCGCGGCTTAGGCTGGACGCATGACTTCGACCGAGCTGCAGCCGGGCAAGCGCAAACCCGCGGCAGCCGTCTGGCGCACCCGGCTCATCCTCGGCGCCGCGGTTCTCGCGGTCCTGGTCGGCGCCTACTTCGTGCTGTCCGCGTTCATCCCGCGCTGGTGGGCGCAGCGAGTCGGGTCGATGGTGCACGGAAGCTTCGCCAAGGGCATCGGCTGGGGCCTGTTCTACGGTGGATTCTGCACGGTCGTCACGCTTTTCCTGTTGCTGTTCGCCGTGCTGGTATGGCGGCGCAAGGCAGGCAGGTTTCTGGCCGGTGCGGCCGCGGTCGTCGCGATCGTGTGCGCGATCCCCAACCTGATGACGCTCACCATCGTCCTGGGCAACAGCAGCGCCGCCCACGCGGGTGAGCGGATCCTGGATGTCGACGCGCCCGCGTTCCGTGGCGCCGCGCTCACCGGCGCCGTCATCGCGACGCTGCTGTTCCTCGTCGCCGTGGCGCTGTTGCTGCTGCGCAGGTGGCGGCGCACGCACCCGGCCACGGCCGAGGTCCAGGACACGCCGCCCCGACAGGTGTGAGTGAACTCACCTCATGCGGCATCTTTATGACGGTCGAGCGAAGTCGTGGCAAACTCGATGTCGCGGGTGACTGTGCACAAGTTTTTCGGCAATCACGTAGAACAACGAACAAAACCACGTCACTTGGCTCGAGAGAAGGCACACAGTGACGAAGTGGCTCGACCCGGTCGAACAGCGCGCGTGGCGTGCGATCGTGGCGCTGATGACGCGGCTGCCGAGCGCTCTGGACACCCAACTACAGCGCGAGTCCGGCGTGACGCATTTCGAGTACTGCGTACTCACGCTGTTGTCGGAGGAACCGGGCCATCGCCTGCAGATGAGTGAGCTTGCCCACAAGGCAAATGCATCGCTATCGCGGTTGTCGCACGTGGTATCCAAGCTGGAACGCATGGGCTGGGCGCAGCGTTCGGCCACGGCCGGGCGGCGCGGCGTACACGCGGTACTCACCGACGACGGGTACCTGAAAGTTGTCGAGGCCGCACCCGGATATCTGGAGGTCGTGCGGCACTTGGTCTTCGACGGCCTGGACGAGTCGCAGAAGGCGCAGGTCGCCGCACTCGGCGAGTTGCTGGCCGAGCGACTGGCCGACGCACTCGATCGACTCGGTGAACTCACGCCCACGAGCCGGGACGACCAGCGGCCCAGCGGGTCCTAGGCGTACCTTCGCCTTCGCTGCGGCCATGCGCGGGACTGAGGACGGAATATACGATCCTGACTTCCCGCTGGTTCAGGAGCGCGCGGCCAGGAGCACATCCGAGTCGAAGCAGGTGTGCGTGCCGGTGTGGCAGGCCGCGCCTTCTTGATCGACGATCAGCAGGATCGTGTCGCCGTCACAGTCGAGTCGCACTTCGTGCACGTACTGGGTGTGGCCGGAGGTCTCCCCTTTCACCCAGTACTGCCTGCGGGAACGCGAATAGTACGTGGCCTTACGGGTTTCCAGCGTGCGCGCCAGCGCCTCGTCGTCCATCCACGCGACCATCAGCACGTCGCCGGTGGTGCGTTCCTGCGCGACGGCCGAGACCAATCCGGCGTCGTTGCGCTTGAGGCGGGCGGCGATGGCGGAGTCGAGACTCATAGCACCGTTATAACAGGGACGCCCGCGAGCGAGCGCGCCCGGAGTGCACGATCAGACCACGCGGGAGCGCTGTAGCTCGCCGAGCACCTCCCAGGTGCGCCGTTGGTCTTCGGGGGTGGTCAGATCGGTCTGCGAGAACACGACCTCCGTCGCGCCCGCCGCGAAGTACTCCGCGACGCGGGCCGCGATCAGTTCTTCGTCGCCGATCACGACGAGTTCCGCCGCTCGCGACGCGCCGGACAGCTCGATCACCCGGGCGTAGGACGGGATGGCGTCATAGAACGCGGTCTGGGCCGCGGCGGCCGCACGCGCGGCGTCGAGATCGGCGGTGACCACGCCCGGGACCAGGACGGTGATCCGCGGCGCGGGCCGCCCGGCCCGCTCGGCCGCGGCGGTGAGCGGGGCGACGATGTGCTCGGCCAACGCCTTCGGGCCGACCAGGAAGGGCAGGGTGCCGTCGGCCAGCTCGCCCGTGACGCGCAGTGCCTGCGGGCCCATGGCGGCCACCAGGATCGGCGCCGGCGGGCGCGCCCCGGCCACCGCGGCGGGCAGCGGGGCGGCGGCGGTGAGCGTCTCGCCGTGGAAATCCACCGTGCCGGTGTGCAGTACGGTGCGCAACGCGGTGAGGAACTCGTGCAGCCGGGTGATCGGCCGGTCGAACGGTTCACCGAACGCCGCTTCGGCAAGGGATTTCGCGCCGAGGCCGAGCCCAAGGGTGAACCGGCCTCCGGTGGCCGCCTGCGTGGTCTGTGCCTGGCCGGAGATCAGCAGCGGATGACGCGCCGTGATCGGCACCGCGGACGTGCCGACCGCGAGTCCCGGCACGGCGCGGCCGACGATCCCGGCCAGCGCTATAGCGTCGTGGCTGAACGTCTGGCCGAACCACACCGACGACACTCCGGCGGCGGCCGCGGACGCACCCAGTGACACCGCCGCGTCCACGGCATTGTCGGTGGCGTCGAGAGCGAACGGGGACAGCGCGATTCCGATGGTCATGCCCGATACAACCGCACCGAGTCGCTCCGCCTTCCGTAGCGGCGGAAATCCGCCAATCGGCTACCGGATGACGATCTTCTCCGCCCGCATCGCCTCCTTGACCTGGCCGATGGTGAGATCGCCGAAGTGGAACACACTGGCCGCGAGCACCGCGTCGGCGCCGGCGTGCACCGCCGGGGCGAAGTGCTCGACCGCTCCGGCGCCGCCACTGGCGATCACCGGGACGGTGACCGCCGCCCGCACGGCACGGATCATCGACAGGTCGAAACCGGCTTTGGTGCCATCGGCGTCCATCGAATTGAGCAGGATCTCGCCGACCCCGAGTTCGGCGCCGCGCACGGCCCATTCGACGGCATCGATGCCGGTGCCGCGTTTGCCGCCGTGGGTGGTCACCTCCCACCCGGAGGGGGTGTCCGGCTGCCCGTCGGGCACGGTGCGCGCGTCCACCGACAGCACGATGCACTGGGAACCGAACCGCTCGGACATCTCGCGCAGCACTTCCGGCCGCGCGATCGCGGCGGTGTTCACCGAGACCTTGTCCGCGCCCGCGCGCAGCAGGCGATCCACGTCCTCGACCGTGCGCACCCCGCCGCCGACGGTGAGCGGGATGAAGATCTGCTCGGCGGTGCGGGTCACCACGTCGATCATGGTGCCGCGGTCGCCGGTGGAGGCGGTCACGTCGAGGAAGGTCAGCTCGTCGGCGCCCTGCGCGTCGTAGAGTGCGGCCAGTTCGACGGGATCACCCGCGTCGCGCAGGTTTTCGAAGTTGACGCCCTTGACCACGCGTCCCGCGTCGACGTCCAGACACGGGATCACCCGTACGGCCAACGTCATTGCCTCACCCTTTCTCCGCGGTCGCCGGATCGGCGACCGTGCAGATCATGTCGAGCAGTTCGTCGTGCACGCCGGGCGCGGCCGCGAGCACGGAGCCGGAGCCGATGGTCCACGGCTTGCCCACCAGATCGGTGACCACGCCGCCCGCCGCGCGCACCAGGGCGACGCCCGCCGCGTTGTCCCAGGGATGGTGGCCGAACACGATCGCGCCGCCGAGCACCCCCGAGGCGGTGAACGCCAGATCTATGCCGGTCGAGCCGTGCATGCGCACCCGGGAGGACAGTCTGCTCAGCGGGCCGAGCAGGTCGAAACGGAACTGGCCGGGGATGCGACCGTGCGAGTCGACGTTGAACGCTCCGAAACCGATCATCGCCTCGGCCAGCTTGCCGCGCGGCAGCGGTGGCAGCGCTCGCCCGTCCAGCAGCACGGGGCCTCCGGCCATGGCGGCGTAGCGGCGGCCGAGCAGCGGCAGCCAGGTCAGCCCGAGCACCGGCTCGCCGTCGCGGACCAGCGCGAGCAACATGCCCGAAAGCGGATGTCCGGACGAGTAATTGAAAGTGCCGTCGATCGGGTCGAGCACCCACGCGGTGCCCGAGGTGAGCTGCGGTCCGCCGAACTCCTCACCGTGCACCTCGATGCCGGTGCGCCTGCGCAGCTCGGCGGACACGGTGCGCTCCAGCTCCAGGTCCAGTTCGGTGGCAAAGTCGTTGCGGCCCTTGGCGACCGCGCTCGGCGCGCCGATGCCCTCGATGAACCGCGAGCGTACCGAGTCCAGAACCTCGCTCGCCTCCGCGAGCAGTGTCGACAGCGATGGGGTCATCTCACCGCGGCCAGCGCCTCGGGCAGGGTGAACCGGCCCGCGTAGAGCGCCTTGCCGACGATCGATCCCTCGACGCCTTCCGGCACCAGTTCGGCGATCGCGACCAGGTCCGCGATGGTGGAGACGCCGCCGGAGGCGATCACCGGGGCGTCGGTGGCCGCGCACACCTCGCGCAGCAGGTCCAGGTTCGGGCCGGTGAGCGTGCCGTCCTTGGTCACGTCGGTCACCACGTAACGCGAGCAGCCGTCGCGCTCCAGGCGCTCGAGCACTTCCCACAGGTCGCCGCCGTCGCTGACCCAGCCGCGGCCGCGCAGCCGGTGCTCGCCGTCGACGAGGCGCACGTCCAGTCCGACGGCGATGCGCTCGCCGTGCCGGGCGATGGCCTGCGCGCACCAGACCGGGTCCTCCAGCGCGGCGGTGCCGAGATTGACCCGGGCGCAGCCGGTGGCCAGAGCCGCCTCCAGGCTTTCGTCGTCACGGATGCCGCCGGACAGTTCCACCTTGACGTCGAGTTCGCCGACGACGCCCGCGAGCAGTTCCCGGTTCGAGCCGCGCCCGAAGGCCGCGTCCAGGTCGACCAGGTGCACCCATTCCGCGCCGGCTTCCTGCCAGGCCAGCGCCGCCTCACGCGGCGAGCCGTAGCTGGTTTCGCTTCCGGCTTCTCCTTGTACGAGGCGCACGGCCTCTCCGTTGGCGACATCGACGGCGGGTAGCAGCACAAGACTCACGAGAGCAGCCTAGTGGTTACCCGGCCACGTCCGAGTGCAGGGCCTGGGCGGATGGGACCTCGATCACGGATTCGGATCGGGCGTGAGCCGGTGGCCGCCAGACTTGTTGGCGCAACCCACTATCCGTTAAGTTGGAAACGCCAACGTTGGCTATGCCAACATTTTCGGAAAGGTTCCTGCCATGCGCACATTCCGGCTCGCCCTCCCCCTGCCGACCGCGTTCACCGCCGCCTCCGCCACCGCGACGCCGACGGCCGAACTGCGCGAACTGCTGGACCGCCGGCAGATCACCGCCCTCGTCGACCGACTCGGCCGCGCTCTGGACGAGGGACGCTTCGACGACCTGCGGGCGATCTACACCTCCGACGCGACCGCGACGACGCCCGGCGGCACGGCCGAGGGCCGCGACGCACTGATCGCCCAGGCGAGCCGCAACCACCCCGAGCGCCTGCGCATCCAGCACGTCATCGGCAATGTGCTGATCGACCTGCGCGGCGACACGGCGGAGGTACGGGCCAACCTGATCGCCACCTTCGCGCTCGCCGGCTCCGCCGGGACGGTTCCGCAGCCGGTCTACACCCTCGGCGAGGTCTACCGCTTCGACGCGATCCGCACCGGCGAAGGCTGGCGCCTGTCCCGGGTGGAGACCACCCCGATCTGGTCCACCGGCACGCGCCCGTGATCAGCGCGCTGCGAGCCCGGTAGGTCGGCGTGCTCCGGGCGGCGCGGGCGGTATCGTCTCCGCTCGGCGACCACCCCCGGTCGCCGCGTCCATTTCGCACCGAGGAAGTGCATGTCCCGATCCAAACTCGCTGCCGTTCTGTTGCTTTCGGCAGCCGCCTGCTCCGCGGCCTTCGTCGCCGCACCCGCCGCCACCGCCGCGCCGCCCGAGGAGGCGCGCCTGGCGGGATGCGAATTCGGTTTCGCCGCAGCGACCTACGACTACGCACGGTTCGGCGACCACGCCCGGCGGATGCTCGAGCTCAGCACCGGGGAATTCCGGACCGAGTTCGAGAACTTCCGCGCCAACATCCAGTCGAGCGCGCAGGCCGCGCACATTCGCGCCGAGGCCAACTCGGCCGATTGCCGCATCGTCTCCGGCGACGCCGACCGCGCCGAGGTGGACGTCGACGTGGTGCGGACGGTGACCAGTGACGAGACCGACGGTCTGCCGCAGACCAACCGCATGTCGATGACCGTGACGGTGGACCGCGTCGACGGGCGCTGGCTGGTCAGCAAGGTCCGCAAACACTGACCGGGCGGCCGGTCCCGCGCTCGGTGCGCGGGACCGGTCTACAGCGCGTTCACCCAGTTGCGCAGCAGGTGGGCGCCCGCGTCACCGGACTTCTCCGGGTGGAACTGGGTCGCCGACAGCGGACCGTTCTCCACCGCCGCCAGGAACGGCACTCCGTGCTCGGCCCAGGTCAGCTTGGGTGCGGCGAAGTGCTCCCCGGGCGGCAGATCCCAGGTCTGCGCGGCGTAGGAGTGCACGAAGTAGAACCTGGTGTCGGCGTCGAGGCCGGCGAACAGCACGCTGTCGTACGGGGCGGCGACGGTGTTCCAGCCCATGTGCGGCAACACCGGCGCGGACAGCCGTTCGACCGTGCCGGGCCATTCGGCGCACCCGTCGGTCTCCTCGCCGAACTCGACGCCACGCTCGAACAGGATCTGCATGCCGACGCAGATACCGAGCACCGGACGCCCGCCGGCCAGCCGCTGACCGATCAGGCGCTCCCCCCGCACCCCGCGCAGCCCCGCCATGCAGGCGGCGAACGCTCCGACGCCGGGGACAACCAGGCCGTCGGCGGCCAGCACCGCCTCCGGGTCCGCGGTCACCTCGACCCGCGCGCCCGCCCTGGCCAGCGCCCGCTCGGCGGAGTGCAGATTACCGGATCCGTAGTCGAGCAGGGCCACGGATTTCGCGTTCACAGTGTTCCCTTCGTCGACGGGATCCCGCTCACCCGAGGATCGAGTTCCACCGCGGTGCGCAGCGCACGCGCCACCGCCTTGAATTCGGCCTCGGTGACGTGGTGCTGGTCGCGGCCGTAGAGCACCCGCACGTGCAGCGCGATGCGCGCGTTCAGCGCGATCGACTCGAAGACGTGGCGGTTGAGCACCGTGGAGTACGGCGCACCGGGCCCGGCACCGGGAATCACCGTGTGCAGCAAGTGATCCGGCTCCCCCGTGTGCACGCAGTAGGGGCGGCCGGACACGTCGACCGCGGCGTGCGCCAGCGTCTCGTCCATCGGGATGTAGGCGTCGCCGAACCGGCGGATGCCCGCCTTGTCGCCCAGCGCCGTGCCCAGGGCCTGACCGAACACGATCGCGGTGTCCTCGACCGTGTGATGCGCCTCGATCTCGATGTCACCCTCCGCGCGCACGGTCAGGTCGAAACTCGCGTGCGCGCCGAGCGCGGTCAGCATGTGGTCGTAGAAGGGGACGCCCGTGGCGATCTCGGTCTTGCCGGTGCCGTCCAGATCCAGTTCGACGACGATGCTGGATTCCTTGGTGACCCGCTCCACCCGGGCGGTCCTACTCATGCTCATGTCCAATCGAGTCGTCGCCGGGGTTGTCCGGCGCTGGTTCATCGCGGCGCCAGGTCGGTGTCCGCCAGCAGCGCACTGACCCGCAGCAGTTCGTCGTTCTCGGCGGGGAGGCCGATCGTGGTGCGGAGGTAGCCGGGGAGGCCGACGTCACGGATCAGCACGCCGTGGTCGAGATAGCGCTGCCAGCTGGCCGCCGCGTCGGTGAAGCGGCCGAACAGCAGGAAATTGGCGTCGCTGGGGACCACGTCGTACCCGAGCTCCCGCAGCGCCGCCGCCACCCGGTCACGCTGCGCGGCCAGTTCGGCGACGCTGCCGAGGGTCTCGTCGGCGTGCCGCAGGGCCGCGCGCGCGGCGGCCTGCGTGACCACCGACAGGTGGTAGGGCAGGCGCACCAGGAGCATCGCGTCGATCACCGCGGGGGCGGCGACCAGATAGCCGAGCCGCCCGCCGGCGAACGCGAAAGCCTTGCTCATCGTCCTGGTCACCACGAGTTTCGCGGGGAACCGGTCGATCAGCCCGATAGCGCTGGGCTGCGCGGAGAACTCGCCGTAGGCCTCGTCGACCACCACGATGCCGGGGGCGGCCGCGAGAATGCGCGTCAACTCCTCCTCCGGGATGCTGTGCCCCGTCGGATTGTTCGGGCTGGTCACGAACACCACGTCCGGCCTGCGCTCGGCGATGGCGGCCAGAGCGTGCTCGATGTCGAGGGAGAAGTCGGCGTCGCGCTTCGCCTCGATCCACTCGGTGTCGATGCCCTCGGAGATGATCGGGTGCATCGAGTACGAGGGCACGAATCCCAGGGCGCTGCGGCCCGGCCCCCCGAAAGCCTGCAACAGCTGCTGCAGGATCTCGTTGGAGCCGTTGGCCGCCCAGACATTGCCGGTCTGCACCGCGACACCGGTCTGCGCGGCCAGATACCGCGCCAGGTCGGTGCGCAGCGCGACGGCGTCGCGGTCCGGGTAGCGGTGCAGGTCCGCGGCGGCCGCCCGGATCGACTCCGCGACGTCGTCGATCAGCGCCCGGCTCGGCGGATGCGGGTTCTCGTTCGTGTTCAGCTGCACGGGAACCGTCAATTGCGGTGCGCCGTAAGGCTTCTTGCCGCGCAGGTGCTCCCGCAACGGCAGCTCGTCCAAGGTCAGGTCCGCGCCGGGCGCGCTCACCGCGCGGGTCACGACAGAGCCTCGAAACGCGCCTGCACGGCCTGCCCGTGCGCGGGCAGGTCCTCGGCGTTCGCCAGCGCCACCACGTGGCCGGCGACATCCTTCAGCGCCATCTCGGTGTACTCCACGACGTGGATTCCCCGCAGGAACGTCTGCACGCTCAGGCCGGAGGAGTGCCGCGCGCAGCCCGCGGTGGGCAGCACGTGGTTGGAGCCCGCGCAGTAGTCACCGAGGCTGACCGGCGCGTACGCGCCGACGAACACCGCGCCCGCACTGCGCACCCGGGCCGCGACCGCGGGCGCGTCGGCGGTCTGGATCTCCAGGTGCTCGGCGGCGTAGGCGTTCACCACGCGCAGGCCCTGCTCGATGTCGTCGACCAGGACGGTGCCGGATTGCTTGCCGCGCAGCGCCTCACTCACCCGGTGGGCGTGCTTGACCACGGCCAGCTGCGTGGTCAGCGCGACGTCCACGGCGTCGGCCAGGCGCTCGCTGTCGGTGACCAGCACACTGGCGGCCAAGACGTCGTGCTCGGCCTGGCTGATCAGGTCGGCGGCGACATGCACCGGATCGGCGGTCGCGTCGGCGAGAACGGCGATCTCGGTGGGCCCGGCCTCCGCGTCGATGCCGACCAGGCCGCGGCACAGCCGCTTGGCCGCGGTGACGTAGATATTGCCCGGCCCGGTGATCAGATCCACCGGTTCCAGTTGCGCGCCGTCGGTGTCGACGCCGCCGTAGGACAGCAACGCGACGCCCTGGGCGCCGCCGACCGCCCAGACCTCGTCGACGCCGAGCAGGTGCGCCGCGGCCAGGATGGTGGGGTGCGGCAGCCCGCCGAACTGCGCCTGCGGCGGCGAGGCCACCACCAGCGAGCCGACGCCCGCGGTCTGCGCGGGCACCACGTTCATCACGACGCTGGACGGGTACACGGCGTTCCCGCCCGGCACGTACAGGCCGACTCGCTCGACGGGCACCCAGCGCTCGGTGACGGTGCCGCCGGGCACCACCTCGGTGGTCTTGTCGGTGCGCCGCTGGTCGGCGTGCACCGTGCGCGCTCTGGCGATGGATTCCTCCAGCGCGGCGCGGACCGCCGGATCCAGCCGCTGCAGCGCTGCCTCCAGCTCGGCCGCGGGCACCCGCACCGTCGCCGGGATCACCCCGTCGAAGCGCTCGCCGAACTCCAGCGCCGCCGACACACCGTGATCACGGATCGCCTCGACCACCGGACGCACCTGATGCAGCACCGAGTCCACGTCGACTCCCCCGCGCGGCAGCGCGGCGCGCAGCTCGGCGACGGAGGGAGTGCGACCGCGCAGATCGACGCGGGCGAGCTCGATGCGGGGTGTCATGTGGTGTCGGTCCTTGTCTCCAGCAGATTCCGCAACAGGAAAGTTGCCGCTACCAGCCTAATGGGCCGACGCGAGCCGTTATCCGCGTGGTCCGGGCGGCGCGGCCGCATCGCAACCGTGTTCGCAGGGGCGTGCCGAGGTGTGGCGTCGCTCGCGTCGATCGAAAGGGGTGTGGATGTCGCCTGTCACGGGTGACGAGATCCAGCGCAGCGTTGTGTCCGAAGGTCAGCGGGTGTCGCTGTCGATGAGGGAAGACCCGTTGCCGGGGTTGATCAACCGCAGCGTCACCGCCTTGTTCCGGCCGCCGTAGGTCACGCTGGCGACATTGACATCCACCGAACCGTCCGCGTTGGTGCCCGAACCGCCACCCGCCGCGTCGACGGTGTTGAATGCCGTCACCCGGTTCTGCGTCCAGTAGTCCTCGAAGGCTTGCTGGCTGCCGTATACCTGCTGGGCAGCGGGGGTCAGCTGTTTCCAGGCAGCGGAGAAGCTCAGATACGTGAGGTTGTTGTAGAAGTTCACCACCAGATCGATGGATTGCCGCGGATCGGCCTTGCCGACGCTCTTCGTCTCCCCCACCGGGGCGGCCGCCGACGTCGTGTTGCCGCCCGGACGCGTCGATGCCACCACCGACGAGGTGCTGCCCGGCGCCGCGTTGGTGCCCGAGCCCGACGAACTCATCATGTTCACCGTGATGGCCACCACCACGGCGACCGCGCCGATCAGCGCGCCGATCAGGATCGCGCGGCGGGTGCCGCCGGAACCCCGCTTCGGCATCGGGCGCGGCTGTGCCATGGTGCGCGGATGCGCGGCGGTGTCCGGCTGCACCGGCGGTGCCGGGGCGGGATGGGAACGCGGCCGGCGTTCGGCCGGCGGGTAGGGCGCCGCGGGCATCACCGAAGGCCGCAGCTCACGGGTCGCCGATTCGGACTGGCCCGCCCTGGGCCGGGCGAACGCCTCGCTGGCCGGCACGAACCCGGCGGCCACCGGGGCTGGACCCGCGTCGGCGAACGCAGCGAGGTGCTCGCGCGCCGCCCGCATGCTCGGACGCTCGCGCGGCTCGGGACTGAGCAGGTCGAGCAGGAAATCGGTGGCCGGACCGGCGTTGCGCGGTTCGCTCAGCTGACCGTTCGCGGCGGCGTAGAGCACCGCCAGCGGATTGGAACCCGCGCCGTAGGGCGGTTGACCCTCGAGCGCATGGAACAGCGTGGCGCCCAGCGCGAACACATCGGAGGCGGGACTGGGATCGGAGCCGCGGGCGACCTCGGGCGCGAGGTAGGCGGCGGTGCCGCAGATCAGCCCGGTCTCGGTGAGCGTGACGTCACCGGTGGCGCGGGAGATGCCGAAGTCGGTGATCTTCACCGTGCCGTGATCATCGAGCAGGATGTTGCCCGGTTTCACGTCGCGGTGCACGATGCCCGCCTGGTGCGCGGCGATCAGCGCCGAGGCGACCTGCTCGCCGATCCGCGCCACCTGGGTCAGCGGCAAGGTGCCCTGAGCGGCGATCACGGCGGCGAGGCTCTTGGACTCGAGGTACTCCATCACCAGGCAGGGGTCGCCCTCGTGCTCGGTGATGTCGAACACGACGATGGCGTTCGGATGCTGGAAACGGGCGGCGTTGCGGGCTTCTCGGATCGCGCGCTGACGCACCACGTCGCGTTCGGCCTCGGGCAGGCTCGGCTGGATATGGATCTGCTTGACGGCTACGGAGCGCTGGAGGCGTTCGTCGACGGCACGCCAGACCACGCCCGTGCCGCCGCTACCAATCCGCTCGACCAGGCGGTAATGCTCCGCGATCAACTGACCGGTATCGATGGCGCCTACTCCGAACCTTCTCGAAATCGTGACATCCCGCATATTGATTACTCAAGCGGTCCGGGGATGAGTGTAGCGGGCGCCGGAATGCTCGCACGCGCCAGCCGTGCCTTCTCGCCACCCCGAATCGCCCGAAACGGACTATCCGCGGGCTCGCAGCATCCGGCCCGCTGCCTCCACCGCCGGGGCCGAACTGCCCGCGTCGCTGACGAACACCGAAAAGGCCAGGTCACCGTCGATGCCGACGAACCAACCGTGTGCGTGGGCGTCATCGATGTACTCGGCGGTGCCGGTCTTGCCGAGCAGACCGGGAATATCGCGCAATTGGGTCGCGGTGCCGCCGGTGATGGTCTCGCGCATCATGGCTTTCAGCTGGTCGTCGACCTGCGGCGGCAGCGCTTGCGAGGCGCGGTCCGGGGTGCCCGGCCGGCCCGCGACCACCGTGGGCGCGGGCACCGAGCCGCGGGCGATGGACGCGGCGACCAGAGCCATGCCGAACGGCGACGCTGTCACCTGCCCTTGACCGATCGCCGATTCCACACGTAACGCCGAGGTATCGGCCGCGGGCACCTTCCCCGTGACAGTGGTCAGGCCCGGTGTGACGTAATCGATGCCGAGGCCGAGCTGCGCGGCGGCTTTCGTCAGCGCGTCGGCGGGCAACTGCACGGCGAGGGCGCCCATCGTGGTGTTGCACGACCGGGCGAACGCGGTGTGCAGCGGCACCGAGCCGAGATCGAAATTGTTGTCGTTGGGGATACGGCGACCCTCGATGTTCGCGGTACCGGGGCAGGGCAGCACCGTGTCGGGCGTGACGGCTCCGGCCTGCAACGCGGCGGAGACGGTGACCGTCTTGAACGTCGAACCCGGCGGGTAGAGGCCGGTCAGCGCGATCGGGCCCTGCGCGTCGGCGGCGGTGTTCTGCGCGACCGCGACGACCTCGCCGGTCGACGGCCGCAGGACGACGATCGCGGCGGGCTGGGCGACGGGGGCGAGCGCCGCCTCGGCGGCGCGCTGCAAGCCGAGATCGAGGGTGGTCGCGATGTCGGCGGTCGGTGTGGGATCTGTTCCGGCGACGCGCTCGGTGCCCTGCGGCGTCTGGGCGCGCACGGCCCACCCGGCGTGCGCGTCGGCGGACTGCTGCCACAACTCGGCCAGTCCGGACAGGGTCGGGGCGGCCAGAGCCTTGTCGGTCGTCAGCAGTCGGGTCTGCGGCGAGAGGGTGACTCCGGGCAGTGCGCTCAGACGGTCTCGAATCGGGGCGAGATCGGTCTCGCGCAGGGTGATCGCGGTGATCGGCTTTCCGTGCGCCGCGGCCAGTTCGGCTTGCACCGACTGGGGCGTGAGACCTGGCGCGAGGGGACCCAGCAGATCCGCGACCGCGGAGAGGTCGGCACCGGGGCCGACGTTCACCAGCGTGACGATCTGCTCGGTCATCAGCTCGCCGCCCGCGGCATCGAGGATGCGGGCAGGCTGCGGGTAGACCCTGCTGTAGCTCAACGGCCCCGCGGCGAGTCCGGGGGCGACGGTGGCGGGATCCCACTTCACCCGCCATCCGTTCCCATCGTCGCGCGCGGAGCCGTTGGTGGTGTAGGTCCACTCCGACTTGCCGCCCGCGCCCAGCTTCCAGGTGGCGGCCAAGGCGAAACCGTTCTCGTCGACCGAACGGACGTCGAAGCGCACGTCCTTGCCGAGCCCCTCGTACAGCGCGCCGAGGGTGTCGGCGGCCAGGGCCGGATTGTCGGTGAGCGCGGCCGCCGCGGCGATATCGTCGCGGTTCAACGCCTCGGCGAACTGCGCGGCCACGGTGTCGGGCTGATCCGGGCCGGACGAGCAGGCGGCGAGCACGAGCAGCGGTGCGGCGAACAGGACGAGGGCTTTCCGGTTGGTACGCACCCCGACGACCATAATGGGCGCGGTCGGATATCGTCCGCCGATAGCCCATGCGCCGACCGCGGCGACGAAGACGCCGACCGGATCGCGATGTCAGTCCCGGGACCACCCGCCCTGCGCGAGCACGGCGGCGTCGGCGTCGGCGAGATCGATGTCGAACACGTCGGCCAGGACCTTGGGCAGCTCGGTGGGCTCCAGCTCCCTGGTGGCACCCGTGCCGTCCGGATACTCGGTGACGAGCACGGTTCCGTCCAGCACGTAGTGCACGTCCGGGTGGAAGCGCTGCACCAACGGCCGGGTCGTGAACGGGGAACGCGGCGAGGTCGACACGAAGTGGTTGCCGACGACGTAATCGATCCCGTACTGCGGATTCAGGGTGAAACTGTATCGGTCGATCCACCCGTCGCGGCCGAATTGGTGCAGCACCCACAGGTCGGAATCGAGCTCGCCGCGCCTGCACTCCAGCCGGAACCGCCATTCGCCGCCGGTGAATTCGCCCGCGGACAATTCGAACGGCACGAGCGGTCCGGCGCCGAAACCGACGTCGCACATCCAGACCCGGTCGTCGGCGGCGGTCGTCACGTGCAGCAAGGCGTGGGTGGCGGGCCGCGGCGCCGTGCCAGCGCCCATGCTCACGCGCCCGCTGAGGCCGGTGACGCCGAACCCGAGCCGTTCCAGGGCCGCCGCGAACAGTCCCACGTGCTCGTAGCAGTAGCCGCCGCGGCGGCGCCGCACGAGTTTGTCCTGCACACTCGCCACGTCGAGGGGGATCGAGCGGCCCAGGATGATCTCCAGGTTCTCGAACGGGACCGAGGTGGTGTGCGCCCGCACTACCTCGTGCAGCGTCCGGACGGTCGGGGCGCGCTCGCCGTCGAAGCCGATCCGCGCCAGGTAGGCGTCCAGATCGAGATCCGCTCCGTTCCAGTGGTGAGCCGGGTGGGCGAGCTTGCTCATCGGTCCTCCGCTTCGTCGTCGGTTCTCTCGGACAACGGCGTCGGAAGGCGACCGTGTTCCCGCACTTCGCGCCCGGCGGGGCAGGCGGTGCGGTGACGACCCCGTGCGGGACGTCGACGCACCGTACGTCCATGCGAGCCGCGCAGTGCGGGCGAGCGTTCGGCATAGGCGAGCGGGCAGTGGACAGGCGGGCAACCACC
Source organism: Nocardia aegles (assembly GCF_052545135.1). Lineage (NCBI taxonomy): Bacteria > Bacillati > Actinomycetota > Actinomycetes > Mycobacteriales > Nocardiaceae > Nocardia > Nocardia aegles. The sequence continues at coordinate 146,021 of NZ_JBQWRI010000004.1, forward strand.
CGCGTCGCGCTCGATCTGCGCGGGCAGCGCCACCGCCGGCCGCCGACGCGGGTGCGTGCGGCCCGGCGGCGACCGAGGCCGTCCGCGATGCCTGCCGGACGCCGCGCCCGGCCGCGGATCGCTTCGGCCGCTGATCCGATGTCGCGAACGCTACGATTCGCCTATGCGTTCGATTGATGCCGCCGAGCGGCGCGCTCGGCTGGCGGTGCGACACCGGCTGGCCACCCGGGAGCGGACCGGGCAGGTCGCGGAGATCGCCCGCTCGCTGGTCGCTCTGCACGCGACCGATCCGGCCACCGTCTTCCTCTCCGTCGCGGCCCGCGCCGAGGGGCTGACGCCCGCGGATGTCGAACGAGCCCTCTACGACGACCGTTCGCTGCTGCGGATGCTCGCCATGCGCCGCACCATGTTCGTCGTGCCGGTGGAGCTGGTTCCCGTCCTCCAGGCTTCGTGCGCGGACGCGCTGGCGCACAAGCAGCGGCGCACCTACGGCAAGTACCTGGAGCAGGCGGGTATCGGGGACGGCGATGTGCGGCGCTGGTGGGCGGAGGTCGAGACCGAGACACACAAGGCATTGCTCGATCGCGGCGCGGCGACCGGCGCACAGCTCGGCAAGGACGTCCCGCGCTTGCGCACCCAGGTGAACACCGCGCCGGACAAGGCGTATTCGAAGCCGACGAACATCACCACCTGGGTGCTGGTGACGCTGGGTTGCGAGGGCCGCATCGTCCGCGGACGGCCGAACGGCAGCTGGACCAGCAGCCAGTACACCTGGGCGCCGATCGAGTCGTGGCTGCCGGAGGGCGTTCCCACCCTCCCGGCCGCCGAAGCCCGCGCCGAGCTGGTCCGCCACTGGTTGCGCGCGTTCGGTCCCGCTCCGGTGTCCGATATCAAGTGGTGGACCGGATGGACGCTCGGCGAGGTGCGCGCCGCGCTCGGCGCGCTCGAGCTGGTCGAGGTCGACCTGGACGGCGGGACCGGAGTGCTGCTGGCCGACGACGTGGAACCGGTCGCCGCCCCGGAGCCGTGGGCGGCATTGCTCCCCGCCCTCGACCCGACGCCCATGGGCTGGCGGGCACGGGAGTGGTTCCTCGGCCCCCACGCCCCGAACCTGTTCGACCGCAACGGGAATATCGGACCCACCGTGTGGTGGGACGGGCGCATCGTGGGCGGCTGGGCACAGCGCGGCGACGGCGAGATCGTCTACCGCCTGCTCGAAGACGTGGGAGCAGACGCCGGAGCCCGGATCGCCGCCGAAGCGCAACGGGTCGGCGAGTGGTACGGCGACGTGCGCGCCGTTCCCCGTTTCCGGACACCGCTGGAACGCGAACTCACCGCATGAGCGAGAGGGCCTGCTTCGCCGGTAGCTTGGGCGACAGGGAGATTCGCGGATCGATCAGGCGATCCGCCGCTATCGGTCGATCTTGCCTCGCGCGTGCGCCGGATTCTTCGCGCGCAGCATCGCCGACGTCGCCCACCGCCGGATCCCGGGCTCGCGTTCGCGGCAGGCGCACGGCGCACCATGGTGCGCGAACAGCTGACGCGGCGACGTTCCGGAAGTCCAGCGCTGTGTCGCCGAGCGCCTGGACGGTAATCCGGGGTTCTGCGCCGGAGGGCGAACCAGCCGGGTGTCCGGCCGAGTGGTTCGGGGAGGCCGGACCTACATGTCCAGCCCGAGGTCGAGGACGCGGACCGAATGGGTGAGGGCGCCGACGGCGAGATAGTCGACGCCGGTGCGCGCGTAGTCGGCGGCGACGTCCAGGCTCAGGCCGCCGGAGGACTCCAGTTTCGTCCGCGGGGACGCGGCGTTGCGGCGTTGCACGGCCGCCTGGGTCTGCCAGAGCGGGAAGTTGTCCAGCAGGACCAGTTCCACGTTCTCGGCGAGCACGGCGTCGAGCTGTTCGAGGCTGTCCACCTCGACCTCGCAGGCGACATCGGGGGCGGCAGCGCGGACCGCGCGCAATGCCTCGACCACCGACCCCGCGGCGACCACGTGGTTGTCCTTGATCAAGGCGGCGTCGCCGAGACCCATGCGGTGGTTGACCCCGCCGCCGACCCGCACGGCGTACTTCTGCAGCGCGCGCAGTCCGGGCAGCGTCTTGCGGCTGTCCCGGATGCGGCAGTGGGTGCCCGCGACGGCGTCCACCCAGGCGGCCGTCGCCGTCGCGACACCGGACAGATGGCACACCAGGTTGAGCATGGTGCGTTCCGCGGTGAGCAGCCCGCGCGTGGGCGCGATCACGGTCAGCACGGACTGTCCCGGCGACACCCGGGTGCCGTCGGCGACGCGGTCGGTGATCTCGTAGGCGTCCGCGCCGATCACCTCGTCGAGTACCAGCAGACCGGCGTCCAGCCCGGCCACGGTCCCCGGTTCGCGCGACACCACCGACGCCTTGATCACCGCGTCGGCGGGCACGGTGGCCGTCGTCGTGACGTCCGGGCCGTAGCGCAGGTCTTCGTCCAGCGCGGCGCGGATGACGCGCAGCACCTCGTCGCGATCCAGGGCGGCATCCAGAGTCATCGAAGCGTTCCTTTCTCGCCGAGCGGGCCGGTGGATGGCCGGACGCCCCGTTCGGCGCAGGTGGTCAGGGAATGGGCGCGTACGCGGGTACGCCGTCGCCGTTCAGCCGGATCGGCAGGCTGTGGCGGAGTCGGGGCACGGCGTCGGGGTGATCCGACCGGGTGTGACAACCACGGCTCTCGGTGCGGGCGAGGGCCGCAAGCAGCAGGGTGCGGGCGGCGAGAGTGAGTGCGGCGTCCTCGATTCCGGCGATCGGATGGGTGGCGGCGGTGCGCGTGTCGCAGCTGGTGACCACGTCGCCGAGCCGCTTGAGCGCTTCGGCGAGGCCGGCGCGGTCGCGCACCACCGAGGCGTGCGTGGTCATCAGACGCTGCACCATGTCGCGGTCGGCGTATTCGGCGACGCGAGCGGGGATCTCGCTCACCCCGGCGCGCTCGCCGAGCCGCTCGGCGGCGGCCGCGCCGGCGCGCTCGCCGACCACCAGTCCCTCCAGCAAACTGTTGGAGGCCAGCCGGTTCGCCCCGTGCAGGCCGGTGCGCGCGACCTCACCGGCCGCGTACAGACCGGGCACCGCGGTACGGCCGTGGGTGTCGGTGACGACACCCCCGCACTGGTAGTGCGCGGCCGGTGCGACCGGGATGAGATCGGCGCGCGGATCGATGCCCGCCGCCAGGCAGGAGGCGGTGATCGTCGGGAACCTTTGCGGGAAACCGTCGATCGAGCGCGCGTCGAGATAGACGTACTCGGTGTCCAACGCCCGCATACGCGCGGCGATGGCGCGGGAGACGACATCGCGGGGGGCGAGATCACCACGCGGATGCACTCCCGCGGTCACCGGATCGCCCGCGGGGTCGACCAGCGTCGCGCCTTCGCCGCGCACCGCTTCGCTGATCAGCGGCCTGCGGCCGATGCCGCCCGGGGTGTAGAGCACGGTCGGGTGGAACTGCACGAATTCGAGATCGGCGACGACGGCGCCGGCCCACAACCCGAGCGCGATGCCGTCCGCGGTGGCGCCCGGCGGATTGGTGCTCAGCGCGTACAGCCGGCCGAGTCCGCCGGTGGCCAGCAGAACCGCGGGCGCGTGGACGACGCCGAATCCACGCTCCGACACCGCGACCACACCCCGCACACCGTTCGGCCCGGTGACGATCTCACCGACGGCCGTGCCGAACAGCACCGGCAAACCCGCCTCGTTCAGCGCCCGCTGCACCTCCGCGCCGGTGGCGTCGCCCCCGGCGTGGATGATCCGGCGGGTGCTGTGCCCGGCCTCGCGGGTCCGCGAGATCTGGCCGTCGCGGCCGAGGTCGAAGACCGCGCCCAGGTCGGTCAGCGCGGCCACCGCGGTCTGCCCGCCCGCGACGATGGAGCGCACGGCGTTCACGTCGCACAGTCCGGCACCCGCGTCCACGGTGTCGTGCACATGTGATTCGACCGAGTCACCGTGCGGCGCCACGACGGCGATGCCGCCCTGGGCGTACTGGGTGGACGTATCCGTCGGCCCGCCCTTGCTGAGCGTGAGCACCCGCAGGCCGCGCAGTGACGCGGTGCGCGCAGCGGTCAGTCCCGCGACGCCACCACCGATCACGACCAGATCGGCCTCGGCCTCCCAGTCGATCGAAACCCGGGTTGTCATCGGCCCGCGCCTCTCTGTCTTCCGATCCGCGAACGTGCTCCGGCGCGGGCGCGGTGATCAGCGCATCGCACCGGAGAGCGATTCGCCGCCGCGAGGGCAGCGGTCGGACTCATTCACCGCCGCCGGGATTGCCGATCGCGATCATCCGCTGCACCGACGCGCGGCCCAGCGCGGCGGTTTCCGGATCGACATGGACCTCGTCGCGGCCCTCGGCCAGGCAGCGCAGCAGCGCCGCCGGGGTGATCATCTTCATGTACTTGCACGACGCCCGGTCGTTCACGGCCTGGAAGTCGATACCCGGGGCCGCCTTGCGCAGCTGGTGCAGCATGCCGACCTCGGTGGCCACCAGCACCTGATTCGACTTCGCCGCCTTGGCCGCGTCGATCATGCCTCCGGTGGACAGGATGTGGACCCGTTCGGCCGGGAACGCGCCCTCGCCCGCGAGGTACAGCGCCGAGGTGGCGCAGCCGCATTCGGGGTGCACGAACAGTTCCGCGTCCGGGTGGGTGCGCGCCTGCTCGGTCAGCTCGTCGCCGTTGATGCCCGCGTGCACGTGGCACTCACCCGCCCAGATGTGCATGTTCGCGCGGCCGGTGACCCGCTTGACATGGGCGCCGAGGAACTGGTCCGGCAGGAACAGCACCTCGCGGTCCGGATCGATCGATGCCACTACGTCCACCGCGTTGGAGGAGGTGCAGCAGATGTCGGTGAGCGCTTTCACCTCGGCCGTGGTGTTCACATACGACACGACCACCGCGTTCGGGTGCTCGGCCTTCCAGGCCCGCAGCTCGTCGGCCGTGATCGAATCCGCGAGCGAACATCCCGCACGCTGATCGGGGATCAGCACGGTCTTCGCCGGGCTGAGAATCTTGGCGGTCTCGGCCATGAAGTGCACGCCGCAGAACACGATGGTGTCCTCGGGCGCCGCGGCCGCGATCCGCGACAGCGCCAGCGAGTCGCCGACGTGGTCGGCGACGTCCTGGATCGCCGGCAGCTGATAGTTGTGCGCCAGGATCGTCGCGTTGCGTTCCCTGGCCAGTCGCTCGACTTCCTGCGCCCATTCCGGCCCAGCCTCGACACCCGCGAACCCGGAGGGTCCGTCGAACACCTGCCCCATCAGCGGGGGCGCCGGTTTCGCACCCGTCGTCGCCATGGATGGCTCCCTTCCTCGTGCGGTCGGCTACGCCGCCGATTCGCACCGAACCAGGTTTTCGACTTACAATCGAAAACGTGACCCATGGTAGCACCATCCACGAATCGCTCACCGCGGTGTTCCAGGTTCGCCGCTTCCCCAGGAACATCGCCGCAGGTCACACTCCAGCCGACCGCGCCGAAGGCATGCTGCGCCGTTGCCCACCCGACCAGCGGACCGAACTCGCGGTGTTGCTGTGGGAACGCGCGCTGGACCCGCAGAAGGGCACCTGGTCGCTGCCCGGCGGACGCCTCGGCGACGACGAGGACCTCGACGCCTCCGCCCGCCGCCAGCTCGCCGAGAAAGTCGACGTGCGCGAACTGAGCCATCTGGAACAGCTGTCGGTGTTCAGCGCCCCCGACCGGGTGCCGAGCCCGCGCCGCATCGCCTCGGCCTACCTCGGATTGGTCCCCCTGACCGCCGACCCCCACCTGCCATCGGACACCACCTGGCACCCGGTCTCGGCACTGCCGGACATGTCCTTCGACCACCGCACCGTGGTCGATCACGCCCGCGCCCGGCTGGCGGCGAAACTGTCGTACACCAACATCGCCTTCGCGCTCGCGCCGGACCGGTTCACCATGTCCACACTGCGCGAAATCTATTGCGCCGCCCTCGGTTACGACGTGGACCCGACGAACCTCCAGCGAGTTCTCTCCCGCCGCAAAGTGATCACCCCCACCGGGGCCACCGCCGCCCCCGGCCGCGCGGGCGGCCGCCCCGCCGCGGTGTACCGCTTCACCGACTCCGGCCTCCGCGTGACAGACGAATTCGCGGCGCTGCGCCCACCCGGTGCTTCGTGACCGGCCCCGCCACGCTACTCGGCCGTGGCTTTGCGATGCTTACCCCGGCGGCGGTACTGCCGCCTACTCGGTATGGGCCGCGCGGCATTGCTGCGCCGCAGCGCATCTCGCCGCCGCCACGCCGCCAGATCGGCCCGTTCGCTCTCCACAGCAGACGCCTCGGCTGCCATCCGACGCGCGATTGTCATCGCCCGGGCCCCTTTCGACGATTTCTCGGCCACTGCGGCGGCTCACCGTATCCCCGGAGAGCGCGTCGCATCCACTCGTTTTCCCGGGCCGGGTAACCGGAGCGTGATCACACGGCACGCCCGCGACGGCGAGGCGGTCAGGCGGTTTTCATCTGCGAACGGGCGGCGGAGCCTCGGTAGCCTTCCGAGCGCGGCGACGTGCCGGACGACGCGTCAGCGCCGTTGCCGGTATTCCGGCAGCGAATATCCTTCCGCGGCAGGCTCGTAGCCACCATAGGGCAGCTCGCCACCGCTCGCGGCGTCACCAACGGGAACGAAGGCGCCCCGGCCGTCGAAGGCTTCCTCTTCCGTCCGGGCGGCGCGGCGCCCGGAGCCGAGGTCCTCCGACGTGCTCAGCGCGGCGAGCAGCAGCATGACGAACGACGCGATCAGCGGCTGCACGATCAGCGCGAGATCACTACCCAATTCGATCGGCAGTGTGACGATCTGACCGACCGGCGGGTCGTGCGGGCGCGGATGCGACCACTCGGCGACCTGCTCCCCCACGCGGGCCATCGCTACCGCGCCCACGCCCGAACCGATCAGCAGGCCCAGCTGCAGCAGCGGTCCGCGCGCCGAACGCCGACGCCACACGGCCAGTGCGCAGAGCAGGCCGAGTATGCCGCCCGCGAGCACGAACAACGCCAGCGCGTCGAACTGATGCGTACTCTCCCCGGTCAGCGCGACCCCGCGACCCGGCTCGACCACGAGCAACCGCTCGGTCGGCGCGAGCAGGCCCCAGCCGACGCCCGCGAGGGCGCTCACCGCTACCACGGCGACAACGACCACCGCCGCCGCTCGCACCTCACCCCGCAACGGCGACGCCACTAGCGGCGTTCCAGTTCGGCCGAGTCGATGACGCCGTGCCGGGAGCATTTGGCCCACCAGCCGTCCGGGCTCACCTGCACGATCATGCGGCGCCCGCACTGTTCGCAGAAGCGCGGCGGCTCCAGGCCGAGCGCGGCGGCGACCGGGATCGCATCGTCGAGGCCCGGTACGACTCGCTTGCCGGTGAACGGGTTGTAGCGCTCGTCCATATCCATGACAGTACTCATGCTCGCCTGCCTCTTCGTCGCAACCGAGCCGGGTCAGAGGGTTTCGTTGAGCGCCTTGATCGGCATCTTCAGCTCGCCGAGCAGATCGAGGTCCTGTTCGGCCGGGCGGCCGAGGGTGGTCAGGTAGTTGCCGACGATGACGGCGTTGATGCCGCCCAGGATGCCCTGCTTGGCGCCGAGATCACCGAGGGTGATCTCGCGGCCGCCCGCGAAGCGCAGCATGGTGCGTGGCAGCGCGAGCCGGAACGCGGCCACGGCGCGCAACGCGTCGGACGCCGGGAGCACCTCCAGGTCACCGAAGGGCGTGCCCGGCCGCGGGTTGAGGAAGTTCAGCGGCACCTCGTCGGGTTCGAGTTCGGCCAGGTTCGCGGCGAACTCGGCGCGCTGTTCCAGCGTCTCGCCCATACCGAGGATGCCGCCGCAGCAGACCTCCATGCCCGCTTCGCGGACCATGCGCAGGGTGTCCCAGCGCTCCTCCCAGGTATGCGTGGTGACCACGTTCGGGAAGTAGGACCGCGAGGTCTCCAGGTTGTGGTTGTAGCGATGCACGCCCATGGCGGCCAAGTGGTCGACCTGCTCCTGGGTGAGCATGCCCAGCGAGCAGGCGACCTGGATGTCCACCTCGTTGCGGATCGCCTCGACTCCGGCGGCCACCTGGGCCATCAGGCGCTCGTCGGGACCGCGCACGGCCGCCACGATGCAGAACTCGGTGGCGCCGGTCTTCGCGGTCTGCTTGGCGGCCTCCACCAGGCTCGGAATGTCCAGCCACGCCGCTCGCACCGGCGACTGGAACAGGCCCGACTGCGAGCAGAAGTGGCAGTCCTCCGGGCAGCCGCCGGTCTTGAGGCTGATAATGCCCTCGACCTCTACCTCGGGACCGCACCACCTCATGCGCACCTCGTGCGCCAGGGCCAGCAACTCCTCCAGCCGGTCGTCACCGAGGCGTAGCACCTCCAGGGTCTGTTCCTGGTTCAGTCCTACCCCGCGCTCCAGCACCTGCTCGCGGGCGATCGACAAGATCTGCGACGTCCCGACCTTCGTCGGTCCTGGCGCTGTGGTGTCTACAGGTGCCTGGGTCACTGCACGAATCCCTTCGTCCGGCCGAGGTGGCCGTGCAACTTGAACGGTGTTCAGGCTAGGGTAGCGGTAGGAGTGAGTCAAAGCACGACGGGAAGGGCATCGAGTGCAGCTGCACCGGGCGGACGTGGTCGACGGCGCCATCGCGATTCTGGACCGATACGGCTTGGCCGACCTCACCATGCGCAGGTTGGCCGGTTCGCTCCAGGTCCAGCCGGGCGCGCTGTATTGGCACTTCCCCAACAAGCAGGCGCTGCTCGGCGCGGTCGCGGACCGGATCCTCGCGCCCATGGAGGATCCGATCGAAGCCGAGGAATGGTCCGGGCAGATCACCGAACTGGCCCACCGGCTGCGCGACTGCCTGCTGGCCTATCGTGACGGCGCCGAAGTGGTGTCGTCGACCTACGCTTCCCGGCTCACCACGAGCAAGGGCCGAGAACGCTTGGTGAGCGCGGCCATCCGCGCGGGCATGCCGCGTCCGGAGGCCGAACTCGCGGCGTTCACGCTGCTGTACTACGTGCTCGGTGAGACGGTGGACGAGCAGTCCAGGATGCAACTGGATTCCGCGGGCGCTCTGCCCGAGGGCGCCTCGCCGCTGGAGGAGACCACCGACGCCACCGCCCGTTTCGACTTCGGCTTGCAGTTGTTCGTCGCGGGCGTACGGCACCTGCTGGGCACCCACGTCCGCTGACGCGGTGGGCTGCCCGGCCGCCCGGGCTTTCCGCTGCCGCCGGTGCCACCCCCGCGTGACCGCGACGCACATGCCGGGGTCTACCCGGTCTCGGCGACGGGCTGCCGCCGCGCCGGTGGCCCGACCACGCCGGGGAACCAGCGATGCATCGTGTACGCGCCCGCCGCGGCGGTGAGCGCGAGAGCGACGGCCGCCGCGCCGAGGACGGTGACGGCGCTGATCGCGCCGACCGCCACCGGCCCGGCGAACATGCCCAGGTCGTGGGTGAGCCGCCAGGCGCCGAGGAACTCCGCGCGCCGCCCGTCCGGCGCGACGTCCGCGCCGACCGTCATGATCAGCCCGTTGCTCATGCCGTTGGCCAGCCCCAGCAGTACGGCGGCACAGCCCAGACCGAGCACCGACGACGTGCACGGCAGCGCGCCGAAACCGGCGGCGAACAGGAGCATCGACGGCACCCCGGTCGCCCGCCTGCCGTAGCGGTCCAGCCACACTCCCGCCGGATACGACAGCAGCACGTCCACCGCACCCGCCACGCCGAACACCAAACTGGTGGTCGACGCGCTCATCCCGATGTGCGCGGCCCACAGCGGCAGCAGCGCCAGGCGCGCCGCCCGCGCCGCGCCGACCAGCAACGCGGCCAGTCCGAGCGTGCCGAGGGTTCGGCGGTGCTCGACCACGATCGCTGTCAGGGCCTGCGGCGCGCCTGCCCCGCCCGACACCTCGGGCGATCGGATCGCGGCCATGGCCGCGCCGGCGAGCACCGTGGTCACCAGTTGCAACCACAGCGCGCCATTGGGACCGAGCGAATGCACCACGGCCGCACCGAGAAACGGCCCGCAGAAGAATCCCAGCCGCATCGAACCGGCCAGCGTCGACATCGCGCGCCCGAGATCGTCGGCGGGCACCACGGCCACGAGATAGGACTGGCGAGCCAGACCCCACACCGCGCCCGCGGCGCCGTTGAGCAGCATCCCCAGCGCGAGCACCCCGACATTCGGGGCGACGATCGCCGCGAGCACACCGATCGCCCCGAGCACCGAGCCCACCGCCAGCGCGCCGCGTTCGCCGATCGTGGCGACGACCCGTCCAGCGGGCAGGTCGGTGAGCACCATGCCCAACCCCGACAGCGCGACGACGATTCCGGCGAGCCCGGCCGAGGCTCCCAGATCCAGTGCGCGCAGCGCGTACATCGGCGCCGCCGCGCCGGACCCGATGCCGTACACCACCATCGGCACGAACACCGTCCAGGTCAGCGACCGCAATCGCACCCCGCCGACGACTCCGCCCGCTACGACGGACCGCCGGCTCATCGCACCACCGCACGAGACCGGGACCGATCGCGGCCGGCCCGCCGGCACCTGCCGCGCTCGATGACCGGCGCCCCGGTGCGACAGTCGCTTCCGTCGGTGCCGCTCACCGGGCCAGCGCGGGCTGCCGGGCGAAGCGGCTGTCGGGGCGGGGCAGGCCGAAGTGGTCGCGCAGGGTGGTGCCGGTGTACTCGGTGCGGAACAGCCCGCGCTCCTGCAGGATCGGCACGACCGTCTCGGCGAAGATCTCCAGTCCACCCGGGTAGTACGGCGGCATCACATTGAACCCGTCGGCGGCGCCGTTGCGGAACCATTCCTCGATGGTGTCGGCGACCTGCTCGGGAGTTCCGGTGAACACCCGGTGCCCGCGCGCACCGGCGAGGCGGTGCAGCAGACCGCGCAGGGTCGGTCGTTCGCGCTGCACGATGCCCGCCACGACCTGCAACCGGCTCTGCCCGTTGTCGGTCACGTCGCCCGCCGAGTCGAACAATTCGACCGGAATGGGCTCGTCCAGCCGCAAGTGCCGCAGGCTGATTCCGGCGATGCCCTCCAGCTGTGCCAATCCGTACTCGGGCACGGTCAGCTCGTTGAACTCCTGCTCCAACTTCTTGGCCGCCGCTTCGGTGTCGGCGATGAACGGGCTGATCCCGGGCAGGATCTTGACGTGCTCGGGGTCGCGCCCGAAGCCGCGCGCCCGTTGCTTGATGTCGGCGTAGAACGCTTGGGCGTCGGTGAGCCGCTGGTGCGCGGTGAAGATCGCCTCGGCGTACTTGCCCGCGAACGCCCGTCCGTCGTTCGAGGCGCCCGCCTGCACCAGCACCGGGTGCCCCTGCGGGGTGCGTGGCGCGGTGAACGGCCCGCGCACCCGCAGATGTTCGCCCGCGAAGTCGATCCGGTGGATCTTGTCCGGGTCGGCGTACACGCCGGAGGTCCGGTCCAGGACGATGGCGTCGTCCTCCCAGCTGTCCCACAGCGCGACCACGGCGTCGACGAATTCCCGAGCGCGGGCGTACCGTTCGGCATGGACGGGATGCTCGGCCAGGCCGAAGTTCGCCGCGGCGAGATCGGTGCCGGTGGTGACGATGTTCCAGCCCGCCCGGCCGCCGGAGATGTGGTCCAGCGTGGAGAACAGCCTGGCCAGGTTGTAGGGCTCGTAGTAGGTGGTGGACGCGGTGGCGATGAGGCCGAGATGCGTCGTGGCCGTGGCGATCGCGGTGAGCAGGGTGATCGGCTCCAGGCCGGAGGCCGCGTTGTGCCGGACGTCGGTGCGCAGGGCGGGTCCGTCGGCGAAGAAGACCGCGTCCAGTTTCGCCGCTTCGGCGGTGCGTCCGATCTCCTGGTAGTAGGCGACGTCGTAGATCCGCTCGGGGCTGCTCCACGGATGCCGCCAGGCCGCCTCGTGGTGGCCGGAGGGATAGATGAAGGCGTTGAGGCTGAGTCGGCGCGGCGCGGTCATGAGGCTTTCCTCTCGTCGGTGGGCGCGTCGGCGATGTCGACGCCCAGGCTGGCCAGCAGCAGGGAGCGGTGCCGCAGGAACGCGGGATCGCCGTGCCGGCGCGGACGCTCCAGGTCGATGCGCTGGTCCACCGCGATGCGCCCGTCCTCGAGCACCAGGACACGGTCGGCCAGCAGCACCGCCTCGTCCACGTCGTGGGTGACCAGCAGCACGGCGGGCCGATGCCGGGCACACAGATCCTGCAGCAGTACGTGCATCTTGATCCGGGTCAGCGCGTCCAGCGCGCCGAACGGCTCGTCCGCCAGGAGCAGCTCGGGTTCGCGCACCAGCGAACGAGCCAGCGCGACGCGCTGCTGCTCGCCGCCGGAAAGTTCCTTGGGCCAGGCTTTCTCCCGGCCCGCGAGCCCGACCTCGGCCAGCGCCGCGCGACCGCGACCGGCCGCGTCCGGACCGCCGAGGCCGAGGGTCACGTTGTCGAGCACCCGCACCCAGGGCAGCAACCGGGAGTCCTGGAACACCACGGAGCGCTCGGTGGGCACGCTCAAGTCACCGGAACCCGGTACGTCGTGATCCAATTCGGCCAGCGCCCGCAGCAGCGTGCTCTTCCCCGAGCCACTGCGGCCGAGCAGCGCGACGAATTCGCCGCGGGCGATGTCGATATCGAGATCGCGCAGCACCACCCGATCGCCGAAGCCGCGGCGCAGCCGCCGGGCGCGAACGACGTTCAATCCCCGAGTGTCTGTCGCCATGACAGCGCCTTCCTTTCCACCGCGCGCACCAGGAGGTCGCCGAACAGGCCGAGCAGGCCGTAGATCACCAGGCCGACCACGATGATGTCGATCTGGCCGTAGGTGCGGGCCTGGGTCATCAGGTAACCGATGCCGCTGGTGGCGTTGACCTGTTCCACCACGACCAGTGCCAGCCACGAGATGGTGACGGCCAGCCGCAGGCCGGTGAAGAAACCGGGCAGCGACCCCGGTAGCGCGATCCGGCGGATGAATCCCCACCGCGACAGACCGACGGTCTGGGCGAGTTCCACGTACCTGGCATCGACGCTGCGCAGGTGCGCGTGCGTGTTCAGGTAGATCGGGATCGCCACGCTGGCGGTGATCACCACCAGCTTCATCTGTTCGCCGATGCCGAACCACACGATGAACAGCGGGATCAGCGCGAGCGTCGGAATAGCGCGCTTGATCTGGATCGGCCCGTCCACCAACGCTTCACCGATCCGGCTCAGCCCGGCCACCAGCGCCAGCACCAGACCGATCGCGACACCGAGCCCGAGCCCGATCGCGGCGCGCTGCACCGAGGTCAGCAGATTGCTCTGCAGACGGCCGTCGGCGAGCAGGTCACCGGCGGTCTCGGCGACCGTCCACGGGGCGGGCAGGGTCTCCGGATCCAGAGTGCCCGTGGCCGAACCGGCCACCCACGCGGCGATCAGCAACACCGGTCCCACCGCGATGCCGAAGGGGATGGGGCGGCCGGGGCCGAGGCGTGGCCGGGACGACCTGCGTTTCGCCAGTATCGGTTCCGTCGCGGAGCGGCCGAGGCCGAAGCGGCGCAGCACCGCGGCGTCGATGGTCGCCATCAGCGTGCCTTCGGCTCGAACGACGCGCCGCTCTCGGTGACCGCTTGCGTGATCGCGGCGTCGAAGCGCAGGTCGAAGCCGTTGGCCGCCTGCACCTTCTTGGGCAGTTCACCCGCCTTGGCGATGGCGTCGATGGTGGCCTGCTGCCGGTCGACGAGCTGCTGGTCCAGATGCGGGAAGACGTAGGTACCCAGCGATTCCACGATGCGCTTGGCGTCGTCGGCGCTCACCTTCTGGTTGTCCACGTAGTACCGGCGCGCCCAGTCCTCCGGGTGGGTGTTGGCCCACTGGTAGGCGCGGACGAACGCGCCGACCAGCGCCCGGGTGGCGGCCGCCTTCGCGGGATCCCGGACGACGGCGCGGCGCGCGTACAGGTAGGCCAGGCCGCCGTAGAGGCCCGCCGTCTCCGAATCCGGGACCAGCGAGGCGCCCGGCGTGCGCAGGAACCGGGTGACGTTCGGCTCGATCAGCGGCGCCACGTCGACCTGGCCGGTGCGCACGGCATCCGGGAACTCGGCCAGTTGCAGCCGGATCAGCTGCACATCGGAGGTGGTGAGCCCGGCCTTGTCGATGGCGCGCAGCACGGCGGCCTGCTGGGCCGTGCCTTCGGCGTAGGCGATCTTCTTGCCTTTCAGCTCCGCGAGCTTCGTCACCGACTGCCCGGGTGCCACCGCGAGTTTCAAGGCGGTGGTGCTGCTCTGATAGGACGCGACGATCGGAACGTCCTGCCCGGCCACCAGCGCGTGGATCGGCGGGACGTCACCGACCTGCGCGACGTCGGCGGCGCCGGCGCGGAACGCCTCCAGAATGGCGGGGCCGCCGATGAAGTTGGCGAACTCCACCTTGAACGGCAGCTTGTCGAGCTCGCCGGACAGGCGCAGCACCGATTGCAGGCGCTCGGACTGGTCGGCGACCACGAGAGTGGTGCCGGCGGGAACCTCGGTGGGCAGTGGTCCGTCGGCGGTGGGACCGACCGGCTTGTCGTCCTTCGCGCAGCCGGAGAGTCCGAGAGTCGCGACGGTCGCCACGGCGAGCAATGCGGCGGTCGCGCGGCCGCGGAGGCCGGACCGGAACGTAGTTGGTCGGAACATAGGCGAATTAGAACAAGACGAAACCGGCGCGAAAACGGTTTGTCTCAGCCTGGTTCGAACCCCTCAGCGCGGCGGCGCGGCCACCGTCGTCGACCGGGCCTGCTGCTGATAGCGCTGCACGAACGGCAGAATCTGCTGTTCGATCGCCGTATTGTATTCCCGGGGCCGCTGCATCGGATTCGCGTGCCCGGTGTTTCGCGCCAGTACCACCAGCAGCGTGCCGTCCACCCCGCCCGACCGCTCGATCAGCACCCGGTGGGAGTACTCGACGTCGACCACGCGGTCGGCGCTCGCGTCGCGCGGCCGGATGAAGACGATGGCCGGCCGCGGTTTGTCCGCCACGGGCTGGGCCAGAGCGCGCAGGTCGTCCGCCGCGCCACCGGCCACGATAGCGGTGAACTGCGACTCGATCAGACCGTTGCTCGCCGCGTCGCGCGAGACGATCTTCTCCCGCATCACTTCCGCCAGCACCTCGCCCAGCTTGCCGAACCGGATGCCGGGCAGCCGGTGGCCCCGGTCGAGGAAACGGTCCCGGCGCACGTAGGTCTCCACGGCCAGCCGCAGCGCGCGGCTTTCCCGCGCGCCGGGCAGCCAGCCGATCCACCGCAGCATGTCCGCACCGCGCCCGCGGCTTTCCGGGCGCACCGCGTTCAGGTCGACCGGCGTGCAGTCCAGGATCACCCCGACCAGCCTGCGGTCGCTGTCACGGTGGATGTGTCGGGCGACCTCCAGCGCGATCACCCCGCCCATGCTGTGCCCGACGAGCACGACGTTGCGCAGGCCCGACAGCTCGGCGGCGCGCACGACGAGGTCGGCGATCACCTTGGTGTCGATGCCTTGATTGTCGTAGCGGATCGCCCACACCATGCCCATTCCGCGCAGCGCGGGCAGCGCGGCGGCGGTGTCACTGGCGTCGAGCCCGCCCAACCCGACCAGATCCACCACCACGGTGTCCCAGTTCTGCGGGTCCACCGGCGGGGCGACGGGCAGGATGGCGGGCTCGGTGCGCGCCAGTCGCGCTTGTTCCGGCGCGACATCGTACTTCCAGTACTGCGCGAACACCATGAGTCCGGCCAGCAGCAGTGCGGCCACCCGCAGCAGCGTCACCCTGGTGCGGCGCAACGTCTTCCACCCGTGCCCCAGGCTCGTGTCCCGCAGCCGAGCTCGGCGTCGCGCGTCGTCCCAGTCGGAGACGGTGGACGGGTGCCGGGCGTCCATCGGCGACATCCATCCCACTGTAGGCACGGGTGCGGACGGTCGCCATGAACCCGCCATCGCTCCGCGTGCCGCCGCCGTGATGGCCGGTAGTTCGCCCAGCGAGATCCGCCAACCGTTCGTTGTCCTCGGCAGCGATTCGGGCGGCGACGCTGGTGCACCGCCCTTCGGTATCCCGCAGTAGGTAGCTGATCGTCTGCTCGCCGGTGGCCCACACCGCGGGCACCCCCGCTGTTCAGCGGAAAGGCGACCAGGCGGGCTCGAACCATTTCGGAGCGGCGGCGGTGAATCGCGCACGCTCCCAGCCACCCGCGCCTTCCGGCACCGAACCCACCAGGTCGACGCCGGTGACGCGAGGCAGGTCGGTGCGGTTGCACGCGGCGGCGAGATCCGGCTCGGCCGGCCAGGAACCGATCACCAGGCCCGCGCATCGCACGCCCGCCGCGTGCAGTGCGCGGGTGGTGAGTTCGGTGTGGTTGAGCGTCCCCAGCCCGGCCGCGGTGACCACTAGGACGGGTGCGCCGAGTTTCTGGGCGAGATCGAGCAGGGTGAAATCGCCCAGGCGCACCAGCAATCCGCCCGCGCCTTCGACCAGGACGAGGTCGGCGTCGGTCAAAGTCTCGACGGCGGAGGCGGTTTCGGCGAGCGTCAGCTCCGGCAGCCCCGCTCGCCGGGCGGCGGTGTCGGGCGCGAGCGGGTCCGGGTAGCGGGCGAGTTCGAGCGTCCGGGTGACGCCGGACAGCCGCTGGATCTCCGCGAGATCACCGGGTTCGCCGACCGCCACACCGGTCTGGCCCGGCTTGCACACGGCCACCGAACGGCCGGTCGCCAGCGCCGCGGCGGCGACGGCCGCGGTGACGACGGTCTTGCCGACGTCGGTGGAGGTTCCGGTGATCAGCAGGACGGTCACGCGGGCACCGCCTCCCGCGCCTGCGCCAATACTTCGCCGAGCGCCGTCGCGATGGAATCGAGTTCGGCCGCGGTGAGATTCGCCCGCGCGGTCAAGCGCAGCCGCGACGTGCCTTCCGGGACCGTCGGCGGACGGAAGCAGCCGACATCCAAGCCGCGCGCCCGGCACGCCCGAGCGGCGTCGAAGGCCACCTGCGCCGGACCGAGCACGACCGACACCACCGCCGAAGGCGGCGCGGGCACACCGGCGATCCGGGCGATGTCCGCGGCGTGGGCCAGCACCCGCTCGGCCAGCTCCGGTTGCGCGCGCAGCACTCGCAGCGCGGCCCGCGCGGCGCCGACGGCGGCCGGCGCGAGACCGGTGTCGAAGATGAACGTGCGCGCGGCGTCGATCAGGTGGGCGCGTACCCGCGCACTGCCCAGCACCACACCGCCCTGCGCGGCAAGGGATTTCGACAGCGTCGCGGTGATCACCAGGTCCGGCGATCCGGCCAGGCCCGACTCGTGCACCAGTCCACGCCCGCCGGCGCCGCGCACACCCAGGCCGTGCGCCTCGTCCACCACGAGCACTGCCCCGTTGGCCCTGGTCACCCGATGCAGTTCGGTCAGCGGAGCGAGATCGCCGTCGGCGCTGAACACCGAATCGGTGAGCACCAGCGCACGTTCCTCGGTGCGTGCCGACAGCAGCCGGTCCACCGCCGCGACGTCGCGATGCGGCGCGATCTCCACCCTGGCGCGAGAGAGCCGGCACGCGTCCACCAGCGACGCGTGACTGTCCGCGTCGGAGACCACCAATGATCCGCGCCCGGCCAGCGCGGTCACCGCGCCGAGGTTGGCCGCGTATCCGGAGGAGAACACGAGTCCCGCTTCGGCGCCGACGAATTCGGCCAGCTCGGTCTCCAGCATTTCGTGCTCGGTGGTGGTGCCGGTGACCAGCCGCGACCCGGTCGACCCCGCACCCCAGCGGCGCACCGCCTCGATCGCGCCCTCGATCACCTCGGGGTGGCGGACCAGGCCGAGATAGTCGTTGGAAGCGAGATCGATCGACGGCGCGTGCGGGGCGCGCGGGCGCAGTTCACGGCGCAGTCCCGCGGCCACCCGAGCGGAAGTGCGTTCGTCCAGCCAGCTCAACGGATCGGTAGTCACAGCTCCGCAGCATACTTGAACACCGTTCAGGACACCCGCCCACAGGTTCGCCGGTACCGTTGGGCCCCTCGTCGGCGGTGTCACCGGCCCGCGGTGACAAGCTGCACCGGGGAGGAATGCGGAAGCCTCACCGGCCGTTCTGCGCGGCGACCGCGGCGCGCATCCCGGCGGCGATCGTGGCGATGTCGCCGGAGGTGCTGATGAACGGCGGCATGGTGTAGATGAGATTGCGGAACGGACGCAGCCATACCCCGGCCGCCACCGCGGCGTCGGTCGCGGCGCGCATGTCGACCGGGCGGTCCAGCTCGATCACCCCGATCGCACCGAGCACGCGCACCTCGACCACGCCCGGCAGATCACGCGCCGGGCCCAGGCCCGCCGCCAGCTCCGCCTCGATCCGGGCCACCTCGCCGCGCCAGTCGCGCGACAGCAGCAACTCGATCGACGCGACCGCGACCGCGCAGGCCAGCGGATTGCCCATGAACGTGGGTCCGTGCATGAGCCCGCCGTGCGCCGCGCTGATGGTCTCGGCGATCCGCGTGGTGCACAACGCGGCGGCGAGGGTGAGGTAGCCGCCGGTCAGCGCCTTGCCCACGCACATCACATCCGGGCTCACCCCGGCCGAGTCGGCCGCGAAAAGCGTTCCGGTGCGGCCGAATCCGGTCGCGATCTCGTCGAAGACCAGCAACACGCCGTGTTCGTCGCACAGCCGGCGCAGATCGGTGAGATAGCCGGGATGGTGCCAGCGCATCCCGCCCGCCCCCTGGACGACCGGCTCCACGATGACCGCCGCGAGTTCACCCGCGTGCGCGGCGATCATGCGCTCCAGTTCCGCCACGTATTCCAGGTGGTAATCGCTCGGCGGCACCGGCGCGAACAGCTGGTTCGCCAGGATGTCGGTCCACAGCGAATGCATGCCGCCCTCGGGGTCGCACACGCTCATCGGGGTGAAGGTGTCGCCGTGGTATCCGCCGCGCCAGGTGAGCAGGCGCCGCTTCTCCGGTTTGCCCAGTGAACGCCAGTACTGTAGGCACATCTTCACGGCGACCTCGACCGACACCGAGCCGGAGTCGCACAGGAACACCTTGTCCAGCCCGGCCGGTGTCGATTCGACCAGCAACTCGGCCAACCGGGCCGCGGGCTCGTGGGTGAGCCCGCCGAACATCACGTGACTCATCCGCCGCGACTGCTCGACCAGCGCGGCGTCGAGCACCGGGTGCCGGTAACCGTGGACGGCGGCCCACCAGGAACTCATGCCGTCGACCAGCTCGCGCCCGTCGGCCAGGGTCAGCCTGGTGCCCGCGGCGCCGGCCACGACCAGCGGTTGGGTCGTCGCGGGGAAGCCGCCGTACGGATGCCAGACGTGCTCGGCGTCGAGGGCGGTGATCTCGTCGGGGGTCAGTGCCACAGGAATCCTCGCGTCACGGCCCCGATCGCCGGGGCGGCTTGAACGCCGTTCAAGTTAGCATCCGAGCTGCGCCGGACCGCAGGGGCGGGCGAAGTTCGGCCGTTCCCACACCTGGTGGCGCTTCCTGGACCGGCCCGCCGACGCGCCGTCGTGCACGCTGCGCGCCCCACGCTCCGGCGACCACGGCCGGTGATCCAGCTCTACCCGAACGAACGCGGCTGGGACGCCACCGACGTACTCGGCACTCGCACCCGTCGCCGATGATCCGGAAAAAGCCTTCGACCTCGCTCGATCCGCTCGGTCACAACCACCGGCACAACGGAGGACCCGGCTGACGCTACTGTCGTTGCCATGGCTCAGCCCGATGCAGCGCCCGGTGACGGGCCACCTCTGGGTGTCTGGCCCGGCACCGCCTATCCCCTCGGGGCCACCTATGACGGCGCGGGCACCAATTTCTCGGTGTTCTCCGAGGTCGCCGACGCGGTCGAACTCTGCCTGATCGACGGGGACGGCGCCGAGACCCGGATCGCGCTCGACGAGGTCGACGGCTATGTCTGGCATGCCTACCTGCCCGGGATCGATCCCGGGCAGCGCTACGGATTCCGGGTGCACGGCCCGTACGACCCCGACCAGGGGTTGCGCTGCGACCCGAGCAAGTTGCTGCTCGATCCGTACGGCAAGGCTTTCGACGGCGACTTCGACGATCACCCCTCGCTCTACACGCACGGGCTCGACTCGCTCGGCCACACCATGACCGGCGTGGTGATCAATCCCTACTTCGACTGGGGCGCCGACCGCGCGCCCAACCGGCCCTACCACGAGACGGTGATCTACGAGGCGCACGTCAAGGGCATGACGATGACGCATCCCGAGGTGCCGCAGGACATCCGCGGCACCTACTCCGGCATCGCGCACCCGGCGATCGTCGACCATCTGAAGGGGCTGGGGGTCACCGCGATCGAGCTGATGCCGGTGCACCAGTTCCTGCACGACCGTGTGCTGCTCGATCTGGGACTGCGAAACTACTGGGGCTACAACAGCTTCGGCTATCTCGCGCCGCACAACGAGTACGCGACGATGGATCGCGCCGGGTCGGCGGTCACCGAGTTCAAGGCGATGGTGCGCGCGCTGCACGCCGAGGGCATCGAGGTGATCCTCGACGTGGTCTACAACCACACCGCCGAGGGCGACCACCGCGGCCCCACGATCGGATTCCGCGGCATCGACAACGCCGCCTACTACCGCTTGGTCGACGACGACCCGTCGCACTACATGGATTACACGGGCACCGGAAACAGTCTCAACGTGCGCCACCCGCACACCTTGCAGCTGATCATGGACTCGCTGCGCTACTGGATCCTGGAGATGCACGTCGACGGCTTCCGCTTCGATCTGGCCGCGACGCTGGCGCGGGAACTGCACGACGTGGACCGGCTGTCGACGTTCTTCGACCTGGTGCAGCAGGATCCGGTGGTGAGCCAGGTCAAGCTCATCGCCGAACCGTGGGACGTCGGCGAGGGCGGCTACCAGGTGGGCAATTTCCCCGGTCTGTGGACGGAGTGGAACGGCAAGTTCCGCGACACGGTGCGCGACTACTGGCGCGGCGAACCGGCGGCGCTGGGCGAGTTCGCCTCCCGGCTCACCGGCTCGTCGGACCTGTACGAGGCCACCGGCCGCAGGCCGAGCGCGAGCATCAACTTCGTCACCGCGCACGACGGGTTCACGCTGCGGGATCTGGTGTCCTACAACGAGAAGCACAACAAGGCCAACGGTGAGGACAACCGGGACGGCGAGAGCTGGAACCGCTCCTGGAACTGCGGTGTCGAAGGTCCGACCGACGATCCCGACATCCTCGCCCTGCGCGACCGGCAGAGCCGCAACCTGCTGGCCACGCTGATGCTCAGCCAGGGTGTGCCGATGCTCGCGCACGGCGACGAGATGGGCCGCACGCAGCACGGCAACAACAACGTCTACTGCCAGGACTCGCCGCTGGCCTGGATGGACTGGTCGCTGCGGGTGCAGAACGCCGATCTGCTCGAATTCACCCGGGCGGTGGTCGCGCTGCGCACCGCGCACCCCGTCTTCCGGCGCCGCCGCTTCTTCGCGGGCGGCCCGATCCGTTCGGCGGACAACGCCCGCGACATCGCCTGGCTCACCCCCTCCGGCGAGGAGATGACCGGGGCGGATTGGGACAGCGGATTCGGCAAGTCGCTGGCCGTCTATCTCAACGGCGAGGCGATTCCCGAGCCGGGCCCGCGCGGCGAGCGGATCACCGACGACTCGTTCCTCTTGTGTTTCAACGCCCACGACGCGGCTATCGATTTCGTGCTACCGAGCACCGGCGAAGGCGCGGAATGGTCTGTGGCACTGGACTGTTCGATGCCGACCGGCCTGGCGGAGGCCGGGTATTCCGGCGGCGCCACCGTCACCGTCGAAGCCCGCTGTCTGCTCGTCCTCCGCCAGGCCGCCTGACCCGAATGCCGATGAACGCACCTGATCCCACCGAGATGTACGTGACCGACCCGGTGTCCCTGCGACGCAGACCCGCCCGCCAGACGACGATCCGCAGCGCCTACCGGCTCCAGCTGCGACCGGACGGGCTGACCTTCGCCGAGGCCCGCGCCATCGCCGAATACCTTCAGCAACTGGGCATCTCCCACCTGTACCTGTCGCCGATCATGACCGCGGCCCACGGCTCCACGCACGGTTACGACGTCACCGACCCGACCACGGTCTCCGCCGCCCTCGGCGGGCCGACGGGGCTCAAGGCCCTCGCCGACGAGGTACGCAGCCGCGGTATGGGACTGATCGTGGATCTGGTGCCCAATCACGTCGGCGTCGCCGATCCCCGCCAGAACGCCTGGTGGTGGGACGTGCTGCGGAACGGCCGGGAGTCGCGGTTCGCGCGGTATTTCGACATCGATTGGAGCCAGGGCAACGGCGCGGGCGGCCGGCTGGCGCTGCCGGTGCTGCAGAGCGAGAACGACCCGGCCGCGTTGACCGTGGACCGCTCCGGCGCCGAGCCCATGCTCGCGCTGCACGATCTGCGTTTCCCGATCGCGCCCGGCACCGACGGCGACAACGCCCTGCGCATCCACGACAAACAGCACTACCGGCTGGTGAGCTGGAAAGCCGGGCTGTGCACCTACCGGCGGTTCTTCGCGGTCAGCAGCCTGGCCGCGATCCGTCAGGAGCACCCCGAGGTCTTCGAGCTCACCCACCGCGAACTCGCCGCGTGGTGCGAGCACGACCTGATCGATGGCGTGCGGGTCGACCATCCGGACGGTCTGGCCGATCCCGCCGGCTACCTCGCCCGGCTGCGCAGGCTGATCGGCCCGCGCCGGCTGCTGCTGGTGGAGAAGATCCTGGCCAACCGCGAGCCGCTGGACGCGACGCTGCCGATCGACGGCACCACCGGCTACGAGGCGCTGGCCGACTTCGGCGGCGTGCTGATCGATCCGCGCGGCGAACCCGCGCTCACCGAACTCTCGCGCCGGGTCGCCGGGCACGGCAGCGACCGGGCCTGGATCGGCGAGACCGAGCACCGGATCAAGCGCGCGGTCGCCGAGACCATTCTGACGCCGGAGGTGCGGCGGCTGGTGGCCGCGATCAAGCAGGACGCGAACGCCGAGAGTTTCGACACCATGGCGCTGACCAACGCCACCATCGAGGTGCTGGCGTTCATGCCGGTCTACCGGGCCGACTACGCGCCGCTGACCGGGATGACGGGCGCGGTGATCGCCGAGGTGGAGAAGCGCAACAGCGAACTCACCGCGCCGCTGGCGGTGCTGGTCGCGGCGCTGGCCGTCGACGGGGCCGCGGCGATGCGCTTCAGTCAGGTCTGCGGCGCGGTGACCGCGAAGGCGGTCGAGGACACCATGTTCTATCAGGCCGCGCGGCTGGTCTCGTTGCAGGAGGTCGGCGGCAACCCGGCGCGCTTCGGCCACTCGCTCAACGAGTTCCACCTGTCCAACAGTCAGCGCGCGCAACGCTGGCCCGCGACCCTGACGACCCTGTCCACGCACGACACCAAGCGCGGCGAGGACGTACGCGCCCGCATCGGCGTGCTGTCGCAGGCCGCCGAGACCTGGGCGCGCAACGTCGACTCCTGGCTGGAGACCACCCCGGCGCCGGACGGGGCGACGGCGCTGTTTCTGCTACAGAACATGTTCGGGGTGTGGCCCGCGGACGGGCGACCGGCCGCGTCGGTGCCCGGCCTGCGCGAACGCGTGCACGCTTTCGCCGAGAAAGCGATGCGGGAGGCCAACACCAAAACCTCCTGGGAGGAACCGGACGCCGAGTTCGAGGCCGCGGTGCACGCCTGGCTGGACGCGGTGATCGATGGACCGGTAGGCTCCGAACTCGGCGACCTGGTGCACGAGCTGGCCCCGCACGCCTGGTCGGACGCGTTGTCGCAGAAGCTTTTGCAGCTGTGCGGGCCGGGTATCCCGGACGTCTACCAGGGCTGCGAGCTGTGGGAGGATGCCCTCGTCGACCCGGACAACCGCAGGCCGGTGGACTTCGCCGCCCGCGCGGGCATGTTGCACTCGCTCACCGGCACGCCCGCGCTGGACACCACCGGCGCGGCGAAGATGTGGATCGTCGCCTACGCGCTGTGGTTGCGCCGCGAGCGTCCCGAGTGCTTCGTCGGCGGCACGTACCGGCCGCTGTTCGCCACCGGCGACCACGCGCCCAAGGTGGTGTCCTACGCCCGCGGCCGCGCGGGCGAGGCCCCGGAGGTCATCGTCGCCGCCACCCGCCACAGCGTGAGCCTGGCCGAGACCGGGTGGGGCGACACGTTCCTCGACCTACCCGCGGGCAGCTGGACCGACCGGCTGACCGGCCACGCCTTCCAGGGCCGGGCCAGGCTGGAGAAGATGTTCGCCAGGCTGCCCGTCGCGCTGCTGGTGCGCTGACAGCCCGGGCGCGGCGGCCCCCGCGCAAGCCTGCTCGAGCTGCTTGGCGAACACACCGCGGACCTGCTCGAACGTCGTCTCCGGGATTACACCGCCCAGTTCTTCGCGCCAGCGGCGCAAGTTGGCGGGATGGTAGTCCAGCGCGTCCCGAGCGCTGGCGGACAGCCGCACGCCCTGATCGGTGGGCATGGACAGCCGGCGCCAGGAATCCCAGTGGAACCGGCGACTGCGCGGATTGCGCAGCGTCCGTACCACGTTCAGGATGCGGTAGCCGATGCTCAGGGAATCGTGCAGCCGCATGTGGTCGCCGTTGACGTGCTCGCAGCGCTTCGACAGCGCGGCCAGCCGGTCCCGGTCGAAGGCCAGCCCGACCGACTCCGCCTCGCGGACCATCCACCGCAGCGTCATGTCGGACAGGCCGCATTCGGCGTAGCCGCCGCCGATGTCGCTGTGCACGCCGGGGAACCACACCTGCTTGACCCGCTCGAAGCCGCGCCGGTACTTCACCGTCGGTTCGACCGGCACCTCCCACACGCACGGTTCGAAGTTGCGCCGCCGTTCGTCGATGGCCAGCGCCTGGCGGGCGCAGTGCACGTGACGGGAGAGCTTGACGTCGTGGAAGCGATGCCGCAGCGAGGTGATGCCCGGTACCCCCAACGCGCCCACGGTGTCGAATACGCCGAGGAAATCGATCTTCGCTCTGCGGCAATACCTCCGGCGGAATTCCCGCCACTGCGCGGGCTCGGCCGGATCGGGGTTGTCCGGCGTCGGCGCGGGCGGTCGTTGCCGGTAGATGCGCAGGGCTTCCGGGTACTGGCCGTCGATCATCGCTTCGGGAGTCATGATCCCGATACGGTTGATCAAGCCGGCCAGGCTGCGGGCGGTGAAGGCGCCGCGGCTGAAGCCGAAGATGTAGATCTCGTCGCCCATCTCCCAGTTCAAAGCCAGATGCCAGTACGCGGACGACAAGTTCGCTTCGAGTCCGAGTCCGAAAGCGCCGCCCATCAGGCGATCGCTGAGGAACCCGCGGGCGCCCGGGCCGGAGACATACGTGACCCACTGCTGGATCGTCTCCCCCGTCGGTCCCGGTGCGTCGAACCGGATCGTCTGCGCGATTTTCACAATGTTGGAAACCGTGCTGCTCGACTCGGCCTTCCACGTGCCATCGCAACACACGATGAGTCGTTTCATGCGTTGATCCTCCCGCCGGCATCCCACCGAAACCCGCGTATTCGACTACTCGAATCATCGCCTGCGGCGGGGAAATGTCACTACGGGGTGTCTCCGGGCCGCTCGCCGAGACCGGCGACCGCCATGCCGATCAGCCACCGGGCCGCGCCGAGCGCCGCCGCGGCGAGTACCGCGATCTGCAGCGATCCGGTGATCACGGCCAGGACGAGGCAGGCCACCAAGCCGACGACCACCGCGTCGAGCTTGTACACCGGCCACGGGCTACCCGCGATGTCGATCGTGGTGCCGCGTGTCGAAGAGGGAACGACCGCCATCTCCTCAGGGTAGTCACAATCGGAATTTCGGTCCAGCGAACTTTTTGTGGACGGGAACACAGTGACTCGCGGCGGTGTTGCCGCAGACATGCCACTGACCGGCGAATACGAACCGAGCACATCCGACTGGGCCCGCGAGCAGGCCGAGAAGTACGAGAACTCCGGCGGGACCGAGGCCACGACCCTGCAAGGCGTGCCGATCATCCTGCTCACCACCAAGGGCGCGAAGACCGGCAAGCTGCGCAAGACGCCACTGATGCGGGTGGAGCACGACGGCGAGTACGCCGTGGTGGCCTCGCTGGGCGGCGCGCCCAAGCACCCCGTCTGGTACTACAACATCAAGGCCGAACCGCACGTCGAGCTGCGCGACGGCACCGTCAGCAAGGACTACACCGCGCGCGAGGTCTTCGACGAGGAGAAGGCGCGGTGGTGGGAGCGCGCCGTCGAGGTGTGGCCGGATTACGCGAACTACCAGACCAGGACCGATCGCCGGATTCCCGTCTTCGTCCTCACGCCCAGGTAGCTTCCTCGCAGGTAGTCAGCGTGTCACCGCCACCCGCCGCAGCTCGCCGCCGCGGCGGGTGGCAGCATATTCGGGGTGTCCGATCCGCTTGATCTCCTCGACGCACTGTCCGCTTCTCGTCCCGCGCTCACCGCGGACGAGATCGATGCTGCCGCCAAGCGAATTGCCGACGTCATCGATCCGACCCCGCTGCAGCGCAGTGAGCGACTGTCCAGGCTGACCGGGGCGAACGTCTATCTGAAGCGCGAAGACCTCAGCGCGGTCCGCTCCTACAAGCTGCGCGGCGCCTACAACCTCGTGGTCCAGCTGACCGAGGAGGAACGCGCCGTGGGTGTGGTCGCGGCCAGCGCGGGCAACCACGCGCAGGGCGTGGCGTTCGCCTGCCAGGCGATGGGGATCAAGGGCCGCATCTACGTGCCGACCACGACGCCGAAGCAGAAGCGTGATCGCATCCGGGTGCACGGCGGGGAATTCGTCGAGCTGATCGCGGTCGGCGAGACCTACGACGCCGCCGCCGCGGCCGCCGCCGCCGATGTGGAGCGCACCGGCGCGACCATGGTGCCGCCGTTCGACGACACCCGCACCGCGGCCGGTCAGGGCACCATCGCCGCGGAGATCCTGGAGCAACTCCCCACCACGCCCGACCTGGTGATCGTGCCCGTGGGCGGCGGCGGTTGCCTGGCGGGCATCGGCACCTATCTGCGCGCGCGCTCTCCGCGCACCGCCATCCTCGGCGTGGAGCCCGCGGGCGCGGCCTCGATGACCGCGGCGCTCGTGGCTGGTGGCCCGGTCACGCTGCCGGAGATCGATCCGTTCGTCGACGGCGCTGCGGTGCGCCGGGTGGGCGCCGTGCCGTACGCCGCGGTGTCCGGATTCGGCGGGCGGGTGGTCTCGCACGCCTCGCTGCCGTTGCTGACCACCACCGAATCCCCCAGGGGCGCAGGCGCTTTCCAGATGATGCAGGTCGACGAAGGCGCGATCTGCACGACCATGCTCGACCTGTATCAGAACGAGGGCATCATCGCCGAGCCGGCGGGCGCGCTCACCGCGACGGCGCTGGCGGAGATCACCGTCGACCCCGATTCGACGGTGGTCTGTCTGGTGTCCGGCGGCAACAACGACGTGTCCCGCTACGGCGAGATCATCGAACGCTCGCTGGTGCACCGCGGGCTCAAGCACTACTTCCTGGTGGACTTCCCGCAGGAGCCCGGCGCGCTGCGCCGTTTCCTCAACGAGGTGCTCGGCCCGGAAGACGACATCACGCTGTTCGAGTACGTCAAGCGCAACAACCGGGAGACGGGCGCGGCACTGGTCGGCATCGAACTCGGCGCGCCGGACGGGCTTGCCCCCCTGCTGGAACGGATGCACCACTCCCCGATCCAGTGCGAGCGCCTCGAGCCCGATTCACCGGCCTACCGCTACCTGACCTGAGCCGGAATCCGGCGCTCAGGCGGCCTTCGGCGTCTGCGCCGCCGGTATCCGGCGCCGGGAAGCGCGCAGGCAGTTCAGCATGAGCGGCAGCAGCCAGAACGCCGCGGTCTGGTCGTAGCTCAGTTGCGCGACGGACAGGCGGTTGTGCACGAAGCCGACCGACAGGCCCAGCCGGGGTTCGGCCCAGCCGAAGGAGCCCCCGAGGCCGATGTGCCCGAACCCGGCGTGAGCGCCCGGCATCGGCAGGGAGTGGTATCCCAGACGCCACATCATCGGCAGGTAGAACAGCGCGCGATCGGGTTGGTAGGTCTCGACGCGGCGCAGTGCCCTCATGGTGCGGCGGCCGAGGTACCTGCTGCGGTCGGCCGCGATGCCGTCGTTCGCGAGCACGCCGTACAGCTCGGCCAGCGCGGGCGCGGTGGACACCCCGTTGCCCGCACCGAGTTCCGTATCCAGAATCGGCGGGCTGACGCCCTCGAGAATGGCTTCCAGACCGGGCAGGAAAAGGCAGCGGGTGGCGGCGCCGAGCGCGCCGGGAATCCGGTGACTGCGGCCGAGAACCGCCGCACCCAACGGCTTTCCGAGCGCACTGAGCTGGGTGCCCGCCAGCGGGGCGTAGGTGATCGGGGCGCCGGCGGGCGGCCTGCCCAGATGCAGGCCGCCGATGCCGAGCGGCTCGGCGACCTCGGTGCGGATCAGTTCGCCCAGGCCGGTGCCGGTGATCGCGCGCGTCAAGCCGCCGACCAGCCAGCCGAAGGTGAGCGCGTGGTAGGTGGGCACGCCGAGCGACCGGTCGGGCTTGGCCGCGGCCAAGCGCTGTTCCATGAGCTCGTGGTCCAGCACGTCGGCCAGGCCGCCGGTGGCGATCGGAGCCAGCGCGGACAGTCCCGCCCGGTGGGTGAGCAGATGGCGAACGGTGATCTTGCGCTTGCCGTTGGCGCCGAACTCCGGCCAGTACTCCGCGACGGGGGCGGAATAGTCGAGCAACCCACGGTCGGCGAGGCGGTGCACGACGGTGGCGGCGATTCCCTTGGTGGCCGAGAAGATGATCGTGCCGGTGTCCCTGGTCCACGGAACGTCACCGGCGGAGCCGACCCAGATGTCCACCAGCGCCTCTCCGTGCCGGTGCAGCGTGAACGCCGCTCCCGCACCCCGGCGGTTGCCGTACGCCCGTGCGAAAGCGCGCACGAACGGTGCGAATTCGGCGGCAGCGCTGCCACCCATCCCCGGGGGAAGAACCGCGAGGTCCCCGGAAGCGACGTTGCTCATCTCTCCACGGTAATGGCATGGGACGATTCCGGCAAAGCGCCTGTCTCGGACAGTTGTACGGCCGTTACCGGACACCCCCGAAAGCCTGCCGCGAGCTGGGGTTCCACCCGCTCAGCGGGGGCCGAGAGGCGCGGTGTCCAGCAAGGTGAAACAGTGGCCGGGAACGGTTGTGGCGGAAGGCCCGATCGTCGGGGATTCCCAGGACAGCAGCGGGATGCCCGCGATCGGCACCGCGACCTGGTCCTCGCCGAGGTTGCACACCAGCGCCAGCGTGCCCCGGTGCACCACGATCCAGCGCGCGGCCTCGTCGTAGTCCACCGAAACATGGGTCAGCCAGGGGTCGCTGAGCTCCGCCCGCTCGCGGCGCAGTGCGAGCAGAGCGCGATAGCAGGACAGCAGCCGGGCATGCTCCGGCTCGTCCACTTCCGTCCAGTCGAGTTTGGAGCGCAGGAAGGTTTTCAGATCCTGCGGGTCCGGCACCTCGCCCGCCGGCCAGGCGTGCTCGGCGAACTCCTTCTTGCGCCCGGATGCGGTGGCGGCGGCGACTTCCGGGTCGGTGTGCGAAGTGAAGAACTGGAACGGCGTGTGGGCGCCCCACTCCTCTCCCATGAACAGCATGGGCGTGAACGGCCCGCACAACACCAGGGCGGCCTTGATCGCGAGCTGGCCGCCGGTCAGGTAGGCGCTCGGGCGGTCACCGAGCGCCCGGTTGCCGACCTGGTCGTGATCGCAGGTGTAGGCCAGCAGCGCGCTGCCTGGGAGCAGGCTGCGATCGATCGGGCGGCCGTGCGTGCGGCCCCGGAAACTGGAATACGTTGCGGCGTGGAAGAAGCCGTGCTTCAGCGTGCGGGCCAGGCAGCGCAGGGAACCGAAGTCGGCGTAGTAGCCCTGCCGTTCACCCGAGACGGCGGTGTGCACGGCATGGTGCAGGTCGTCATTCCACTGCGCGGTCAGGCCGTAGCCGCCGGCCGAGCGCGGGGTGATCAGCTTCGGGTCGTTGAGATCGCTCTCGGCGATCAGCGTCAGCGGTCTGCGCACGTGGGTGGCCAGCCGCTCGGTCGCGACGGCCAGTTCGGCCAGCAGATGCGTGGCCGTGTGGTCGACCAGGGCGTGCACCGCGTCCAGGCGCAGCGCGTCGATGTGGAAATCGCGCAGCCAGCGCACCGCGTTGCCGACGATGTACCGGCGCACGTGATCGGACTGCGGACCGTCGAGATTGAGGCTCTGTCCCCAGGTGTTGCGTCCCTCGGTCAGGTAGGGCGCGAAGCGCGGCAGGTAGTTGCCGGACGGTCCCAGATGGTTGTAGACGACGTCCAAGCAGACCGCGAGCCCGCGGGCGTGGCAGGCGTTCACGAACCGTTGCAGACCGTCGGGCCCGCCGTAGCTTTCCTGCACCGCGTACCAGAGCACGCCGTCGTAGCCCCAGTTGTGGGTGCCGTCGAAGGCGTTCACCGGCATCAGTTCGACCACCGTCACGCCCAGCCCGACGAGGTGGTCGAGCCGTTCGATCGCGGCGTCGAAGGTGCCGTCGGGGGTGAAGGTCCCGATGTGCAGTTCGTAGTAGACCGCCCCGGCGTGCGGCCGGCCGGTCCACCCCGCATCGGTCCACCCGGCCGGATCGAGGGTGTGCAGGGCCGAGCGGGCGTGCACGCCGTCGGGCTGGCGGGGCGAGCGCGGATCGGGCAGCACGGTCGGGTCGTCGTCGAGCAGGAAGCCGTACCTGGCGCCGTTCGCGGCGGGTACGTCGGTGCGCCACCAGCCGTTCGGCGACCGCGTCATCGAATGGACGACACCCTCCAGATCCAGTCGCACCGACTCCGGCCGCGGTGCCCACACCTCGAACACAGTCACCGGGCCAGCATCCCACGGGCACGTCCGGTCCGCCCGATACGGACACCGGCCTCGGGCGCAGCGGCGCGTGTGGTCCCGGCTTCCCGGCCGACCGGCCGGAGTCGCTTCACTCGGTCCGTGCGGCCACTGAGGCCGAATGGAGGGCAGGACCGAAGAGGCGCGGAAATCCATCGGGCCGTACAGCCCTGGCCGCGACGGGCGATGCCTGTCAGAGTGAAGGCGTGGGTGTCTACGCCGAGCATGTGCTGCCGCGGATCGTCGATCTGTCCTGCGGATTGCGGGAGTTGGCTCCGCTGCGCGAGCGGGTGTGCGCCGGACTGCACGGACAGGTCGTGGAACTCGGTTTCGGTTCGGGACTGAACGTGCCGTTCTACCCGGCGACGGTCGTGTCGGTGCGTGCGGTCGAGCCCGCCGATCTCGGCTGGCGGCTGGCGAGCGAACGCGTCGCCGCCGCCACCGTGCCGGTCGAGCGGGCCGGGCTCGACGGGCAGGCGCTGCCCTTCCCGGACGACGCCTTCGACTGCGCGCTGTCGACCTGGACGATGTGCACCATCCCCGACATCGCCGCCGCGCTCGCCGAGGTGCGCCGGGTGCTCGTCCCGGGCGGAACCCTGCATTTCATCGAACACGGGCTGGCGCCGGACGAGAAGGTGCGGGTGTGGCAGAACCGGATGAACCCGGTCCAGAAACGACTGTTCGGTGGCTGCCACCTGAACCGCGACATACGCGGCCTGGTGGCAGACGCCGGTTTCGACATCCGCGACGCCGAGTCGTTCTACAGCGCGAATGGTCCCCGATTCCTGGTGGCCCAGACGCTCGGCGTCGCGGTGTCGCCCTGACGATCAGACGATGCGCACCGACAGGGTGTAGGTCGCGTTGCCGCGGCTCGGCGCCACCGAGATGGTGTAGTAGCCGCTCTTCGGCAGCGTGATCCGGCTCCAGGTCTCCTCCGCGCACAAGACGCGTCCGTCCGGGCCGCTGGTGGTGAACCGCGCATTGTCCTCGATCGAGGTGAGCTCGAGGGTCAAGGTCTGCCCCGCCCGCGCCTCGAACGCGAAGGTGTCGGCGTCGCCGCGGACGACCGCTCCGTCGATCGACGTGTGATCGCTTCCTGGCGCGAACTTGATCTCGTAGACCGAGCCCGCGTTCGCCGCGCCGGCCCCGACCGTCGCGACGGCGAACGCGGGGACGAACAGCGTGACGCCGAGTACGAGCAGACGCAGGGTGCGCAGGATGGCTTGCATGGTGATCCTCGTTTTCTGGAGTGAACGACTTACCCCAGAACTATCCGCGATCCCGCCTATCGGATGCTTAACAGCCGCTTGGACCTCGATCATCATCGGGTTATCGGCCGACACCGTGAGCGGACAGCAACTGGGTTGGGGCGGCCTGGCCTTCAGCGCGGGCCTCGGTCCGAGTTCTGGGCGGATGGCCGACTTCATCGGACCGTCCGCTTTCGCCATTCGAATGCTGTTCGTGTGCAGCAACATAGCCGCATGGCCCAGCAACATGGAAGCCTCTCCGTCGCACAAGTCCGAATCCTGCGGGTGTTCAGCTACGGAGGGATGGCCGCGGCCGGGTGCCACTCGCGACATCACCGAGGAAGGAGACAAAGGTTTGCGTGACAAGAGGAGTAGCGGCGTCGTGGTCGCGCCGCCGAGTATCTGCGGCTCTGCCGATGTCGAGTTGGCGCACCGGCTCATGCGGTGACACCGTGCGCACCAGCCATCACCGAACACGGCGAAGGCGGTGACCATCCGCCAGGACATGGCCGCTGTTGCCTCCCGCGCCGATCAGCCGGCCAGGCAGCCCGGGCCGAGCAGCGCCTTGAGGTCGCCCATCAGTGCCGACGATGGTGAGACGCGCAGGCGTTCATCGAGTTTCAGCAGCGTGGTCTTGTCCCGGGCGCCGACGTGCCGGATATGGACATCCGACGTGCCGGGGTGCCTGGACAAGACCCGCTTGAGTTCGCCGATCTTGTCCGGGGTGCACATGCGGGTGGTGACGGTGACCGCGAGCGGCTTGGCCACGCCGACCGCGGACAGGTCGGGTACGGCGAGATCGTTGGCGATCAGCGAGATCCGGTCGTCGCGGACCGAGACACGCGCCTTGACCAGCACCACGGCGTCCTCGACGACATCCATGCCGTACACCGAGTACGCCTGCGGGAAGAACAGCACCTCGATACCACCGGTGAGGTCTTCCAGCTGCGCCGAGGCCCAGGCCAGGCCGTTCTTGTTGATGCGCCGGTTCACCGAGGCCAGGATGCCGCCGACGGTGACCTGGGTGCCGTCCTTGATATCGCCGTCCAGGATGGCGGGGATCTGCGTGTCGGCCTGCGCGGCGAGCACGTGCTCGACGCCGTTGAGCGGATGCCCGGACACGTACAGGCCGAGCATCTCCCGCTCCAGCGCGAGCCGGTGCTTGGTCTCCCACTCGTCGTCGGGCACCTTGACGTTGAACACCGAGGTCACCGACTCGTCCGCGTCCATGCCGCCGAACAGGTCGAATTGACCCATCGCCTCGGCCTTCTTGGTGGCCATCACGGCATCGATGGCGTCGGAGTGGATCAGCATCAGGCCCTTGCGCGGGTGCCCGAGGGAGTCGAAAGCGCCTGCCTTGATGAGTGATTCGGTGACCTTCTTGCTGGCGGCGATCGCGTCGATCTTGTTCAGGTAGTCGGAGAAGTCGGTGAACTTCGACTTCTCCTTGCGCGCCTGGATGATCGAGGCGACGACGTTCGCGCCGACGTTGCGCACCGCGCCGAGCCCGAAGCGGATGTCCTTGCCGACCGAGGCGAAGTTCTGCTCGGACTCGTTGACATCCGGCGGGAGCACGGTGATGCCGAGGCGGCGGCAGTCGGACAGGTAGACCGCGGCCTTGTCCTTGTCGTCACCGACGGAGGTGAGCAGGCCCGCCATGTACTCGGCCGGATAGTTGGCCTTGAGGTATGCGGTCCAATAGGAAATCAGGCCGTAGGCGGCCGCGTGCGATTTGTTGAACGCGTAACCGGCGAACGGAAGGATCGTGTCCCACAGCGCCTTGATCGCGGCCTTGGAGTAGCCGTTGGCCTGCATGCCCTCCTCGAAGCCCTCGAACTCCGCGGCCAGCACCTCGGCCTTCTTCTTACCCATCGCGCGACGCAAGATATCGGCTCGGCCGAGCGAGTACCCGGCCACCTTCTGCGCTACGTGCATGATCTGCTCTTGATAGACGATCAGACCGTAGGTCTCACCGAGGATGTCCTTCAACGGCTCGGCCAGCTCCGGATGGATCGGCTTGACCTCTTGCCGGTTGTTCTTTCGATCGGCGTAGTCGTTGTGTGCGTTCATCCCCATCGGGCCGGGCCGGTACAGCGCACCGACGGCGACGATGTCCTCGAACGCGGTTGGCTGCATGCGGCGCAGCAGATCGCGCATGGGACCACCGTCGAGCTGGAAGACACCGAGAGTGTCACCGCGGGAAAGCAATTCATAGGTCGCGCGGTCATCGAGCGGCAAGGTGTCCATGTCCAGCTCGATGCCGCGATTGGCCTTGATGTTCTCCAGCGCGTCACCGATGACGGTGAGGTTGCGCAGACCGAGGAAGTCCATCTTCAGCAGGCCGATGGCCTCGCAGGACGGATAATCCCAGCCGGTGATCAGGGCGCCGTCCTGTGGCCGCTTCCACAGCGGGATCGCGTCCACCAGCGGATCACAGGACATGATCACCGCGCAGGCGTGCACACCCGCGTTGCGGATCAGGCCCTCGAGACCACGCGCGGTCTCGTAGATCTTGGCGATATCCGGATTGTTGTTGATGAGTTCGCGGACCTCGGCGGCTTCCTTGTACCGCTCGTGGTCCGGGTCGGTGATGCCGGAAACCGAGATGTCCTTGGCCATGATCGGCGGCGGCAGCGCCTTCGTGATCTGGTCGGCGATGGCGAAACCGGGCTGGCCGAACAGAACTCGCGCCGAGTCCTTGATGGCCGCCTTGGTCTTGATGGTGCCGAAGGTGATGACCTGGGCGACCCGATCGGTGCCCCACTTCTCGCTCGCGTAGCGCACCATTTCACCGCGGCGGCGATCGTCGAAGTCGATATCGATATCGGGCATCGAGACGCGCTCGGGATTGAGGAACCGCTCGAAGAGCAGACCGTGCGGGAGCGGGTCGATATTGGTGATGCCGAGCGCGTAGGCGACCAGGGAACCTGCCGCGGACCCGCGGCCGGGACCGACTCGGATGCCGACCTCGCGAGCGTGGTTGATCAGGTCGCCGACCACCAGGAAGTAGGCGGGGAATCCCATCTCCAGGATGACGCCGATCTCGTAGGCGGCGCGGTCGAGGTATTCCCTGGGTACGCCGTCGGGGAATCGGCGCCGCAGCCCGAGGTCGACCTCCCTGCGTAGCCAGCTGGCCTGGTCGTGGCCGTCGGGCACCGGGAATACCGGCATGCGGTCCTTGAAGTCCCACACCGCGTCGTAGGACTGGACCCGCTCGCCGATCAGTACCGTGTTGTCGCACGCGCTGGGCACCTCCGCATCCCAGAGCGCGCGCATCTCCTCGGCGGACTTCAGGTAGTAGCCGTCACCGTCGAACTTGAACCGGGTGGGGTCCGACAGCGTCTTGCCGGTCTGCACGCACAGCAGAGCCTCGTGATTGGTGGACTGATCCTTGGTGACGTAGTGGCAGTCGTTCGTGGCCAGCGGCGGGATGCCCAGCTGCTTGCCGATGTTCAGCAGTCCCTCCCGGACCCGGCGCTCGATGGACAAGCCGTGGTCCATGACCTCGAGGAAGAAGTTGTCCTTGCCGAAGATCTCCTGCCACTTGGCCGCGGCCTCGAGCGCCTCGCGGTCGTGGCCGAGACGAAGGCGGGTCTGCACCTCGCCGGAGGGGCAGCCGGTGGTCGCGATGATGCCCTCGGCGTACTCGGCGATGATCTCCGCGTCCATCCGGGCCCACTTGCCGAGCTGGCCTTCGATGGAGGCCAGCGAGGAGAGCTTGAACAGGTTACGCAGGCCGGTCGCGTTCTCGGCGACCATGGTCATGTGCGTGTAGGCGCCGGAGCCGGAGACGTCGTCACCCTTCTGGCTCGGATCGCCCCACTGCACCCGCTTGGTGTCGAACCGGGAGCCGGGCGCGATGTAGGCCTCGATGCCGATGATCGGCTTGATGTCGTGCTTCTTGGCCGAGTTGTAGAACTCCGAGGCGCCGTACATGTTGCCGTGGTCGGTCATCCCGACCGCGTTCATCCCCAGCCGTTTCGCCTCCGTGAACAGTGGCGAGATCTTCGCCGCCCCATCGAGCATGGAGTACTCGGTGTGGTTGTGCAGATGGACGAACGATCTGGACGAGGCAGCCAAGACGGTCCTTCCTCCCAAGGTCTCGACGGGGGTTGGCTGGACCGATTCTAGGCGGGCCCACCGACTGCTTGTGACCGGCGCGCTCACGTCCCTCGGGCGTCCGGCGTGTCGGTGGCGAAGATCACCGGCGCGTCCTGGCGACTCGCCGCGGCGGACCCGGCCACGAAACAGATGAGGGAGTCCGGGTCCGCCGCCGGGACAGTGGTCGCCGCCGCGACACGCCCGTCCGGCACCGCTCGGATCGCCGATTGAACCGCCGGATCACCTTCCCCGTGGACAAGGCGAAAGCGGAACCGGCACAAAGCCGGCCGCGTCTTCGAGGGAGATCCGATGAAGCGACTCGAGCCCGGGCCCACCCTGGCCGACGAACAGCTCCGCACCCGGCGCAGTGTGGTCATCGCCGGTGCGGGCATCGCCACCGTGGCGGCGGTCAGCGCCTGCACCACCTATGGCAAGGACGACGCCGCACCGAAGCCGGCCGTCACACCCGCCGCCGCACCCGCCGCGCCGGAGGACCGGCCCGCCGAGGTGGACCACCCCACGAACGCGCTCGCCAAGACGGCCGACATCCCCGTCGGCGGCGGTGTGATCGTGGGCGACACCGTGGTGACCCAGCCCAGCGCGGGCACCTTCGTCGGCCTCTCCTCGGTGTGCACGCACGCCGGGTGCAAGGTCGCGACGGTGTCCGGCGGCACCATCAACTGTGCCTGCCACGGCAGCAAATTCGCACTGGACGGCTCGGTGGCCCACGGCCCGGCGAGCAAGCCGCTCGCACCGAAAAGCATCCGGGTCACCGGTGACTCGGTGGTGGCCGGGTGAGCTGATCAGCCGAGGTCACGAGCCGCCGAAACGCTCGGCCATCCGGCGGTCCATCTCGTCGGGCGGCACATCCTCCACGTGGGTGGCCACCGTCCACCGGTGCCCCCACGGGTCCTCGAAGGCGCCACTGCGATCGCCGTAGAACTGATCGGTCATCGGCGTGAGTTCCCTGGCGCCGGCGGCCAGCGCGGCGGTGAAGGCGGCGTCGGCGTCCGCGACGTACACGTACAGGTTGACGGGGGTGCCGCCGACCGTCTTCGGGTCGAGGAAATCCATATCGGGCGCCGAATCGCCGAGCATGACGACGGAATCGCCGAACATCAGTTCACAATGCGCGATCCTGCCGTCCGGACCGGGCATTCGCATGCGCTCGGTCGCCCCGAAAATGTTCTTGTAGAAATCGATCGCCGCCGCGGCGCCGTCGACCGCCAGCCCGGGCGACACCACCGGATATCCATCGGGAACGGGTTTGACATCAGACATGGGAAACCTCCGGTCGAGGCGTTGTGTCGGACCATGCCGAGCCTATTCCGGCGACCGGCGCGATTCGGCTGGATCGCCGGAAATCAGGGTCCGGCGACGCCCCGCAGCCTGCGCACCTGGGCCGCGGTCAGCGCGCTGAGCACACCGGGGTCGACCGATTCCGGCGCGGTCACCGCGACCTGCACCAACGTGCTTCCCACCTGGACGATCGCGGCGGACGAGCCGAGGGTCAGGTCGTCGCTGGTGGTGCGCACCTGGAAGGGGGCGCAGGCATCGCCCGCCCGCGGCTGGACGAGCCCGCCGATGCGGTAGTCGATCGGGATGTCGGAGCCGTCGGCGCCGACATAGTGCGCGCATCGGCGCAGAATTTCCTGCGCCTCGGAAAAAGCGGCCGCGACCGCGTCCGGCGGATAACTGGCTGCGTCGATATCGATGCTGGAGAAATTCGGCCCGGCGTATTGCGTGGACGCCCGCGCGAGCGCGCCGGAACGTTGCGCACCGAGCGGCGCGAGCACTTTCACGCATTCGGCCGGATTCGTCGGCGAGGCGCCGGTAGCGCCTCCGCCGGTGTCCGCGGGCGGCGCCGACGCGGTGAACCCGGCGGGCAGGTCGGTGTCGGCGAGCAGCAGTCCGCGCAGACGAGCGGAATCGGTCTCGGGGGCGGTGGTCACCGGGGCCGCGGCCACCACTGGTCCCAGCGCGGGAAGCTCGGGCGGTCCGGGCCGGGCGCGATCCCCCGAGCCGCATCCGGTGGCGACGAGGAGCGGCGCGAGCGCGGCCAACAGTCCGCACGCACGGATCATTCGGCCCACGACACCTGGGTATCGATCGTCTGCTGCAGTGTGCTGTCAGTGTGCGGATCGCGGTAGGCCTGGTGTCCGCCGACGGTGATCGACCCGGCGACCGGCAGCGGCAAGCCGAGATCCACCGTGATGGTGCCCGCGCCCCGCATGGCGTAGTCGTCGATGTCCAGGGTGCCCGCGTTGTTCGGCAGGTTCCACACCGGCGACTTCGGCTTCTGCGTGACGCGCAGTTCGATGGTGAGCCGGTCGCCGTCGCGTTTGCTCAGGGTCGCGGTGGTCACCTGGTCCAACAGGACACCGCTGTTGACCTCTTGCCGCACCGTCCAGACCGCGCCCTCGCCGACGGGCTCGTCGGGAAACGCGATCGACCGATAGACGGCCTGGTAGAACGCCTGCTCGAGGGCGGCGCGAGCGGTGTTGGACGCGTCCGGCGCCGGCTCCAGGCGCAGCGCGGTGATCGCGCCGAGATCACTGAGGTCGAAACCGGCGTGCGAGCCGCCGATCTTGGTGAGCGCTTTGGCCAGGGTGGGATCCGGCGAGGTCACCGTGCCCAGGGTGAGATCGATGCCCTCCACGGTGGTCTCCGCCGTCATGGGAATGGTCATGGCCGGGGTGGAGAAATCGGGCTTGGGCTGCCCATCGATCTCCTGCTGGATGTGATGGGCGGTGTACAGCGTGACCCGCTGCACGGTGCCCGCCGGGTACTCCGGCCGCAGCAGCGATCGGGGCTCCGCACCCGCCGATTCGACCGTGGTCACCGCGGCCGGAATCGGCACCGTCACTTCTTTACCGATGCCGAGCGGCTCCGTTGCGTCGGCGTCACCGCTCGACTCCGCGCTGTCGCCGCAACCGACGCCCAAAGCCGAGAGCCCGACCGCGAGCACCATGAGCAGCGCACCCGAGCGCGTGCTCCGGGCGAGGCCGGCGCTGCGTGGTAGGCGGGGGGAAGACAACACCGTCACGAGCAACAGGGTACGACCGATTCCTGAGTGTCAGCTGGGACATTCGAGTGCGAGCCGATCGGCGTGGCCCGCGGGACACCACAAGCGCGGGTCCGGGCAATCGGACGCGCGCACCGGGCTCGATTCCGCTCGAGAGATGATGGTCGGTGTGAGTGACGACCGGCCGCCCGAGGAAACCCCTGCGAACACCGCTGATCCGACGACCGAGTCGGCTCCGCCGCAGCGCCTGTGGACGCTGCTCGTCCTCGCCGCGGTCGTGTTCGGCCTGGATCTGCTCACCAAGACCATCGCGGTCGCGAAACTGACGCCGGGCGACCCGGTGCCGATCATCGGTGACTTCGCGCGCCTGAGCCTGGTGCGCAACCCGGGGGCGGCGTTCTCCATGGCCACCGGCATGACCTGGTTGCTGACCCTGGTCGCGGCCGCCGTCGTCATCGGCGTGGTACGCATCGGCCGCACCCTGCGCTCGTCGGGGTGGGCGATCGGACTCGGCATGGTGCTCGGCGGTGCGGTCGGCAATCTGGTGGACCGGCTGTTCCGCGCGCCCGGCCCGCTGCAAGGGCACGTGGTCGATTTCGTCGCGATCGGCTGGTGGCCGGTGTTCAACGTCGCGGACTCGGCCATCGTGTGCGGCGCGATCCTGCTGGTCGTGCTCACCGTGTTCGGCTTCGAACCGAACGGCACCCGGCTCGGCCGCGGCAAGACCGGCGCGAGCGAGAGCAGCGCGGCATGAGGGAGACCAGGACCATGCCCGTCCCCGACGGGCTCGACGGCATGCGCGTCGACGCGGGCCTGGCCCGGCTGCTCGGCCTGTCCCGCACCGCGGTGGCCGCCCTCGCCGAGGAGGGCTCGGTGCAGCTCGACGGCACCGCCGCGGGCAAATCCGACCGACTCACCGCGGGCGCCTGGCTGGAGGTGATCTTCCCCGAGCCGAAGCGCGAGCTGACCATCGAGGCCGAGCCGGTGGAGGGCATGAAGATCCTCTACGCCGACGACGACATCGTCGCCGTCGACAAGCCGGTCGGCGTGGCCGCGCACACCGGTGTCGGCTGGAGCGGGCCGACGGTCGTCGGCGGGCTCGCCGCCGCCGGATACCGCATCTCCACCTCGGGCGCTCACGAGCGGCAGGGCATCGTGCACCGCCTCGACGTCGGCACTTCCGGCGTGATGGTGGTCGCACAGTCCGAGCACGCGTACACGGTACTCAAGCGCGCGTTCAAGCAGCGCACCGTCGACAAGCGGTATCACGCCCTGGTGCAGGGGCACCCGGACCCCAGCAGCGGCACCATCGACGCCCCGATCGGCCGAGCCCGCAGCAACGACTGGAAGTTCGCCGTCACCGCCGACGGGCGTCCGAGCGTCACCCACTACGACACCGTCGAGGCGTTCCATTCGGCCAGCCTGCTCGATATCCACTTGGAGACCGGCCGCACCCATCAGATCCGGGTGCATTTCTCCGCGATCCGCCACCCGTGCTGCGGCGACCTCACCTATGGCGCCGACCCGCGCCTGGCCGAGCGGCTCGGGCTGCAACGGCAGTGGCTGCACGCCCGGTCGCTGGGATTCCAGCACCCCGCCGACGGCCGCTACCTGGAGATCACCAGCGAGTACCCGGACGATCTGACACACGCGTTGGACGTCCTGCGTGATGCCTGACCACGGAGTACCGTGGCGCCGCGTCATTCTCGGCGTGGCGGCGGCCACGCTGGCCGCGCTGATCTACGCGCTCGGCGTGCTGCATCCGCCGTATCGCACCGCGGTGTCCACCGATCGGCTCGGGCCCGACCAGGGCGAGCAGGTGGCGGAGTACCTTGCCCGGTCCCGTGACTCACTGAACACGGGCGGCGACGAACCACGCTGGGCGCTGGTGTCGTTCACCGACCCCTTGGTGCCCGGCGACATTCCCGGGCACAGCGGCGGATTGCGTATCGCGCAGGTGCTCTACCGGGTGTCCGCGCCGGGTGTGCAGACTCCGCTGGTGGCCGTTCCCGTACCCGAAGGCGTTGCGGCGGCGGTGGATTCGGCGCCGGACGCGGCCTGGCTGCTTCCCCGGCCCGTCGACGACCGCTCCGCCCGCGTGATCGCGTTCTCGGCCGCACGACTGCGCGGCGGCTGTGGCTGCGTCGTCGGGCTCGTCGTCCGGGGCTCCCCGGCGCAACTGCGAAACCTGGCCGCGCAGAACGGTATCCGCGCGGTCCAGGCGCTTCCAGCCGATGCGGTGGCGGGCAGCTTCGCGGTGGTCCCGCTGCTGCCCGACTACCGCGACGTCGTCGCGCCCGGCCCCGACGACGGACCGGTTCCGCCGCCGTGAACGGTGGCAGCTGGTCCGGCAGGGTGACGACGCCGTCGAGATAGCGGCGGCACCGTCCGAACGACAGCACACGGTCGCCGTCAGTTCACAGGACGATCGAATATCCGCTGTTCCGGTCAGGCGGGGGCAATCATCCCGGCCGACAAGTCGATATCGGCGCCGCACAGGCCCGATATGGTCAGGATGGAGGCCACCGCGGCACCGACTTCTTCTTCGGTGAGCATGCGACCTTGCGCCGCACGGCTTGTGAATCTCGCTTCCGCTTCAGCGGGTGTTATGCCTGTTTCCGCGGCTTCACGCGCGAAGTTGGTCGTCATGCGAGGTCCTGCGACCGGTCCCGGTGACACGCTGTTGACGGTGACGCCGTGAGGTGCGGCTTCAAATGCCAGGGTGCGGGTGAGCCCGAGGACAGCCATCTTGCTTGCTGTGTAAGGGGTCCGGCGGGCCAGCGGACGCTTGCCGCTGACAGAGGCGATATTGACTATGTCGCCGAATCCGGCGCCGATCATGCTGGGCAGCAGGGCCCGGCAGACCAGGTAGATGCTTCGAACATTGGCAGCGAAGACGCTGTCCCATTCGTCTGGCTCGATGTCGACGAGGGACCGAA
This sequence comes from Nocardia aegles, assembly GCF_052545135.1. Classification (NCBI taxonomy): domain Bacteria; kingdom Bacillati; phylum Actinomycetota; class Actinomycetes; order Mycobacteriales; family Nocardiaceae; genus Nocardia; species Nocardia aegles. Next base: position 188,162 of record NZ_JBQWRI010000004.1, read on the forward strand.
CCGGCCCTGCCACTCCGGCGTTGTTGACCAGAATTGATACCAGTTCTCCGTCGAGCCGCTGAGACAGCTGTTCGACCGCATCCGGGCTGGCCACGTCGCAGAGCTCCACCCGAGCCCTTACCTCGTGGCCGATAGCCATGTCGGCGGTGGCTCGCAGCCGGTCGCAGTTGCGGCCGACCAGGATCAGGTTCGAACCGGCCTCGGCCAGTGCGAGTGCAATCGCGCGACCGAGGCCGTTGCCCGCGCCGGTGACGAGGGCAGTTCGGCCGGACAGGGGTGTCATGACAGCCCTACCTGTATCGCGCGGGCCCAGTCCGGTGTCGTGCGCCGCACGATCGCAGCGCGCACGTCTCCGGCGCGGGCGTGTCCTTCGAAGCGTTCGACTCGCGCGGCACGGCCGCAGACTTCACCGAGTTGTGCGCTCGACAGCGGATCGGTGATCTCTTGATAGGTAACCGTCTTGAGGTACTTCCCGACCCAGAGCCCGCCGGTGTAGCGGGCCGCGCCGCGTGTCGGCAGGACATGATTGGTGCCGATAACCTTGTCTCCGAACGCGACTGTGGTCTGCTCGCCGAGGAACAGGGCGCCGTAGTTGCGCAACTGGTCCAACGCCTCACGTGGGTTGCGGGTGAGAATCTCCACGTGCTCGCTGGCGTAGGTATCTGCCAGTGTGTAGGCGTCGGTCATTGTGTCGACGACGTGGATTTCGCCGTGGTCGCGCCACGCTGACTCCGCGAAGTCCCGTGTCGGCATGTCCGGCAGCAGTGCGTGAATGTAGTCGAGAGTGCGGTGTGCCAGCGTGTCGGAGGTTGTGATCAGCACGGCGGGTGAATCGGGGCCATGTTCGGCCTGGCTGAGCAGGTCGACGGCGACAGTGAACGGGTCGGCGTTGTCATCGGCGATGATCAGAATTTCGGTGGGGCCGGCGAACAGGTCGATGCCGACCTCGCCGAACAGTTGCCGCTTTGCTTCAGCGACATAGGCGTTACCCGGTCCGACCAGGAGATCTACGGGAGCGATTTGTTCTGTGCCGATGGCAAGTGCCGCGACGGCCTGGACACCGCCGAGTAGATAGATTTCGTCGGCTCCTGCCAGGTGCATCGCGGCGATGGTGGCCGACGGGATCTCACCGCGGATCGGTGGTGTGGCGGCAGCCACACGTGGCACGCCCGCGACCTTGGCGGTCACGATCGTCATGTGCGCGGAGGCCAGCAGGGGATAGCGACCGCCGGGAATGTAGGCGCCGACGGATTCGATCGGAATGTGGCGCTGGCCGAGTGTGACGCCGGGCAGTGTCTCGATTTCGAATTCGCGCATCGACTGCAGTTGATGTTCGGCAAATGCTCGTACCTGGTTTTGAACGAAGTCGATATCGGCGATGACCTGTTCGGGCACAGTAGCGACGATCTCGTCGACACGGCCGGGTGTCAGGCGAAATGCCGCAGGCGACCAGCTATCGAACTGGGTGGAGTACTCGCGGACGGCGTCGTCACCTGCGGCGCGAACGGCGTCGATGATCGTGCGAACCGTGGCCGCGACTGCGGGGTCGGTGGTGTGAGTGGTCGCTGGTGTTGCAGGGTGCTTAACGGTGTTCACCACTGTTCTCCGTATGGTAGCGGCGGGAAGGAATTGGGGGCGGATCATGTGGGTGGCCGTAGCTAGGAGGCGAGGCATCACGCTGGTGGCGAGGATCGTGACGCAGGCCCAGAAGTTGCGGCATGCACATCCGTGACCGGGTTCAGCCCGGTCCGTGAGCGCCCGTCATCAGGCTCGCGAGGTCTTCTGGCTGCAGGAAGGACGGCGGGGGCGGCGGCCCCCAGTTGAATAGGCCCCTGGCGCCTTCGAAGGTCTCCGGAGTCCACAGCTGATCGTCGATGATGCAATCGAGGTCGCTGTAGTACTCGCTGAAGTTCCCGGCCGGATCCTTCAAATACCAGAAGAAATTCGATCCGATGTGGTGGCGGCCCAGCCCCCATACGTGCCGTTCAGGATGGCCCTCCAGCATGGCCGTCGCGCCGCGGCCGACTTCATCGACATCATCGACCTCCCATGCGGTGTGGTGCAGAAAGTTGACGGGTGCGTGCTGAATGAGCAGGTTGTGATGGTCGGCCGAGCAGCGTAAGAACGACGCCATATGCGGAACCCGGTCACTGATCTTGAATCCGATCCCCTCGACAAAGAAGCGGGTGCTGGCGGCTTGGTCGGTGGATCCGACGACGACGTGGCCGAGTTTCCGAGGCCGAACGCGGTTGGTGCGCAGCACACCGGGCGCCCGAAGCTCGCGGCGCTCGACCCGGCCAGGCCCGTTGTACACCGGTGCGGGTGTTGCTGGTGATGTCAGCCGTGGACTCACCCGCACTGTCGCCTCGATTCCGGTCGCGGGATCGAGGGCGACCACGCGGTCATGAAGCTTTGTGAACGGATTGTGCAGGCGCTCCAGTTGCCGGGCAGTGCGCTCGAGGTCGTCGACGTCGTCGGCGGCTATGGTCAGGCTGAGCAGCCGGCGGGATGGGCACGCGACGATCCGCAGTTGTTCACCGCCGTCGGCAGTCGCCAGCAGGTTCGGACTTACTGTCCGCAGACCGAAGTCGCTGTAGTACTCGACAGTTTCGGCCACATCGGGTACGCCGACTGTGATTGATTCCAATCTATGCAATGCCATCTTGCGTACTCCTGGTCAAGCGGCGACGAAGGTGTGTCGCAGCTGTCCGATCCCGTCGATCGCGCTGGTCAGCTCGTCACCTGGGGACAGGAATCGCGGTGGGCGGCGTCCAGCACCTACGCCCGCGGGAGTTCCGGTGAAGATCAGATCGCCAGGATGCAGCGTCACCACCGCCGACAATCGTGCGATCAACTCCGGCACCGGGAAAATCATGTCCGACGTTCGGCCCTTCTGGACCTCTTCACCGTTCAGGGTGGCCGTCAATGACAGGTCGTCCGGATCGGCGACCTCGTCCGGTGTCACCAGGCACGGTCCAATCGGCCCGAATCCGGGGAAGGATTTGCCCAAGCTGAATTGTGGCGCCGGACCACTGTGCTGCAGTTGACGTTCGGATAGATCTTGTCCCACAGTCAGGCCCGCCACGTACGCCCACGCCCGATCTTCGGAGACTCGATGAGCGGTCCGCCCGATCACCACGACCAATTCGACTTCCCAATCCACTGAGCCCTCGGGAAGAACGATTCGACCGGTCGGGCCTGTGATGCAGCTCCGAAACTTCGTGAACGTGGGAGGCTGAGAGGGCAGGTCGAAACCCGACTCCAGTGCGTGGGCGCGATAGTTGAGGCCGATGGCGAAGACCTGACCAGGCGCCGGAACCGGCGGCCCCAGCGTCTCTTCGCCTACTGGCGCCTCGGACCCGCTGAAACGTTCACGGCCCCAATCCGCGAACTCGTCCCATCGCTCGAACACCCCCTGCGGATCGGCGAGAAACCGGCCACCGCTGGAGTGCTCTACGTCGATCCACGTCGAGTCGCCCCTGATCGCCAGCCGTCCGTTGATATTCGCTACACGCATAGACCGCGCTTCCTCTTCGTCACCAGTCGGCACCGACTCACCGATGCACACTCGGTTGTACGCATCACATTTCGTAAAGTCAACATATTTTCGAAAATCTCAGCTATCTTCGCTGTTTGGTACACTGTGAGAATGAGCAGGTCGCGACCGAAGACCACCCGCACCGACGCCGTCTACGAACAGATCAGAGCGGATATCCTGGCCGGACGCCTTTCCCCCGGGACCCGACTGAAGTTCGCACCCCTCTGCGAGCAGCACAGGGCCAGCGCCGGAGTGGTGCGCGAAGCCCTTAGCCGCCTGACAGAGCATGGACTGGTGTGCGCTGAACCGCAGATCGGCTTTCGGGTCATCCCGATCTCCGTCCCAGACCTCCAGGACCTCACCGAAGTCCGTGGCGACATCGAATGCTTGGCGCTGCGTTACTCGATCGAACGCGGAGATATCGCCTGGGAATCGCGGCTCATCGGAGCCCACCACGCCCTGCAACGCACGCCACGGTTGCTAGCCGACGACCCCAGCAGGCTCAACGACGAATGGGTCGCGTTGCATGCAACGTTCCACGCGGTGCTCTTGGAGGCATGCGGGAGCCCTCGACTCACCTCTATCGCCTTGTCACTTCGGGAAGCGGCCGAACTGTATCGCCGCTGGTCGGTGCCGCTGGGTGAGACGCATGACAGTCGTGACGTTGCAGCCGAGCACCGGGAGATCTTCGAGGCCGCGATCGCACGCGACCCCGACCGCGCTATCGACGCGCTGTCCAAACATATTCGATTCACCACAGAACTCGTACTAGCCGGCCAAGCCGAGCTCGCAGTGCACAATGGTCAGCCGGCTTCGAGCGATACAGCAACAGCGTGATACCGCACCTACGCGATGGACTCGACCAGCCTGGGCCACGATCTGTGATCACATCGCCGGAGGTCTTTGTGTCCTCACCCCTGGGCCACGGCAGCAGCAAACCGCTGTCTCGCGACGATCGCTTCCGGACGTGGGGGCGGTCTGTCGGCGACTCGCCGACGTCGCCAACAGACCAGCCCAGGGTGGGACTCAGGCGCGGCTGTCGTGGAGGAAGTCGAGGATAAGGGCACTCCACTGCTCGGGCTGCTCGACGAAGGGCAGGTGCCCGGTTGGGATCTCGGCGTAGCGCGCGCCGGGGATGGCGTTGGCGAGCTGTCGGTGGTGGTGTGGGGTCACGAGCTGGTCAAGCGTGGTGGAGATGACGAGGGTAGGCACCGTCAGCGCGGTGAGATCAGCTCGTACGTCGACATGATCGATGAGCAGGTCGAGGTGTTCCGGAGTTCCGGGCGGGATCGTAGCCGCAGTGGTCTTGATGGCTGCGTCGAGGTCGTCCTGGCCGACGGCGTCCAAGGCGGGCGCGCTCAGGCCGATCAGGGACAGAAAGCCGGCCAGATGCTCCAGATCGTTCGCGAGGAGCAGGTCGCGCCACATCCGGGCCGCCAGCAGGAACCGCGGGTTGGGGTGGGCGAAGCCCGCTGTGAGGACCAGCGCGGAGACGCGATCGGGGTGACGGGTGGCAGCGCGGATGGCGACCGGGCTGCCCAGCGAGTACCCGGCGATGGCGAAGGTTTCCACACCTTCCGCCACGGCGGTGGCAACCAACTCATCGGCCAGGCCGTCCAGGGAAAGCGGAGCTTCTGCGCGCGGGGTGCGGCCGGTGCCGGGGTAGTCGGGTCCCACGACGGTGTACTGCGCGGCCAGGGCATCCATGATGGCGCCGTAGTTGGCGTCGATACCGCCGCCGGCGCCATGGGCGAGCAACAGTCCGGGACCGGTGCCGCGCACAACGCGCCCGAGTGTGGAGCTGGGCAGGGCAGTGGACATAGGGGGGGTTCTCCTTCGGTATCTCTTGTTTGTGGGGTCACGATTCGGGACCCCTGTGTCGCAGGAACCTGTTTCCCTACCGGGCCCACTGCGAGCGCCTGGCATAGGACATACGAGCCTCTGCGGCGCCGTCTGCGCGTGTTCGTCGAAGAGGCCCGCTATCGGACCAGGTGGGCGATCAGGGCTTTCACGATGGCTTGGTGGCCCTCGAGGTTGGGGTGCAAGCCATCGTCGAGCATGAGGGAGGGCAGTGCGGGGTCGCCGAATGTCTCGGTGAGATCGACCGGGTTCGCCACGACCTCCCGCATCGCGTCTCGAACGAATACGAAGTTTTGCGGGTGCCACTGCATGAGTTGATCGGTCCACATCGCACAGTTCGACGCGGCCTGCGCGTCGATGGTGGGCGGGAGTATCCAGGTTACGGCGGCGCCGAGCGATTGAATGGTTTCCACGAGTAGCGCGGTGTTGCGTCGGGTGGTGTCGGGTGATACCAGCGGTGCCCCCGCCGTGAAGTCGAACGCTTTGGCGTCGTTGGTGCCCACCTGGACGATGACGTGAGTCGGTCGAGCCGCGATGACGTCGGCGAATCGTTCGAGGAGGTGAGTCGTGGTGTCCGCGGATCGACCGAGGTTGACGAAGGTGGGCCGCTGGGCTGGGTCGGCTTGCTCGAATGCTTCGGCGAGGATGCGGGCCCAGGAATGCAGGTCAGCGGTTATCGAGTCACCGAACGCGACTACGGTGTCGCCGCGGCCGATGGGCAACGAAGCGAAAGAGGCAGCGAACTCGGTGTCAGCGAGCAGTTCGCCGGCCGCCGCGCGCACTCGTAAGGCGATCTCTGCGCGAACCTCCGCCGTGGTTGTCGGGTCGACGCCGTAGAGCGATTCGGCCAAGCAGTGGTCGGCTATCGACGGTCCGCCGGGCAGACGTAGTGCCGCATCGACGTGGGTGAACTGGATGGCGAACTCGGGCGAACCGGATTTCGGGTCGGTCATGAATGCGGACTCCTCGGCGGTGCCTGGGTCGAGTGGTGGTCAGGTCACAGTGGCGCGGCGAGGGTCGAGGCGCCCATCGCGATGCGGAGTTTGATCGGATCGTGTTCTGGCGCCGCCAATGAGATAACGCTCAGGGCCACCCGGCCGTAGTGCCGGGCGATGGCGATCGCGGCGGCGTTGCCGTCTCGCGCCAACGCCGCCTCCAACAGTGCGTCGTGGTCGCTGCGGCCCTGCTCCCACGAGAGCGGCAGCTGCGGGAGAGTGGATACGTAGCGGTAGCGCTCGGAGTGTTCGGACAGATGGCCGATCTGGGTCAACGCCCGAGGGCCGGCCTGGGCGAGCAAGAGTTGATGGAAGGCGTGGTGCGGCGGACTCCACTTGTCGTAGTCTTTCAAATCTTCGGCTTCCGACATCTGCCTGGACAGTTGCACCAGTTCCTCCAGGTCGGCTGCGCTCAGTCGCGGGACACTGACCCGGGCGGCATAGCCTTCGAGGATGATCCGCATCGCGTAGAGCTCCTCGAGGTCCGCGACGCCGAACTCGGCCACACGGAAGCGCTTGTTGTGCTCGGGGACCACCAGCCCATGCTGCTCGAGAAGGCGAAACGCCTCGCGCAGCGGTGTACGGCTGATCCCCATCGTGTTCGCGATCTGCAGCTGCGACAGCGGCTGCCCCGGCGTGTAGACGCCGCGGATGATGTCGCGTTTCAGCATCTCGTACACCTGGCCGACAGTTTGCTGATCGCGGGCTGCCATATTCCCCTCCATTTCATCAGACTGTGTACAAGATACACCCTCTAATGCGTCTTAAATGCAAGTTAGTGCCCGGTATCTCTGGGCAATGATCGAAAAGTGTGCACAAGAGTGTTGACGGTCTCAATCTGATGGTGCATGGTGAGTGCACCGTCACGACGGCGTGACAGGTGAGATCGAGGAGGTCGGCGATGGGGCAGACCAGCGTCGCAATCGGGAAAATATCGCGCGTAACCCGTGTGCCCGGACTCGCGGCCGCAGTGCTGAACAAGGCCGGAAGTCAGCGTTCGTGGGGCATGACGGCGGCGCTGGTGGCGCTCTGTGTGGCGGGGACGTTGTTGACGGACCGTTTCTTCAGTGTCAGCAACGGATTGAACGTCCTGCAGCAGGTGTCGATCGTCGGGATCATGGCTGTCGGAATGACGTTCGTGCTTTTGGCGGTGACATCGACCTGAGTGTCGGCTCTATCTACGCATTGGCCAGTGTCGTCTCCGCGCAACTGCTTGTCAGCGGTCACAGCATGGCAGTCGCCGCCGTGGCCGGACTCGCGGTGGGTGCCGGCGCGGGCGTGGTCAACGGCTTGGCCGTCGTTCGGTTCGGTATACCCTCGTTCATCGTCACGCTCGGCACGCTGAGCGTCTTTCGGGGGATCAGCCTGCTGCTGACATCGGGCAGCTCGATCTCCCTGGACCGAACTCGGGTCAACGTCGCCCAGTTCGCCACCATTGGTAACTACAAGGTGTTCGGACAGATTCCGCTGCAGGCCGTCATCTTCGTCCTGGTGGCGATCGGGTTCGGGTTGCTGCTGAGCCGGACGAGGTTCGGTTTCCACGTCTACGCGGTCGGCGGCAGCCAGACCGCGAGCGAGCTGTGCGGGATCAATGTCGATCTCGTCCGCGTGCTCAACTTCGCGATTTCCGGAGTACTCGCCGCCGCCGGCGGGCTCGTGGGATTGTCATTCCTTCTCTATGTCCAGGGCGTGTCCGGAAATGGCTTGGAGCTGACGGTCATCACCGCGGTGATTGTCGGCGGTGCTGCCCTCTTCGGCGGCAGCGGAAGCGTGCGAGGAACTGTCATCGGTGTACTGACCATCGGTGTACTCAACGATGTTCTGGTCCTTCGGGGGATCTCCTCGTTCTGGCAGACCACCGTCTCGGGTCTGGTGATCATCGCCGCGGTGGCTTTCGACGTCACCGTACGCAAGCGCCTCCACTGACGACCTGCCCCTTCTGCCGACTTCCTGCCCCGGAAAGGTTCCGTGACACACGATGCGCAAGTCTGTGTTCTTCCTGGCCCTGATCACTACGTTGGTCGCGGGGTGCGCGACCGATCAACCGGCGGACCACGCCGCTATGGCGGAGTCCAGCCCCGAGGCGAACTTCGCCGCCTTCCAACTCGCGCCGCGGATCAAATCCAAGATTGCCGCACATGAGACGCTGAACATTTACGTCAGTGCCCCGAATACCGCGCTCGCATTCGCTCGCCCGCAGCGAAAGGGAGCCGCGAAGGCGGCAGCGGCGTTGGGGGTCGACGTCGTCTTCACCGGTCCCAGCGGGGGTGATGCCGGGGACCAGATCAACCAGCTCCAAACCCTGATCGGTCAGGGGCTCGTCGACGGCATCGCGTTGTCGTCGGCGTCCAGCAATGCCCTGAAGCCGGTGATCTCCCAGGCATATAACGCCGGCGTCCCGCTCGTCAGCTACAGCACAGATAACCCGGGGTCGCAGGAGCTTGCCTTCGTGGGCACCGATGTCGCCGATGGCGGCCGCCTGGAAGGCACGGAGTTGACGAAGCTGCTCGCCGGAAAGACCGGCACCATCGTCACCACCTCGGTGGCGCCGGAGGCCGCCTGGTCCGGAGTCCGCTACGACGCCTTGAAGTCCGCGCTCGGGCCCGGCTTGCAAGTGCTCACCCCAGTGAACACCGGGCAGGAGCCTGCGCAGATGTTCACCGCCGTGCAGAACGCCATGGCGGCCCATCCCGACGCTGTGGCCATCGCTTCGCTGGACTGCTGCAGTTTCACCGCCGCGGCGAAGTGGGTCGATCAATTCGCCGCCGGGCACAAGCCGCTCGTCGTCGGTTTCGACGCTGTGCAGCAGACACTCGACTACGTCAAGAAAGGGGTCGTCTCCTTCGCGATCAGCCAGCAGCCGGCCACCCTGGTGTACGAGGCAGTCGAGCTTCTGGTCAAGTACCTGGTCGACGGAACACCGTTGCACACGCAGATCCTGCCGCTGGTCCTGGTGACCAAGGCCAACGCCGACAGCATCACCCCCGAGGGCTGAGCCGTGAACGACATCGCGATCACCCTGCGAGACGTGCGCAAGCGCTACGACCGGACCGAAGTCCTGCACGGAATCGGCCTGGAGGTCCCGGCGGGGATGGTGACCGGCCTGGTCGGGGAGAACGGCGCGGGCAAGAGCACCTTGCTCGGCATCCTGTCCGGGCGAATCCGCCCGGACTCCGGCACTGTCAGCGTCGAGGGCACCCCGGTACGCCACTTCGATCCCCGCACCATGCTCCACCACCATGGCGTCGGACTTGTGCCCCAGGAACTGGATTTGTGCTGGGACCGCTCGGTCACCCACAACGTCTTCCTCGGGCTCGAGGGACACATGGTGGTCAACTCGAGCAGACTCCATGAACAGACCGCAGCCCTGCTCGACCGGGTCGGGCTGCGAGTCGATCCGCGCCTTCCTGTGCGGAAGCTGGCTCCGTCCCAGCAACAGATGGTCCTGATCGCGCGTGCTCTCGCTCGTGAGTGCCGGATCATCCTGCTCGACGAACCGACGGCGATTCTGACCCCTTCGGAAGCCGACATCCTGCACGAGTTGATCGCGCAGCTCACTGCACGGGGTCACACGATCATGTATGTCTCCCACCACCTTGCCGACGTAACCGCCCGATGCGCCCGGATCGTCGTGATGCGCAACGGCTGCATCGTCGCAGAACACGACTCGGGTGTAAGCCAGGCGGAGCTGGTCGGTGAAATGGCAGGCACTCCGGTCGCTCCTACCGCAGCGAGCGACGCCAGACGCGGACGTGACCGTTCGTTCGAGCCGGGCCTGCAGCTCGAGCACTGGAGCGCACCCGGTCTCGGGCCGACCACCCTCGCTGTGGGGCGAGGCGAGATCGTCGGCTTGGCCGGGCTACCGGACTCTGGTCGCCAGACGCTGCTCGACTCGCTGGTCGACGGGCGAAAGGCAACCGGGCGAGCCGCCCTGTTCGGTCGTCAGCTGAAGCGGGGGTCCGCGCGCACTGCGTTGGTGAACGGCATCGCCTACCTGCCGGCCGAGCGGCGGTCATCCGGGGCGTTTCTCGACCTCAGCGTGGCCGACAACCTCGTCGTGTCAACGCACCGGCGGTGGAGCGCACTGTGGCAGTCCGCGCGATCGCGGCGCCGGCAGGCATCCGAATCGTATCGGCGGGCAGGTGTCACCGGCGGTCTGACGCAACCGATGCGGGCGTTGTCCGGTGGCAATCAGCAGAAGGTGATCCTCGCCCGCTGCGTGAATCGCGGTCCGCGTCTGCTCCTTCTCAGCGAGCCCACACGAGGTGTCGACATCGAGGCCAAGCATGCGATCCACGACCGCATCCGAGCTCTCGCGGAGGAGGGCATACCTGTGTTGATCTCGTCCGCGGACGTGCCGGAGCTACTCGCGGTCTGTGACCGCGTCGTAGTGCTGCGCCGAGGTTCGATCACCGCTGACCTTTGTCACCCGCAGGCCGACGAAACAACGGTGATGGCCTACGCGCTCACCGAAGATCTCGCCCTCTTCGGACGGCCGACGATCACCGATGAACAGCCAACCATCGACCCATCGAAACCGAGAGTTCGCAATCATGTCTGAACTGCTTCACCTGGTGTTGTTCCGGCCGCACGATGCGGTGTCCGCTGCTGCGCTCGATACGGCCATGGCGGACCTGCGGGCTTTCGCGGCTGGGGTCGAGGGCGTCCTGGACGTCCGCGCCGGGGCCGATGTGAGCATCGAAGGGCTCAGCAGCGGGTACACCCACGCCGCGGTGGTCACCTTCGCCGACGAAGGGGTTCGCGACCGATATCTGGCCGCCCCGGGGCATGTGGCCCTAGGTGAGCGGCTCGGGCGGTTGCTCGATGGCATCGCAGTCGTCGACCTCGCGGCAGGAGTGTCGATTCGATGACTGAGTTCGTCATGTGGGAAGCCAGCGTGCGGACCTACCGGTACCTCGATCAGTTGCATGCCACAGCGACGGCGGGCTTCGGCGGGCTCGGACTCACGCCGGCGGCCTTGCGCGCCGCAGCGGAGCAGATGGGCAGTCCGGCAAAAGCTCTTGCGGCCGCACGTAATCACGGCATCGAACTGCACCTGGACACCGTGACCGGCTGGGCCCCGATTCGGGTACCGGCCGGTGCCGACGCGAACCTGCGCGCCCGCTTCGATTACACCCTCGACGAATGCTTGGAGCTCGTCGATCTGTTCGAGCTGCGCAGCATGCTCGCAGTGGCCGTGTTCGAGATCGGCGAGGTCGAACACGAGGTGATGGTGCGCGGGTTCCGGGAGCTGTGCTCGGGCGCCGAGGCCCGCGGCGTTCCCGTGTACCTGGAGTTCATGCCGTTCTGGGGTGTTCCCGATATCGTGACCGCCGAACGGGTGCTAGCGGAGGCTCAGTGCGCCAACGCCGGGCTGATGCTGGACACCTGGCATTTCCAGCGCGGCAACCCGGACTACGAAGTCCTCGAACGGGTCGCTGCCACCATGCCGGTCAGCGTGCAGGTGGCCGATGGTCCGTCCGAACCGATCGGCGACGACTTGATCGCCGAAACGACTCATCACCGGGAGGCGCCGGGCAAAGGGAGCTTCCCGCTGCTCGACATCTGCTCGGCGATCGCCCGCACCGGCGGAGCCGATCTGCTGGGGCCAGAAGTGTTCTCCGATGTGCTCGACACATTGACACCCACAGCTGCCGGCCAGTTGCTCGGCTCCACCACCCGGCAGCTGATAGCCGACTTGCGCACGTCGCATGACCGACACTGCCTGTAATGAGCGGGTTACGAATCATTGGCGCGTTCGGCCATCTCCCACAAGCGCCGCGCGGTATCCACATCACCAGTCCGGTCGTAGGCATCGGCCATCCACTCCAACGCCCCCATGTCCAGCCGATCCAATCGACCCAGAAGCGGCGCGAAAATCTCGTCGAGCTCTCGAGGTTCCACGTAGGCCCCTAAACAGATTCGGTCTCGGCGAGGTTGTTCTCCTCGGCCGGCTGTTGCGGCAACACATCCGGCAGCCACGACGGGAACGGCATCACCGCGGCCGGGTCGCCCGAGAACGGTGCGCTGGCGAACGCGTCGATCTGGTGCAGCAGAACCTCCATAACCTCCAGAAGGTACTCCAAGTCTGAATGACCGCTTCGCACAAGGCTTCTCGTGGCGCGGCGAGTCAGACGTCCAGTCGCTCAGGCCGCTGCGCCGGGCGAGCTGGGCAGCAGTTGCCGCTTCTCGCCGCGCAGCGCCGCGCTCACCCACCAGGCCGCCTCGACGAGCACGATCCCGACCGCGCCGCAGACCACCGCCGCGCCGGTGAGCGCGGGGTCGGAGGGGTCGAGTTTGAAGAACTCGCGGGTGAACGGAACGGTGAACAGGAACACGTACGCCGCCACTGACACCGCGATCAGCACCACCTTCCACCACACGTACGGCCGCGCGACGATGGCGAGCACCCACACCGCGATCATGATCAAGGTGATGAGCGCCGTGGTGCCCGCCTGGACCTTCTGCTGCTCGGTGGCGTGCGGCCCGGCGTAGGCGATCAGGTAGGAGACGAACGTGGCCGCGCCGATCACCACACCCGAGGGGATCGCCAACCGCATGACGCGCCCGACGAAACCCGTACGGGCACGCTCGTTGTTGGGCGCGAGCGAAAGGATGAACGCCGGAATACCGATGGTGAACCAGGCCGCGATCGTGACGTGGCGGGGCAGGAACGGGTAGCCGATGGGCTCGTAATGGAAGATCTGCGAGCCGATCCCGGCCATGCCGACCAGGAAGGCGAGCAGCACGGAATAGACGGTCTTGGTGAGGAACAGATTCGAGACCCGCTCGATGTTGCCGATCACCCGGCGACCCTCACCGACCACGTACGGCAGCGTGGCGAACTTGTTGTCCAGCAGCACGATCTGCGCCACCGCCCTGGTCGCCGGGCTGCCCGAGCCCATCGCAACGCCGATGTCCGAATCCTTCAAGGCGAGTACGTCGTTCACCCCATCGCCGGTCATCGCCACCGTGTGCCCCCGCGACTGCAACGCCGACACCATGGCGCGCTTCTGATCCGGACGCACCCGGCCGAAGGTGGTGTTGTGATCCAGTACACCGGCCAATTCGTCGCGGTCGTCCGGCAATTCCCGCGCGTCGATCGGGTGGTCACCGCCGGGCAGAGCGAGCGAGGCGGCCACCGCGCCCACCGATACGGCGTTGTCGCCGGAGATGACCTTGATCGAAACGTTCTGGTCGGCGAAGTAGTCGAGTGTGTCGCGAGCGTCCGGCCGGACCTTCTGCTCCAGGACGACCAATGCGGCGGGCCGCACGGCCCCAGGGGCGTCCGCCGCGTCCACCGGCCGGTCGCCGCGCGCCAGCAACAGCACGCGCAGACCGGAGGCGCCGAGTTCCTCGGCGACCCGTGCGTCCGCGGAGTGCGGGTCGAGCAGCACGTCCGGTGCGCCGAGCAGCCAGTCGCCGTGTTCGCCGTAGGAGCAGCCGCTCCACTTCTTGGCCGAGGAGAACGGCGCGACGGCGGTGCGCTGCCAGCCGGGACCGTCCGGCAAGGCCTCGGCGATCGCCTGCACGCTCGCGTTCGGGCGTGGATCGTCGGCGGCCAGCGCGGCCAGCGCGGTGCGCACCTCGGTGTCGTCGAAGGTGTCCAGTGTCTTCAGGTCCGACAACCGCATGCCGTTCTCGGTCAGCGTGCCGGTCTTGTCCGCGCAGACCACGTCGACGCGGGCCAGCCCCTCGATCGCGGGCAACTCCTGGACCAGGCACTGGCGCCGGCCCAACCGCACCACGCCGACCGCGAACGCGATCGAGGTCATCAGCACCAGCCCCTCCGGCACCATCGGCACCAGCGCGGCCACCATGCCGGTGACCGCCGGTCGCCACGACTCGTCGCTGGAGACCAGTTGGTTGTAGATGCTCAGCAGGCCCGCGGGAATCAGCAGGTAGGTGATGAACTTCAGGATCTTGTCGATACCGCTGCGCAGTTCGGAGTGCACCAGGGTGAACTTGCTCGCCTCCTCGGCCAGCCGCGCCGCGTAGGCGTCCCGGCCGACCTTGGTGGCGCGATAGGCGCCCGACCCGGACACCACGTAGCTGCCCGACATCACCGTGGCGCCGACCGCCTTGTCGATCGGATCCGCTTCGCCGGTGAGCAGCGACTCGTCCACCTCGAGCTGCGCGGATTCCTCGACCGTGCCGTCCACCACGATCTGGTCGCCGGGACCGAGCTCGATCAGGTCGTCGAGTACCACCTCGCGCGGCGCGATCTCTAAGGCCCTGCCGTCCCTTCGGACGGTCGGCTTGGCCTGGCTGACGATGGCCAGCTCGTCCAGGGTGCGTTTGGCGCGGATCTCCTGGATGATGCCGACCGCGCTGTTGGCGACGATCAGCAGGCCGAACATGCCGTCGATGATCGATCCGGTGGCCAGCACCAGCACGAACAGAACGCCGAGAATGGCATTGATCCTGGTGAAGACGTTCGCGCGCACGATGTCGCGAACCGAACGGCTCGCGCGATCCGGAACGTCGTTGGTCAGTCCGTCGCGGCGACGTTGCTCGACCTCGGTAGCGGTCAATCCGGTCGCGCCCGATGCCTGCACGGTAATCGACATGACCGCAAGGCTACGGGACAACTACGTTCGTACATCGTGCGGCGAAGCAGGTCCATCCCCGGTGTAGCGTTCGGAACGAGCGCGTACTTCCTGTGGGGACTGTTCCCCGCGTTCTTCGGGTTGCTGGCGTTCGCCGGTCCGGGCGAGGTGGTGGCGCAGCGGATCGTCTGGACGCTGGTGGTCGTGCTGGCCGTGCTCGCCGTGACCGGCCGGATCCGCGAGCTGCGCGGCATCAGCGGCCGCGTCTGGCGCCTGGCGGCCGTCGCCTCCGTCGCGATCGCGCTGAACTGGGGCGTGTACGTCTACGGCGTCAACTCCGGGCACATCGTCGAGTGCGCGCTCGGCTACTTCATCAATCCGCTCGTCACGGTCGCGTTCGGCGTGGTGATCTTCCGGGAACGGCTGGCTGTGGCCCAGTGGGCCGCGCTGGGGCTCGGCGTGACCGCGGTGGCCGTGCTCACCGTCGACTACGGCCGACCACCGATCATCGCCTTGACGCTGGCCTGTTCCTTCGCCACCTACGGCCTGGTGAAGAAGGTGATTCCGTTGGACGCGCTGCGCGGCATCGCCGCCGAGGGCATCGTCGGCGCGCCCTTCGCGCTGGCCTTCGTGATCGCTCTCACGATCACCGGGCACAGCGAATTCGCCACCGGCCCAGGACATAGCGCATTGATGATGGCCACCGGACCGGTCACGCTTCTTCCGCTGCTGCTGTTCGCCGTCGCCGCCCAGCGGGTCGCGCTGTCCACCATGGGACTGCTGCAATACCTCACGCCCGCCTTGCAGATGACCTGGGGCGTCGCCGTCGCGCACGAGCCGATGCCCGCCTCCCGGTGGGCCGGTTTCGCTCTGATCTGGGCGGCGCTGGCGATCTTCACCGCCCACGCGCTCCTGCGGGCCCGGGACGCGCGGCGAGTATCGCGCGATGTCACCCTCCGGCACGGTTCGATGGGTACGAATGGGGCGTCTCGGCTGTCACGCTAGGCGAACTACGCCTTGGAGTGCTGCGAGCTTCGAGTCCTGACGTGTCGGCACGCAGGCTGGCGACCTACCAGCTCGCACAACGGTTTCAGCCACTCGAGGTGGATGAGACCGTCACGGAGCATTGGGCGCTGCTGGTCGCACGCCTCCGGGCCACCGGACGCAAGGTACCGATCAACGATTGCTGGATCGCGGCGACTGCACTGGCGCATGACATTCCGATCGTCACCCAAGATGGCGAGTACGAAGCGATGCCCGGCCTGACGGTGCGGAAGCTGTAGCATTCGTCGGAATTGGTCGTGAAGGTGTCGGATCCGACACTTCTGTGTGCTCCGGCTTCTCCGTAGCGTCGATGCATGACCGCGCCCAGACCCCTTCGCTCCCCCAGGCCGACGGCCGAGACGACTGCCGACCCGCTCGGCATGACCGGACAGGAAATCCTCCAGGGCACGCTCGACGGACGATTCCCGGGCGCGCCGTTGCTGCGCACACTCGGTTTCCGGCTGGCCGAGTTCGGCGCGGGGACCGTGGTCTTCGAGGGCGAGCCACGTGATCAGCTGTTCGACCCGGCGGGCGGGATGTACGGCGGCTTCGTGGCGACACTGCTCGAATCGGCCCTCGGCGCGGCCGTGCTGACGCGATTGGCGGGCGGGACGCGCAGCACGTCGGTCAAGATCGGTATCGACATTCACCGGGCCGTGCGCGGCGACACGGGAACGCTACGCTGCGAGGGCACCGCGCTCCACGTCGGCCCCACCACGGCCAGCGCGGAGGCCCGTCTGATCGGCGCCGAAGACGGCGACCTGTACGCGCACGCCACCTCGATGTACGCGGTTCTGCGCATGGTCTGAGCGGCGCACCGGCGCCGAACACGACGACGGGCCGGTCGTCGGGAAGACCCCGCGACCGACCCGGTCGAGTGCGATCAGCTGCAGGCCGAGGACTGCTGGCCGAGGTTGGTCAGCATGGTGCAGGCCCAGGTCTTCTGGATCTTCCACTTGCCGTTGTCGGCGACGAACGGCACGTCGACGATGTTCTCCTGGCCGTTGAGGATGAACTTGGCCTTCGCGTTCACACTGTCGCCGAACGAGGTGACGTCGGTGACCTCGATCTTCACATCGGCGCCCGACGCGGCCTGGGACAGGCGGTCCGGGAGCGTCGGATCGGCCTCGGCGCCCTGGACGTATTCCAGCTTCTCGGTGGAGGGCACCGACGGATCCAGCGCACGGGCGAGGGCGGTGTTCAGCTCCGTCGGAGTCGGGACCGCCGGCAGGTTCGCGCTCGCGCTCCCGGTCGCCTTGGCACTGGTCGACGTCTTTGCGACGGGCTTGCTGTCCTTGTCGTCGCCACCGCAGGCGGTCAGGCCAAGCGCGGCGACGATAGCCAGTCCGGCGATCGCGATGCGTCCAGTCTTACGAAGCTTCAACTGCTCGTCCTTTGCGTTCGAGAGGTCCGTGTCGTGTTCCACCATGGCAGCCGCCCCCGAACCGGCGGCGCTGCACGAGGTCCCAGGCTACCGGCCCCGGGTGGCGTCACCCGGATCCACATCGGACCGGCGATGGCCGTCGGCAGCGAACGTACGCGCCGGGCCGTACGATGTCGAGCCGCGAGGCACGCCGTCAGAGCAGGCTGTCCAGCGGATCGGCCCGGGTCAGGGCGGCATCGGCGGCGGCGAAGGTGCGCGCGGGCCCCGGTCCGCTGGAACGGGTTTCGAAGCGCACGGTCACCACGCCGAGCCCGGCGCCCTGCACCCAGCCGTGGCCGTGCTCGGGGTGCGACACGTCCATGCCGGGACGCCAGACCGTGACCGGCGAGACCGGCGCGGTGTGCGCGGCATCGCCGTGGTCGGCCGCGGGCGCCGGTTCGGATCCCGTTTCCGCCGTGTCGATCTCGGCGGCCGGACCGCGATCCAGTTCGGGGAACAGCGACTCCTGACGCACGGTCGACAGGCCGCCGTACCCGACTCCGACGAGGCGGATCGGCCCCAGCTCCCGGGGGTCGAGCGCCGAACGCTGCGCGGCGGCGGCGAGGGTGGCCAGGTCCTCGGTGGCGTAGGGCAACGTGAACGAGCGGGTGACGATACTCATATCGGACTTCTTCAGTTTGAGCACCACCGTGCGCGCGGCACGCCCGTCACCGGTCAGGCGCCGGTGCGCCGCGGCGGCCATGTCCTCGATGGCCGGACGCAGCTGCTCGAGGCTGACGATGTCGGTTTCGTAGGTGGTCTCGGCGCTGATCTGCTTCGCCTCGGTGCGTTCGGCGACCGGACGGTCATCGATGCCGCGCGCCAGCCGGTGCAGCGCGGCGCCGACGCTGCCGCCGAGAATCGACATCGCCTCCGATTCCGGCAGCGCGGCGAAGGCGCCCACGGTCTCGATCCCCAGCGAGCGCAATCGACTCTCCGCGACCGGGCCGATTCCCCACAGCTTGCGCACGGGCAGACCCGCCAGCAGACGCGGCTGCTCGACCGGCGAGATCACTCGCACGCCATCGGGTTTGGCCAAGCCGGAGGCGATCTTGGCCAATTGTTTTCCGGTGCCCGCGCCCACCGAAGCGGTCAAGCCGGTCCGTTCGCGCACCACCGCGCGCAATTCCGCACAGAACGCGTGCACCTCGGCGACCGTCGCGCCGGCCAGCTCGGCGGGCTCGCCGAACGCCTCGTCGTACGACAGTGTCTCCAGCACCGGGATGCGGCTGCGCAGCGCGTCGAAGACCTGCCCGCTGACCACGCCGTAGACGGCCCCGCGCGGCGGCACCACCACCGCCGTGACGCCGACCAACCGGCGCGCCTGATGCATCGGCATCGCCGACCGGGCGCCGAACGCACGTGCCTCGTAGCTGGCTCCGGCGACGACGCCGCGCCCGCCGGTCCCGCCGACCAGCACCGGCCTGCCGCGCAACGTCGGCCGGGTCAGCTGTTCGACCGAGGCGAAGAACGCGTCCATGTCCATGTGCAGAACCCAGCGCCGGGCCGCGCTGTCCGCGTCGGCGAGTACCGGTGGTGGCAGGCGCACCGAGCCTTCGCCGCGTGTTGTCCCGAGCCCGGTCGACGGCGCGACCGCGCGCTCGACGCTCGGCTTCTCGGTACGCACGGGTGCAATGTACGCCCGTCTACCGACAGTTCGGGGCCGGCGGTGACGCTGTCGGGTGGCTGTGCGCCGGCTGCCGGTTGCCCGCGGATGCCGGCGCTGCCGCTGTCTCGCCTCCCGGCGCCCATCCGGTCCCGCGAGACGGCTTTGATCTGCCGTTTCCCGCGCCGCGGCCGGGCACCGGACAGTCTGGAAACAGACCGCCGACGTGCCGTGGGGACAGAGCCTGACCCACGGTCCGATATGTGATGATCGGACCCATGAATATCCGCAAGGCCGTCATCCCGGCCGCTGGTATCGGCTCCCGGCTGCTTCCGCTGACCAAGGCCATCCCGAAGGAGATGCTGCCGGTCGGCGACAAGCCGGTGATCGAGCACACGGTCCGCGAGCTGGTCGCTTCGGGCATCACCGACATCACCATCGTGGTCAGCGGCGGAAAATCACTCATCCAGGACCACTTCCGACCCAATCCCGCGCTGGTGGCCCAGCTGCGCGCGGACGGCAAGACCGCCTTCGCCGACGCCGTCGAGGAGGTGGGCGAGCTGTCCCGGCTCGGCCACATCACCTACCTCGACCAGCACGGGCCGTACGGCAACGGCACCCCGGTGCTCAACGCCGCCCGTAATCTCGGCGACGAGCCCATGCTGGTGCTCTGGCCGGACGACGTGTTCGTCGCCGAGGTGCCACGGGCGCAGCAGCTCATCGATGCCTATGAGGCCACCGGAGCTCCCGTCCTCGCGCTGATGCCGATGGATCCCGCCGAGTCGCAGCGCTACGGCGTGCCGGTGGTCGCCGACGACCACGGCAACGGCCTGCTGCGTATCACCGGCCTGCGGGAGAAGCCGAAGCCGAAGGACGCGCCGTCGTCCTTCGCCGCGATCGGCGGCTACGTCGTCACCCCCGGCATCATCGACGAGCTGCGCAGGCAGACCGAAGCGTGGTACGAACACCGCACGGGTGAGGTGTATCTCACCGACGCGATCAACGTGCACGCGGCGAACAATCCGGTCTTCGGCCAGGTGATCCGCGGCCGGTGGTACGACACCGGCAACCCGGCCGACTACCTGGTCGCGCAATTCGCCTCGGCGCTGGCGCATCAGCAGTACGGGCCGTTGCTGCGCACCCTCGCCGAGGGCCTCGGCGACTGACCGCACACCACAGCGACCGGCCCCGACCCGTATTCGCGGATCGGGGCCGGTGCATCGCGGAGTAGCCGCGCTCAGAATCGGCGGATGGCGTAGATGTCGAAATCGTCGAGCGGACTGAAGCCGACCGGCACTCCCTGACCGTACGCGTTGAGCACCTGGCCATTTCCGGCGTAGAGACCGACGTGCGAGCCGTCACTGTTCAACACGACGACGTCTCCGACGGACAGCGCGGCCCGCGGGACGGGCGCGCCCACCTTCGCCTGTTGCCAGGTGGTCCGCGGAAGCCTCACTCCGACCTGGCGGTACGCCCACTGCACGAGGCCCGAGCAGTCCCAACTGTCGGGACCGGTCCCACCCCATTCATAGGGCTTGCCGATCTGCGTCATCGCCGCGGCCAGCGCGCCGAGGCCGAACACACTGGGCACCGGCAGGTCGGCCGAGCCGCTGGCGCTGCCCGACGACGAACTGCCACTGCCCGCCGAACCGAACGACGCGCTGCCCGGCCCGCCGCTGAAGCTGCCGGTGTCCGCCCAGGCGGGTCCGGCGAGCAGGAGGGTCGCGATGATCGAGAGCAAGAATCCGAGTGCGATGCGGTGCAACGATTTTCTCGGCACGTACTCGCCCCTTCCATGGGCGCAGTTGACTGGCCACCGATCGGCAGCCTGGCTAACACATGGCATCGGCAGCGGCCCCTGATGCGGAGCTGCGGCCACCCGCGCCGGACACATTCCCAGCACGGCCGAATTCCAAGTACGACACGCGAAGAAAGGAAACTGCCACCCCGGAGCTCAGGTGGGTAACGGCAGCGACATCGCAGATTGTGCCCGGGATATCGCCGAATTGTCGGGAATCAGCAAATTCTCAGCATATGATCTAAATCACTGTTTAAGTCGGACGCCGCGTGTCGCAGTACACCTGCCATCGAGTTGCCGTCCGATCGCGGACGCTGCCGCCGTGCGACCGGGACACCGGCACGAAGACCGCTCGGAACAGCAACCGGGGCGGGACCTTTCGGTCCCGCCCCGGCTAGCTGGATCTCCGGCGCTCAGGCCTTGGCGATCTTCGCGCGCACGCCGCCGACCAGATCGGCAGCCTCCGGACCGGCCTCGCCGAAGGTCAGCGTGGTGGCCAGGATCTCCCCCGCGATCAGATCACGATGGGTCTCGGCCCATGCGGCCCGCTCCACCGGAACCTCCAGGACCACGGTGATACGGTCGGAGACATCCAACCCGGCGGACTTCCTGGTCTCCTGCAAATCGCGGATCAGGTCCCGCGCCCAGCCCTCGGCCTCCAACTCCTCGGTGACCACCGAGTTCAGCACCACCAGACCCGCGTTCCCGGGCAGCGCCGCGGTCGACTCGGGCTCGGCCGCGACCAGACGCTGGGTGTACTCCTCCGGCAGCAGGGCGATCCCGGCCGCCCGAACCGTGCCGTCGGCGTCCTCGGACCACGCACCGGCTTTGACCGCCTTGATCACCGCCTGCACGTCCTTGCCCAGTCGCGGACCCGCGGCGCGGGCGTTGACCACCAGCTCGAACCGGCCGTGCGCGTCCACGTCGGTGGTCAGATCGACCTTCTTGACGTTGACCTCGTCGGCGACGATGTCGGCGAAGGGCGCCAGCCGCTCGGCGTCGGCCGCGGCGATGGTGACCTCGGCCAGTGGCAGCCGCACCCGCAGGTTCTGCGCCTTGCGCAGGCTCAGCACCGTCGAGCACACCACGCGAACCTCGTCCATGGCGGCGACCAGCTCCGAATCGTCGGGCAGCTCACCCTCCTTCGGCCAGTCGGCCAGGTGCACCGAGTCGCCGCCGGTCAGCCCGCGCCAGATGACCTCGGTGAGCAACGGCAGCAACGGCGCGGCCAGCCGGGTGACCACCTCCAGCACCGTGTGCAGGGTGTCCACCGCGTCGCGGTCCTCGCTCCAGAACCGCGCGCGGGACCGCCGCACGTACCAGTTGGTGAGCGCGTCGGCGAACGAGCGCAATTCCTCGCAGGCGCCGGCGATGTCGTAGGTCTCCAGCGCGTCGGTGATGACGTCCCTGGTTCGCGCCAGCTTCGCCAGGATGTAGCGATCGAGCACGTGCTGGGAATCCGTACGCCACACTCCGGGCTTCGAGGCGTACAGCTGCAAGAACGTCCACGCGTTCCACAGCGGCCGCAGCGCGTGACTCACGCCCTCGCGGATGCCGCGCTCGGTGACGATGAGGTTGCCGCCGCGCAGGATCGGCGAACTCATCAGGAACCAGCGCATCGCGTCCGAGCCGTCCCGGTCGAACACCTCGTTGACGTCCGGGTAGTTGCCCTTGGACTTGCTCATCTTCAGGCCGTCGTCGCCGAGCACGATGCCGTGCGCGGCAACGGTCTTGAACGCCGGGCTGTCGAACAGAGCCGTGGCCAGCACGTGCAGCGTGTAGAACCAGCCGCGAGTCTGTCCGTTGTACTCGACGATGAAATCACCCGGGAAGTGGCTGTCGAACCACTCCTTGTTCTCGAACGGGTAGTGCACCTGGGCATACGGCATCGAGCCGGACTCGAACCAGCAGTCCAGCACCTCCGGCACCCGGCGCATGGTCGATCTACCGGTCGGGTCGTCGGGATTCGGCCGGGTGAGCTCGTCGATCATCGGACGGTGCAGATCGGCCGGGCGCACACCGAAGTCGCGCTCCAGCTCGTCCAGCGAACCGTAGACGTCGACGCGCGGGTAGGCCGGATCGTCGGACACCCACACCGGGATCGGGCTGCCCCAGTAGCGGTTGCGGCTGACGTTCCAGTCGCGCGCGCCTTCCAGCCACTTGCCGAACTGGCCGTCGCGGATGTGCTCGGGCACCCAGGTGATCTGCTTGTTCAGTTCCACCATACGATCGCGGAACTTGGTGACCGCGACGAACCAGGAGGGCACGGCCATGTAGATCAGCGGCTGCCCGGAGCGCCAGCTGTGCGGGTAGGAGTGCTCGATCGTCTCGTGCCGCAACAGCTTTCCCGCGGCCTTGAGGTCCTTGATGATCACCGGGTTGGCGTCGAACACCATCAGGCCCTCGTACGGCGGGACCATGGAGGTGAACTTGCCGCCCGGATCCAGCGGCTGCACCAGCTCGATGCCGTGGGCGGAGGCGACGTCCATGTCCTCCTCACCGAAGGCGGGCGCCAGATGCACGATGCCCGTTCCGGAGTCGGTGGTCACGTAGTCGGCGGTGAGCACCCGGTGTGCGTTGGGATGACCGAGGAAGAAGTCGAACGGCGGCGCGTAGGACAGATCCGCCAGCGCGGCGCCCTCGAACTCGGCGAGCAGCTCCGGCTCCGCGCCGAACTCCCGCGCGTAGTGCGAAACCCGTTCGGCCGCGAGCACATAGCGTTTGCCGTCGGCCGCGCGCAGGTGCACGTAACGGACGTCGGGGTGCACCGCGATCGCCAGGTTGGACGGCAGCGTCCACGGCGTGGTGGTCCAGATCAGCGCGTTGGCGCCGTCGAGTTCGTGCAGCGGATGCTCCGCGGGCACCCGCAACGCCATATCGACGGTGACCGCCGGATCCTGGCGCATCTTGTAGGCGTCGTCGAGGCGGGTTTCCTGATTCGACAGCGGTGTCTGCTCGTACCAACTGTAGGGCAGCACCCGGAAGCCCTGATAGATCAGTCCTCTGTCGTACAGCGATTTGAACGCCCACATCACCGACTCCATGAAGTCGGTGTCCAGCGTCTTGTAGTCGTTGTCGAAGTCGACCCAGCGGGCCTGGCGCGTCACGTAGTCGCGCCATTCGCCGGTGTAGCGCAGCACCGATGTTTTGCAGGCCGCGTTGAATTCCGCGAGCCCCATCGCGTCGATCTGTGATTTGTCCGTGATACCGAGCTGCTTTTCGGCTTCGATTTCCGCGGGCAATCCGTGGCAGTCCCAGCCGAATCGCCGGTCTACCCGCTTGCCGCGCATCGTCTGGAAACGCGGGACGAGGTCTTTGACGTATCCGGTGAGCAAATGTCCGTAATGCGGCAGACCGTTGGCAAAGGGCGGCCCGTCATAGAAGACGAATTCGGCTGCACCTGAACGGTTTTCGATACTCGCGCGGAAGGTGTCGGCGGCCGCCCACGCGTCGAGCACGCGGCGCTCCATCTCGGGGAACGTCGCCCCACCGCCGACGCTCAGGTCGACGCGCGGGTACGCGCTGTTGCTGGAAGTGTGGTCCGCCATGGCGGATACGTCTCCTCGTGCCGAGTCGTTGGCACGGGGACGATGACGGCGCCCGGTGCGCCGAAACCGCGGTACCACCCCGCTTGCCCGGCAGGACGAACACCGGACCTCTCATTCGCGAGCTGTGACGGGCTCACCCGTTCGGTTCTACTGAGCGCCCGGCCCGCAGGCCGTGTCGCCGTTCTTCCGAAGGCTCCCCGGTGATGGCCGGATCGACGCCGTTTTCATGTTTGATTCTAGCCGGAGCGGTCAACTCACTTTATGAGGCAGGTCAGCGTTTGGCATGACGACCAGGAGGCGGCGGGGAATCACCATCCGGACTCCGCATGGACAGAGCACTCACCAACAGGAGCATCGCGCCGATGACGCACACCGCGATGCAGCCCCACGCCCAGATCACTGATCCGGTGGTGAGCGCGGCCACGAGCAAGGCGAAGCCGATCGCGGCAAGAACGAGTGTCAAGACGAGCATGGTGACCCCCAAGGCATGCCGGGCGGCTCGACAGTTCCTCTAACGGTAGGCGAACTGCTGCGCTGGGGCGCGGCTGCGCTACTTACCGCCCTTGGCGAACGACGCCGGCGCGAGGTTGTTCGCCGTGTTGGTATCCACGAACGCTTCGCCGCCGTCGACCGGCACGGCCGAGCCACGGTTCTCCAGCTCCTCGAGCTGCGACTCCAGGTACGACTTCAACCGCACCCGGTACTCCCGCTCGAACGTCTTGAGCTGCTCGATCCGGCTCTCCAGCACACTGCGCTGCTGCGTGATGGTCGCCATGATCTCGGCGTGCTGGCGTTCCGCCTCCGCCCGCAACGTGTCGGCCTTCTCCTTGGCCTGGCGCAGCTGGCTGTCCGAGCGGCTCTGCGCGTCCGACAGCATCGCGTCCGACTTCTGCCGGGCGTCGGCGATCATGGCCTCGGACCGCGTCCTGGCGTCCCCGACCAGTCGCTCGGAATTCGCCCGGGCATTCGACAGCAAGCTCTCCGCCTCGGCCTTGGCGTCGCTGGTCAGCCGATCCGCCATCTCCTGGGCGAGGCTGAGCACCTTGGCGGCCTGCAGGTTCGCGTCCGCGCTCGGCGTTTCCTTGGCCACCGGGGCGGCGGGCATCGGAGCCGGCGGCGCGACCGGAACCGGGGGCTTGATCGGCTCCGGCGGCGGCGGCGGGGCCTGCGGAATGGGCGGTTTCGGTGCGTTCACCCCGGCCGGGCCGCGGTTCTTCTTGGCGTCGGCCAATTCCGCGTCGAGTTCGGCGACCCGCTGACGCAGATCGGCGTTCTCCTCGATCAGACGAGAGAGCTCCTGTTCCACCAGATCCAGGAACGCGTCGACTTCGTCCTCGTTGTAGCCGCGCTTCCCGATCGGCGGTTTGCTGAACGCGACGTTGTGCACATCGGCTGGGGTCAGCGGCATGGAAGGATCCCTTCACGCGTCTTTTGGAGATCTAGCAGATCTAGCAAGCTGTCTTCACGGCCCATTCTGTCACACCGGAGCTACCGGCTGCCCGAGCCTGCCCACTATCGACATCAGGATGAAGACGATGAAAAGCAGGACCATAATCGACAGATCCAGGCGAATTCCGCCCAGTGACACCGGAGGTATCAAGCGCCTGAGCAGTTTCACCGGGGGGTCGGTGATCGTGAAGATCACCTCCAGGACGACGACCACGACACCAGTAGGACGCCAGTCTCGGGCAAAGCTACGGATGAACTCGACGATCACCCGGCTGATCAGCAACAGCCAGAAGATGAACAGTACGAAGTACAGCACCGCGAACAAGGCCACGAGTTCACTCTGCCGTAAAAATCGCCTCGCGCAAAATGACCGCGCCGCACAACCTGCGCCCGGTCTGCTCCACCCCCCAGATCACGAGCTTATTTCTGGTTGTAGAAGCCGGTTTCCGCGATGCGTCTGCGTTCTTCCGCTGATACGTCGACATCGGCCGGTGAGAGCAGGAACACCTTTGTCGCCACCTTGTCGAACGACCCGCGCAGCGCGAAGGCCAGGCCCGCGGCGAAGTCGACCAGCCGCTTGGCGTCGGCGTTGCTCAGATCGACCAGATCCATGATCACCGGATTGCCCTCGCGGAACCGTTCGCCGATGATCCGAGCCTCGCTGTAGTCGCGCGGGCGCAGCGTCGTGATCTTGGACAAGGGGCCTCCGTCCTCGAAGATCCCGGGCCGCCGCACCGGGGCGGGCTCGGGACGCACGCGCTCCTCCAACCTGCGCTCCTCGGCGTCGGGGTCGACGGCGAGCGCACCATGGGTCGCACCGCGCAGCGGAGGCGCGCTCCCGCCCGCACGGAACCGTCCCGACGGCGCGGAGTCGATCCGGGTGGGACGCCGGGGCGGGTCGTAGCGGTCGTCGCCGTAGGGCTCGTCGGTGTAGTCGTCGCGCCGCGACACCGGGTAACCCGCCTTGTAGGGCGACTTGTACGCGGGCTCGGGGTAGTCGAGGTCATCGAAACGGCTTGCGCCGTACCGGTCGTCGGCATAGCGATCGACGTAGCCGTCGGAGTAGTCACGGGGCCGGGGCCGGCGCGCGCCGCGCTCGTCCGCCCCTCGGGGAGCGCGATCGTCGACGTAGTCGTCTTCGTAATCCTCGAGCGGAACCATGCCGAAGTACGCCTTGAACTTGTGCAGCGTGCTCATTGGTCGACCTTCCTTCGGCCCCGGTGGCGGCCGGGTGTTGAAGTCTTGCTCAGCCCTCTTCAGATCCCAGCATATGTGTCGAATGTGACTGATGAGGTTTCTTTGCTAGCCCGAGGTTATCGGTCGCATACCCATCAAGGCGGTACCGACACGCACAACCGTCGAACCGTGTTCGATCGCGGATTCCAGATCCCCGGACATTCCCGCGGAAAGTTCGGTCGCGTCCGGATGATCGGTGATCAACAACGTGCGCAACATCGCAAGTCGCGCAAATGCGGCATCGGACTCCGCGCCCAAGGGTGGAATGGCCATCAGACCCGACAAACGTAATCCGGGAGCGTCCGCAATCCGCTGCGCGAGCGCGGGCAGATCTCCAGCGGCGACACCGCCTCGCGCGGGGTCGTCGTCCAGGCTCACCTGGAGCAATACGCGAAGCGGTTCGGTGCGCTCCCCCGCATCCAGCGCGGCGACGGCACCCGCGTCAAGTGCGGTTGCCAGCCGTTCGCTGTCGACCGAGTGGACGGTGTGCGCCCAGCGGGCGACACTGCGCGCCTTGTTCCGCTGCAACCGTCCGATCATGTGCCAGCGGATGCCGGAGAGGTCTTCCTCACGCAACGCCGCCACCTTCGCGGCCGCCTCCTGCTCCCGCGACTCGCCGAACTCGCGCCGCCCGAGCCGGTGCAGGATCGCCACGTCCGAAGCGGGGAAGAATTTCGTCACCGGCAGCAGCCGTACCGAATCCGGCGCCCGGCCCGCCGCTCGACACGCCGCGTCGATGCGGGCGAGCAGACCCGCCAGGTTGTCCGACAGCTCGGCGGTCCTGGCGGTGAGCGCGGCGTCCAGCGTGGTCTCCGCTTCGGCGCTCATGCGCGCACCTCCCCGGTGCACGGCGCCATGACCGCGGGTGCGGCAGTTCGCGCGCTCACGCGGCGGCCTCCATCCAGATCACCCCGCCGATCCGGCCGGTGGGCGCGCCACGGCGATGACTGAACAGGGTGTGGTCCTCGATGGTGCAACGCGGGTCGACCGCGATCGCGCCGACACCCGCCTCGGTGAGCTGCCGGGAGATGCCCGCGCGCAGATCCAGGCCCGGGGTACCGCGGACCGTGGTGGTCGCGCTGCCGGGCAGATGCGCTTCGACGTCGGCGCGCATCGCGGCGGGCACTTCGTACCGACGGCCGGAGGCGGCGGGCCCGAGCAACGCGCCGACCCGGTCCAGGCGGGCGCCGACCGAGACCATCGCGTCGAGCACGCGCGGCACGATGCCGATGCGAGCGCCGATCCGCCCCGCGTGCACCGCGGCGATTACACCCGCCTCGTCGTCGGACAGCAGGATGGGCACGCAGTCGGCGGTGAGCACGACCAGCGCGAGGCCCGGCACGGTGGTCACGAGCGCGTCGGTGGCGGGAACCGCTTCCGCGCGCGGGCCGTCGACGATCTCCACGTTGCGGCCGTGGATCTGTTCCATCCAGACCAGGCGCTCCGGCGGCAGGCCGATGCCCTCGGCCAGCCGGTCGCGGTTGCGCCGCACGACCGCCGGATCGTCACCGACGTGGTCGCCCAGATTGAACGAGTCGTAGGGTGGCGCCGAGAAGCCTCCGGACCTGGTCGTGGTGACCCGTCGGACAGTGATGGTCGGCGCGATAGTCATGGCGACGAGCGTAGTGGCGCTCGGTGAAGGGCGGCGAAATGCCCAGGTAGAAAGAAGATCTTGGCCCTGGGCGGGATCAGTTGCGTCGCATCGGGCGCCTCGGCGCCCGATCCCGCCCGGCCGCCCCCCGCGCCGGGGTTTCCCCGAGATTCTGTGCGCAGTCGCACTCCGGGACACCGCCTCGGCGGGTCCCTTCGACCCGTCCCGGCACGGGCCGGGATCGCTCCTTCCAGTTCGGTCCCGGCCTGCGCGGAACCGATTCCAGCGCCTGATGAGTGCGGTCGGACGTAGTCCGTCCTCAGCACCGCGCACGGCGGGAGCGAAGCCGGAGGTACGCCTAAAAGGCGCAGCCGGACGTAGTCCATCGTCAGCCTTGCGCATGGCCGCAGCGAAGGCGGAGGTACGCCTGAAAGGCGCAACCAGACGTAGGTCCGCCCTCAACCCCGCGCACGGCCGCAGCGAAGGCGGAGGTACGCAAAACGGCCGCAGCCGGACATAGTCCGTCCTCAATCCGCGCACGGCCGCAGCCATGGCGAAGGTACGCAAAACGGGCGCAGCCGGACATAGTCCGTCCTCAACCCGCGCATGGCCGGAGCGAATGTGAAGGTACGCCTAACTCCTCCGCATGAAGATCGGCACGTCCACGTCGTCGTCATCGTCGCCGGCGTCCGGCGGCGTGATGGGCGATCGCGTGCCGCTGGTTGCGGACGGCTCGCCGAGTGGGCGCGGCCGTTCGGTGTCCCGGTAGCTCAAGCTACCGCGGCCCGCCGTGCCCGGGACGGAGGTGCTGGGCGTGCTGTCGCTGCCGCGCGCGGCGATCTCGCTGGTTCGGCTCTGCCCGATCTCGCCGGAGCGCGCCGTGCCGATGGTGGTGCGGCCGGGAGTCTCGAAGGTGCGCCGGACCGCGGGGCCGCCACCGTCGAAGCCCGCCGCGATCACGGTGACCCGCACCTCGTCGCCGAGCGAGTCGTCGATCACGGTGCCGAAGATGATGTTGGCCTCGATGTGCGCGGCCTCCTGCACCAGCGAGGCCGCCTCGTTGATCTCGAACAACCCGAGATCGGACCCGCCCGCGATCGACAGCAGCACGCCGTGCGCGCCGTCCATGGAGGCTTCCAGCAGCGGCGAATTGATCGCCGCCTCGGCCGCTTTCACCGAGCGGCCCTCGCCGCGCGCCGAACCGATACCCATCAGCGCGCTGCCCGCGCCGGACATCACGCTCTTGACATCGGCGAAGTCGACGTTGATCAGGCCCGGGGTAGTGATCAGGTCGGTGATGCCCTGCACACCGTTGAGCAGCACCTCGTCGGCGGAGCGGAACGCGTCCATCAGGCTCACCGCGGCGTCGCCGAGCTGCAGCAGCCGGTCGTTCGGGATGACGATCAGCGTGTCGCACGACTCGCGCAGCAGATTGATCCCGACCTCGGCCTGATTCCCGCGCCGCTTGCCCTCGAAGGAGAACGGGCGGGTGACCACGCCGATGGTCAGCGCGCCGAGCTTGCGCGCGATCTGCGCGACGACCGGTGCGCCACCGGTACCGGTGCCGCCGCCCTCGCCCGCGGTCACGAAGACCATGTCGGCGCCCTTGAGCACCTCTTCGATCTCGTCCTTGTGGTCCTCGGCGGCCTTACGGCCGACCTCGGGGTCCGCGCCTGCTCCGAGACCTCGGGTCAGCTCGCGGCCGACGTCGAGCTTGACGTCGGCATCGCTCATCAGCAGCGCCTGCGCGTCGGTGTTGACCGCGATGAACTCGACACCTTTGAGTCCCTGCTCGATCATCCGGTTGACGGCATTCACACCGCCGCCGCCGATACCGACGACCTTGATCACCGCAAGGTAGTTGTGCGGGGGCGTCATGGGCTCTCGCCTTCCTTCGATCTAAAGCCTGTCGTTTCCGGATGCTCGGCACACCGCCTTTTCGGCCCGGTCCGGAGGTCGGATCGCTGCGAGGAGCGAACCGCGGCTCGGGCAAACCCTAAAGCTCAACCATAGGGTTAGCGTTATGTCAAGTATCCGACTGGTGCGGAACGCTATTCGCAGCCGACGCGATACGCGCGCAGGCGCGCCGAAACGAGAGCCAGAATCTTGCGTGATCCCGCTCGTCTCGCCGCTCCACACGTCGTATGGTGAACGGTTGCCCCCCGGCTCCCTTCTCGGCGGCGGAACCGCTCCCGGATCGCCGAAAATTACCTGGGCGCAATGGGTGTGGATCACTTTACCGTGACCAGATTGGGACTCGACACATCGAACACCGTTCCGGGGCGCGTCAACAACGGCAATACGACCGCCGCCTTTCGCTCGGCGTCGTCGCTCCCGCCCCAGAGTACCGTGCGGCCGTCCTTCAGATTCAGCGAAATATCCGAAATGGATCGTGCCGCAACCTCGCTCACCTGGACCGCCAGCGCAGGCGGCACGATGGCGATCACCGAGACCGCCGCCCTGGTCACGGGATCGGCGCCGCCCGGATGATCGGTGATCAACTTCGGCACGCCGATCGGCACGGCCTCGACCGCGAATTCCACGCCCTCAGCGTCCAGCAGATGCGCGCCGTCGGGGCTGTCGTAGAACAACACCGCGGCGCGCTCGACGACCGTCACCCGGATCGTGGACGGAAATACCCGTTGCACCCGTGCCGAACGCACCTTCGGAATGCTCGCCACCCGCCGGGCCACAGCATTGGTGTCGATCCGGAAGATCGAGCGGCCGGAAGGAATTTCGAGCACATCCCGCACCTGTTGTTCGGGCACCGCCACCGCACCCTCGATCCGCACGGTGCGCACCGAGAGCACCGGGGTGAACCAGGCGAGCGCACAGAGCACGGCGAGGACGCACACGCTCAGCAATGCCCACAAGCGAATTCGGCGCCAGTCGAGCTCGCCGAACCGATCACCCGCGCGGCGCCCGGCCGCGCGCGCCGACCCGACCCCGCGCACGCCGGGTCACCGTCCGTGCTGGGGACGCGCCCGTAATCCGTCGAGAATCTGACTGCCCAGCATCGTCACGTCACCCGCGCCCATGGTGATCACCACGTCGCCCGGCAACGCCAGCCCCGCGACCTGACGCCCGACCCGGGACATGTCCGGCTGGTAGTGCACCGGCTTCGTCACCGACTGCGCGACCAGCGCCCCGTTCACTCCTGGCAGCGGCTTCTCCCGCGCGCCGTAGACATCGAGCACGACGACCTCGTCGGCCAGGCTCAACGCGGCGCCGAAGTCCTGGGCGAAGGTCGCGGTCCGGCTGTAGAGGTGCGGCTGGAACACCACGATGACCCGGCCCTGCCTGGACCGCGCGCCGTCGCGAGCCTCCTGCTGGACCAATTCGGCGGCGGCGCCGAGTACGGCGCGCACCTCGGTCGGGTGATGGGCGTAGTCGTCGAACACCCGCACGCCGTTCTCCCGCCCGGCGAACTGGAACCGGCGGTGCACACCGCCGAACCCTTCCAGGCCCTGAACGATCTCACCCGCGTCGGCACCGGCGGCCCGGGCGGCGAGCAGGGCTCCGAGCGCGTTGAGCGCCATGTGCCTGCCCGGCACCGACAGGCGCAGCGTACGCGGCGCGGCCTCATCGGTGAGCTGGAATTGCGCGATGCCGCCGACATCCCGCGGCTCCCAACTGTGCAGCCGGGCGCCCACCGGGACCGGCGCGTCCGCGAGGTCGCCGGAGCCGTAGCCGAGGACCTGGACGTTCCGCTCGGCCAACCGCGCGCCGACCCGCTCCGCCAGCGCCAGCGAGCCAGGATCGTCCAGGCACACCACCAGCAGGCCGCCCGCGGCGAGCCGGTCGGCGAAGTCGTCGAAGACCTGCACGTAGGCCTCATCGGAGCCGAAGAAGTCCAGGTGATCGGACTCGATGTTGGTGACCACGGCGACGTCCGGGTCGTATTGCAGCAGCGAACCGTCGCTCTCGTCGGCTTCCGCGACGAAGATGTCGCCGGTGCCGTGGTGGGCGTTGGTGCCCGCCTCGTTCAGCTCGCCGCCCACCGCGAACGACGGATCCAACCCGCAGTGC
Source organism: Nocardia aegles (assembly GCF_052545135.1). Classification (NCBI taxonomy): domain Bacteria; kingdom Bacillati; phylum Actinomycetota; class Actinomycetes; order Mycobacteriales; family Nocardiaceae; genus Nocardia; species Nocardia aegles. The sequence continues at coordinate 220,828 of NZ_JBQWRI010000004.1, forward strand.
TGCAACGACACGATCAGCATCGAAGTGGTGGAGGTCTTGCCGTGCGTACCGGACACCAGCAGCGTGCGATGCCCCTGCATCAGCGAGGCCAGCACCGTGGGGCGCAGCAGCACGGGAATGTCGCGCCGGTTGGCTTCGACCAGTTCCGGGTTGGTCTTCGGAATGGCGGCGTACGTGGTGACCACCACGGTCGGGCCGCCGGGTAGCAGGTCCAAGGCGGTGGCGTCGTGCCCGATCCGCACCTTGGCACCGCGAGCGCGCAGCGCCAGCACGCCCCGGCTCTCCTTGGCGTCCGACCCCGATACGGCGCCGCCGCGGGCGAGCAGGATCCGCGCGATGCCGGACATCCCGGCCCCGCCGATGCCGACCATGTGCACGCGCTCCAGCCCCGGGGGCAGCGGGGTCCGTTCGGCGCCGGTGTCCGGAACCACCCGGTCCGCGGTCGTGTCGCTCATCGGCGCGCCACCTCCAGCGCGATCCGCGCCACCTCGTCGGCGGCGTCGCGGTGCCCGGCGCCTGCGGCGGCCCGGCCCATCTCGATCAGCCGTGCGGAGTCCATGAGCAGCGGAATCACCTCATCGATCAGGTACTTCGGCGTCAACTCGGAATCGGGGACAATTCTGCCACCGCCCTGGCGTACCACGGGCCGAGCGTTGAGCTCCTGTTCCCCGTTGCCGTGCGGCAGCGGCACGTAGAAGGCGGGCAGCCCGACCGCCGAGACCTCCGCGACGGTCATCGCGCCCGATCGGCAGACCACCGCGTCGGCGGCGGCGTAGGCGAGGTCCATCCGGGACAGATACGGCACCGCGACGTAGCGAGCGCCGTCCGCGGCGGAGCCGTCCACCTCGAGGGTGTTCTTGGGTCCGTGCGCGTGCAGCACCGAGATGCCCGCGGCGGCCAGCTGGGGCGCGGCGCCCGACACCGCCTCGTTCAGCGTCCGCGCGCCTTGCGATCCGCCGAAAACCAGCAGCACCGGTCCTTCGGGCGGAAGGCCGAAGTGTCCCCGCGCTTCGGCCCGCAGTGCAGCGCGGTCGAGTCCGGTGATCGATGCGCGCACCGGAATGCCCACCACCCGCGCGTTCGCCAGACCCGAGTCCGGCACCGCCGCGAGCACTCGCGCGGCGCGGCGGGCGCCGATCTTGTTCGCGATACCGGCCTTGGCGTTCGCCTCGTGCACCACCACCGGCACCGGGCGTCTGCGGCGCAGCACGCCCGCGCCTGCGGCGAGATACGCCGGAAGCGCCACGTAGCCACCGAAACCGATGATCACGTCGGCCGCGACCGCATCGATGACCGCTCGGGTGGCCGCGACCGAGGCGCGCACCCGACCGGGCAACCGCAGCAGATCGGCGGTGGGCTTGCGCGGCAAGGGGACGGGCGGGATGAGCTCGAGCGGATAGCCGCGTTCGGGAACCAGGCGGGTCTCCAGGCCGCGTTCGGTGCCCAGCGCCGTCACCCGGATCGAATCGTCGAGCCGCCGCAACGCGTCGGCCACCGCGAGTGCCGGTTCGATGTGGCCCGCCGTGCCGCCGCCCGCGACGATTACCGAGATCACCTGGATCTTCCCCGTTCTCTTGCGTGATTGACCGGATAGCTGGGTTCCCAAGCCCTGGTGGCACGCGCCGAGCTGGTGCCGCGGCTTTCCGGCGAGCGGCGGCGCGGCGGTTCGGTACGCCCCCGCCTGCCCGACGGCAGCGCCGACGGTCCGCGCTCGGACGGCCGTGGTGCCCGGCCACGGCGGGCACTCGCCCGAGCCGGTGCGTACACCTCGGGTTTGGGCAACCGCAACAGCCTACTGACCCGTCCGTCCTGCCCGGCGTGCAGCGCCGCGACGGCCTCCGGCTCGTGTCTGGCCGCGTTGGCGATCAGCCCGAACATCAGCAGGGTGATCGCGAGCGACGAGCCGCCCGCGGACACCAGCGGCAGCTGCAACCCGGTGACCGGCAGCAGACCGACGACATACCCGATGTTGATCATGGCCTGCCCGGCGATCCAGGTTGTCGCCGACGCGGTCAGCAGCCGCAGGAACGGATCCGCCGACCGGCCGGCGATGCGCAGCCCCGTGTAGACGAACAACGCGAACAGCCCCAGCACCAGCGCGCAGCCGAGGAAGCCCAGCTCTTCCCCGATGATCGCGAAGATGAAGTCGTTGTGCGCATTCGGCAGATAGCTCCACTTGGCCCGGCTCTGTCCCAGGCCTCTGCCCCAGATCCCCCCGTCGGCAAGGGAATACAGCGCCTGTCGCGCTTGATAGTTGTCACCCTGCGGATCGGAACCCGGGTTGAAGAACGACCGGACCCGATTCGAGCGATAACCCGCGGACATGGCGAGCACGCCCGCGGCGACGACACCGGACACCGCGATCGTCACGAACAGCCGTACCGGAAGTCCGCCGAACCACAGCAGTGCGCCCAGGATGATGCCCACCGCGACCGTGGTGCTGAGATTCGGCTGGACCACGATCAACAGACAGACCAGCACACCCGCGGGCACGAGCGGAACCAGCAGGTCCCGCAGAGTCGAACCGATCGCCCGCCGGGACACCAGCAAGTGCGCGCCCCAGACGATGAGGGTCACTTTCACGACCTCGGACGGCTGCACCGAAACAGGACCGAGCACCAGCCAGCGACGTGCGCCCTGCACGCTGCTACCGATACCCGGAATCAGCACGAGCACGAGCGCCAGTACCGATATCGCGAACAGTGGGAACGACGCCTGTCGCAACAGGCGCAGCGGAACGCGCAGAGCCAGATAGAACAGGACCGCGCCGATCGCCGCGAACAGCGTCTGCTGGATGAACAGCGAGTACGCCGACCCGCCCTCGGCATACTCCACGACGCCGGAGGCGGACAAGACCATGACCAGTCCGAGGGCGGTCAGCAGCGTGGCGATCGTGACGACGAGATGGAAGGACGCGAGCGGCCGTGCCAGCCACGAACCGGGACCCGTGCCCACGCCGCGGTTACGCCGCGCCCCGGCTTCCCGTGCGCCCGAAGTCTTGGCCGCCTTGCCGGTCCAGCGCCTGCCGTTGCCCGACATCACGAGACACCCGCGGTCGGCGCCGGTAGGACCCCGGGGACAGCGGACGAGCGGGCGCCGAGGCAACCAGCTGGTCCGCGAAAGCGACTCGACCGACCGGGGCGGGTACCCATACCCCGCCCGCCCCGGTCGGCGGTCATCGCAAACCCCCGATATCGGTGGTTCCGAGATCACCGTCTTCCAGAGCGTGCACCGCCGCGGCGAAGCTGCGGCCCCGGTGCGTGTAATCGGCGAACATGTCCAGCGACGCGGCGGCGGGAGCAAGCAGCACGGTGTCGCCGCGGCGGGCGAACCCGGCGGCCGCTCGTACGGCCCGCGCCATGACAGCGTCGGCCGCGGCGGCCCTCGACGCTTCGTCACCCATCTGTGCATCGTCTCCCGCGACCAGCTCGACGACGGGGACCTCGGGCGCGTGTCGCGCCAACGCGGCCGCGAGCACCGGCGCGTCGAGGCCGATCAGCACCGCCGCGACCAGATGGTCGGCGACCTCCTCGACGAGGTCCTCGACGTGCGCGCCCTTGAGCTGGCCGCCCGCCACCCAGACCACCTGCGGATGCGCCAGGATCGACGAGCGCGCGGCGTGCGGATTGGTGGCCTTGGAGTCGTCGACGAACTCGACGCCGGCCAGCTCGCGCACGAACGCCGCGCGGTGCGGGCCGACCTTGTGCTCGATCAAGCCTTCCCGGACGAACTGCGGCGCGACATCGATCGCCCTGGTCAGCGCGGAGGCAGCGAGCGCGTCGGCGACGCCTGCGGGGCCGGGCGGGCTGATGTCGCCGACCTCGGCGAGGATCGCGGCCTTGGTGAAGGCGCGGTCGAGCAGCTTGCCGTCCACCACGCCGAGTTCGCCGTCGGCGGGCACGCCCACCCGGAAACCGACGGTCCGGCGCGCCTTGGACTTGCGGGCCAGCGAGGCCGCGACCGGATCGTCCAGGCCCACCACGCCGACCCGGCCGACCAGCGCTCTCGCCTTGGCCGCCGCGTAAGCGTCCAAGCCGCCGTGCCAATCCAGGTGATCCTCGGCCACGTTGAGCACGACGCCCGCCTCCGGGCGCACCGACGGCGCCCAGTGCAGCTGGAACGACGACAGCTCCACCGCCAGCACCTGCGGACCGGGGTTGCGGCGCAACGCGTCCAGGATGGGCAGGCCGATATTGCCGCACGCGACGCTGGCGATGCCCGCCGCGCGCAGGATCGCGTGGGTCATCTGCGTGGTGGTGGTCTTGCCGTTGGTGCCGGTGACGACCAGCCATTTACGGACCGGACCGTAGATCCTGGCCTGATCGACCCACCAGGCGAACTCCACATCGCCCCACACCGGCGTGCCCTCCGCGACCGCGGACGCCAGCACCGGCGAGTCCGGCCGCCAGCCCGGGCTGGTGATCACCAGCGCGAACCGGCTCCAGTCCGCGGTCTCCAGTTCCGCGGTGGTGGCCACGTCCAGCCCGAGCCCGGCCGCCTCGGCCAAGGCAGCGGCGCCGCCGTCGGTCACCACCGGACGCGCGCCGATATCGTGCAGCGGTTCCACCAGTGAGCGTCCCGACACGCCCCAGCCCGCGACCAGGACGTCGCGTCCGCGTAGGAATTCCAGCATGGGCCCCGGTGTGCGCAGAGCCCGCGGAGAATGTTCGACCATCTCGTTCACCCGACCGCGGAGAGGTATTCGCTGTAGAACAGCCCGAGGCCGACAGCGGAGGCCATCGCGGCCAGGAGCCAGAATCTGATGATCACCGTCGTCTCGGCCCACTTGCTGAGCTCGAAGTGGTGGTGGAACGGCGCCATCTTGAACAGCCGGTTGCGCGTGGTGCGGAAGACCGCGACCTGCAGCACCACCGACGCCGTCTCGGCGACGAACAGCGCACCGATGACGATCATCAGCAACTCGGTGCGGGTGGTGATGGACAGGCCCGCGAGCAGGCCGCCCAGCGCGAGGGAACCGGTGTCGCCCATGAAGATCTTGGCCGGTGCGGCGTTCCACCACAGGAACCCGACGCACGCCGCCGCGCCCGCGGCACAGACCAACGCCAGATCCAGCGGATCGCGCACATTGTAGCAACCGGTCGCGGGCTTGGTCTCGCAGGCGTGGTAGTACTGCCAGAACGTGATGATCACGTATCCGCCCAGCACCAGGCTCATCGATCCGGCGGCCAGCCCGTCGAGTCCGTCGGTGAGGTTCACCGCGTTGGACCACGCGACCACCACGAAGCAGACGAATACCAGGAACACGACAACGCCCATGGTCACGGTGCTGATGTCGCGCACGTAGGACAAGTGCCTGCTGGCCGGAGTGAGCCCACTGCCGCCGCGGAACTGCAAGGCGAGAATGCCGAAGATCACGGCCGAGAGCAGCTGGCCGAGGTATTTACCCGCCGCGGTGAGGCCCAGGTTGCGCTGCTTGCGGATCTTGATGAAATCGTCGACGAAACCCACCGCGCCCAGCGCGGTGGCCAGCCCGAGCACGAGCAACGCCGACGCCGACGGCCCGTCGGCGTCGTAACCGATGCCGATCAGGTGGGAGCCCAGGTAACCGGCCCACATGCCGACCAGGATGGCGACACCGCCCATCGTCGGTGTACCGCGCTTGGCCTGGTGGCTGGCGGGACCGTCGACCCGGATCTCCTGCCCGAAGCCCTGCTTGGCGAACAGCCGGATCAGCAGCGGGGTGAGCAGGATCGAGACCGTCAGCGCGATCGCCGCGGCGAAGAGAATCTGTCTCATCCTGCTGCCTCCGTGTCCTGTCCCACCCCGTTGTCCGCCGTGCCGCCGCGTGCGGCGACGGCGCCCGGGTCGGTCAGATGCTCGGCGACCCGCCACAGACCGACCGACTTCGATGCCTTCACCAGCACCACGTCGCCGGGGGCCACTTCCTGGTCGAGCAGCGTGATCGCCGCCGCGATATCCGGCACGAGGACCGACTCCTCACCCCACGACCCTTCCATCACCGCACCTTGGTGCAGCGCGCGGGCGGGCCGTTCGGTACCGACGACGACCACCCGGCTGACGTCCAGCCGCACGGCGAGCCGCCCGATGGCGTCGTGCTCGATGACGGATTCCTCGCCGAGCTCGGCCATCTCCCCGAGCACCGCCCAGCTGCGCCGCGGCGCCCGGCCCGCGCGCGCCATGCTCACCAGCGCTTTGAGCGCGGCGCGGACCGAGTCCGGATTGGCGTTGTAGGAGTCGTTGACGACGGTGATCCCGTCGGCGGTGGTCCGCACGTCCATCCGGCGGGCAGACGCGGCGCGCGCACCGGACAGCGCCGCGGTGACGGTGTCGAGGTCGGCGCCGCATTCCAGCGCCACCGCGATCGCCGACAGCGCGTTGCCCACATGATGCTCGCCGTGCACGGCCAGGCGCACCTGGGCGCTGCCCGCGGGCGTGTGCACCGTGAATGCGGCCCTGGCCTGGTCGTCGAGCCGGATGTCGGTGGCGCGCACCTCGGCGGTCGCCGCTTGCCCGGCCAGCACCACCCGCGCCTGCGTGCGCGCTGCCATCGCGGCGACCTGCGGATCGTCGGCGTTGAGCACCGCGAGCCCGGTCGGCGGCAGCGCCTCCACCAGTTCGCCCTTGGTCTTGGCGATGGCCTCGCGGCTGCCGAACTCGCCGAGATGCGCGGTGCCGACGTTGAGTACCACGCCGATGCTCGGCGGCGCCACCTCGGCCAGCGCCGCGATGTGCCCCGGCCCGCGTGCGGACAGCTCCAGCACCAGGAAACGGGTGTCCGCGTCGGCACGCAACGCCGTCCACGGGTGACCGAGTTCGTTGTTGAACGACCCGGGCGGGGCAACCACCGTGCCCAGCGGCGCCAGGACGGCGGCCAGCAGGTCCTTGGTGGACGTCTTGCCGGACGAGCCGGTGACGCCGACGACGGTGAGCCCGCCGTCGGCGGCCAGACGCGACACGCTGGCGCGGGCGAGCGCGGCGAGCGCGGTCAGCACGGCGGCGCCGGATCCGTCCGCATCATGGCTGAGCGCAACCGAACTCGACGGCACGGCGCCGCCGCCGGGCTGGACCACGATGGCGGGCACGCCCACCGGCCGCGCCGCCAGCACCGCCACCGCGCCCGCGGCGATCGCCGCGCCCGCGTAGTCGTGACCGTCGGAGCGCTCGCCCGGCAGTGCCAGGAACAGACCGCCGGAAACGATTCGGCGCGAGTCGAATTCCACCCCGCCGGTGACTCGCACCTCCGGGTCTGCGACGTCGTGCAGCGTGCCGCCGACGACCTCCGCGATCTCCCGCAGTGTCATCTCGATCATGAAACCGTCAAGTCCTCCGCGTGGTTACCTTGCGGACTGCGTCTTTCCAATGCGGCCGCGAGTACCTCGCGGTCGTCGAACGGGTGCTTCACGCCCTGGATCTCCTGCCCTGCCTCATGTCCCTTGCCCGCGATCAGCACCACGTCACCGGGGCGCGCCCACGCCACCGCGGCCGCGATGGCTTCCGCTCGGTCCCCGATCTCCCGCACGTCACCGCGTTCGGCCGCCGGGACTTCCAGCGCCCCGGAGCGCAGGGCGGCGCGGATGGCCGCCGGGTCCTCGGTACGCGGGTTGTCGTCGGTGATGATCAGCAGATCGGCGCCACGGGCGCCCACCGCGCCCATCAGCGGCCGTTTCGCCGCGTCCCGGTCACCGCCCGCACCGACCACCACCGCCAGCCGCCCCGCGGTGTCCGCCGCGAGATGACCACGCAGCGTAGCGATCACGGACTCGAGCGCCGCGGGCTTGTGCGCGTAGTCGACGATCGCCAAGAAGTCCTGCCCGCGCTCCACCCGCTGCATGCGGCCGGGCACGTCCACCGTCGCCAGCGCCGGGGCCGCGACCGACGGCTCGATGCCCACCGCGGCGCACACCGCCACAGCGAGCAGGCCGTTGGCGACGTTGTAATGGCCGGGAAGCCGCAGGCGCACGGGAATTTCGCCGTGCGGACCCGCCGCGGTGAAGTCTTGTTCGCCGCCGTGCGCCGACACCGCGCCGGTGACGCTCCAGGCGGCGGTCCGGGTGGTCGACACGGTGACCGGGTTCGGCAGACCCGCGGCCAGCCGCCGCCCCCACTCGTCGTCCACGCAGACCACGGCGGTGCGCGCCGCGACCGGCGAATCCGGTTCGAACAGTTTGCGTTTCGCGGCGAAGTAGTCTTCGAAGTCGGCGTGGAAGTCGAGGTGGTCCTGGGACAGGTTGGTGAACGCGCCCACCGTGAACCGCACCCCATCCACCCGGCCCAGCGTCAGCGCGTGGCTGGACACCTCCATCACCACCGCGTCCACGCCCTGCTCGACCATCAGCGCGAACATCGCGTGCAACTGCGGCGCTTCCGGAGTGGTCAGCGCGCTCGGCACCCGCCTGCCGCCGATCCTGGTCTCGATGGTGCCGATCAGCGCGGTGGACAGTCCCGCGGCGGCCAGACCCGCCTCCACCAGATAGGAGGTCGTGGTCTTGCCCGAGGTTCCGGTGATGCCGACGATGCGCAGCCGCTCGGACGGATTGCCGTAGATCGTGGCCGACAGCTCACCGAGCACCGCTCTCGGGTTCTCCCGTACCAGCACCGGCACGTCGAGCGGCCCGGCGAGCCGCGCGCCCGCCGGGTCGGTCAGTACCGCGACCGCGCCCCGCGCGACGGCCTCCCGCGCGAAACGCGCGCCGTGCGCGCGGGCGCCGGGCAGCGCGGCGAACAGGTCACCGGGCAGCACGGCATCCGAGCGCTGCTCGACACCGGTGACCGACACGTCCGATGCGGGGCTCGTCGCAGCCCCGATGACGGCGGCCAGCGACGCCAGCGGCGTCGACGGCGAACGCTCTGGCCGCACTGCGCGCGGTTGACCGGACTGCACAGAAACCAGGCTCCTTTCGGGGGCGGCGATCGACGTGTCAGGTTACCGGCGACCGGTCACGGCGGGACCATGCGCCCCGTCGCAAAGCCGGGGAGGTCGCCCACCGCACCCTACGGCTTCGTCCGCCCGGCTCGGACCGCGCCACGCGGCACGCGGACGCCACCGGGTGCGGACGCGGCGCGCACGGCGGGCATTCGCTCGCCTCCGGCCCTCGAACACCGCACTCACCTGCTGTTTCCTCCGCACAGATTCGATGTCTTCGCTACCGATCCCACACCCGGAGCGGGTTCGATCACCCTGCCTGCAAGACGAATTGCCGCGACGGCTGGGGGGATGGCGGGATACGGTCGCGCTGCAGCGCCCACGACGCGATGTTGTGGAACAGCGGAGCCACCGAACCGCCCCCGGAACCGTCGGAACTGCGGACGGGCGCGTCGAGCATGAGCCCGATCACGTACCGCGGATTCTCCGCGGGAACCATGCCCGCGAACGTGATCCAGAACGACGATGTGGAGTAGCACCGGCAATCGCGATCGACCTTCTGCGCGGTCCCGGTTTTTCCCGCCACGTGATAGCCCGTGATGGCCGCGGGCCATCCGGTGCCGTTCTGGTTGGCGTTCATCGGGTCACGCTGCACCACCGCCTGGAACATCGTCCGCAAGGTGGCGGCGGTCTGCTTGCTCACCACCCGCACGCCGTCCGGCTGGGTCTCCTCGGTGCGGGTGCCGTCCGGGGCGATCTTCGCCCGCACGATCCGGGGCGGAATGCGGACGCCGTCGTTGGCGATCGCCTGGTACATCCCGGCCATCTGCAGCGCCGTCATCGAAAGGCCCTGGCCGATCGGGAGATTGGCGAAGGTGCCGCCGGACCACTGCTCCCGGTCGGGCATCAGGCCCGCGCTCTCTCCCGGCAGGCCGATGCCCGTGCGCTGCCCGAGCCCGAACCGGTGCGCCATGTCGGCGAAGCGGTCCTCGCCCACGCGCTGCGCGAGCATCAGGGTGCCGACATTGGAAGACCTACCGAAAATTCCGGTGGTCGTGTAGGGCTCGACACCGTGCGACCACGCGTCGTGCACCGTGACGCCCGCCATCTGGATCGCGCCCGGCACCTGATGCACCTCGTCGGGATCGGTCAGCCCGTATTCGATGGCCGCGGCCGCCGTGACGATTTTGTTCACCGAACCCGGTTCGAACACGTCCGTGACCGACGGGTTGCTCAGCTGGGCATTGGCCCACTTCTGCGGTCCCAGCTGGGGATTGAAGGTGTTGTCGTTGGCCATCGCCAAGACCTGGCCGGTCTTGGCGTCCAGGACGACGGCCGACGCGGAACCCGCACCGGAGACGTCCTTGGCCTGCTGCACCTGCTGCTGCACGTAGTACTGCAGATCGGAGTCCACGGTGAGTTCGACGGCGGACCCGTTGACCGCGGGTTGTTCGTCCCGCCAACTGCCGGGGATGACCGCGCCGTCGGAGCCGCGGTCGTAGGTGTGCGATCCGTCGGTACCGGCCAGCACCGAGTCCAGCGACGACTCCAACCCGATCTGCCCGTGACCGTCCCAGCCGACGGCGCCGACGACATTCGCCGCCAGCGAGCCGCCGGGATACACCCGGGGACTCTGCTGATCGGAACCCACTTGCGGGTATTTGTCGGTGATCTCGTCCGCGATCCGCGGATCGACGTTCTGGGCGAGGAACACGAATTGCTCGTCGCTGTTCAGCTTGGCGAGCAGGTCCGATTCCGCGGGCGCGTCTTTGCCGAGTTTGTCGTGGATGGTGCGCGCGATGTCGCGCAACCGCTGGTCCGGATCGGGCGCCTTGTCGTTCTTGGCCTTGGCGTCGGCCAACTCCTTCCGGACCGCGACCGGCCGGAAGTGCAGCGCTTTGGCCGACACGGTGAAGGCCAGCGCCTTGCCGTAGCGGTCGGTGATCGGCCCTCGGGTGGCTGGATCGGGCTGATGGGTGGTGCGCTGGCTGGCCGCCTGTGCCGACAGTCCCGGCGCGGCGATGCTCTGCACCCACAGCAGTTGCAGCGTGACGACGGCGAGCGCGACGAGCATGACCACCCGGCCGACGCCGAGGCGCAACCGGAGCGGACTGTCCGAGACAGCTGAGCGGGGGGGTCGCTGCCCACCCGTGGTGCGGGGCGCCGAGGGCCCGCCCCGCCGGCGCGGCGCAGGGCCGGGATGCCTCACCGCGGCCCTCCGTCGGGCGCCTGCGCGGCTTCCGGCTGCGTCGGCGCCGCGTCCGTGGGCGGCTGGGGCGCGGCGGCCTGGGGCGCGACCGAAGCTGCGGGCGGTCCGGGCTGTGGCGGGTTGATCGCCGAGGCCGGGGTCGGGCTCGCCGCGGTGGGCGCCGCAGTCACCTGCGCGTTGTTCGGTGATCCCGCGTTCGGCTGACCCGGCACCGGCGCACCGGGCGTGGTGGTGACCGGCACCACCCGCTCCCCTCGCGGCGACCGCTCGGAAGGCGAGGCGTTCAGCGGCGGCACGGGAGTGCCCTGAGCCGGGGCCGGCTTGCCGATCACCGTCACCGAGCCGTCCGGGCCGACCAGCAGTCGAGCCGGATCCTTGGCGGGGATCATGCCCAGTTCACGCGCCCGCAGAGCCAGCTCGGGGGCCGAATCGGCGACCTCGACCTCGCGCTGCAAGGCCGCGCGCTCGTCGGCCAACCGCCGGTTCGTGGCCCGCGCGTCACCGAGCTGATAGCTGTCCTCCGCGGCGCGGGTGGTCAGCAGCAAGGTCAGCGCGAGGCCGCAACCGAGCAGGGCGATGATCGCGGTGACGAACGGGATGCGCGCCGCCATCGCCGAGCGCCGGACAGCGGGCAGAAACGTACTGTCCGAGCCGGTTTCGCGCATTCGCCGCCGCGCGTAGGCGCGCTGCGCCGCGCCCGACTTCACCCGCTCGGCGTCCTGGACCCGCCGGGCGACCCGGCCCGGCGCTTCGACGGTCCGCGTCCGCACGCTCATAGATTCCCCTCCTCTGTCCTCCGGGGACCCCGGCCGAGCACAGCGCCGCGCTGTCTCATCCGGTCTCCGCTACCGCTGCGCGACATCCGCACCCGGCCGGCGCGGTGCGGGCATTGCTCGCTCACCGCGCCTCCTGGATCCGCTCGGCGGCGCGCATGCGCACCGGCGCCGCCCGCGGGTTGTCTTCGATCTCCTGTTCGGTCGCCTTCTCCGCGCCACGGGTCAGCATCCGGAACTCCGGTCCCATGCCGGGGAGCTCGACCGGCAGGCCCACCGGCGTCCTGGACGCGGTGTGGGCGGCGAGCTCGTGCTTGACCACCTTGTCCTCCAGCGATTGGTAGGACATGACGACGATGCGGCCGCCCACCCGCAGCGCGGCGAGCGCGGCGGGCAGCGCGGCTCGCAAGGAGTCGAGCTCCCCGTTGACCTCCACCCGCAGCGCTTGGAACGTCCGCTTGGCCGGGTGCCCGCCGGTGCGGCGGGTCGCGGCGGGGATCGTGGCGTACAGCAGCTCCACCAGTTCGGCACTGGTGCGGAACGGTTTGCTCTGGCGACGGCGGATCACCTCGGCGGCGATGCGGCCGGCGAAGCGTTCCTCTCCGTAGGTTCGCAGCACCCGGGTGAGGTCGCCGTGACTGTAGGTATTGAGCACATCGGCGGCGGTGAGTCCGCTGGTCGGGTCCATCCGCATGTCCAGCGGGGCGTCGACGGAATAGGCGAAGCCGCGGTCGGCCTCGTCCAACTGCATGGAGGAGACGCCCAGGTCCATCAGGATCGCCGACACCGAACCGGTGGCGGGCAGCCCCGCCTCCGCCAACGCGTCGACGATGCCGTCATAGCGGGTGTGCACCAACGTGATTCGATCGGCGAACGGCTCGAGCCGCTGGCCGGCCAGCTGCAACGCGGTGGTGTCGCGGTCGAGCCCGACCAGACGGACGCCCGGGTAGGTGCTCAGGAAATGCTCGGCGTGACCGCCGAGGCCGAGCGTCGCGTCGACGTAGACCGAGCCCGGCTCGGCCAAGGCCGGACCGAGCAGCGCGTCGGCTCGCTCCAGCAGAACCGGAACATGGCGGGGACCGCGCTGTTCACGGTTCACCTAGACCTCCCGGAGTCTGCCTCGCGTCGTCGCGCACCGCACACGGGTCGCCTTGATACACAGTGCTTTCTATACGGATACGAATGCCCCGTGGTCTCTGACCGAACTTCGGCACCTGGCGTCGGGGAAGTACGTCAGGGTCCGCGTCCGGGCAGAGACCGCGTGGCACTCGCGCGCGCCCGCGGCTAGAAGATTCCGCCCAGCGACTCGTCTCCGGCTTGCGAGAAGTCCTCCTCGTGCTCGGCGAGGTAGGACTCCCACGCCTGCTTGTCCCAAATCTCCAGGAAGTCGACCGAACCGATCACCACGCAATCCCTTTGCAGGTTGGCGTAGCGACGATGGTCGGCGGACAACACGATCCGGCCCTGCGCGTCCGGACGTTGCTCGTCCGTTCCGGCCGCGAGTGCCCGGACGAACGCACGGGCCTGCGGATTGCTTCGAGACGCGGCCGCGGCCCGCCGGGCGAGCGCGGTGAACTCCTCTTTCGGGTACACGGCAAGGCTGTGGTCCTGCCCCTTCGTGACCATCAACCCTCCCGCCAGATCGTCTCGAAACTTCGCAGGCAACGTGAGTCGCCCCTTGTCGTCCAAGCGAGGTGTGTAGGTACCGAGAAACATCTCGATACCTCCCTAGTCGATCACCTCGATGGTCGGCCCTTCGGTACTGCGCGCTCCACATTACCCCACTTTCCCCCACTTTCAATCGAAACAAGCGGTGATCTGGCTCCCCACTCAGACGATTCCGCAGGTCATGTCAGCTATCACCGGCGTGGAGAACTTTTGCGAGTTCCGCCGACACGCGTCGGCTCAGGTGACAAATGCCCGAAAACACCCAGCAAACCCCCTGGTGCGGCACCGTTCGGGGGCGAAGTGGGGGAAGTTTGTGGGGAGGTGTGGGGGAAGGGGAAATCGGACTCGAAAATCATCCGCGGCGCGATCGGTACACGCACGCGAACCGGCGACGCCGCACCATTACGGTGCGGCGTCGCCGGTTGTGCTGAAGTTGTCCGACTACGGGCGAGCTATTCCTGGTCGAACCGCCGCCGGAAGCGATCCTCCATACGCTCGGAGAAACCGCCGGACTTGCGCTGGCGCCCGCGCCCTCCGCCGGAGGATGCCTGCCCGCCGGACCGGTCGTTCTTGGCGATGTTCTTGGAGGTGCCCAGCAGCAGGAGCACGCCGGCACCGAACATCACGATGAACCCGATCAGGCTGATGATCGGGAAGCCGCCGGGCTTCACGGGCGCCGCGATGCCCGCGACGAGGAGAAAGAGGCCGAGGACGAACAACGCCGCGGCCTGGAGTCTGCGACGACTCGAGGTCGAACGTAGCCGTCCGCCGCGGACGGACGAGGCGAACTTGGGATCCTCAGCATAGAGAGCGCTCTCGATCTGTTCGAGCATGCGCTGCTCGTGCTCGGAGAGTGGCACGGTACCTCCCCCGGCACTAGGACGTGGCTGTCGCCTCCGGGTAGACGACAGATAGCCGACCTTGGCGGCCATCTGTCACCAATGATACGAGTTCGATCAGGGCCAGACCACCTAATGGGCACAGTCGGACGTAGTCCGTCATCAGCCCCGCGCACGGCCGGAGCGAAGGGATACCTAAGCGGTCATATCGCCGGTCACTCCAGGAGCGGGCCGCAACCTGGCCGATGCCGCGAGGAGATCTTCCACGTCATGGAGGAATGCCGCCACCCGCGAAGAGAACTCGTCCGCCTCGTGTTCGTCGACATTCCGGTCCAGGCCTGCCTCCAGCGCCGCCCGGATCTCCGAGCGCGCACTGAAGTAGTCCGCCCACATCACGAATTCCGGCGCGGCGCGCTGCATCAGCACCCACGCGTTGCGCGAGCGCGCCCGGGGCGCGGCATCGGCGCCCGTGAGCGCGATCACGGCGCCCGCGCCGCGCAGCGCGGCCAGGTAGGCGGTGCGGAACCGCTCCCGCGGATCTCGTTCCCCCGCCGCCTGCATGAGCAACCCGTCCGCGCGCTCCAGCAGCTTGCCGGCTCGGCCGGGCCGGCCCGGATGTTCCACTCGACCAGACATCGCCGTCCCTCCACCCTCGCGTACCTTGGCCGGTATACCGCGCTGGAGGTGGCGTGCCCCACCACTTTCCAGCACCGCCCGGACCGAACAGGTATTCGAACGTTTGAATTGAGCTTCAATATAGAGACGCCCACCGACAAACTTCCGCGTCCGCGCGACCGACGAGAGCCATGACCGCCGTCAAGCCCAATCACACTCCCGCGCCCGCCGTCATCGATCTCTCGGTGGCGGCCCTGCGCTCCCGGCTGCACGACGCGCTGGCGGTCTACGTGGCCGCCATGGACTATCCGCGCGGGACCGAGAACCATCGCGCGCCGATGTGGACCGAGCACACCACCCGGCCCGGCTGGCAGGCGGTCGCCGCGGTGCTGCCCGACGACTCCGGCCGGATCGATCTGCGGCGCGCGCCGATCGTGGCGATCGCCTACGGCTATCGCGGGGCCGCGCACCAGTGGTGGCACCAGCAGGTGCACAGCGGAATGCGGCGCTCGGGCTGGCCGGAACACGCCACGCGCGAACTGCTCTCGGACTATTTCGAGCTCACCGAGCTGCATGTGCATCCAGCCGCGCAGGGCCGCGGCATCGGCGGCACGCTGCTGGAACGGCTGCTGCGCGACCGCACCGAGCGTGCGGTGCTGCTGTCGACCCCCGAGGTCGCCGGTGAGGACAACCGCGCCTGGCGTCTGTATCGCAGGCAGGGATTCACCGACGTGGTCCGGAATTTCGTCTTCGCGGGCGACAACCGTCCGTTCGCGATCCTCGGCAGGCGGCTGCCGCTGTGAGGATCACGTGACGGTGATCGTCGTCGGCTCGGGCCACAACGCGTTGGTGGCCGCGTGCTACCTCGCCCGCGCCGGGCACGAGGTCGAAGTGCTCGAACGCGACGAGGTCCTCGGCGGCGCGGTGTCGACGGTCGAGCGGTTCCCCGGCCATCGGGTCGATCGCGGATCGTCGGCGCACATCATGGTCCGCCACACCGGCATCGTCGAGGACCTCGAACTCGACCGTTTCGGCCTGCGCTACATCGACTGCGACCCATGGGGTTTCACCCCGGCGCACGCGGACCGCCCCGCCATCGTGTTCCATCGCGACCTGGATGCCACCTGCGCCGCCATCGCGGCGGCGTGCGGCCGGCGGGACGCGGACGCCTACCGCCGGTTCGTCCTGGTGTGGGGTCCGCGCAGCGCCAGAGTGATGCGGGCCTTCGGCGGCGCACCGACGCCGGGCAGACTGGTCCGATCGTTCTGGGGACTGGACGCGAAGAACGGCGGCAGCGCGCTGTCGCGGGAGTTCTTGCAATCCGGCGATGCGCTGCTGGACTCGCTGTTCGAGGACGAGCGGTTGAAGGCGTCGCTGGCCTGGTTCGGCGCGCAGTCCGGGCCGCCGATGTCGGAGCCGGGCACGGCGCCGATGGTGGGCTTCGCCGCGCTCATGCACACGCTGCCGCCGGGTCGTGCGGTCGGCGGCAGCGGGGCGTTGACCACCGCGCTGGTGGCGCGGCTGCGGTCCGACGGCGGGGTGGTGACCGCGGGCGACGCTGTGTCGGCCCTGCGCCGCGACGGGGACCGCTGGCGGGTGCGCACCGGGTCGGGCCGAGAGTTGCGCGCGAGCGTCGTCATCGCCGGTTGCCACGTCCTGACCACGCTGGATCTGCTCCGCGGCGGCGGCTTCGACGGCGCGGTGCTCGACGACTGGCGCAGGCGCATCCGCGTCGGTCCAGGGATTGGGATGGTGGTGCGAGCCGCCACCTCGGCGCTGCCCCGTTATCCCGGCAGCCCGATCGATCACTCGGCTCGCGGCCTGCAATTCCTGGTGTCCGATCGCGCGCAGTTGCGTCGCGCGCACGGCGCGGCGCTGGCCGGTGACCTCCCGCCCCGGCCGGTCGTGCTGGCCATGAGCTTCAGTGCCGTTGACCCGACCATCGCGCCGCCCGGTGAGCACCAGTTGTCGCTGTGGGCGCAGTGGCACCCGTACCGACCGGCCTCCGGCGCCGACTGGGCCGACCTCGCGCAGCGGGAAGCCGACCGGATCGTCGCCGAAGTCGATTCCCGCGCGCCCGGTTTCGCGGATACCGTGCTGCGCAGGCACGTGCAGACACCCGTGGACCTGGAGCGTGAACTCGGGCTCGTCGGCGGCAACGTGATGCACGTGGAGATGTCGCTGGACCAGATGATGCTATGGCGCCCGCTGCCCGAGCTGGCCGGCCAGCGGGTGCCCGGCGCGCCGGGACTGTATCTGACCGGCGCTTCTACCCATCCCGGCGGCGGCGTCTCCGGCGCCAGCGGCCGCACGGCCGCCACCCTGGCGCTGCGCGACTTGAACCGGCCCGGATTGTCGCGGTGGCTGCGACGATGACGGACTCGGGCGATCGGCCGCCCGCGGTGACACAACGGTCCGCGTCCGCGCGGGAGAGCCCGGCGCAACCCCGGCCCGGATACCGCTCGGCGAGCTTTCTGCTGCCACTGGTCGTGGTCGTCCTGACGATCGTCGCGCAGATCGGCTACCCACTGGCCGCAGGCGCGGCGCGCGACCGGGTCACCGTCGCGGTCGTGCTGCTCTCCGCCGCCGTCGCGCTGACGCACGCGACGGCGACCAGGGGACTCCGCTATGCCGTCGGTTTCCTCCTCATCGTCTCCGGTATCGGGCTCACCGCGGAGGTGATCGGTACCGCGACCGGCATACCGTTCGGCTGCTACGAGTACGCGACCGACCGGCTCGGACCCGCTCTGCTCACGGTGCCGCTGCTCGTCCCGCTGGCCTGGACCGGCGGGATCTACCCGGTGTGGGTGGTGGCCGGGATATGCACGCGGCGCACGGTCGCGCGGGTCGCGGCGACGGCGGTGGGCGCGGTGGGCTGGGATCTGTTCCTGGATCCGCAGATGGTGACCGACGGGCAGTGGACCTGGTGTGACACCCACTCCGGACTACCCGGGCTGGACCGGATTCCGGTGACCAATTATCTCGGCTGGTTCGGCGTCGCGCTGGTGATGGGCTGCTTGCTCGCGGTCTGGGAGCGGGCGGCGCCGGATCCGGCGCGGGTACCACGACCGGCCGCCCGCGCGCTCACGGTCGCCGTCCCGGTGGCCTTCTTCCTGTGGACCTGGCTCGGATCGGCGCTGGCGCACGCGGTGTTCCTCGGTCTACTGCCATCGGCCGGATACGGGTTCGCCGGCATGGGGCTGCTCGGCATTCCGCTGCTCATCGTCCTGGCTCGCGCGCGCCGCTGATCCGGCGCGATTCCCCGGACACCGCACGCCGACGCGCGCTACGACTGGCGCGTTTCATTCCGCGCCGATGGCCTGGCACGATGTCACCCGTGCAGCCGAGTCCCGTCACCACGAAGCTCGATACCCCGGATCTCCCGCCACGGCGGGTCCCACGCCGCGGGGTGCGTGCCGCTTCGATCGTTCTGCTCGCGGCGATCCTGGTCCCGATGCTCGCCGGCTGCCTGCGGGTCCAGGTTTCGATGGGGGTCTCGTCCAATGACCGGGTGTCCGGACGGATCGTCGCCGCCGTGGTCCCCGCCGACGCCGGGGACAAGGGCCCGCAACTGAAGGCGCCCGAGACGCTGGCCGCCAAGGTGCGGGTGGAACCGTACGCCCAGGACGGATACGTGGGCAGCCAGGTCTTCTTCGAGGATCTGTCCTTCGGCGAGGTGCAGCAGCTCGGGGGACTGTCCGAGCAGACCCAGGGCATGTTCCAGTTGCAGTTCCAGCGCACCGGCGACCTGGTCGGCCTGACCGGGCGGGTCGATCTGAAATCGGTGCCGCCGCACGGGTCGGACGTGCAGTTCACCATCGCGTTCCCGGCCCGCGTCGCCAAGACCAACGGCAGCCGCGAGGGCGACAACGTCGTCTCCTGGAAGCTGCCGCCCGGCGATGTCTCCACGTTGCGCGCCGAGGTCAGTTACGCCGACCCGAACACCCGCTCGTTCGCCGGCTGGGCGGGCATCGCGGGCGGCATCACGCTCGCGGTCGCCGCCATCGTCGCCGCCATGGCGTACATGGACCGCAACCCCGCCGCGCCCGGTGCGCCGGAAGCCGGCTTCTCGCTGAGCCGCTGGTGGCGGTCGGTGACGCAGAATCGCTGAGCGACAGGTCGGTATGCCGGGATAGCGTGGCCCGCATGGTGCGGATCCTGCCTTCCTTCGCCACCGCGGTGTCCGTGCTCGGCGCGGGCATCGCGCTGTACAACCGGATCACCGTGCGGCGGCTGCCGAACAACCCGACGACGGTGATCGAACCGGTCACCGTCTGTATCCCGGCACGCGACGAGGCCGACCGGCTACCCGAGCTGATCGGCGACCTGCGCGCCCAGGTGGGCGTGCCGCGCATGGCGGTACACATCCTCGACGACGCGTCCACCGACGAGACCGGCGCCGCCGCCCGCGCGGCGATCGACGGCGACCCGCGTTTCATCCTGCTGCGCAGTGAGTCCGACCCGGGGTCCGGCTGGACCGGAAAGGCGGCCGCCTGCGTCCGGCTGGCCCAGGAGGTGTCGACGCCGGTGCTGATCTTCGTGGACGCCGACGTGCGGCTGGCCCCGACCGCGATCGCGGCGGCGGTCGGCGCGCTGCGCGGACGACGAGCCGCCCTGGTCTCGCCCTGGCCCTTGCAGGTGGCGGGTTCGGTGGCGGAGGCCGTGGTGCAGCCGCTGCTGTGCTGGTCATGGGCCTCGACGCTGCCGGTCACCGCGGCCGATCGAAGCCTGCGGCCCGCCACGGCGGTGGCCTGCGGCCAGTTCCTCGTGTTCGACAACGCCGCCTACCAGGCGGTGGGCGGCCACACGGCGGTGGCCGCAAGCGTCACCGAAGACCTCGACATCGCCCGGACGCTGCGGCGAGCCGGTCACTCCACCGTTCTGGTGGCCGCGGGATCGCTGGCCCGCACCAGGATGTATCGCGGCGCCGCGGAAGTGGACGCGGGCTACACCCGCTGGCTCTGGTCGGCCTACGACGGCACGATAGCGGGCGGAGCGGTGGTGGGACTGGTTGCCGCCCTTGCGTACTGGGTGCCGCCCGTGGCCGCGGTGCTCGGCCATGGTGCGGTCCGCCGGACCGGCCTGATCGGCTGGCTCGCCGCCGTTGCCGGGCGACTGCTGGCCCGTTCGACCGAAACCGGCGGCCCGCTGAAACCCTCGGATGTGCTGGCCGCCCTAGCGCATCCGGTGTCGGTGGGGGCGTATCTGCTGCTGTGGGTGCGATCGCACCGGGCCCGCCGCCGCGGCACGGCGCGCTGGAAGGGGCGCTCGCTGCCCTGAGCGCAGCGCGCCGCGGCGGCCCGGAAACTCATGGGACCGGCGTGATTCCGACTGTCGGCAGGAAGACGCAGGACTTGGCGCCGTTCTGGACCGAGCCGAACACCGCGGCGAGAACCGTGCCCTTGCCGGTATCCACCGGTACGGCACGCACCCCGCCCATCGGCAGGGACGCGACGAGGAAGTCCCGGATCGCCTGCTCCGCGGCGGGACGCAGGTCCAAGGGAACGGCCGCGGGGATCATCGAGCGCGCGACCTCCGGCAACGGTCCCATGGCGGCCGTACCGCCACGGCCGGTGTTCAGATTGAACCAGGCCACTTGCATTCCGGCGGTGTTCGGGCCGTCCGGGCCGAGGCCGTAGGGCACGAAGGTGAACATCGCCTGCCCGGCCTTGACCGCGCTGAGGTCCTGGCCGGGAATCTGGACGGTGTTCTTCGGCCACGGTCCCGGGATGGCGCCTGCCACGGCGGGCGCCAGACCGGCCGTGGTGTTGTCGAGGCAGAACGCCGACGCGCTCGGGTACGCGAACGGCTGGATACCGAGCGCGCGCAGCGCGTCGAGCGCGGCTTGATACGCGCCGAACAGGTCACCGGGGGCGGCGATCGGCACGGGATTCTCGGAGAACGCGGGAAGCGTGACATCCGGAGCCGCGAACGCGGCGGACGGCCCGGCGAACACGAGGGCGATCGAACTGGTCGCGACAGCGGACAACTGGGTCAGACGGCGCAATATGGTCACGAAACCTCCTCATCGGCGGAACAATCGAGGGGGACAGTACTCCGGCAAACGCATTCAACAGCCGAGATTGGGCACAGCAATTCCGTGGCGAGTCCTGTTTGCCCGGAACCGAGCTCACGCCGCGTGTCCGAGCGTCGGCGATACCCGTATGCTGCTTCGGACCATCTCGGTCCCGCGTCGCTCGCCGGCGAAGCTCGGAGCCGGTCTCGGTAGCGCAGCGCACTTCTGGCTACTACATAGATCCGATGAATGCGCGTGGACAAGCTCTACGCTCACGGTGATTACTTCTCTTGTTCCGAGCTTCCCTTGCTTGGCATCATGATTCGGCTCGCCCCTGACACCGCCTGTCAGGGGGTCGGCGCCAACCATCCAGAGCGACCGAGAGACCTGGCTCGTCGACGTCGCAGCAACCCCCCGGTCATCGGGTGCGGGTGCTTCCGCCGGGACCGATGGAGGAACCGAAGTGATCATCGAGGACCCGTCATGAGCGCGTCCACCGCGCCGGACGCCGCGCCCGAGGCCGCCGCGCCGAGCGAACCGGCCCCGACCGGCGCACCGGCCGCCGCCGAGAGCGGCACGACGCCTACCGTCGCGAAGACCCGGCACCCTTGGCGCTGGGTGGTCAGCGCCGTCGCCCTGATCCTGCTCGCCCAGTTCGTGCACGGCCTGGCCACCAATCCCGGCTGGGACTGGCCGACGTTCGCGCAGTACATCACCGCGAAGTCGGTGCTGTCGGCGTTGCGGGTCACCCTGGAGCTGACCGTCTGGGGCACGGCGCTGGGCTTTCTGCTCGGCACCGCGCTCGCGGTCGCCCGGCTGTCGAACAACCCGGTGCTGCGGGTGATCTCGTGGGTCTACATCTGGGCGTTCCGCTCGATCCCGCTGATCGTGCAACTGCTGTTCTGGTTCAACATCGCCTACCTGTACCGGACCCTGTCGGTCGGCATCCCGTTCGGCCCCGCGTTCTTCACCGTCGAGGTGAACGGGGTGATCAGCGGTTTCACCGCCGCCGTGATCGGCTTGGCGCTGCATCAGGCCGCGTACTCGGCCGAGATCATCCGGGCCGGGTTCATCTCGGTGGACGCGGGTCAGCTGGAAGCCGCCGCCGCGCTGGGGATTCCACGGCTGCGGCAGTTCCGCACGGTGGTGGTACCGCAGGCGATGCGCTCGATCCTGCCGAACGCCACCAACGAGGTGATCAGCCTGTTCAAAGGCACCTCGATCGTGTCGGTGATGGCGATCGCCGAGCTGTTCTACCAGGTCCAGGTCATCTACGGGCGCAACGGACGGGTGGTGCCGCTGCTCATGGTCGCGACGGTCTGGTACATCGTGCTCACCACCGTGCTGTCGGTGGCGCAGTATTACATCGAACGCCACTACGCCAAGGGCGCGCACCGCACGCCGCCGCCGACACCGCTGCAACGCGGGTGGCAGAAGCTGCGCGAGATCGCCGCCGAGGCCGGCCCCGCCGCACCGCGCGGAGCGACCCGATGAGCGCCGTACCCGCCGTGCAGGTCCGCGGCGTGCGGAAATCCTTCGGTTCGCAGGAAGTGCTGCGCGGCATCGACCTCACCGTGCGCTCCGGCGAGGTGGTGGCCGTGATCGGCCCGTCCGGGTCGGGCAAGTCGACCCTGCTGCGCGTGGTCAACCACCTGGAAACGCTGGACGCGGGCACCGTGCACATCGACGGCGAGCTGATCGGGTATCGACTGCGCCGCGATCGCCTGCACGCGCTGCCCGATCGCGTGGTGCGCAAGCAGCGCGCCCGGATCGGCTTCGTCTTCCAGCAGTTCAATCTGTTCGGGCACCTGACCGTGCTCGAGAACGTCACGCTCGCACCACTGGCGGCGCAGCGGCGCGACCGCGACGAGGTGGAGCGCGAGGCGCGCCTGCTGCTGGAGCGGGTCGGCATCGGGCACCTGTCCGACGCGTATCCGCGCAGGCTGTCGGGCGGACAGCAGCAGCGGGTGGCGATCGCCCGCGCGCTGGCGCTGCGCCCGCGCGTGATCCTGTTCGACGAGCCCACCTCCGCGCTGGACCCGGAGCTGGTCGGCGAGGTGCTCGACGTGATCCGCGATCTGGCGCACCGCGGCACCGCGCTGGTGATCGTCACCCACGAGATCGGCTTCGCCCGTGAGGTCGCCGACACCGTGGTGTTCCTCGACGGGGGCGTCATCGTCGAGCAGGGGCCACCCTCGGTCGTCCTCGACCATCCAGAACACCCGCGCACCCGCGCGTTCCTTTCCCGAGTCCGTTGACGAACAGGTATCCGATGAAGTTCTCCGCCCTGGTCACCGCCGCCGCGACCGCGGTCGTGCTGCTGGCCACCGGCTGCACCGAACCCGAGGCGGACACCGCCACGCAGCCCGCCGGTTCGATCACCTTCGACCTCTCCCCCGCCCAGTCCGGCCGCGTCCGGGCCGCCAAGGTCGATGCCATCGCCGCCGAAGTGCCGAAGGCGATCCGCGATCGCGGCACGCTGATCGTGACCGGCGCGTCCGGCACCGCGCCGCCGCTGCGGTTCTACGCCACCGACGACAAGACGGTGGTCGGCTCGGAAGTCGACTTCGCCTCGCTGATCGCCGACATCCTCGGCCTGAAACTCGACGCGCAGGTGGCCGATTGGTCGCAGAACTTCGTGCGGGTGGACTCCGGCGAGGTGGACGCGTTCATCTCCAACGTCACCGTCACCGAGGAACGCAAGGAGAAGTACGACTTCGCGACCTACCGCAAGGACAACGTCGCGCTGGAGGTACCGATCCAGAGCAAACTGGACTACAAGGACCGCACGAGCCTGGCGGGCAAGCGGATCGGCGTCGGCAGCGGCACCAACCAGGAGCAGCTGCTGGTGAAGTGGAACGAGCAGAACCGCGCCGAGGGCCTGCCCCCTATCGACATCGCCTACTTCCAGCAGGTCAGCGACTACTACCTGGCGCTGGCCTCGCAGCGGCTCGACGGCTACCTCGGACCGAACCCGACGGCGATCTACCACGCGGCCACCGCGAAACAGACCCGGATCGTGGGCACGTTCTCCGGTGCGGGCGAGGCGCTGCAAGGCGAGATCGCGGTGCTCACCAAGAAGGACAACGGTCTGATCACCGCCGTGCAGCACGCGCTGGCCTACGCCATCGAGCACGGCAGCTACCAGCAGGTGATCGACCGCTGGGGCCTGCAGAGCGAGACGGTCGCCGAATCGCGGATCAATCCGCCCGGCCTGCCGAAAAAACGCTGAGCCGATGACACAGCCAGTGTCGACCAGGACGCCGCGCGTGCACCGGATCGCTCAGGGCGATCCGGTGGCCGCGCGCCTGCGGGCCGAACAGATCGGACCGCACCTGTTCGAGAAATACCTGCCCCTGTCCGGCCCAGCGCTGGCAGCGGCCGACATCGACCCCGACCTGGGCGAGGAACTCGCCCGACCCGAAGTATCTGGAGTTGCCCCGTGATCCGAACCCGTCACCGAATCGTCGCGCTGGCCGGCGCGCTCGCCGCGGCCACCACCGTGGCCGCCTGCGGCAGTGATTCGGCCGCGCCCGGCGGCGACGCGGGCCCGCCCCAGCCGGGCGGTGTACTGCGCTACGGCCTGTCCCAGGCGCCGACCTGCTCGGATCCCGCCCAGGCCGGCACCAATCAGACGCTGTACGTCGCCCGGCAGATCGTGGATTCGCTGACCGACCAGGACCCGGCCACCGGCGAACTGAAGCCGTGGCTGGCGCAGAGCTGGGAGGCGAGCCCCGACGCGAAGGTCTTCACCTTCCACCTCGTCGACGGCGTCACCTTCAGCGACGGCACCCCGCTCACCGCCGACTCGGTGCGCAGCACCTTCGATTCGGTCGTGAAGCTGGGCTCGGGCAAGGCGCCGCTGGGCAGCAGCTACCTCACCGGCTACGTCGGCACCACGGCCGTGGACCGGCTCACCGCGCGGGTCGAGTTCAGCAAGCCCAACGCCGCATTCCTGCAGGCGTCATCGACCGCCCAGCTCGGCATCCTCGCCGACGTGACCACGGCCAAGCCCGCCGAGCAGCGCTGCCTCGGCGACAACATCGGCAGCGGGCCGTTCACCTACGCCGCCTACCGCCAGGACGCCGCGGTCACGCTGGCCAAACGGACCGGCTACCACTGGGGTTCGGCGGTATTCGCCCATCGCGGCGAGGCGTACCTGGACAAGATCGAATTCACTGTGGTGCCCGAATCCGGCGTCCGCACCGGCAGTCTCGCCTCCGGGCAGCTGGACGCGATCAGCGACGCGCTGCCGCAGGACGCCGCGCAGATCGAGGCGGCGGGCGGCCGGGTGCTCAGCACCGCCAACCCGGGTGTGCCGTTCCACTTGCAGCTCAACGTCACCCGGGGACCGCTGCGTGATCCCGCGGTGCGCCAGGCGCTGCTGCCGGCGATCGATCGCAAGCAATTGGTCGACACCGTACTCGGCCCGCAGTTCAAGCCCGCCACCAGCGCACTGGCCGGCACCACCCCCGGCTACACGGACCTGTCGGCACGCCTCGCCTACAACCCGGCGAAGGCGCGCACCATCCTCGACCAGGCCGGTTGGGTCCCCGGCGCGGACGGCATCCGGGCCAAGAACGGTGAGCGGTTGTCCTTCTCGGTGTTGTTCAGCCAGGTGTTCGCGGGCAACCAGGCGATCCTGGAGCTGGTGCAGCAGCAGCTGCGGCAGGTCGGGGTGGAGCTGAAATTGGACCTGGTGTCGGCGGCGGAGTTCACGGCGCGGCAGAACAGCAAGGATTTCGACGCCTCCTACGGCAACACCACCCGCGCCGACGGCGACATCCTGCGCACCTCCTTCGGACTCGACGGGCGCAACCTCAATGCCCGCGGCCCGATCCCCGCACTGGACGACGCGCTGAACGGGCAGGTCGGCACCGTCGACACCGCGACACGCAACGGACTCATCCGGGTCGCGCAGGAGCAGGTGCTCGACGCCGGACTGATGATCCCGACCGTGGAGCTCTCCCAGGCGATCGGAGCGAGCGCGAACACGCGGGATCTGAAGTTCGAGGCTTCGGCACGCTTGCAGTTCTTCGACACCTGGCTGAGCGGACGATAGTCATGGCGCGCTATCTCGCCCTGCGTGCGCTGCAAGCGATCTGGGTGCTGTGGGCGGCGTTCACGCTGTCGTTCGTGGTGCTGTACCTACTGCCCTCCGACCCGGTCTCGATCGCGGCCGACGGCGGCGGCACGGGCACGCCGGTGGACCAGGCCGCCATCGCCGAGCTACAGGCCCGCTACGGGCTGGATCGGCCGCTGTGGGAACAGTATTGGACCGCGCTCGGACACGCCGTGCGCGGTGATCTCGGCCATTCCATCGCGACCGGGCAACCGGTCACCGGCGCGATCGGCGACGCGCTGCCCGCCACGCTCGAATTGGCGGGAACCGCGCTGCTCTTCGCGGTCGTCGGCGGTGTCGCACTGGCGTTCGCGGCGACCCAGACTCGGCGGCCGTGGTTACGCAACGCTCTGGCCGCGCTTCCGTCGTTCGGCGTCTCGGTGCCGACGTTCTGGACCGGACTGCTGCTGTTGCAGGTGTTCTCGTTCCAACTGCGGCTGGCGCCCGCGTTCGGCGGGCACGGTTTCGCGGGCACGGTGCTGCCCGCGCTCACCCTGGCCCTGCCGATCGGCGCGGTCATCGCGCAGGTGCTCACCGCCGGGCTGGAGACGACCTGGCGTCAGCCGTTCGTCGACGTGGCCCTGGCCAAGGGCGGGTCGCGCTGGTGGGTACAACGCACGCACGTGCTGCGCCCGGCCAGCGTGCCCGCGTTCACCATCGCGGGGGTCCTGGTCGGCAACATGCTCGCCGGATCGGTGGTGGTGGAGACGGTCTTCGCCCGCCAAGGTGTCGGGCGGCTGACCCAGACCGCGGTGCTGGCGCAGGACATCCCGGTGGTGCAGGGCATCGTACTGCTCACCTCGGTGGTGTTCGTCAGCGTGAATCTCACGGTGGACCTGCTGTATCCGCTGCTCGACCCGCGCATCGCCGCCCGCTCCCGCGGTGCGCGCGGTGTGTCCGAGCGCAGCGCCGCCGACACTGCCGAGGAGGCGATCGTTCGTGTCTGACCCAGCTCCCATCGTTCCCACCGGGCTCGTGCTCGGCGCGCCGCTCGCCGAGGGGGTGCGGACTCGTGGTTGACGTCACCGAGGAACAGCGCACAGCGGTGCTGCCCGGCCTGCGGCGACCGGTCGTGCGGTGGAAGACGTTGCGCGGCAGCGCCGGACTGGTGGTGGCGGCCGCCGTCGCGCTGCTCGCCGTGGGCTGGGCGCTGGCGCCGTCGGTGTTCGCCGGTGGCGACCCGCTGACCGGCGTGCCCGCGCAGAAGTTGCAGGGCCCCAGCGCTCAGCACTGGTTCGGCACCGACAATCTCGGCCGCGATCTGTACACCCGGACGGTGCACGGCGCAGGCCTCTCGCTGACCGCCACCCTGGCCGCGGTCGGCATCGCGCTGGTCGCCGGGTCGCTGCTCGGGGTGCTGTCCGGCGCGATCGGCGGCGTGGTGGACGCGGTCGTCATGCGGCTGGTCGATGTGCTGCTGTCGGTGCCGGCGCTGCTGCTGTCGCTGGCCCTGGTCACCGCGCTGGGCTTCGGCACCCGCAACGTGGCCGTCGCGGTGGGCATCGCGCTGGTCGCCAATTTCGCCCGCGTGATGCGTTCGGAAGTGCTGCGGGTGCGCCAAGCGGTGTTCGTGGAGGCCGCACACGCCGCGGGTGTGCGCTGGTACACGGTGCTGGCCAGGCACGTGCTGCCCAACTCCTACCAGCCCGTACTCGCCTTGGCCGCGGTGGAATTCGGTATGGCGGTGCTGTCGGTGTCGGCGCTGAGCTTCCTCGGCTACGGCGCGAAGCCGCCCACCCCCGAGTGGGGCACGCTGATCTCGGAGGGCCGCAACTATCTCGCGACCGCGTGGTGGATGACCACCCTGCCCGGTCTCGTCATCATCGCCGTCGTGCTCGCCGCCCAGCGGCTCGGACGCGCGATCGTGAAGGGAGAATCCGCGTGAACGTCCCGGTATCTCCGCTGCTGCACGTCGAGGACCTGCGGGTTCGTTATCGCTCCGACACCGGCCCGGTCACCGCGCTCGACGGTGTGTCGCTGACCGTGGCCCGCGGCGAGGTGGTGGCGCTGGTCGGCGAGTCCGGCTCCGGCAAGTCCACGCTCGCCCACGCCGTGATCGGATTGCTCGGCGCGAACGCCGAGATCGCCGGAGGAACCGTGACCTTCGACGGTGCCGTGGTCGACACCGGTTCCGAACGCGCGCTGCGGCGGCTGCGGGGAGCGCGCATCGGCTTCGTCCCCCAGGACCCCGGACTTTCGCTGAATCCGGTCCGCCGGGTCGGCGCTCAGGTGGCCGAATCGCTGCTGGTGCACGGACTGGCCGAGCGCAAGGCGGCGCGCGGGCGGGCGATCGAGCTGCTGGCCGACGCCGGACTGGACCGGCCCGAACTGCGGGCGGCCCAGTATCCGCACGAGCTGTCCGGTGGGCAGCGTCAGCGGGTGCTGATCGCCGCGGCGCTGGCCTGCGCACCGGATCTGGTCATCGCCGACGAGCCGACCAGCGCGCTCGACGCGACGGTCGCGCGCCGGGTGCTGGATCGGCTCGCCGAGCAGATCGCGGCGCGCGGCACGGCGGTGCTGCTGATCACCCACGACCTGGCGGTCGCCGCCGAACGCGCGGACCGGCTGGTCGTGCTCAACGGCGGCGAGGTGGTGGAGAGCGGCCCCACCGCCGAACTACTGGCCACCCCGCGCCACCCGTACACCAAGCGCCTCCTCGCCGCTTCGCCCAGCCTCGGCCCCACCGACGGCTACCGCGAGCCCAAACCGAGGACCGGCGAGCCGCTGCTGGTCCTGCGCGAGGTGCACAAGACCTTCCGCGCCCACGGGGGCGACAGCGTGACCGCGGTATCCGGAGTCGGCTTCGAACTCGGACGCGGCGAGACGCTCTCGCTGGTCGGCGAATCCGGATCGGGCAAGTCCACCACCGCGCGGATCGCCTTGCGGCTCACCGAACCCGACCGCGGCGAGGTCACCTTCGACGGGCAACCGTTGTCGCGGGCCCGCGGGTCGCGGCTGCGCGCGCTGCGCAAACGCTTCCAGGTGGTGTACCAGAACCCCTACGCCTCACTGGATCCGCGCTGGCGGGTCGGTGCGATCGTCGAGGAACCGTTGCGCGCGTTCGGCATCGGGAACCGCGCACAACGCCGCGACCGGGTGGCGGAGCTGCTCACGCAAGTCGCGCTCCCGGCCGGGTTCGCCCAGCGCAGGCCCGCCGAGCTATCCGGAGGACAGCGTCAGCGGGTCGCCATCGCCCGCGCGCTGGCGCTGCACCCGGAACTGCTGGTGCTCGACGAACCGGTCTCCGCGCTGGACGCCTCGGTGCAGGCGCAGATCCTCGAACTGCTCGACCGCCTCCAGACCGAGCTGTCGCTGAGCTACCTGTTCATCTCGCACGATCTGGCGGTGGTGCGGCGGATCAGCGATCACGTCGCGGTGCTGCGGCACGGCCGCATCGTCGAATCCGGCCGCACCGCCGAGATCTTCGGCGATCCCCAGCACGAGTACACCCGCGAGCTGTTGTCGGCCATTCCGGCACCAGCCGTGACGAACGGCGTGTCGTGATGCCGAATCCGACTTGTCACCACAGTCGCGTACTGAACCGGCAGCGCACGGCTCCTTGCCGCAGCCGTCCGGAACCCGCCATCCCGTCCTCCGCGATTGCCCCTGCCCGCTCACCGGAGCCCACCAACGGCCACAAGCCGAGCACCTGGTGGCACCGACCGAAAAGGATCGCTCTGATGGTGTACTCCGCCTTCGATCGCAAACCCGCCGCCGACGCCGCACCGGCAGCCGCGCAGGACGTTCCCGCCGACCCCGCCGCCTTCGCGGCCGACCAGGCCCGCTGGTGGCGCACCCGCCTGCGCGCTCCACGCGCCGCCGACACCTCCGGCAACGCGCGGGTGCACGCTGTCGCGCCGATCCGCGCCGAGCGGGACCGCCGCGTCGGCCGGTCCGCACCCCGAACGCGCGCCGCACTGTGGCAGCAGGCTTTGTTCCTGGCGCCCGATACCGCCCTGACAGGTATGCACCCGGCGCTGCGGCAGCAGATCGACGCGGAAGGCACAGCCTGATGACGCATACCGTCCCACAGCCCAGCCACTCCTACCGCACTATCGCCCCCGAAGGAGCCATAGCGTCATGACCACCAGCATTACCAGTGTTTTCGAAACCGAGTGGGCACGCTGGCACCACGCGCGCGAAGACCAGCTGCGCGACCCGCTCGGGTTCCTCGGCCTGACCGGGCTGCACTGGCTCACCGACCGCCCGGAGCGGCTGCCGGATGTTCCCGGCACCTGGTGGGTCACCGACGAGAAGGTCTTCATCACCGCCCAGCCCGCCGACCGGCTGGAGTACGACGGGCGCGGCATCGCGGGCGTACAGATCGTCACGCCCGCCGAGGGCGCGCCCGGACTGCACATCCGGCAGGAGAGCCGGGTGCTCGAAGTGATCCGCCGCACAGGTCGCTACGCCGTCCGCGTGCACGACCCCGCCGCGCCCGCCCTGCTGACCTTCGACGGCATCCCGGCCTATCGACCCGATCCGCGCTGGGTGGTCTCCGGGCGGTTCACCCCGTTCGAGCGACAGCGGACCGTGGTCACCGGCGCGGTGATCGAGGGACTCGAACACCACCACAGCGCCGCGGGCACCATCGAGTTCCGCATCGGCGAGGTGACCGAACGGGTCGTCGCGTTCGGTGACCGGAACGACCTGCGTGTGCTGTTCACCGACGCGACGAGCGGTGTGACGACCTACCCGGCCGCACGTTCGCTGACCGTCGGCGCGCCGGACGCGGACGGCACGGTGGTGTTGGACTTCAACCGCGCGGCGAATCTGCCCTGCGCGTTCACCGACTTCGCGACCTGCCCGGTGGCGCCCGCGCAGAACCGACTGCGGGTGGCCATCGAAGCGGGCGAACAGGATCCGCGGCAGGGGCGTGCGGCATGAGCGGATTCGTTCCCCTATCGATCCTGGACCTGTCCCCGATCAGCGCGGGCTCGACCGCGCAGCAGGCGCTGCGCAACACCGTCGACCTGGCCCAGCACGCCGAACAGTGGGGCTACCACCGCTACTGGCTGGCCGAACACCACTTCGTCTCGGTGGCCAGCTCCTCCTCGATCACCCTGATCGGGTTGGTGGCGGCGGCCACCGAGCGCATCCGGGTGGGCTCGGCGGCCGTGCAGGTGGGTCATCACACCTCGGCCTCGATCGTGGAAGCCTTCGGCACGATCGACGCGCTGTACCCGGGCCGGCTCGACCTCGGGCTCGGCCGGTCGGGTCATCGGCGCGGCCGGTTCGGGGCGGAAGCCGCGCGGAACAATGGCGGGAAACCAGTGGCCGACGCGGTGACCGGGCGCACCGAGATCCGCGACGGCGTGGTCATCCCGCCGCCGTTCGACCCCGGCCGCGTCCTGGATCGGTCGAGGTTCATCGCCTCGGTGGGCGCGTTGCAGCAGCGCGGCGCGGAACCGCTGGATTTCGCCGAGCAGATCGACGAGGTGCGCGCCCTGCTGGCGGGCAGCTTCGTCAGCCCCGAAGGTGTTGCGCTGCACGCGGTTCCCGGGGAGAAGGCACAGGTGCGGCTGTGGCTGTTCGGCAGCACGGCGGGCGAGAGCGCGGAACTGGCCGGACGGCTGGGACTGCCGTTCGCCGCGGCCTATCACGTCTCGCCGGGCACCGCGCTGGACGCGGTCGAGGCCTATCGCGCGGCGTTCCGCCCATCCGCCGAACTGGCCGAGCCGTACGTGGTGATCTCCGCCGACGTGGTGGTGGCCGAGGACGACGCGACCGCGCAGCGGCTGGCCGCAGGCTACGGCCAGTGGGTCTACAGCATCCGCAGTGGCGCGGGCGCGGCCGACTATCCCGACCCGGCGGCCGTCGCGCCGCTCACCGCGGAGCAGCGGCGCCTGGTCGACGATCGCCTGGCCACCCAGTTCGTGGGCGCACCCGGCACCGTCGTGGAGCGGCTCGCCGCGTTGCAACGCGTCAGCGGGGCGGACGAGCTGCTGGTCACCACGATCACCCATCGGCACGCCGATCGTCTGGAATCGCATCGGCTGCTCGCCGAGGCATGGGGACTGCGCGCGGCTCGCGCCGCCTGACCGGGGACTCGCCGGTGCGCCCTCGTGCGCACCGGCGGACCCCGGTGATCATCGCGCCCGCGCTCCGGCGATCGGGGTCCGGCCCAGCCGCACCGGAGCACCGTGCGCGACCAGGGATCGCCGACTCGGCGCTACACCCACGTTCCGGACAACCGCCCATCCGCGATCGGTGCACGCCCGGTTCGGCTCGACGTGCACGTTTCGGACGACCGCCCCGCCCGCTCAGGCGTTGACCGGGGTGGCCGTGACGCCGTAACCGAGGTTGGTCAGCACCTCGCTGGTCGCCTTGGCGAAATTCAGCGTGATGAAATGCAGGCAGGGCGCACCCTCGTCGATCAGCCGCTGGGCGATCTCGGTGGCGATCTCGATACCCGCCGCGCGCACCGCCGCGGTGTTCTCCTCGCCGCCGTCGCCCGCCGCCTTGTGCAGCCGGTCCAGCACGGCGCCCGGCAGCGGCCTGCCACACAACTCCTCGGCGCGCTGCACCGTGCGCAGCGACGTGATGGGCATCAGCTCCGGGATGATCGGCTTGGCGCCCTCGATCGGGTCGAGCGCCACGAGGCGATCGCGCAGGCGCAGGTAGTGCTCGACGT
Organism: Nocardia aegles; assembly: GCF_052545135.1. NCBI lineage: Bacteria > Bacillati > Actinomycetota > Actinomycetes > Mycobacteriales > Nocardiaceae > Nocardia > Nocardia aegles. The sequence continues at coordinate 253,549 of NZ_JBQWRI010000004.1, forward strand.
CGAAGAACATCTGAGTAATCGAATACTCCGCTCCCGCACGCAGTTTCGCGGCCAGGAACGCGGTGTCGGTGGCCAGGTCCGGCGAGCGGTGATGGCCCTGCGGGAAGGAGGCCACACCGACGTGGAAATCGCCGAGGTCGCGCACGATGCGCACCAGCTCCTCGGCGTAGGAGACGCCGTCGGGATGCTTGTGCCACTCGCCGAGCGGGTCGCCGGGCGGATCGCCACGCAGCACCAGGATGTTGTGGATGCCGGAATCGGCGTACGCGCCGACCAGCGAGCGCAGCTCCGCGACGCTGTGCCCCACCGCGGTCAGATGCGCGACGGGCAGCAGGGTGGTCTCCTGCGCGAGCCGGCCGGTCACGCGGACGGTGCGGTCGCGAGTGGAACCGCCCGCGCCGTAGGTCATCGACACGAACGCCGGGTGCATGCACTCGAACTGCCGGACGGCGCGCCACAGCCGTGCTTCGGCGGCGGCGTCGCGGGGCGGATTGAACTCCACGGAGAACGGCACCGCGTGCCCGGCGTGCGCCCGCAGACTCTGTACGACCGAAGGTGTGCCGGAGACGTTCGGGTGCGTACGGGACGGCCGGCCAGGGGTCGAACTGCCCCGCACGTTGTCGAAAGTCACCGGTTCAGTGTAGAGAGGTGGCCGATGACGGCCCTGTCGGGTCGCTCGGACGCCGCGCGTATTCTTCGCATCGGGCGAGTTGTTCGCCACGCCGAGCGACACGCGACCGCCTCCGCTCGGCCCCGAATCATCCGCAGCGCCCGGGCACCCTCCGCGACCCCGTGCGTTTATCACCCGCACGACCTTGGAGGCTCCTCTGTCCGCCGCAACCGGTACTCAGACGCCGCGCCCCGCGGTGCCGCAGCCGGGCACCCCCGCCTTCGTCACTGCCGTGGAAGACGCTCTGAGCGGCTTCTTCGCCACTCGCCGCCCGGCGGCGCAGCGTCTCGGCCCGGTCTTCGCCGAGGCCACCGAGGCGCTCGAGCAGTTCGTGCTACGCGGCGGAAAACGCACCCGGCCCGCGTTCGCCTGGACGGGGTGGCTCGGAGCCGGCGGCGATCCGGACGCGTCCGACGCCGCGGCGGTGCTCACCGCCTGCTCCGCGCTCGAGCTCGTCCAGGCCTGCGCCCTGATCCACGACGACATCATCGATTCCTCCCACACCAGACGCCGCTTCCCCACTGTGCACGTCGACTTCGGGCAACGCCACCGTGACCGCGGGTGGTCGGGCGACTCGGCGCACTTCGGCGCCAGCGTGGCCATTCTGGTCGGTGATCTGGCGCTGTCCTGGGCCGACGACATGGTGCACGCGTCCGGCCTCGCGTCCGCGGCCATCGCCCGGTTCGCTCCGGTCTGGGCCGACATGCGCACCGAGGTGCTCGGCGGCCAGCTGCTCGACATCAACGGCGAGGCGGGCGGCGACGAATCGGTCGAGGCCGCGCTGCGGATCAACCGCTACAAGACCGCCGCCTACACCGTCGAACGCCCGCTGCACCTCGGCGCCGCCATCGCCGCCGCGGACGAGGAGCTGATCGAGGCCTACCGCGGGTTCGGCACCGCCATCGGGATCGCCTTCCAGCTGCGCGACGACCTGCTCGGCGTGTTCGGCGATCCGGCGGTCACCGGCAAGCCCTCCGGCGACGACCTGCGCGAGGGCAAGCGCACCGTGCTGCTGGCCGAGGCGCTGCGGCGCGCCGACGACACCGATCCCGCCGCGGCCGCACTGCTGCGCTCGAGTATCGGCACCGACCTCGGCGCCGAGCAGGTGCAGCGGCTGCGCGCGGTGCTGGTCGAACTCGGCGCGGTCGACGATGTGGAGCGCCGGATCACCGAACTCACCGACACCGGCCTGGCGGCCATCGAGGCCAGCTCGGCGACGCCCGCCGCCAAGGAGCGGCTGCGCGCGATGGCGCTGGCCGCTACCAAGCGCGCCGCCTGAGCGCCACGACAAGGAGACGCAGATGAGAAGTGTGGCAGGACCGACCGATCGCGTCGTGGTGGTCGGCGCGGGACTGGCCGGGCTGTCGGCCGCGCTGTATCTGACCGGCGCGGGCCGCACGGTAACACTGCTCGAGCGAGCCGACCACCCCGGCGGCCGGGTCGGGCGCTACCGGGGCGCCGACTACGACATCGATTCCGGCGCCACCGTCCTCACGCTGCCCGAGCTGGTCACCGACGCGCTCGCCGCCGTCGGCCGCACCCCGGAGACCTGCGTGCCCCCGCTGCGCATCCACCCGCTGGCGCCGAGCTATCACGCACGGTTCGCCGACGGCGCCGAGATCAGGGTCTTCGCCGATCCGGACGCGATGGCCGCGGAAGTCGAGCGGACGTGCGGCCCGGCCGAAGCACGGGGATACCGGCGTCTGCGCGCCTGGCTGGCGCGGGTGTACGCGGCCGAGTTCACCGAGTTCATGGACACGAACTTCGACTCACCGCTGGATATGGTGCGCATTCCCGAGAAGCGCCGCGCGCTGGCCGAATTGGTGCGACTCGGCGGCTTCGGCAGGCTCGGTCCCCGGGTGCGCGGGTTCCTGCGCGACCCGCGCGCGGCGCGACTGTTCACCTTCCAGGCGCTCTACGCGGGCATGTCGCCCGGGCGGGCGCTCGCCGTCTACGGCGCGATTCCGCACATGGACACCTCGCTCGGCGTGTATTTCCCCGAGGGCGGGATGCAGGCGATCGCCGCGGCGCTGGCGCAAGCGTTCACCGATGCGGGCGGCACGCTGGAACTGAACGCCGAAGTCGTCGGGATCGACTACGCCGCCCGGCGGGCCCGGCGGGTCCATACCGCCGACGGGCGTTCGTTCGACTGCGACGCGCTGGTGCTCACCGCCGACCTCGGCTCGCTCGACCGGTTCGGCGTGCGGCCCCGGCGGGGGCTGCGCGCCTCGCCGTCGGCGGTCGTCGCGCACGGCACCGTCCCCGCCGCGGTCGCGGCCGACTGGCCGGTGCAAGCGCACCACATCATCGAATTCGGGCAGGGCTGGGACCGAACGTTCGCCGAGATCACCGCACGCCGAGGCCGGGGCAAGCTGATGAGCGACCCCTCGCTGCTGCTGACCCGGCCTGCGCTGACCGATCCGAGCCTGTTCATCACCCGCGCCGACGGACGACACGAACCGTTCTCGCTGCTGGCGCCGTGCCCGAATCTCGTGGCCGCGCCGCTGGACTGGCCGCGCCTGGCACCGGCGTACCTCCACGAACTGCTCGCCGTGCTGGAAGCGCGCGGCTACCGTGGTATCGCCGACCACTTCGCCGTCGACCGACTCGACACCCCGCAGACGTGGCTCGATCGCGGCATGCTCGCGGGCACACCGTTCTCGGTGGCCCATCTCTTCGGTCAGACCGGCCCCTTTCGGCCGAGCAATTTCCCACGTTCCAGCGACAATGTGGTTATCGCTGGTTGCGGCACCACTCCGGGCGTGGGCGTGCCGACCGCCCTGCTCTCCGGGAAACTGGCGGCAAACCGCATCGTGGGCGAGATCGGCCCACTTCGCCTGGAAGCCCACGCACCAGCCGGATAGTGTTCCGGACGACGCCGTAAACTAAGCGCCGACCTATTCGCTCGCGGTTGCGACCGCCGACCACTCGGGGGGACCGACACCAGATGGCATCCCCCGAAACGCGCACCGCAGAGGCCGCCTCCGCCGGTGACATCCGTTCCCCGTCGCCCGCCTCCGCAGGTCGCGAATCGGCCACCCCCCGCGGTCTGCTGTGGTGGATCCGCACCGCCGCCGACTTCGCCAGAAGCCCGGAGGGCCATGCCGCCCTGCTCGGCTTCTGCGGCGCGATCATGATCATGTTCGGCGGCTTCGGCGCGGGCAGCGTCCGCAAGCGGGACCCGCTGCTCGAGGCGATGCACCTGTCCTGGCTGCGGTTCGGGCACGGCTACGCGCTGTCGACCATCTGCGTCTGGGTCGGCGTGCTGCTCATGATCACCGCCTGGGTCCGGCTCGGGCGCGCCACGATCGGCACGGGCGACCGGATCGGCGCCGAGGTGACGCTCAACGAGTTGCGCGCCATCGTCGGCATCTGGATCGCGCCGCTGCTGTTCGCCGTGCCGATGTTCAGCCGCGACGCCTATTCCTACCTCGCGCAGGGCGCGCTGCTGCGCGACGGGTTCGACCCCTACCAGGTCGGGCCGGTGGCGAATCCCGGTGTGCTGCTGGACAACGTGAGCCCCGTGTGGACCACCACCACCGCGCCGTACGGCCCGGTGTTCCTGCTGCTCGGACGAGCGATCACCGCCGTGACCGGCGACAACGTGGTGGCGGGCACCATCGCGATGCGGCTGGTCATGCTGCCCGGCCTCGCGCTGATGATGTGGGCGGTGCCATATCTGACCAAGCACCTCGGCGGCAAGCCGACCGTCGCGCTGTGGCTGGCGGTGCTCAACCCGCTGGTGCTCATCCACCTGATCGGCGGCGTGCACAACGAGATGCTGATGGTCGGCCTCATGTGCGCGGGCATCGCGCTGGTGCTGGAACGCCACCACGTGGCGGGCATCGTCGTCGTGGCCATCGGCGTGGCCATCAAGGCGACCGCGGGAGTGGCGCTGCCGTTCCTGGTCTGGATCTGGATGCTGCACGAGCGCGAACGCCGCGCCGCGCAGCGGGTCGGGCGCGACCCGGCGCATCTGCCCGCCGGCGAGCAACCCGGCGACGCCGCGGAACCCACCGAGGACATGCCGCATCCCGCGCTCGTGTTCGGCAAGATCGCGGGGCTCGGTCTGAGCGTGTTCGCGGTCGTCTTCGTCGCCGCCTCGGCCATCGCGGGCGTCGGCATCGGCTGGCTGACGGCGTTGTCCGGGTCCAAGAAGATCATCAACTGGCTGTCGCTGCCGACCGTGATGGCGCACGCGGTCACCTGGGTGACCCCGTTGCGGCTGGAATCGGTGCTCGAGGTGACTCGCGCGATGTGCGCGCTGGCGTTGGTCGCGGTGCTCGCGTGGACCTGGTGGCGGTTCCGGCACAGCGAGCGGGAAGCGGTGCTCGGCATCCTGATCGCGTTCGTCGCGATCGTCATCCTCTCGCCCGCCGCGCTGCCCTGGTACTACTCGTGGCCACTGGCGCTGGCCGCCGGGTTCGCGCTGTCCACCACGACGTTGATGGCGCTGGTCGGCGTATGCACCTGGCTCATGCTGGTCTTCCAGCCGGACGGTTCGATCGGCCTGTACGACTTCTGGCACGTCGTCGCCGCCACCTTCGCCGCGGTCGTGGCGGCGCTGTCGCTGCGCACGGTGGACCCGCTGCGCCTGCGCGCCACGCCGCCGGGCACTGTCGTGGCCGGACCCGGCGAAGCCACCGCGTCACCCGCCGCCCCATGACCGAGGGCCGCCTACCTGGTTCCGCCCTGCTCCCGCTCGCCTACCGCGAGTGCAGGCAGATCGCCGCCACCCACGGCCGCACCTACTTCCTGGCCACCCGGCTGCTGTCGGCCGAGCGACGGCCCGCCGTGCACGCGCTGTACGCGTTCGCGCGCATGGTAGACGACGTCGTCGACCGGGCCGGCCGTCCCGCCGGGGCGCACGATCGCGACCCGGCCGCGGAACTCGACCTGATCGAGCGGGACCTGCGGGCCGCGCTGGAATCGCACCCCGGTTCCGTCGACCAGAGTTCGGCAGCGGGTCCCCGTCCGCGCGCCCTCGTCCTGGCCGCCGTCACCCACACCATCCACCGCTACGGCATTGCCGCGCAGCACTTCTGGACGTTCCTCGATTCCATGCGGATGGACGCGCCCGGCGCCCCCGCGTTCCGTAACCGCTACGCCACCATGGCGCAGCTGCGCGAATATATGCGCGGCTCGGCCGCCGCCATCGGATTGCAGCTGCTACCCGTGCTCGGCACGGTCGTCCCGGTATCCGAGGCCGAGCCCGCCGCCGCCGCGCTCGGCGAGGCGTTCCAGCTGACCAACTTCCTGCGCGACGTCGCGGAGGATCTCGACCGCGACCGCGTCTACCTGCCCGCCGATGCCCTGGCCGCGTTCGGCGTCGACAACGACCTGCTGTTCGAGTGCCGGCGCACCGGGCGGACCGATCCGCGCGTCCGCCGCGCCCTCGCCCACCTCATCGCGGTCAACCGAGACCTCTACCGCCGCGCCGAACCGGGCATCGACCTGCTCCAACCGCGGGTACGCCCCGCTATCCGCACCGCGGCCACCCTCTACGCGGACATCCTGCACCACATCGAACGCAGCGACTACGCCATCTTCGACCACCGTGCGGTAGTCCCCCGCCACCACCGCCTCCGCATAGCCGCCACCGAATTCACCACCGCCACGCTCCGCGGCCGCCGCACCCGCTGACAGCGGGCGTTCTTCTCCGCCACCGCCCGGAGCGCAACTTCACGATCCGTCCCGCATCCGAGCGGCAGCTCCACGAGAAGATGCCACCATCAGCACCGCATCCCGCCCGCCCGAGGCGTACCCGAACCCATGCCGGCACCGTGCACGTAACCGCACCAGCTCAACGCCTGTTTCCGAAAGCAGCCGCTCAGACGAAACGCTCCCCACGCAACCCACCTGAACCACCGATTCCGAGCGCGTACGAGCACGGCAGAACCGACCCAGCAGCCGTAGCGATGCCACCAGCGCCGACCTCGACCCACCGGCAACGGCGCACCCCCGGGTCACGAGGTCACCACCCGACGCGACCACACCACCTCAACCACAGACTTCGAGCCACCACCACCCGAATCACCACGCCGCCTCAACCACAGACTTCGAGCCACCACCACCCGAATCACCACGCCGCCTCAACCACAGACTTCCAGCCACCACCACCCGCCCTACCACACCACCTCAACCACAAATTTCGACCCAACCATCCGACGCGACCACACCACCTCAACCATAGATTTCGAGCGCAGCGAGACCGAGCATGCGCCGTTCGCGGCCCGGCTCGCGTCCGAGTGGCCGCCGCGTACGCGACGAAGGAGCAAGCGGCGGCCACTCGGACGCGAGCCACAAAGGGGCCGCGAACACCCAGCGCCGCAGGCGCTGGAAATTCAGAACGGCTCCGCTGCCGCCCGGCGCAGGACTTCACGGGCCAGGGGCCCGTGCAGGGCGTCGATCGGCTTGCCGGGCAGGGTCTCGTCCTCGGTGAAGATCCACTCGAGGATCTCTTCGTCGGTGTACTTGGCGTCGCGCATCACGGTGATCAGGCCGGGCAGCGGCTTCACGACCGCGCCGGTTTCGTCGAAGAACCGCTCGGGGACGCCCACCAGGCCTTCTCTGCGGACGGCGATCAGTTGATGATCGCGCAGCATCTGGTGCACCCGGGTCACCACCAGCCCGAGTCGCTCGGCCACCTCCGGCAGCGACACCAGGGTCACCGACTGCGGAAGGACGTCGTCACTGCAGGGAAATGCACTCACCCGGACAACGGTAGACGGTCCCGCCCGCACGTCGTGAGACACCCGGGGTGGTGCGAGTCGATACCATCGTGGGGGCCGCACGGAGCGGCCGACTTTGTGAAAGCCGGAGGACTTCTCTTGATCGGCCAGATGCTGGAAGGGCGCTATCGGATCGATGCGCCGATTGCCCGCGGCGGAATGTCGACGGTCTTCCGCGGGGTCGATACCCGCCTGGACCGGCCGGTGGCCATCAAGGTGATGGATCCGAAGTTCGCGGGCGACCCCCAGTTCCTCTCCCGATTCGAGTTCGAGGCGCGCGCGGTCGCCAAGCTCAAGCATCCTTCCCTGGTCGCGGTGTACGACCAGGGCGTCGACGGCGATCATCCCTTCCTGATCATGGAACTGGTGGAGGGCGGCACGCTGCGCGAGCTGCTGCGCGAGCGCGGCCCGATGCCGCCGCACGCGGTGCGCGCCGTCGCCGAACCTCTGCTCGCGGCGATCGGCGTCGCGCACTCCGCTGGGCTGGTGCACCGCGACATCAAGCCGGAGAACGTGCTGATCTCCGACGCGGGCGAGGTGAAGATCGCCGATTTCGGCCTGGTGCGGGCGGTTGCGGCGGCGAACACCACGTCGGCGAGTGTCATCCTCGGCACCGCCGCCTATCTGTCGCCCGAGCAGGTCACCAGCGGTTCGGCCGACTCGCGCAGTGACGTCTACTCCTTCGGAGTGCTGATCTTCGAGTTGCTCACCGGCCGGGTTCCGTTCATCGGCGACACGTCGATCTCGGTGGCCTATCAACGCGTCGAGAACGATGTGCCCAGCCCGAGTGAATTCATCTCGGGGGTGCCGCCGGAATTCGACGAACTGGTCGCCAAGGCGACCGCGCGCGAACCCGGGCACCGGTTCGCGGACGCGAACGAGATGGCGGCCGCGCTGCGGCTGATCGGCGCGGAACTGCGGCTGCCCGCTTATCGGGTGCCGGCGCCGCAGGATTCGGCCGAGCATCTCAGCGCCGGCTATCGAGCCGTCCGACCGGATCATGACGACCGGCCGGGCTTCGCCGGGGCGTCCGCCCACCCGCCGCAGCCGTTGCAGCACACCCGAGTGGTCACCGCCCAGCAGGCCCGCCTCGACAACAACGCGCCGGAGAACTACGACCGGCCACAACCGGTGCGCCAAGCGCACGCCGTACCGCCGTATCCGCCGTACGCCGACGGACTCCACCGTTCCCGGCGAACGGTGTGGCTGTGGGTGGCCATCGTCGCGGTTCTCACGCTGCTGGTCGGCATCGGCGGCTGGTGGCTCGGTGTCGGCCGCTACTCGGCGGTGCCGCCGATCGCCGGGCTGGACACCGACAAGGCGGTCGCCACCCTGCAGAACGCCGGGTTCGAGACCGAGATCCGGCAGAAGGCCTCGGACGCGATCCCGGTCGGCGGCGTGGTGGGCAGCGACCCGTCCGCCGGATCCAAGATCACCAAGGGATCGACGGTCGCCGTCCTGGTTTCCAACGGCAAGCCGAAGGTGCCGGATGTCAAAGCGGGCGACCAGGTCTCGAAGGTCAACCAGTTGATCCGGGACAACGGGTTACAACCGGTCGACGCGGGCGAAGAGGGCAGTACCGCGCCCAAGGGATCGGTTGCCCGGGTAGAGCCGAAGCCCGGCACCGTGCTGCCGCTCGGCGCGCAGGTGAAGGTTTACCGCAGCAAGGGCTCCCAGCCGGTGAAGGTCCCGGACGTACGCGGCAAGTCGACCGAGGAAGCCACCAGGATCCTCACCGCCGCCGGGATCGCGGTCCGCGAGACCAAACCTCAGTTCGATCGCAGCATCGAGGCGGACAAGGCCATCGGCACCCAGCCGGGTGCGGGCGCCACCATCCAATCCGGCGACGGCGTCGTCCTGCTGATCTCCAATGCCCTCCAGATGCCCGATGTCCGGGGGTGGACGGTGGCCAACGCCCGCGCCAAGCTGGAAGGTCTTGGGTTGCGGGTCGAGGTGAAGCAGTTGGCGCGCGCCGACAGCTCTCTGGTGGTCTCGCAAACCCCGGCCATCGGAGTCAACCTCGAGGCGGGCGACACGGTCACCCTGGTGGCACTCCCCTGACGGACGGAGAAGCAACCGAACGGCAGGCGCCCACCCGCCTGCCGTTGGGCGGGATCGTGGTGCGCGACCTCAGCGCAGCATCTCGGCGACGAGGAACGCCAGTTCCAGCGACTGCTGGGTGTTCAGCCGCGGGTCGCAGGCGGTCTCGTAGCGGCCGGACAGATCGAGGTCGGAGATGTCCTGGGCGCCGCCGAGGCATTCGGTGACGTCCTCGCCGGTGAGTTCGATGTGCATACCGCCGGGATGGGTACCGAGCGCGTGGTGCACCTCGAAGAAGCCCTGCACCTCGTCGACGATGCGGTCGAAGTGGCGGGTCTTGAAGCCGGTGGACGACTCGTGGGTGTTGCCGTGCATCGGGTCGCACTGCCAGATCACCTGGTGACCGGTGGCCTGCACCTTCTCGATGATGGGCGGCAGCACGTCGCGGACTTTGCTGTGGCCCATGCGGGACACGATGGTCAGCCGGCCGGGCTCGTTGTTCGGGTCGAGCCGCTCCACGTACTCGACGGCCTGCTCGGGCGTGGTGGACGGGCCGATCTTCAGGCCGATCGGGTTGGCGAGCAGTTCCGCGAAGGCGATGTGCGCGCCGTCGAGCTGGCGGGTGCGCTCACCGATCCAGAGGAAGTGCGCCGACAGGTCGTAGAGCACGGGCTCGCCGATCGCGTTGTGGCTCAGGCGCAGCATGGCGCGCTCGTAGTCCAGTACGAGCGCTTCGTGGCTGGCGTAGATGCGGGCCGCCTTCAGACTCGGGTCGTTCACCCGGCACGCGGTCATGAACGCCAGGCCGCGGTCGATCTCCTCGGCCAGCGCCTCGTAGCGGGCGCCCGCGGGCGACTTGGCCACGAAGTCGCGGTTCCAGTCGTGCACCTTGTGCAGGTCGGCCATGCCCGCGCCGGTCAGCGCGCGCACCAGGTTCATCGCGGCGCTCGCGTTGGCGTAGGCCCGGATCAGGCGCGACGGGTCGTGTTCGCGCAGCGCCGCGTCGGCGACCAGCGAGTTCACCATGTCGCCGCGATAGGACTTGAGACCGCGGGAATCGGTGTCCGAGGATCGCGGCTTGGCGTATTGGCCGGCGATCCGCGCGACCTTCACCACCGGCAGGCTCGCACCGTAGGTGAGCACCACCGCCATCTGCAGCAGCGTGCGAATGTTGCCGCGAATGTGCGGCTCGGTGTTGTCGGCGAAGGTCTCGGCGCAGTCGCCGCCTTGCAGGAGGAAGGCCTCACCGCGGGCCACCTCGGCCAGTTGCCCGCGCAACTCTTCCACCTCGGCGGGCACGCAGATCGGTGGGACGCTCTCCAGCACTGTGCGCATGTTGGCCGCCTGCTCCGGATCCCAGGACGGCTGCTGCAGCGCGGGTCGCGTCAGCGCGTCGTCCAACCGCCTGCGCAGCTCGACGGGCAGCGGCGGCAGTTCCGGCAGGCGATCGATGGGTACGTCGACGGTCCAGTTCACGAGTTCAGCTTACGGACCGCGCACCCCGCGGGGACACCCAGTCCCAGGGGTGGAATCGCTCCACCCAAGGTGATCGAGTTCTGCCCGGAGGGTACCTCCCCGGGCGCGACCGCGGGTCGATTCGTCGCTTCACCGCTACCGTAGAATTCGAGGATTTGTCCACGCGATTCGCTATCGGCTCGGTCGATACCGGAGCTTTTCGGACCGATTGCCCGATTCGCCACCGTTGATATGGTGGATATTCCTGCCGACATAGTTTCCACCCACTCGAGCTTTTGACGGGTAATCGAATTGGCCCTGCGGCTATATCCGCCGATCGCCATGTGAACTTCCGCGACACGCATCGAATGCCTCTCACCCCGCGCCGGAGTCGATACTGCTTTCGGCCCGCCAGGCGCGGATGTACTCGACAGATCCCACACTCCATAGCCGCCGGCCAGGAAGAGCTCCCGATATCACAACGCAGGAGTACTCCACATGATGCCCGCACAGGAGGCTTGCCACGCGACCGTCGCGCTCGTGCCTCGAGCGCGCGACCTTCTACACTGCATACGAGAACACCAGCCATTCCGCCCCCAGTTGCTGCCGAAATGCCGCCGGCGTGAATATCAGAGAGGCACAGTGCTTGAGATATTTTTATGACTGCGAATTCATCGAGGACGGAGTGACCATCGATTTGATCTCCATCGGCGTCGTGTGCGAGGACGGCCGGGAGTACTACGCGGTGTCCACCGAATTCGATGCCGGACGTGCTGGGCCCTGGGTGCGCAAATTCGTGTTACCCCAGCTGCCTTCGCCGTCCTCTCCGCTGTGGCGCAGCCGCGCTCAGATCCGCGACGAGCTGTACGCGTTCCTGGTGCCGCGCCCGACCGTGCAGCCGGAGCTGTGGGCCTGGGTGTCGGCCTACGACCACGTCGCCCTGTGCCAGTTGTGGGGCTCGATGGTCGACCTGCCGAACGCGCTGCCGCGCTACACCAACGAGTTGCGCCAGCACTGGGAGTCGCACGGCCGTCCCGAGCTTCCGCCGATCCCGCCGGACGCGCACGACGCGCTCGCCGATGCCCGGCACAATCTCGCCAAGTTCGAGGCCATCGAGGCCGCGCGCCGCGCGGCACCACGCCTGTGACATCGGCGGTATGACGCGGAAAGGCCCCGAGTCGCTCGACTCGGGGCCTTTCACGTGACCGGCCGTCAGTGGCTGTGCTTGCCGTTCGCGGCCTCCTGCGCCTGCTGCAGCACCTTCAGCTGCCTGTGCTCTTCGGCGTGCTCGATCTCGAAGTGCCGATCGCTCTCCTCCTGCGGGTCGGGCCGCAGGAAGCTGCCGATGCCGGGCTTGCCGGCGGAACCCAGCTTGCTCATCTTCTTCGGCACGGGCGCGCCCTGGTACGCCAGCGGGATCGGGTGACCGTGCTCGTCCACCGGGCCCAGCGGCTGATGCACCTCGATGTACTCGCCGTGCGGCAGACGCTTGATCACACCGGTCTCGATACCGTGCTCGAGCACCGCCCGGTCGCTGCGCTGCAGGCCGAGGCAGAACCGGTAGGCGAGGTAGTACGCCACCGGCGGGACCACGAGCATGCCGATGCGACCGATCCACGTGGTCGCGTTCAGCGAGATGTCGAACTTCAGCGCGATGATGTCATTGACGCACGACAGCGTCAGCACCACATAGAACGCGATGGCCATCGCGCCGATCGCGGTCCGGACCGGGACGTCACGCGGACGCTGCAACAGGTTGTGGTGCGCGCTGGTGTCGCCGGTCAGCCGCTTCTCGATCCACGGGTAGGCGATCAGCAGCGTGAACACCAGACCCATGATCAGCGCGACCCAGAACACCGCAGGCACGGTGTAGCGGCCCAGATACAGCTCCCACGGCGGCATCAACCGGGCCATGCCGTCGGTCCACATCATGTAGAAGTCCGGCTGCGAACCCGCCGACACCTGCGACGGATTGTACGGACCCAGATTCCAGACCGGGTTGATCTGGAACACACCGCCCATGATGCCCACGATGCCGAGAGTGAAGGCGAAGAACGCACCCTGATCGGCGGCGAACACCGGCACGATCCGCGCACCGACCACATTGTTCTCCGTGCGACCCGGACCGGGGAACTGAGTGTGCTTCTGATACCACACCAACGCCACATGCGCGGCGATCAACGCCAGGATGATGCCGGGGAACAACAACACATGCGCGATGTACAACCGCGGAATGATGATGTCACCAGGGAAATCACCACCGAAGATCAGCCAATGGATCCACGTGCCGATGATCGGGACGCTCATCACGATACCGCCGAACGCGGCCCGCAGACCGGTACCCGACAGCAGATCGTCGGGCAGCGAGTAACCGAAGAAGCCCTCGAACATCGCCAGGATCAACAGCACCGACCCGATCACCCAGTTCGCCTCCCGCGGCTTGCGGAACGCACCGGTGAAGAAGATCCGGAACAGATGCACGATGATCGACGCCGCGAACAACAACGCCGCCCAGTGATGCACCTGCCGCACGAACAAGCCACCGCGCACCTCGAAGGAGATGTTCAGCGCCGTCTCATACGCCCGCGACATGGTCACCCCACGCAACGGCTGATACGCCCCGTTGTAGACCACCTCGCTCATCGACGGGTCGAAGAACAACGTCAGATACACACCCGACAGCAGCAGGATGATAAAGCTGTACAGCGCGATCTCACCGAGCAGGAACGACCAGTGCGTCGGGAAGACCTTGTTGATCGACCGCTTGACGAACGCGGCGGCGCGGTACCGCTCGTCCGCCTCGCTGGCTTGGGCTGCGACTGAAGGACTCATGAACGGCGCTCCCAGTAGGCCGGGCCGAGTGGCTCGATGAAGTCGCCGTTGGCGACCAGGAAGCCCTCGGCGTTGACGGTGATCGGCAGCTGCGGCAGCGCGCGAGCGGCGGGACCGAAGACCGGCTTGCCCCATTCGGTCGCGGAGAACTGCGACTGGTGGCAGGGGCACAGGATCCGGTTGGTCTGCTGCTCGAACAGCGAGGTCGGGCAGCCGAGGTGGGTGCAGATCTTCGAGTAGGCGAAGTAGTCGCCGTAGTTGAAGCTCTCCTGCCCCTTGCGCTTGATCGCCTTCTGCGCGTCCTCGGTGCGCAGGCGGATCAGCATGACGGCATTGCGGATGCCGCGCAGCGACTGCAGGGTCGCGTGCTCGTCACCGCGCCACTTTTCCTTCCACGGGAACACCGTCTCCATGGCGCCCGCGTCCAAGTCCTCCGGACGCACCAGCACCACGTCCTCCGGGCGACCGGTGTCGCGGCGGATGTAGATGGTCTCGCCCGGGTAGTCCGGAGTCCAGCCGGAGACCCACAGCGGCGACTTGTCGCCCTTGGCCCACGGGTTCTTGACCAGACCGCCGACGAACACCAGCAGCGCGCCGATGCCGAGCACGCCGACACCCGCGCCCGCGGTGCGGGTGATCAGCTTGCGGCGGCCGAGCGTCGAGGTATCCAGCGCGTCCTGCAGCTCGGCGACCAGGGTGCGGCGCTCGACCTCGGGCGACGGGCCGTCGTGCCGCTCCTGGATGGACAGCTCGGCGGGGATGAACAGCTTGCGGATCAGCACCACCGCGACACCGATGACCAGCACCGAGACGCCGAAGGTCAGGCCGACCAGCGGGGTGAACAGCGAGTAGAGCCCGTGGCCTTCCTCATCCTTGGCCTTGAACTCCCACGGCCAGAACAGGAACACACCGACCAGCGCCGCGGCCGCGATGCCGGACACGGCGAACCAGAAGGCGACCGCGCGCTCGGCACGCTTCTCGGCCCGGGTACCGGGGATCGGGAAGCGCTCGCGGCGGTAGGCGACGTCGACGCCGTCGCGCTCGGTACCGAGCTTGACCAGCTCGTCGCGCGACATCCTGTCGAGGTCCGCCTCGGTGGGCTCCGCCGGGGCGGCGTTCACCGGCTGCTCCTTCGACAGCTGCGCGTCGTGGCCCTCATCCGGCCCCATGTCGTCTCGCTCCTTCTCGCTCATGCTTCCACCTCGCTGCGCTCGCTCATGACCTCGATCCGATCCACATCGCGGCGCCGACGACGAGCGTGATGCCGACCACCCAGATGGCCAGGCCCTCGGTCGCGGGACCGAACCCGCCGAGATCCCAGCCGCCCGGGCTGCGCTCCTCGGTCGCGTTCTTGACGTAGGCGATGATGTCGCGCTTCTCCTCCGCGCTCAGCTGGCGATCGGAGAACTTCGGCATGTTCTGCGGGCCGGTGAGCATCGCGGCGTAGATCTGCTGCTCGCTCGCCGGTTCCAGCGGCGGCGCGAACTTACCGGAGGACAGCGCGCCGCCGCGTCCGGTGAAGTTGTGGCAGGACGCGCAGTTCATCCGGAACAACTCCGAGCCGCGGGCGATGTCGTCGCCGCGCATCGACTCCTGGGCGACCTCGCCGTTGGCGTCCCGGACGACGGTCGGACCGCCGCCGTTGGAGGCCACGTACGCGCTCAGCGCGTCGGTCTGGTGGGCGTCGAACTTCGGCGGCTTGCGCTGCGCCTGGGCCTCGTTGCGGGCCATCGGCATGCGGCCGGAGGACACCTGGAAGTACACCGCGGCCTCACCGACGCCGATCAGGCTGGGGCCGCGGTCGGCCACACCTTGCAGGTTCGCGCCGTGGCAGGTGATGCAGGACGTGTCGTAGAGCTGCTGGCCCTCGCGGATGAGCGCGGACTGATCCTCGTGCGCGGTGGCGCGCTGCGGGTCCGGCGTGAGGGCCGATGCCAGGAAGCCTGCTCCGACGAGGCCCACCAGCAGCGCAAGCCCGCCCGCGATGCGACGGCGAACGCGCCGCTGCCTGCGCGTCTTGCTGGCCTGGCCGTTCCCGGGGCTGGCGGGCTCTGGCGCTGACGGGGGAGATGAACTCATCTGTGTCCCTTTGGAGTAGACGGAACCGACTTGTGCAAAAGATCTTGGGTCGCACCGCGCCCGCTCCAGGGCGGCGCGGCGTCCACGATCAGCGGACGAAGTAGATCGTGGCGAACAACCCGATCCATACGATGTCGACGAAGTGCCAGTAGTAGGAGACGACGATCGCCGCGGTGGCCTGCGCGGGGGTGAACTTGCTGACCTTGGTGCGCACCAGCAGGAACACGAACGCGATCAGTCCGCCGATCACGTGCAGACCGTGGAAGCCGGTGGTGATGAAGAACACCGAGCCGTAGGAGCTGCTGGAGATCGAGGTGCCCTCGTGCACGAGGTTCATGTACTCGTAGCCCTGGCCGCCGACGAAGAACGCGCCCATGATCAAAGTGATGACGTACCAGCGGCGCAGGCCGAACACGTCGCCCTTCTCCGCGGCGAACACGCCCATCTGGCAGGTGAACGACGACGCGATCAGCACGGTCGTGACCGGCACTGCGAGCTTCATGTTCAGCTCGGTCGGCTCCGGCGGCCAGTTACCGTGCGCCTGGGCGCGGGCGACGAAGTACATCGCGAACAGGCCGGCGAAGAACATCAGCTCGCTCGACAGCCAGATGATGGTACCGACGCTGACCATGTTGGGCCGGTTCAGCGAATGCACACGCTGGGTAATGGCCGATCCTGGGGTCCCTACTGCGGTCGTCACGGGGGTAAGTATGACTCGTCGTAGTACGACGGCCGTACCCGGGTACGAAACTCGTTCCTCCGTGTCGGAAAACGCGGGAGAAGACGGGCTCTCGACCAGGCAGGGGCCGGGGCGAGTGATGCGCGCGGCGCTGTGACGAGGCACCCGCGCGGACGAATGCCCGGTCAGCATGACAGGCGAGGGTAAGGAGAAGCTGAGATGAAGGTGAAGGTGGCGCCCGGATTGTGGCGGCGGCTGTTGCGACGGGACCGGGACATCGCCCTCGACCCGGACCGAGCGGATTTGGTCGTGGTCGCGTCGGGCTTCGACGACGCGGAGGCGTGTTCGGCCGCGCTGGCGCGCGCGACCGGGCTGACCCCGGACGCGCCCGCGGTGCTGCGGCATCACCTGCGCATCCCGCCCGGGCAGGTGCGGACCGTCTGCGCGATCGCCGCGCAGGACGGCTACTCCCCCGCGCCGCGGGAGGGTGGCGCGGGCACCGACGAGTTGGAGACGGTGATCCTGCGCCGCGTGCAAGTGCTCGACGCCCTGCACTGCTCTCAGGAACGCTCCCGCATGGCCGGTCTCGCCCAGCGGCACGACGGCATCGCCGACGGCTGGGACGCCCTGCAACCGGGTCCGCGACCGTAACGGTCCCGCCGACCCGGTTTCCGGCCGCTACTCGCCCGACCACAGCGGCTCCACCACGGGTTTCGAGGGCAGCGAGACCGAGCATCCGCCGTTCGCGGCCCGCGCCCTGGGCGCTGGAACAGCGAACACAGCTGGGCGTACCTCCGCCTTCGCTCGGCCATGCGCGGGCTGAGGACGGACTACGTCCGACCGCACCCATTAGGCTGCTTGCGGACGGACTGGTGCCGAACCGGTGTGCCGGGACAGGTCGCGACCAGTGTGACGGGAGAAGTGTGGAATGAGCGTGCGCAGCTGGCCCCAGGTGCTGGGAACCCTCGCCGAAGGTGGCGACCTGACCGCGGACGACACGGCGTGGGCGATGAGCGAGATCATGTCCGACAACGCCACCCCCGCGCAGATCGCGGCGTTCGGCGTCGCCATGAAGATCAAGGGCCCCACTCCGGCCGAGCTGACCGGCTTGGCCACCGGGATGCTCGAGCACGCACGGCTGGTGCGGATCGACGGCGACGCGGTCGACATCGTCGGCACCGGCGGTGATCGGTCCGGCTCGGTGAACATCTCCACCATGTCCGCGATCGTGGTGGCCGCGGCGGGCGTGCCCGTGGTCAAGCACGGCAACCGGGCCGCGTCGTCGAAGAGCGGCGGCGCCGACGTGCTGGAGGCGCTGGGGGTGAAGCTCGCGCTCGGTCCGGAGTCGGTGGCGCGCTGTGTGCGGGAAGTCGGCATCGGTTTCTGTTTCGCGGCCGCGTTCCATCCCGCCCTCAAGTACGCGGGCGCGGCGCGCAGCCAGATCGGCATTCCGACCGTGTTCAATGTGCTCGGGCCGCTGACCAACCCCGCGCAGCCGCGCGCCGGGCTGGTCGGCTGCGCGTTCCCCGACCTGCTGCCCGTGATGGCGGGCGTGTTCGCCGAACGCGGCGCGAGCGCGCTGGTGGTGCGCGGCAACGACGGCCTCGACGAGATCACCACCTCGGACACCACCGAGGCGTGGGTGGTGTCGGGCGGAGGAACGCGACAGGTCACCATCGATCCGACCCGCATCGGTATCTCGCGGGTCGATCTGGACGCGCTGCGCGGCGGCGACGCCGAGGTGAACGCTGGCGTGGCCCGCGACGTGTTCGCCGGCCGCGGTGGCGCGGCCCGGGACGCGGTGCTGCTGAATTCGGCCGCGGCGATCGTGACCTACGACTGGTCGCGCGGCGTGGGCGATCCGCATGCCGATCTGCACGCGGCGCTCGCGGCCGGCGTCGAACGCGCCGCCGAGGCGATCGACACGGGCGCGGCCGCCGCGCTGCTGCAGCGCTGGGCGAAGCTGACGCAGACACTCGGCAACAGCTGACGCGGGCGCCGACACGCCGACCCGAGCGAAGGCCGCGGCCGGGATCGTCGCGGCCGGTAACCTCGGCCGGGCAATTCGGCGCATGCCGAGTCCGCCGGGCACCGCGCCGATCGGTTCGACCGACGAGGAGCACCGACATGCGACCCCTTGCTGCGCTACTCACCCTCCTCGCCGCCGCAGGCATCGCCGCCGCTCCGGGAGCGCATGCCGCCGGGGGCGTGTTGTTCGCCGACGGCGCCGTATACGAGAACCCGGTCGGCTGCCTCGAGGTCGGCGACGGGTCCGACGTGGCGATCCGCAACCGCACCGACAGCGTCGCGCACCTGTACGAGTCGCCGGACTGCTCGGGCGATGTGGTCGTGCTGCCGCCGAACGACGGCGCCTATTTCGCGGTGCGCAGTGTGCGGGTGGCCGACTGAGGGGCTACTCGCCGAGCGAGAACGCAGCCTCCACTTCGGCGCTTGAATACGACTTGAACGCGATGTGCGTGGTGGTGCGCAGGACACCTGGTGTCTTGTCGATCCGGCCGGTCACCACATCGGCGATCTGCTCGTGGTCGCGTACCCGCACGATCGCGATCAGGTCCACGTCACCGGCGCAGGAGTAGACCTCGGTGACGCCCTGGGTGTCGGCCACCGCCTGCGCGGTCTCCGGGATACGGCCGTTGTCGGCGTGGATCAAGACGATCGCGGTAATCATGAGGCTCAGCCTAAGCGGTCCAGATAACCCTGCTCGGTCGGTTGGGCGCGGACCGCGGCGTCGGCCAGTTCCGCCCAGCCCAGCCAGCGCGCCGCGCCGAACATCGGCTCCTGATATCCGTCCGTGGTCCGCACGATCCGGACCCCTGGCCGGGCCAGCCACCGGGCGATCAGGGCTACTTCGTCCGGCGACGCGCCGCGCAACGGCGGGGCGTCCTCGACGGGTTCGTTGCCGGAAATGGCCGCCCCGGTCGGAACCACTGTTTCGGCGGCGGCGACGATCTGCTCCACGACGGGCATCGGCGGCACACCGCGGCGGGCGGTGCCGGACCCCGCCAGGCGCCCGTACCGGATGACCGCGAACTCCCACCCGCCCGTGCCGTCGGGCTGCGCTGCGATCAGTTCGGCGATGCGCGCCACCGCGGCCAGTCGCTGGGTGCGCCGCAGCGCTCGCACCACTCGCGCCGCACGATCGCGCAGCCGCGCCGCCGCCTCGAAATGTTCCGCGCGCGAATAGGTGTCGATGCGGTCGAGCATGAACCGGATCGGCGCGTCACTGTGCCCGGCGAACAACGCGCGCACGAGCGCGGGGGCGGGAGCGTACTGCGCCATGTCCAACGGCTTTCCCGCTGAGCCCGCCGGGCATCCGCCCACCAGGGCGGGTGGGCACTCGTGCGCCGCCTTGCGGGACAGCCGCGCCGTGCAGGTGCGCAACGCGGTGAATTCGGCGATGATCACGCCCAGATCGGCGGCGTCGTTGCGGGAGTGAAACGGTCCCAGCGCGTCACGTCCGGGGTCGCGCACCACCGCGAACCGCGGGAACGGCTCCTCGGTGAGGGTCAGCCACCAGGCCCGCTTCGGGAACTTGGACCGGCGGTTGTAGGGCGGAGTGTGCGCGACCAGCAATCGCAGTTCACGTACCCCCGCCTCGAGCGCGTGCGCGCACACCACGTGGTCGACCCGAATCGCCAGCGACACCATCTCTTTCATCCGCCCCCGGGTCTCCGAACCGGTGAAGTAATTGCGGACGCGGCGGCGCAAGTTCACGGCCGTGCCTATATATAGGACTTCATCGGAAGGACCGCGGAACAGGTACACCCCCGCGGCAGCGGGCAGATCGGCCGCTAAGACGCGTTTGGAGCGCTGCCGGGGCGTGACGTCGGGCAGATAGTCCAGCAGCTCGGTGAGACTGTGGACGCCTTGGTTCCCCACGCGAGCGATCAGCGCGTGCAGCACGTCGACGGTCGCGCGGGCGTCTTGCAGTGCGCGGTGCGTCGGCTGGGTCGCGGCGCCGAGCAGCCGGGCCAGCGAACCCAGCCGCACCGAGGGCGCCTCGTCACGCCCGAGCACCCGTCGTGCGAGCTTCACCGTGCACAGCACCTGCGCGGCGGGCCAGGGGGTGTCGCACCGCGCCGCGGCGGCGCGCAGGAACGCCATGTCGAACCGGGCGTTGTGCGCGACCAGCACCGCGCCCGCGGCGAACTCCAGGAAGCCCGGCAGCACCGCCTCGATGCGCGGCGCGGCGTACACCATCGCGGTGGTGATGCCGGTGACGTGCACGATCGCGGGCGGAATCGCTCGTCCCGGGTTGACCAGCGTCGCGAACTCGCCGAGCACCTCGCCGCCGCGCACCTTCACCGCTCCGATCTCGGTGATGCCGTCGGCCCCGGGGCTCGTCCCGGTGGTCTCCAGGTCCACGACCACGAAAGTCGTGTCGTACAAGGGCGTGTCGAGCTCGTCGAAAGCCAGCTGCTGGACGGCCTGGCGCGGCACGGGATCGGACACGGCGAGCAGCGTAGAGCCACGGTCCGACAGGAACCGGACGCGCGCGTACGCCACGGAATGCGCGAATAACACCGTGGGGATTCCGCGGCGATACCCGGGAAATGATCTAGAAATGCGAAAAAGAGACCCAGATCACAGAATGATCAAAACTGTATCAAACATTGCCGCGAGCCGCGCGGAACGCGATCCATCACCGTCGGGCGTGTCGGGTATCGCCGGCGCTACGGCATACGAACGGACGACCATACCGGCACCTACGGCCGGTTACCGCCTCCTACTTGGTAAAACACCGCAAACACCAACCGCGGGTCGGCGACCCGCCCACCCGACCGTGCGCCCCACCCGAATGCGTCCCACCGCGTGAATTCCCCGCCGTTATCTTTTCGTGATTCGCTGGGAGATATCTCACATGCATTCGCCGGTGAAATTGTCGAGTGACCCCTTTTCGCACTGCCGACGCTTTACAAACGACCGTGATGTGTTCGTAACCTTCTCGAGACCTCACGGAGTCCCGCCGCGCCGACCGGTGCGGCGCCGACGAAGTCCGCGGCACCACCGGGTGCGGCGTCGTGAGGCAGATTGGGAGTACCGCATCATGACGACCAACGCCGCCAAGCGTCACGCAAAGCGCGCTCTTGCCGCCGGGGCCGTCGGCGCTGCCACCATCGGCGCGTTCCTGCTGCCCGCAGCCCCCGCCTCGGCCCAGCCGGTGACCATCCCCGGCGTGGGAACCTTCGACGTTCCGAACGAGATCCCGGTCCCGCCGGGCATCCCGGGCCTCGAGCTGCCTGCTCCCGCTCCCGCTCCCCTGCCCTTCGCCGCGCCCAAGTCGTCCGGCGAGATCGCTCTGGACGCCGCGCTGAGCAAGATCGGCTCGCCGTACGTCTACGGCGCGGCGGGCCCGAACGCGTTCGACTGCTCCGGCCTGGTCCAGTGGTCCTACCGCCAGGCGGGTGTCGAACTGCCCCGCACCAGCGGCGCACAGCTG
Source organism: Nocardia aegles (assembly GCF_052545135.1). Taxonomy (NCBI): domain Bacteria; kingdom Bacillati; phylum Actinomycetota; class Actinomycetes; order Mycobacteriales; family Nocardiaceae; genus Nocardia; species Nocardia aegles. The sequence goes on from NZ_JBQWRI010000004.1 coordinate 275,496, forward strand.
GCCGCGGGCACCCCCGTGTCCCTGGACGACCTGCGCCCCGGAGACCTGGTCTCCTTCTACGGAGGCGGCCACTCCGGCCTCTACGCCGGTGACGGCAACGTCGTGCACGCCTCCACCTCGGGCCAGCCCGTGAAGCTGGCGCCGATCTCCTCCATGCCGGTGGCCGGCGCTCGCCGCTTCTGAGAAGCAGCTGGTCGGGCCGCGAGATCGCGGCCCGACCGCACCACGGCCCGGTGATCGTCTCGTTCTCTACTGGACATCGACAAGGGCCGTTCCGTAACCTAAACGAGACCTTCGACTGATCACCCCGGTTCGCCCGGCGCAAACCAGGGGCCTGTCGAAGGCATTCCGCGTCGGTTTCGCGAGAGATCGCTTCACAAAAGAACGGGGCACCGCGGGCTGTGGCTGAGCATCACCGGAGACAGCAGACCCAACGTCTGGCGGGAGCGACGCTGGCCGCCGGATTGCTGGCCGCCGGTCTCTACGGCGGCGGCCCGGCGGGAGCGGATCCGGTAGCGCTTCCCACGACCGCCACCGAAGCCGTGCAGCGAATGATCGATCTGTCTCGCCAGTCCGAACAGCTCAACCAGCAGGCACTGGGCGCGGAAGCCGAGCTGGAGGCGAAACTCGCCGTCCAGCGTGACGCCGACGCCCGCCTGGCCGCCGGCACCGATCTGGTGAACCGGGCTCGGGACGAGATCCGCAGGTATCAGCCGGTCATCGACCGGACCGCCATCGCCGCCTACCAGGGCGCCCGCACCAATCGCCTGTTCGCCGTGCTGGTCAGCGACTCACCGCAGCAACTGCTCGACCAGATGTCCACGCTCGATGTGGTGGCCGCGCAGACCTCCGAGCAGCTCGACCACTACAAGAAGGCCACCGACGCCGCGACCGCTGCCGAATCGTCGGCTCGCGCCGCCGCCGACGCCGCACGGTCCGCCGCGCAGAAAGCCGAGGCGGTGCGCATCGATCTGGAACACAAGCGCAGCGACCTCGGCGGCGCCATCGCCCAGGTGGTGCAAGCCTGGGGCACGCTGTCGGCCAAGGACAAGTCGGCTCTGGCCGGATCACCCTTCCCGCCCGGCTTCGACCGCGACAGCCTCTTGCAAGGCCTCGTCCCCGGCAGTGGGACCAGCGCGCTGGCGGCGGGGCTCACGCGGGTGGGCGACCCCTATGTCTGGGGCGCCACCGGTCCGAACCAGTTCGACTGCTCCGGCCTCGTCCAATGGGCGTTCAAGCAGGTCGGCAAGAACGTGCCGAGGACGAGCTCGCAGCAGGCCACTTACGGCACGCCCGTGGCCAAGGAGGATCTGCAGCCCGGCGACGTCGTCTTCTTCTACTCCGACATCTCGCACGTCGGCATCTACGCGGGTAACGGACTCATCCTGCACGCCTCGACCTTCGGCGTGCCGGTCGCGGTCGCGCCCATGGGCTCGACACCGTTCCATTCGGCTCGGCGATACTAGCGGCCGTGAGCGAGCCATCCAGCCGCACCGCATTACCAACGGCCCGACCGACCGGCGACGGGCGACGGTGAGCCACCCGCCCGCTCGACGCGGCACTTCCGCCACCGCCCTGTCCCCGGCCGGGCCGCGCCGATGACCGGCATCCGGAGAGTGCGCGCGTGGTGGTCGGCGCGGCGGCGATTCGAGTTCTGTCTCACCGTCGCGATGGTGGTGGTGCTCACCGGCGTGTGTGTCGCCCTGATCATGTTGCCGAGCACGGTGTTGCCGAAACTGCGGGCCGCGGAGCCCGGGGGGACCGAGGCGGTGGGTCAGGCGGCGGCTGCCGATCCCAGGCTGGCCGAGGTGCGGCGCATCGTCGAACCGTTCGGATCGATCATCGCCCGCCAGGTGCCGACCGGAGACGGGCAGCGATCCCTGGTCGTCGGCCATCCCGACCAGCGGATCGAAATCGACGTGCTCGAACGTGCACTCGCCGACGCCACCGAGGCGGTGACCGACGTCTGGGGTCCCGGCTGGGCACAGTCCGCACTCGTCGTCGTCGCCTCGTCGCCCTCCGAATTCGCGGCCCTGCTGCGCTCACCCGGCCTCCTGCCCACCGAAGTCGCCGCCGCCTCCATCGCCGACCCGGTCACGCCCGGAAGCCGGCCCACCGGCCAGCGCGTCGTCTTCGGTCCCGACACCGGGCGCCGCCTCGATCCCGAGGGCATGGCCGCCTTGCTGCGGCATGAACTCACCCACATCGCCGCTCGCGCCGACACCGCCGACGGCGCCCCGCTGTGGATGCTGGAAGGATTCGCCGACTACACCGCGCACCATCGCGACGGCCAGCGGTTCGCCGACATCGCTCCCACGCTCACCGCGCGCGCTCACGCGGGCCGGATTCCGGAGGATCTGCCGCCCGACCCCGACTTCTCCGGTCCCGACGCCGCTTTCACGTATGAAAAGGCCTGGTCGATCTGCGCCTTCGTCGCCGAGAAGTACGACCGGGCCCATCTCGTCCAGCTCTACCGCCGCATCGCGGCGGGCCCACAGGACGCGGCCACCGAAGACGGCATCCTCCGCGAAGTCCTCGGCACCACCCGCACCGATTTCGTCGACGACTGGCGCGAGTGGCTCCGCACCCGGACCGCCTGACCCATAGCTCGCGTTTGCACCGCCGCCGCGTAGACGACGAAGGAGCAAGCAAGCCACACAGCCGAGCTTTGCGCGGCCGCCGCGTCGGCGACGAAGGAGCAAGCGGCGGTCGCGCACACGCGAGCCACAAAAGGGCCGCGAACACGCCGCGCCGAAGGCGCGGCCGAACAAACACAGTATTTTGTTGCGCATGGCCCGAACTTTGCTGGTTACCAATGATTTCCCGCCACGGCCGGGCGGTATCCAGTCGTATCTGCAGGCTCTGGCCGGCGAACTGCCGCCGGACGACCTCGTGGTCTACGCTCCACGCTGGCGTGGCGACAGCCATCTGAAGTTCGATGCCAGGCAGAAGTTCCAGGTCATTCGCCATCCCACCACGCTGATGCTGCCGACTCCGCTGGTGCTGCGCCGCGCCACGCGGCTGCTGCGCAGCGAGCAGTGCGACACGGTGTGGTTCGGGGCGGCGGCGCCGCTGGCGCTGATGTCGCCCGCGCTGCGTCGGGCGGGCGCCGAACGCATTCTGGCCAGCACGCACGGCCATGAGGTCGGCTGGTCGATGCTGCCCGCGGCCAGGCAGGCGCTGCGCGCGATCGGCGAGCACACCGACGTGGTCACCTACGTCAGCCGCTACACCCGCCGCCGGTTCGCGTCCGCGTTCGGCCCGAATGCGGCGCTCGAGTACCTGCCGCCCGGCGTGGATTCCGAGGTCTTCCGCCCGGATCCGGCCGCACGTGCCGAGCTGCGCGGCCGGTACGGCCTGGGCGAGCGCCCGACCATCCTGTGCCTGTCCCGGTTGGTGCCGCGCAAGGGTCAAGACGCGCTGATCCTGGCGATGCGCGAGATCCGCGAACGAGTGCGCGGCGCGGTCCTGGTGATCGCGGGTGGCGGTCCCTCCGAAGACAAGTTGCGCGCCCTCGCGGCGACCGCGGGCGTCACCGAGGACGTGGTGTTCACCGGCCGCGTCCCGTCCGGCGAGCTGGCCGCGCATCACACGCTGGCGGACGTCTTCGCCATGCCGTGCCGGACCAGGGGCGCGGGGCTCGACGTGGAAGGGCTCGGCATCGTCTACCTGGAAGCGTCGGCGTCCGGCGTCCCGGTGGTCGCGGGCAATTCCGGCGGCGCGCCGGAGACCGTGATCGAGGGCAAGACCGGTCGGGTGGTGGACGGCCGTTCCGTGCAGCAGATCGCCGACGCACTGGTGGAGATCCTGTCGGACCGGGACGCCGCCGCGCGGATGGGCGCGGCCGGGCGCGCGTTCGTCGAGCAGCAGTGGCGCTGGGACAGCCTGGGCGCGCGGCTGCGCCAGCTGCTGCGGTGATCGGCGTCGCATCTACTACGCTCAGCGGAGTGAGCAGTATCCAGGTCGCAGATCAGACCTTCGTCGCCGCACCGGGGGGTGCCGTGGCCGAGCTGCTGGCGGCCCCGAGCAATTGGCGCCGGTGGTGGCCGGACCTGTCCCTGGAGGTCCGGGAGGATCGGGCCGAGAAGGGCGTCCGCTGGGCGGTGTCCGGCGGCCTGACCGGGACCATGGAGGTGTGGCTGGAGCCCGCGCTCGACGGGGTGATCCTGCACTATTTCCTGCACGTCGAGCCGGTGCCCGCGCTGCCCGAGGGCAAGCTCGCCGCCGCCAACCGGGCGCGCCGGGTCGCGGGCAAGAACATGTCGTTCGAGGTGAAGTCCCGGTTGGAGGCGGGCCGCCCCGCCGGTGTCACTCCCGCGCCCCAGCCTTGATCTACCAGCACCGACGCTGAAAGGAACCGCTGTACGCATGGCCGACCGGACCCAGAGATCGATCGTCATCGAGGCCCCGTCGCAGCAGGTGATGTCCGTCATCGCCGATCTGGAGTCCTACCCGGAATGGGTATCGGCGGCGAAGTCGGTGGAGGTGCTGGAGGTGGGGCCGGACGGTTTGGCCGAGACCGCGCGGTTCGTGCTGGACGCCGGGGTGGTCAAGGACACCTACGTCCTGTCCTACGACTGGCGCGCCGACCGCAAGGCGGTCAGCTGGCGGCTGCTCAGCGGCGAGTTGCAGAAGACGCAGAACGGCACCTATGAGCTGTTCGATCGGCCCGGTGGCACCGAGGTCATCTACACGCTGACGGTCGATCTGAACATCCCGATGATCGGCATGTTCAAACGCAAGGCCGAGAAAGTGATCACCGATACCGCGCTGAAGGAACTGAAGAAACGGGTCGAAGGCTGACCGCGCGCGCGACCCGGGTCGAACTGTTCATCGGCAAGGGTGGAGTGGGCAAGACCACGCTCGCGTGCGCCACCGCCATGGCCGAGATCAGGTCCGGCCGTCGCGTGCTGGTCGCCTCGCTCGATCAGGCGCATTCGCTGGGCGATGCGCTGGGTTTCCGGTTCCCGCACGATCCGGGCACCGTCACCGGTGTGGCCACTGTGCTGCCCGGGTTGGACGTGATCGAGATCGATTCGCTCGCGCTGCTGGAGGACCGGTTCCGTGACGTGGTGCGCCTCATCTCGACCGGCCGCGGGCACGAGCACGGTTTCGACCTCACCGCGCTGGACCCGGCGGAGCTGACCGGACTGCCCGGCGTGCAGGAACTGCTGATGTTGGTGGAGATCGCCCAGTTCGCCGCGGAGGACGACTGGGATCTGATCGTCGTCGACTGCCCGCCCTCGGCGGACATGCTGCGCATCGTCACCGCGCCGGGGACCCTGCTGGGCTACATCGAACGGATGTGGCCGCCGCACGCGCGAGCGATGAGCGCCGTCGGCACCGACCTGCGGCGCGCCGTGCTGGCGGCCACGGTGGAAAGAATCGTCCAGGCGGTCACGGAAGTTCGCGATCTGCTCGCCGACCACCGGCGCACGAGGGCGCGGCTGGTCACCCTCGCCGAGCGAGTCGCGGTGGCCGAATCGCAGCGGGTGCGTTCCGCCGCGGCGCTGCTGGGCCTGCGGCTGGACGCCGTGGTGGTGAACAAGGTGCTGCCCGACCTCGCGGCGGCCGCCGGAGCCGAACACCCAGCGGTGCAGTGGTATTCGAACCGGCGCGGCGAGCAATCGGACGCCATCGCCGAGTTGCGGAGCACGATGCCGGGTATCCCGGTGCTGATCGCGCCGCACACCGGTCCCGAGCCGATCGGGCTGAACTCGCTGGCCGCGCTGTCGTACGCGACGGACTCGGCGGGCGACACCGGGGACGCTGCGCTTATGCTGAGCGACAATCAGACGGAGGTCGACGCGAGTTCCAGCGAACCGCTGGTTCTCCTGGAATCCGGCACCGGATCGCAGTCGGTGTACGCCCTGCGCATGCACCTGCCGGTGGTCGACGCCGCCACATTGCGCCTTGGCCGAGTGGAGGACGATTTGATCGTGGGAGCGGACGGTGTCCGGCGCAGGGTGCGCCTCGCGCCGGTATTGCGGCGGTGCACGGTCGACGGCGCCGAGCTCGATGACGGATACCTGGTGGTCCGCTTCCGGCCGGACCCTCGGGTCTGGGCGCACACGTCCGAAAGTGACGGATATGACCGGTGATCCGCACTCGCCCCGAGGCGACCGGGTCGGCGGCCGCACCGCGCCCGACGGTGTCGCCGAATTCGCCGAGGAACTGAAGTTGTTGGCCGAGGCGGTGCTGGAACGGGTCGAGCCGGTGCTGCGGCGCGCGGCCGACGGACCGGTCGAGTGGTCCAGTTGCAGCTGGTGTCCGGTGTGCGCGGCCGCGGCGCTCGTGCGCGGCGAGCACCACGACGTGCTGGCCGCGATCGCCGATCACGGCACCGCGATCGTCACCGTGCTGCGCGAAGCGCTGGCGGGAGAGCCGGTCGAACCCGTCATGCCCAGCGACGTCGACCCGCAGACCGGCGCGCCGCATCGCCACGGTCCAGCCGAGGACGGCAACGGTCCTCGTTACGTCGACATTCCCGTGACGATCAAGGTATGACGCACCAGATGGCCGGTACACGACCGCTGACCGTCGGAATAGACGTCGGCGGCACCAACATTCGGGCGTCGGTGATCGATGACAGCGGCGAGGTGCTGGACACGGTCCAGGCGCCCACGCCGCATTCCGCGCGAGCGCTGGAGGACGCGCTGGATCGGGCCGTGCGCGACCTGTCCGGCAGGCACGCCATCGGCGCGGTCGGCCTGGCGGTCGCCGGATTCATCAACGGTGATCGCTCGACCGTCCGGTTCGCCCCGCACCTGCCGTGGCAGGACGCCCCGGTCGCCCAGCGGCTCACCGAACGGCTGGGCCTGCCGGTGATCCTGGAACACGACGCCAACGCGGCGATGTGGGCCGAGTACCGGTTCGGCGCCGCTGCGGGCGGGCACAACGTGGTGCTCGTCGCGATCGGCACCGGCATCGGCGCCGCGCTGCTCATCGACGGCCGGCTGTACCGGGGCACGCACGGCGTCGCACCGGAACTGGGTCATCTGCAGGTCGTTCCGCAAGGGCGGGCCTGCCCGTGCGGCAAGCAGGGGTGCTGGGAGCGCTACTGCAGCGGAACCGCCCTGGCGGACACCGCGATCGAGATGATGGCCAGCGACACGGTGCGTTCGGTGCTGGCCAGGGATGTGGCGCGCGATCCGGGCTCGCTGACCGGGCGGCGGGTGGCGGGCGCGGCGCAGGACGGCGACCCGCTCGCCGTACGGGTGATGGCCGACTTCGCGCGCTGGCTCGGGCTCGGGCTGGCGTTCGTCAGCGATCTCTTCGATCCCGACCTGGTGGTGATCGCGGGCGGGGTGAGCAGTTCGGCGCCGCTGTTTCTGGACGAGGCGCGCGAGGAGTACGCGCGCGCGATCACGGGCGCCGGACACCGGCCGCTGGCCCGTATCCGGACCACCCAGCTCGGCGAGGCAGCGGGCATGATCGGCGCCGCCGACCTCGCCAGGGCGGCCTTCTCCGCCGGCGCGCGCAAGTCCGCGCGCGTGGCACGGAGCAACCGGTGACAGCACCGGCCACGACCCTCGTGGCCTGCCGCGACACGCCGAAGGTCGCCATCGGTCGGCGTCAGGGCCGAAGTGTGGTGAGATTTCCCGCTGCGGTTGGATGTGATCTCGCACCGGCGGTAAAGTCGGCAACTGAAGCAGATGCCCGTAACTATCCCGGTCCCGGGGGAAGGACGTCATGTTCTACTGGCTGCTGAAGTTCGTGCTGCTGGGACCGTTCATTCATCTCTACAACCGGCCTACGGTCGAAGGTGTGGAGAACATTCCGGCGGACGGGCCGGCCATCATGGCGGGTAACCACCTTTCCTTCGCCGACTGGCTGTTCGCTCCTTTGCTGAGCCCGCGGCGGATCAACTACCTCGCCAAGGCCGAGTACTTCACCACCCCGGGCATCAAGGGCCGGTTGCAGAAGTTCTTCTTCAGCGCTTCGGGCCAGTACCCGATCGACCGCAGCTGCGCCGACGCCGCCGAGGACGCGCTGAACGCCGCCCGCAAGCTGCTCGATCAGGGCCGTCTGGTCGGCCTCTACCCCGAGGGCACCCGCTCCCCCGACGGTCGCCTGTACAAGGGCAAGACCGGCTTGGCCCGCCTCGCTTTGGAGACCGGCGTGCCCGTCATCCCGGTCGCCGTCATCGGCACCGACGAGGTCAGCCCGCCCGGACCGTTCCGCTGGCGCCGCAGGAAGGTGACCGTCAAGTTCGGCGAACCGATCGACTTCTCCCGCTACGAGGGCATGGGCGGCAACCGCTTCGTCGAGCGCGCCGTCACCGACGAGGTCATGTACGAGCTGATGCAGCTCACCGGGCAGGAGTATGTCGACGTCTACGCCCACAGCCTGAAGAAGGGCGTCCCCAACGGCAGCCGCCCCGCCGCCGTCCCCGTCCGCATCCCGGACACCGCCGCGGGCTGATCGCCGCGGCACAGTGTCGATCGCGGCCCCGAGGCGGCGTCGATAACGCCTGCAGTGACAAGGATCCCGCTACTTGCGACGCCTTCTTCGCCGCCGGTCGATCGACGACCTGACGAACTAGGCGCAAACCGACGCGTGAACGATGCCCTGGACTCGGCCGAGTTGTCCAGGGCGACAAGGTAATGACAAGCCTTCGGTAAGACGGCCCGGCGAGAATACGAGCATGTTCAAGAAGTTGCTGGCGGCGGCCGGGATCGGCGGGGCCGACGTGGAGACCGAGTTGTTCACACCGGGTGTGCAGCCCGGGGGCACGGTGGAGGGCATGATCCGGTTGCGGGGCGGGGCGGTTGCGCAGGAGATCACCCACGTGGCCGTCGAGTTCGTGACCAGGGCCGAGCAGGAGTACGAGGATCACGAAGGCGTGCGCGACATCGCCTTCGGCCGTACGGGGGTGCACGGACCGCTGCACCTGCCCGAGGGTGCGCCAGTCGAATTCCGGTTCGCGGCCCGCGCGCCGATGGAAACACCCATCACCTTCTACAACGGACGGCACCTGCCCGGCACGGTGGTCGCACTGCGCACGATCGTGGAGATCCACGGCGCGGTGGACGCCGCCGACACCGACCCGATCGGCGTCGGCGCACTGCCCGCCCAGCACGTCCTGCTGGAAGCGGTGGAGCACTTGGGATTCCACCTGTGCAGCGCGGACGTGGAAGCGGGCCGGGTGCACGACACGCCTCAGACGCTGCCGTTCTACCAGGAGATCGAGTTCGCGGGTTCGCCGCACTACCCCGGCTTGAACCAGCTCGAGGTGACTTTCGTTCCGACCGAGACCGGCATGAGCGTGGTCCTGGAAGCCGACAAACGCGGTGGCCGGTTCTCCGAGGGCCGAGACGTGTACGACGCGCTGTGGGTGGACTACCAGCACCTGGGCGGCGTGGACTGGGCGGGCGAACTGCACCACCGCATCGCTCGCTTGGCGCACTGAGCTCTGCTTGTTGTCCACCCGGACCCGACTCGTTCACGCGCCGTTGACGTAGTTGCGTCAGGGTTGGATCATGACCGGCTCGGACTCGAGACCCTCCCGGCGCACCATATTGCGCGCCTCCGCACTCGGACTCGTGGCAGCCCCGGCACTGGCGGCATGCTCGCCGGGCAACGGCCCGGCGCTGGTCCGGCAGCGGCCGGTGCTCACGCACGGGGTCGCGGTCGGCGATCCGCGCTCGGACGGCGCCCTGATCTGGGCCCGCGCCGATCGCCCCGCCACCTTGATCGTGGAAACCGCCGCCACAGAATCGTTCACCGATCCCAAGCGTTTCACCGGGCCGCTGCTCACGCCGGACTCCGACGGCACCGGCCGGGTACGGGTCAACGGCCTGCCCGCCGGAACGCAGGTGCACTACCGGGTGACGCTGCGTGGCGAGGACGGCGCCACCTCCGAACCGGTCACCGGCGTCTTTCGCACCGCTCCCACCGCCGCGGCGGACATCCGGCTCCAGTGGTCCGGCGACGTCGCGGGCCAGGGCTACGGCATCAACCCGGCGCTGGGCGGAATGAAGATCTTCGCCGCCATGGCCGCCCGCGACCCGCACCTGTTCCTGCATTCCGGCGACTCCATCTACGCCGACGGACCGCTGCAGGAAACGGTCGCCCTGCCCGACGGCCGGATCTGGCGCAATGTGGTGAGCGAGGCGAAAAGCGCTGTCGCGCAGACTCTCGATCAGTTCCGCGGCAACTACGCCTACAACCTGACCGACGAGAACTACCGCCGCTTCAACAGTTCGGTCGCCCAAGTGGTGCAGTGGGACGACCACGAGACGGTCAACAACTGGTACCCGGGCGGGCTGGTCGCCGAATCCAAGGGCTACACCGAACGCGCCATGGACACCCTGGCCACCCGCTCCTGGCAGGCTTTCCACGAGTGGATGCCGCTGGAGCCGAGGGAAGCGGTGGACGGGCGCCTGTACCGCAAGATCGGCTACGGTCCGCTGCTCGACGTCTTCGTGCTGGACATGCGCACGAACAAGGACGCCAACAACGCGAACAACGGACCCGACGGCCGCATCTTCGGCCCGGCCCAGACGAAGTGGCTCATCGACAGCCTGCGCGAATCCACCGCCACCTGGAAGATCATCGCCAACGACCTGCCGCTCGGCCTGGTCGTCCCCGACGGCGAGCAGAAGAACACCACCGCCTTCGAGGGACCCGCCAACGGCGACCCCGGCGCACCGTCGGGCCGGGAACGCGAGATCGCCCAGGTGTTGTCGTCGATCAAGGCGAACAAGGTGGCAAACGTCGTCTGGCTCACCGCCGACGTGCACTACACGGCGGCCCACCGCTATTCGCCCGCACGCGCGGCTTTCACCGACTTCGACGAGTTCTGGGAGTTCGTCTCCGGTCCGCTCAACGCGGGGGCGTTCGGCCCGAACCAGCTCGACGGCACGTTCGGTCCGGAGGCGGTCTACGTGCACGCTCCGCCGGTGCAGAACAGCTCGCCGCTGGATGCCTTCCAGCATTTCGGCGAGGTGCGCATCGACGGAAAGTCAAGGGAACTGACCGTCGATCTGTGCGACGCCGCCGGATCCGTCCTGTTCAGCAAGAGCCTTGCGCCCGCGTCGCGGTGACACCCGCGTTCGGGGAAGCGGCGCGGGCCGCGCTGTGGTTAGCTTTTCTGCCATGAGCACGCCGCACATTGTCTCCAACGCCGAGGAATACCTCCCCCGCGATACCGCCGATGTCGTTCGCACGGTGCGGGATTCACGCGGGCGATCGGAACGGCTGATGGTGCGCGGCGGCGAGCTGATCGACGAGGGGCTCGCGCTGCCCGCCCAGCCGACCGTGGTGTCGCTGCGCCGGATGAATCAGGTGCTGGACATCAACCTGGGCCGGCGCACCGTCCGGGTGCAGGCGGGCGCCAAACTCTCCGATATCGACCGCAGGCTCGGCGCGCACGGCCTCGGCCTGCCCATCGTCGGCGACCACCGCGACATCACCGCGGGCGGCTTCGCCTCGGTCGGCGGTGTCAGCGCGGCGTCGCACAAACACGGCCTGTTCATCGACCAGATCGTCGATCTGGAGTACGTGGACACCGACGGGCGCATCGGCACCTGCGGACGCACCCACCACACCGAACGGTTCCAGCGCATCCTGGGCGCGGGCGGCCGGGCGGGCATCATCACCGCGCTCACCCTGGACGCGATCGAGATCGACAAGGAACGCACCTGGCTGACCACCCACGCCGACCGGTTCCTCGACTTCGACTCCTTCGTCGAGCACGCCTACGCCGAGATCCTGCGGCCCGGCAATGCCGAACTGCAGGTCGGCCGCTGGGTCGACACGGCGCCGCTGAAGGTGGCACACCCGGTCGGCACCGGCCACGTACAACTGGGCACCGTCCGCTTCGGACAATGGTCGAGCCTGTACCCCACCGCGCCCACGCGGGGCCTGCGCGCCCGCCGCGAAGTCGGCTCGCGCGCACGGAAGTCGCTGGGCGCCATCGCCTCCGCCGCACCCGGCAAAGCGGGCATGCCCGTACGCAACGCGGCCGCGGGCGCCGTGCTGTTCGCCCCGAAGGTGCAAACCCTGCGCGACGCCGAGTATCTCGCCGATACGGCACTCAGCTCCTCCGAGCGAGGCCCCGCCTACCGGGTGGGCATTTTCGCGCCCCTGTCGAGCTACACATCGGTGTTCTACCGCCTGCACGACCTCTTCTCCGGCCACCGCGAACACACCGGCTGCTTCACCGTCATCTCCGCCATGACCTACGGCGTCCGCTCCCGCTACCTGCGCACCGAATCCGCCGCCCGCGGCCTGCCCACCGAAGACCACGGCCTGATCACCTTCACCTGCCGCCTCCGCCCCGCCGCGCTCCCCTCGGAACTGTTGCGCGACATCGTCTCCGGCATCGAGGAGATCTGCCGCTCGGAAAACGCACTGCGGTACGAGGCGGAGTAGCGGCTCGATCGTCCGGCCACCGCCCGCCGCGCTGCTGACGCAACGGCGGGCGGACCTGCGTCAGGGAACTGGAACTCCTGGGTTACCGCCGGCGCGGATCCCGTTTCACCGCGTGGTCGTCTCCGGTGGAAGCCCGGACGCTCGCGGAGTTCGAGTCGTGCTCGCACCCGCTCCCTGGCCGGTGTGTCGCCCAGTCCGGCTCATCCCCAGGAACATCGACGCCAGACCCAGCAGCACGGCGAGTGCGCCCGCGACCACGTTGTTCCAGATCGTCGATGTGGTATCGACGTTCCCGCTGACGATCCATGGAGCGACGATCGTCCACAGGCCGATCAGCGGAGCGGCCCAGACGATGCCGTGTGTCCGCCCGTACACCGAGGCGAATCCGAGGGCCAGCATCGCGAGGGCGATACCGCAGATCAGGTTGTTGACGGTCAAGGTCGAGAATCCGTTGAATCCGACCACCCACGGGGAGATCGCGGTATAGAGCCCGGTCAAGAACAGCAGGCCGGTGACCGCCTGGGCGTCCGGCTCTTCCGAGGCGCGCTCGTATTTCTCCCGCAACTCCACGATGTCGGGATGCCGACTCATCATGGTTTCACTACTCATGCTCTCCACCACCTTCGGGAATAGTGGCGAATCGAAGCTCTCTCGAGCTGGGCGGCCCGCCAGGGCGCAACGCGGCCGTCCCGATCGCCGGTCACTCATATATCATACTGTGATAATATCACTTCATGATGGAAGGGTCGATGTCCGCGCCCGCCCACCCCACCGACCAGGAGTACTCGAGGCTGCTGGCGTTGCGCACCGGGCTTCGCCAGCTGCTGCGGTGGAGTGAGCGCCGGGCGGCCGAAGCAGGGCTCACCGACACCCAGCACCAACTGCTGCTGGCGATCCGGGGGCATTCCGGCCCGGACGGGCCCAGCATCGGAGAGATCGCCGGATACCTGTCCGCCCGCCACCACAGCGTGGTGCAACTGATCGATCGCACCGAGCAACTCGGCCTCGTCGCCCGCAGGCGGGGCGAGCACAAGGACCGCCGCGTCGTCCGCCTCACGCTGACCGAGACGGGCAGGCAAGCCCTGGCCTCACTCGGCGCCACACATCTCGACGAGTTGCAGCGACTCACCCCCCTGATGAGCATGCTGGACGACCCCGAAGTGGTGGCGCAGGCCGGGTGAGCGTTCGCTGCCGGACACGGCACGAGCCAGACGCTGGGCTACCTTCGGCGCCCGAATGTGGACGCGCTGCCCGCGCCGGGCGGGCGATCACGCGTGCTCGAAGTGCCACCACTGACTGTCGCGGCATGGCGCGTACCGCGCCAGTCCGATCCGATCGGTGCCGGTGTCACCGCCGTGACCGGGTAGATCGAGGACGAGTTCGCCGGCGGGCCAGACAGCGATGCGGTAGCGGTCGGGGTCGGCTTCGTCGGTCATGATCTGCCAGCCCATCGGCGGGCCACTGCACTCGACATGCGCTCCCGCACTCACCAGCCCGTCACCGAGTCCCAGCCGAGTGCCGGTGCGTCCGCTGACGATGTACCAGATTTCTTCACCGAATTCCGGCGCGGTGGACAACAGCCAGTGCTGCCATCCGTCCTCGACACCCGGCTCACCCACCACCGTCACCTGATCAGCGCTGTCGAGCGCGAGCACACGACCGGTGCCGACATTGACGATCCGGTAAACGCCCTCGCGCAACCCAGCCATGGTCTGCCGTCCTCACCGTCCGCGAAAAGTCCGAAGCCCACGGCCATCGCAGGAGTTCCCACGCCAGAGCTTTCCGCACCTGTGGGCTACCCGCCCGTTCACTCGTGAATCACATTCGAGTGCGCGGACGCGCTCGCGTTCCCGACTACTTACGCTCCCGGGATCGTCGGCTCGCACGCTTCGGGTTTCAGCTTCTCAACGGCTGCTCACACGAAAGCGCTCGGCCGGGATATCCCAGCCGAGCGCGTCGCTATGCCTTTGTCCGCCACCGCGGCACCCGGAACCTCCGGTGCGCCGCTCCGGTGACTATCGAGCTCAGTGCTTCTCCGGCCCGAGGTAGTACTCGAACACCAGTCCCGCGGCGGCGGTCAGGACGCAGACGACGCCGATACCGATCAGCCAGAACTGGAAGAACGCCAGACCGAGCGCGGTCACCGAACCGGCGGCGGCCAGGGTGATCGGCCAGAAGCTGCCGGGCGAGAAGAAGCCCAGGTCGCCGGCGCCGTCCACGATCTCGGCGTCCTCGTAGTCCTCCGGGCGCAGGTCGAGACGACGGGCGACGAACCGGAAATAGGTGCCGATGATCAGCGACAGGCCCGCGGTCAGCACCATGGCCGTGGTACCCGCCCACTCGACACCGGTGCGCGACTGACCGGTGAAGAAGCCGTAGACGCACGCGATGATGACGAAGAACACCGTGAGCAGTTCGAAAATCCGCGCTTCGATCTTCATCTCAGATCAATCCTCACTTGCTCTCGGCCGAGGCCGCGCTCTTGGTGTCGCGCCTGGTGTTGAACGGCGTGGTGGACGTGGCGACCGGGGACTCCCCGATGGACTGGAGCGCCTCGGCGTTGGTCTTGCCCGCCTGGCGTGCGTCCAGGTACTTGGTGAACTTCTCCGGCGTGACCGCGCGGACCTCGAAGTTCATCATCGAGTGGAAGGTGCCGCACATTTCGGCGCAGCGGCCGACGAACGCGCCTTCCTTCTCGATCTTGGAGATCTGGAAGACGTTGTCGGAGTGGTTTTCCTTCGGGTTCGGCATCACGTCGCGCTTGAACAGGAACTCCGGCACCCAGAAGGCGTGGATCACGTCGGCGGCGGCGAGCTGGAACTCGATGACCTTGCCGGTCGGCAGCACCAGAACCGGGATCTCGTTGCTCGAGCCGATCGTCTCGACCTTGTCGTAGTGCAGGTAGGACAGGATGTCGTTCTCCGGCTTGCCGTGCACCGGGCCCGGCTGCGGGTGACCATCCTTGGTCCGTTCCTTGTACCCCTCGAGCTGTTCCTGGTTGAGCGCCTCACGGGAGGTGTCGATGCCGTCGAACCGGTAGCCGTCCTTGAAGTCGACGTTGCGGTAGCCGAACTTCCAGTTCCACTGGAAGGCGGTCACGTCGACCGTGACGTCCGGATTGTCCACCTTCTCGTGCACGTAGTTCTGCACGACCACGGTGAAGTAGAACAGCACCGCGATGATGACGAACGGGATCGCCGTGTAGGTCAGCTCCAGTGGCACGTTGTAGCCGGTCTGGCGCGGGAACTCCGGGGAGTCCGCCTTCTTGCGGTGGAACGCGACGGTCCAGAAGGTCAGGCCCCAGACCAGCACGCCCATCGCCAGCGCGGCGATGACCGACCAGGTCCACAGTTCCCGCATCCGGGTGGCCTGCGGCGTGATGCCCGAGGGCCAGCCGAACCGCAGCCAAACATTGTCGATCGAGCAGCCCGAGACGAGCAGCGCGGTGATCCCCAAGGACACCGCCAGCCCGGCCCGCCGAAGGATGCGGCCCCGCCCACCCCGGGCGGGTCGTGCCCCGATCTCTTCGCTCGCCTTGTGCGCCACGCTCACGCCTTCCTGGTCGCCACACATTCCGACAGTGCATCGTCGGGGCTGCGATCGGCCCCGACGATACGTCCTAAGCTCGTTTCAGGGCGCCCTCCGGGCCGGCGCATTTCGCGCGGGTCGCCTGAGAGAGACCTGAGTACTACGCAGCGTAGACCAAACGCACCCCCGGTTTGTCGTCGGGTCGGCTTCGGCACCGCACCGGGCCCGCCGGGATCATCGTCACCAGCTATTCCGTCCGGGACACGACGCGCACGACGCGCGGATGCGGCGGGTGCGGCATACTCGGACACTAGATTTCGTCCCCTTGCGCCCCGTCCGGTGCGCGCGTATCCCGACTGCGAGAAATGAGGTTGCCGACGCCGTGTGTGGACTGCTCGGATTCCTGGCATCTGACGAGGCGGCACCTGGCACGGTGGAGCAGGTCTACGAGGCCTTGCACTGTGTGCGTCACCGCGGCCCGGACGAGCGCGGTACCTGGCACGACGACCAGGTGATCTTCGGCTTCAACCGCCTGTCGATCATCGACATCGAGCACTCGCACCAGCCGCTGCGCTGGGGCCCGCCCGAGCAGCCCGACCGCTACGCGCTGACCTTCAACGGCGAGATCTACAACTACCTGGAGTTGCGTGCGGAACTCGCCGAGGCGCACGCCGCCGAGTTCCCGGACGGCAGGATCTTCCACACCGAAGGCGACAGCGAGGCCATCGTCGCCGCGTTCCACTACTGGGGTCCCGAGGCGGTGCGGCGGCTGCGCGGCATGTTCGCCTTCGCGATCTGGGATACCGAGACCCAGGAGCTGTTCCTGGCCCGCGACCCGTTCGGCATCAAGCCGCTGTTCCTGGCCACCGGGCCGGGCGGCACCGCGTTCGGCAGCGAGAAGAAGAGCCTGCTGGAACTGCTGCCCGCGCTGCGGTTGAGCGACGAGTTGGACCCTCGGGCCCTGGAGCACTACACGGTGTTGCAGTACGTGCCCGAGCCGGAGACGCTGCACAAGGACATCCGCAGGCTGGAATCGGGCAGCTACGCCACGGTGCGGCCCGGTGCCGCGCCGGTCGTCACCCGGTATTTCACGCCGAAATTCCCGGTGCGCCCGTTCACCCCGGGTTCGGCGGCGGCACGCTACCGGGAGATCGCCGCGGCGCTCGAGGACTCGGTCGCCAAGCACATGCGCGCCGACGTGACGGTCGGCTCGTTCCTGTCCGGTGGCATCGACTCCACCGCGGTGGCGGCGCTGGCCATGCGGCACAACCCCAAGCTGATCACGTTCACCACCGGGTTCGAACGCGAGGGCTACTCGGAGGTGGACGTGGCCGCCGAGAGCGCCGAGGCGATCGGCGCGCGCCACGTGGTGAAGGTGGTGTCCCCCGCCGAGTTCGCCCAGGCGATCCCGGAGATCGTCTGGTACCTCGACGATCCGGTGGCCGACCCGGCGCTGGTCCCGCTGTACTTCGTCGCCAAGGAGGCCCGCAAGCACGTCAAGGTGGTGCTCTCGGGTGAAGGCGCCGACGAGCTGTTCGGCGGCTACACCATCTACCGCGAGCCGCTGTCGCTGAAGCCCTTCGAGAAGCTGCCCCGCGGCGTGCGCAGGCTGGCGGGCAAGCTGTCGGATCGGATCCCGGACGGCACGAGGGGCAAAAGCCTGCTGCACCGCGGCTCGCTGACGCTGGAGGAGCGTTACTACGGCAACGCGCGCAGCTTCAACGACGCCCAGCTGCGCGCCGTGCTGCGCGAGTTCCGGCCGGAATGGACCCACCAGGACGTCACCGCGCCGCTGTACGCGCAGTCGCGCGGCTGGGACCCGGTGGCCCGGATGCAGCACCTGGACCTGTTCACTTGGCTGCGCGGCGACATCCTGGTCAAGGCCGACAAGATGACCATGGCGAATTCACTGGAACTGCGCGTGCCGTTCCTGGACGCCGAGGTGCTGAAGGCGGCCGAGGGGCTGCCGTTCGACCAGAAGATCACCAGGGAGACCACGAAGTACGCGCTGCGTCAGGCGCTGGAGGGCATCGTGCCGCCGCATGTGCTGCACCGCGCCAAACTCGGCTTCCCGGTCCCGCTGCGGCACTGGCTGCGCGGCACGGAACTCTACGACTGGGCGCGGCAGCAGATCGCCGAGTCACAGACCGATCACCTGCTGAACAAGGCCGCGATCAGCGAGATGCTGGTCGCGCACCGGGCCGGCACCGCCGATCACAGCCGCAGGCTGTGGACACTGCTGGTGTTCATGGTGTGGCACGGCATCTTCGTCGAGGACCGGATCAAGCCGGAGATCCAGGAACCGGCCTACCCCGTCTCGCTCTGACCGCGGAACGTGAGAAGGCGCGCACCCGGCCGGGTGCGCGCCCTTCGTCAGCACGATCTACAGCAGCGTCTTGATGTCCGCCGCGGCCTCGGGACCGTAGGCCTCGGTGAGGCGCTCGAGCGCGGACTCCTTGTTGAGCGTCCATTCCTGGGTACCCATGGTCTCCAGCACGAGCACGGCGATCAGGGAGCCCAGCTGTGCGGACCGCTCCAGACTCAGCCCAGCGGTGTGCGCGGTGAGGAAGCCTGCGCGGAAGGCGTCGCCGACACCGGTCGGCTCGACCTTCGCCCGCTCGGGCACGACGCCGACGGTCACCTCGGTGCCGTCGCGGTCGACGATCCGCACACCCTCCGCACCCAGGGTGGTGACGCGGACGCCGACCTTCTGGGCGACCTCTTCCTCACTCAGACCGGTCTTCTGCAGCAGCAGCGCCCACTCGTACTTGTTCGTGAAAAGATATGCGGCGCCGTCGATCAGCTGCACGGACTGGTCGCCGTCCAGACGGGCCAGCTGCTGCGACGGATCGGCGGCGAACGGGATGCCGAGTTCACGGCATTCGGCGGTGTGCCGCAGCATCGCCTCCGGATCGTTGGCGCCGACCAGAACGAGGTCGAGCTGCTGGGTCTCGGACAGCTGGGCGATGGAGATATCGCGGGCCTCGCTCATCGCGCCCGGGTAGAACGACGCGAGTTGGGCCATGTCTTCGTCGGTGGTGCAGACGAAACGCGCGGTATGCGCGCGCTCGGATACCAGCACGGTGGAGCAGTCGACCCCGTGCTTCTCCAGCCAGGCGCGGTACTCGCCGAAGTCGGCGCCCACGGCGCCGACCAGCAGGGGCGTGCGATTGAGCAAGCCCATGGCATACGCGATATTGCCCCCGACGCCGCCGCGACGGATCTGCAGATCGTCGACGAGGAAGCTCAGTGACACGTGGTCGAGCTGATCGGCCAGCAGTACGTCGGCGAACCGTCCGGGAAAACGCATGAGGTGGTCGGTCGCGATGGACGCGGAAACGGCTATGGACACGTGGCTGAGCCCCTTCAACGGTAGGCGGCAGGCGGTGCAGACCGGGACGCGAGTCCCGACCTCACCGTAGCTGAACCGCCTCCCCGAGTCTTCAGGCCGTAGCGTGTGAGCGGCACCGGATTTGCGTTCAGGTCCTGCGTACGTGCCGCTCGAGGGCTGGGCGTTCCCGGCGAGTTACCCAGGTTCTCGCGCCATCGGTCGTCGCGTGTCGTGGGCCCGCCGGGGTCATTGCCTCAGTTGAAGGAGTCGCCGCAGGCGCAGGAGCCGGTGGCGTTCGGGTTGTCGATGGTGAAGCCCTGCTTCTCGATGGTGTCGACGAAGTCGATCGAGGCGCCCTGCACGTACGGCGCGCTCATCCGGTCGACGGCCAGGGTGACGCCACCGAAGTCGACGGTCAGGTCGCCGTCGAGCGAGCGGTCGTCGAAGAACAGCTGGTAGCGCAGGCCCGCGCAACCACCCGGCTGCACCGCGATCCGCAGCGCCAAGTCGTCGCGACCCTCCTGGTCCAGCAGTGCCTTCGCCTTCGCGGCGGCGGCGTCGGTCAGAGTCACACCGTGGGTGGCGGTCTCGTTCTGCACAGTCATGAACTCTCCTCGAGGAACCTGTGGTCAACCCGTGAACAGCGCACGGGTCGTGTCGGTAAACACCACTCGGCAGGCTGCTATTCCTCCATCTTGCCACCACCCCGTCCGAGGTGGCACGCAACCTGCGTGACCCCGCGCACTCCCGGCGAATCGGACCGCATTTCTCGCCGCGTTACCCATCGAATAGCCTGGTCGGTGTGAAATTGTTCCGTCGCGGCGAGTCAAGCACCACCGACGCGACCGCCGAATCGACGGTGGTCACGAACGGCGACTCGGCCGCGGGCACCACCCGCGCGGCGGCCACGGCCACCGCGGGCAAGGGCCGTCCCACCCCGAAACGCCGTGACGCGCAAGGCAAGCGACGCGGCCCGGTAGCACCCGCTCCGCTCACCGCGAAGGAGGCCCGCGCCCGGCGCAAGGCCGCGCGGGGCACCAAGGAGGAGCGCAAAGCGGCGGCCGCGAAGCGGCGCGAGGCCGCTGCGGATCGACGGGAGCGCATGCTCGCGGGCGAGGACAGATACCTGCCGCCCCGCGACCAGGGTCCGGTCCGGGCCTTCGTCCGTGACATCGTCGACGCCAGGCGCAACCTGGTCGGCCTGTTCATGCCGATGGCGCTGGTGCTGATTTTCTCGATGTTCCTCGCGCCCGGGCTGCAGACCGTCGTCACCTTGGCCATGCTGGTGATGATGCTGTTCATGGGCATCGAGGGCATCCTGCTCGGCCGTGTGGTGAACAACCGGGTCCGGGAGCGTTTCCCGGAGACCACCGACGGCGGGTACAGCCTCGGGTGGTACGCGTTCGTCCGCGCCTCCCAGATCCGCAAGATGCGCGCCCCGAAGCCGCGGGTCGCCCCGGGCGACGCTGTGTAATTCGGCCGCGTAATTCGGTCGCGTAGTTCGGTCGCGCGGTTCGTCGCGGCGTGTTCGCGGCACAGGCTCGGTCCCGCTGCGCTCGAAAGACGTGGTTGCCGTGCGCTGGGCACGTCGACGGTGGGGCGCTCGCGCACAAGGCGCGCAGTTCGGACGCCGGGTTCGTTCGGGTCGGTCAGCGGTGGTGGATGTTCCGGGCGAGCATTGCGGTCAACTCGGAGTGCAGGCGCTGCGCGTCGCGGTCGATCACATGCGCGGAGCCCGCCCGGTCCGCGCTGCGGGCGATGACTGTGGCGAAGACCACGATGGCCGCCAGGGAGACGATAAATGTAACCATGGCAGCAATTTTGCGGTCAGTAATTTACCGCCGAAAGTGGCAGCACTGACACTGTTCGTAAAAATTCGGCCATTAGACTGGCGGCATGCTGTCGAAGATCGCCGTGGTGCTGTCCGAACGGATGGCCATGTTCGAATTCGGGGTGGTCTGTGAGGTTTTCGGCCTCGACCGCACGGCCGACGGACTGCCCGCCTTCGATTTCCGGGTGTGCGGGGCCGATCCGGGCGTCCCGCTGCGCTCGACGAGCCCGGGTATCACCGTCACACCGGAGTACGGGCTGGAGGAATTGACGGCGGCCGATCTGGTGGCCATCCCGGCCGCCGCGGCCGACCAAGGATTCGATCCGCGGGTCGTCACGGCCATCCGCGACGCGGCAGCCGCCGGGGCGACCGTGCTCACCGTGTGCTCCGGAGCGTTCTTGGCCGGGGCGGCCGGGCTGCTCGACGGCCGCAAATGCACCACGCACTGGCGCTATGTAGAGCAGCTCTCCGCTGAGTACCCTCGGGCGACCGTCGATCCGGATGTGCTGTTCGTCGACGAGGGCGACCTGATCACCAGCGCGGGCACCGCCGCGGGCATCGACGCCTGTCTGCACCTGGTGCGACGCGAGCTCGGCAGCGCCGTGGCCAACGCGATCGCCCGGCGGATGGTGGTGCCCCCGCAGCGCGACGGCGGGCAGCGCCAGTTCATCGAACGCCCCGTCGCGGCGTGTGCCTCCGACAGCCTCATTCCCACCTTGGAGTGGATGAACGAGCACCTCGACCGGCCGCACTCGGTGGAAGACCTGGCCACGCGCGCCAATATGTCCACCCGCACCTTCGCACGCCGATTCGCCGCCGAGACCGGAACCACCCCGGTGAAATGGCTCACCAACCAGCGCGTGTTGCTGGCCGAGCAACTGCTCGAGGAAACCGGCCTCGGTCTGGAACACATCGCCGACCGCTGCGGCTTCGGCTCCGCCGCCCTCCTGCGCCATCACTTCCAACGCCTCGTCGGCATCGCCCCCACCGAGTACCGACGCCGTTTCGGGCGCCGCCCCGAAGCATCCGCCTGATCGCAGAACGAGACGTCCGCTCGCCAGTTCGCTGGGGCGCGGGTCGCAGCGGGAGTCACAGGGCAACCCACGGTTCGATTGATACCGTGCATCCGTGCCGGAAAGTTCCTCACCCGCGACGCCACGCAGCACCCTCGTTCTGGGTGGGGCGCGGTCAGGGAAGTCGGCGTTCGCCGAGGACCTCGCGGTGCGGGCGGGCGGCCCGGTGCGCTATCTCGCTACGGCGGTGCCCGATCCCGCCGACCACGATTTCGCCGAGCGCATCGCCAAGCACCGCGGCCGACGCCCGGCCGGCTGGTCGACCATCGAAAGCGCGGACCCGACCGTGGTTCTCACCGCATCCGTGCCGACACCGCCCGCGGTCACCCTGATCGACGACATCGGCACCTGGCTGACCGCCCGCATCGACGCGCGCGAGGCTTGGGAGTCCCCACGCGGCACGGTCTCCCCCGACACCGACGCACTGGTCGCGGCCGTCGCCGCCTACACCGGCGATCTCGTTATCGTCAGCCCGGAGGTAGGCATGGGCGTCATCCCGGCCACGCGGTCGGGCCGCCTTTTCCGCGACGAGATCGGCACCCTCAACCAGCGCCTGGCCCAGATCTGCGACGAGGCCTTCCTGGTCGTAGCGGGTCTCCCCGTTCGTCTCAAGTAGCCCGCGAGACCACGGGTGACGACCCCTGCTACCCCGCATTCACATGCGCCGACCGCTGCGGAGGGTCAGGTCACGGGCCCACGTCGTGATCGGGCAATGGCAAGATTGGGCGGCGTAGTCGGCGGAACCGCCATGACCGAAAGGCTCGATAGTGACGCACGGATTCGGACCGGTAGCGCCTCCGGACACACAGTTTCGTGCGGCGGCCGAGCAGCGGCAAGCGCAGCTGACCAAACCCGCGGCCGCGTTGGGCCGATTGGAGCAACTCGGCAACTGGGTGGCGGCCTGCCAGGGCACGTGCCCGCCGAAGCAGTTCGAGCGCGCCAGGGTGGTGGTCTTCGCCGGGGATCACGGCATCGCGCGGCACGGGGTGTCGGCGTATCCGAGCGAGGTCACCGCGCAGATGGTCGCGAACTTCCTGGGTGGTGGCGCCGCGGTGAACGCACTGGCGGCGGTGGCGGGCGCGACGGTCCGGGTGGCGGACATCTCGGTCGATGCCGACACCGGCCCGCTGGTGTCCGAGCACAAGGTGCGTCGCTCCAGCGGGGCGATCGATCGCGAGGACGCGCTCACCGCCGAGGAGGTGCGGGCGGCGATCGAAGCAGGCCGCGCCATCGCCGACGAGGAGATCGACGCGGGCGCCGACCTGCTGATCGCGGGTGACATGGGCATCGGCAACACCACTCCGGCCACCGTGCTCGTCGCGAGCCTGACCGACACCGAGCCGGTCGCCGCGGTCGGCCGCGGGACGGGCGTCGACGATGCCGGATGGATCCGCAAGGTCGCCGCGATTCGCGACGCGATGCGCCGCGCCCGCCCGGTAGTGAAGGACCCGGTCGAACTCCTGCGCGTGGCCGGGGGCGCCGACTTCGCCGCGATCGCGGCGTTCCTCGCGCAAGCCGCCACCCGGCGCACGCCCGTCATTCTGGACGGGGTCGTCGTCACGGCCGCGGCGATGGTCGCCGAGGATCTCGCCGCGGGCGCGAGCGCTTGGTGGCTGGCCGGTCACCGCTCCACCGAACCGGCACACGACCTCGCGCTGCGACACTTGCGCCTGGATCCCCTGCTCGACCTGACCATGCGCTTGGGCGAAGGCTCCGGCGCCCTGACCGCCCTTCCGATTCTCCGCTCGGCGGTGGCCGCTCTTGCGGAGATGTCCACCTTCGCCGAAGCGGGCGTCAGCACCGCCGACGCCGAACCGGCCAGCGCCACGCCGAACCTGCGCAAGTGACGTTCTCCGGCGCCACCTTTTCCCGTTCGTCGACGGCGACGGGGGCGGAGCAATCTCGCGCCGACGGCCTCGTCGGCTGTGTCACGACCGGTCCGGACGGCCCGGCGTGAACGGGGTTCGGCTGGCGATTTCCTGGCTCACGGTGCTGCCGGTCCGTGGACCGGCTGTCGTGGACCGGTCGGCGGCGGGCCGGGCGATCCTGCTGGCGCCGCTGGTCGGTGCCCTGCTCGGGGCCGGGGCCGCGGGCCTGCTCTGGGCGCTGACCCGGGTCGGGGCGAGCGCCTCGCTGGCCGGGCTGCTCGTGGTCGGCGCGCTGGCGTTGCTCACCAGGGGTATGCATCTCGACGGCCTGGCCGACACCTTGGACGGGCTGGGCAGCTATGGGCCCCCCGAGCGGGCCAGGCAGATCATGAAGAGCGGCGGCGCCGGGCCTTTCGGCGTCGCGGGACTCGTGTTCGTCATCGGCGTACAAGCGTTTGCGCTCGGGTCCCTGGCCGATTCGGGCCGGTGGTTCGCCGTCGCCGTGGCCGTGGTGACCGGCCGTGTCGCGGTGATCCTCGCCTGCCGGGGCGTCCCGGCCGCACCGGGCACCGGGTTCGGCGTTCTGGTGGCCGGCACCCAGACCGCCGCCGCTGCGGCCCTGTGGTGGGTGGCCGCGGTGGGCCTCGCCGGGTTCGCCGTCCCGGGCCGCCCGTGGCTCGGCCCCCTCGCCGTGACGCTCGGCCTGGTCGCGTCGACGATTCTGGTCCGGCACTGCGCACGCCGTTTCGGCGGACTTTCCGGTGACGTCTTGGGCGCCGCGGTCGAGACCACGGTGGCGCTCACGGCGGTCGTGCTGTCCCTGGCCGTCCAGCCCGGCTGACCGTTCCCGGGGGCAGGAGTCCGGGTCACTGGAACTTATCCGGCCGTGGCGCGCGGGGCGTCTGGGTCGGGCAATAAGGTGGGCGGTATGTCTTCTGAGCGCCTGTATTTTCGCCAGTTGTTGTCGGGACGCGACTACGCCGTGGGCGATCCGATCGCGACGCAGATGCGCAACTTCGCGTATCTGATCGGCGATCGGGAAACGGGCGAGTGCGTGCTGATCGATCCGGCCTACGCCGCGGGTGATCTGGTGGACATCGCCGAGGGCGACGGCCTGCGACCGATCGGGGTGCTCGCCACCCACCACCACCCCGATCACGTAGGCGGCACCATGCTCGGGTTCGCGCTGGGCGGCGTGCGGGAACTGCTCGAAAAGACAAGCCTCCCAGTGCATGTCAACGCCAAAGAGCTGCCGTGGGTGGCCAACGTCACCGGGATCGCCGAGAGCGAGCTCACCGGCCACGAGCACGGCGACAAGGTCACCGTCGGAGCTTTCGAGATCGAACTACTGCACACGCCCGGTCACACCCCCGGCAGTCAGTGCTTCCTGTTCGACAACCGCCTCATCGCGGGCGACACCTTGTTCGTCGACGGCTGTGGCCGCACCGACTTCCCCGGCGGCGATTCGGACGACATGTTCCGCAGCCTGCGCTACCTGGCCGGACTTGCCGGCGACCCGGTGGTCTATCCGGGCCACTGGTATTCGCAGGAACCCAGCGCGGCACTGTCCACTGTCCGGGACAAAAACTACGTCCTGCGTCCGCAGACGCTGGAGCAGTGGCACATGCTGATGCCGGGCTGAGTCACATCCGCCGCATCCACCCGTGCTTGTCGGCGAAGGTGCCGCGCTGGATGCCGGTGAGGGTGTCGCGCAGGGCCATGGTCACCGCGCCGGGCTCGCCACCGCCGATGGTGAATTCGCCCGCGCCGGAACGAACCCAGCCGACCGGCGTGATCACCGCGGCGGTGCCGCACGCGAAAACCTCGGTGATCTCGCCGGATTCGGCGCCCTTGTGCCACTCCTCGACCGAGATCCTGCGTTCCTCGACCGGGAAGCCGGAATCGGCGGCGAGGGTGAGCAGCGAGTCGCGGGTGATGCCCGGCAGCAGCGAACCGGACAGTTCCGGGGTCACCAGCCGCGCGTCGGAGCCGGAACCGAAGACGAAGAACAGGTTGTTGGTGCCCATTTCCTCGACGTAGCGGCGCTCACACGCGTCCAGCCACACCACCTGGTCGCAGCCCTTGGCCGACGCCTCGGCCTGGGCCAGCAGCGACGCGGCGTAGTTGCCCGCGACTTTCGCCTCGCCGGTACCGCCCGGTGCGGCGCGCACGTATTCGGTGGACAGCCAGACCCGCACCGGTTTGACCCCGCGCGGGAAGTACGCCCCCGCCGGGGAGCCGAGCAGCAGGTACTTGTAGGCCGCGGCGGGCTTCACGCCCAGCCCGGCCTCGGTGGCGAACATGAACGGCCGCAGGTACAGCGATTCCTCGCCGCCCGCCGCGGGCACCCAGTCGCGGTCCACCTCGAGCAGTTGACGCACCGACTCGACGAACAGTTCGTCCGGCAGCTCGGCCATCGCCATCCGGCGAGCCGACCGGCGGAAACGCGCGGCGTTGGCGTCGATGCGGAAACAGGAGACGCTGCCGTCGCTCTGCCGGTAGGCCTTGAGTCCTTCGAAGATGGCCTGGCCGTAGTGGAACACCATGGTCGCGGGGTCCAGGGTCAGCGGCCCGTACGGCTCCACCCGCGCGTTGGTCCACGTGCCGCCGACGTAATCGATCGAGACCATGTGATCGGTGAAGTACCGCCCGAACCCCGGCTCCGCCAGTACCTCCTGTCGCCGCTGCGCCGGAAGTGGCGCGGGATGCGGAATACGGGTGAACTGTGCGGCAGCGGTCATGCCGACGATCCTATCCGGCCCGATTCCAGCCATTTCGCCACGGTCCGCACCCCTGTCCGCCGCGCCATCGGCGGCCGATCGCCCGCGCGTCCGGGAGAAGGGCGAGTTACTTCGTGCTGCTCCGGACGAACGGCGGGCGCACGACTTTGCACCGCAGGCGCCGGCCGCGCACGTCGACCTCGACCTCGGCACCGGGTTCGATGCCGGCCGCGGTGTCGAGCAGGGCCAGCGCGATGCCGAGCCCGAGGGTGGGCGAGAAGGTGCCGGAAGTGGTTTCGCCGACCGGCTCGCCATCGCGCAGCACGGTCTGCCCCGGCCGGAGCACACCGCGATCGAGTGCCTCGAGACCCAGCAGGATTCGACGCGGACCAGCCGACTTCTCCTGCTCCAGAGCGGCCTTCCCCCAGAACTGCGGCTTCTGCCAGCCGACCGCCCACTCACAGCGCGCCTGCACCGGGGAGATGTCCAGGGAAAGTTCGTGCCCGTGCAGCGGATAGCCCATCTCGGTGCGCAAGGTGTCGCGGGCCCCGAGCCCCGCCACCTCGCCCTCGGCGGCGCGCACCCGCTCGACCAGGGCGCGGAACAGCGGTTCGGCGTCGTCCCAGCGCGGCAGCAGCTCGTAGCCGTGCTCGCCGGTGTACCCGGTGCGGCAGACCCGGACGGGGCGGCCGGCCCACTCGGCGTCGGCGTAGGCCATGTACTCGAGATCGGTGGGCAGCCCGAGCGCGCTCAGCACACCGGCGGAGCGCGGGCCCTGCACGGCGAACACGGCGTAGTCGCGGTGCTCGTCGGCCACCGTGACGCCCTCGGGCGCGGCCTTGCGCAGTTCCGCGACGACCGCCGCGGTGTTGGCGGCGTTCGGCACCAGGAAGATCTCGTCGTCGCCGACGTAGTAGGCGATCAGGTCGTCGATCACTCCGCCGTCCGGGGCACAGCACAGCGTGTATTGCGCCTTGCCCGGCCGGATCCGGCCGAGATCATTGGTCAGGGCCGAGTTCACGAACGCCGCGGCGCCCTGGCCGCGTACGGTCGCCTTGCCGAGGTGGCTGACGTCGAACAGCCCCACCGTCGTGCGAACCGCCCGGTGCTCGGTCACCGTGCCCGCGTAGGACACCGGCATCTCCCAGCCGCCGAACGGGGCGAAGGTCGCCCCCAGCTCGATGTGCACGGCGTGGATGGGGCCTTGCCGGAGGTTCGTCTCGGTCACCGGCCGAGCTTATCCGGGACCAGGGTGTCGCGGGCGCGCGCGCACCGAGGCCGGAACCACATCGGGATGAGCGTCGGGCCGTGCTCCGGCAAGGTGTGGGTGGTTCCGGTCGGCGCGAATCCGCAGCGGCGGTAGAGCCGAGCGGATCGTTCGGTACTGGCTTCCAGGAACGCCGGGAGGTCCGCCTCGGACGCCGCCGTCAGCCGATCGGCGAGGATCGCCGCACCGGCCCCCTTGCCGCGATGCTCCGGCACGGTGACGATCACCTGCAGATAGCGGTGCGGGAACTCGCGGGGGTGTTCGCGGGCGAGCAGGTCGGTGACGATCGCCAGCCGCTGCGCCACGCGCAAGTCGGGCGCCTGTTCGAGCATGGTCCGCACCTCGGCGGCTTCGTCGGCGAATCGCTCGACCGACGTGACGTGCTGCCAGATCGACATCGACCAGATCTCCTCGCCTGCCCCGGCGACCCAGATCTCGTCGTCGCGCAATGCTCGGTCGACCAGACCGGGCACGAACGCGGTGCGGAAACGTGTATCGGGCTGTCCTTCGAGCACCCACGCGGTCACCACTTCGTCCGCGCCGGCGACGCCGAACGCCTCGATCAGCGCGTCCCGGTCCTGGACACCGGCCCGGCGAGCGGTGATCTCCATTCGTTTCCCTTTTCCCTGCGAACACCGTATTTCTGCACAAATCTAGGCAGGTCACAGCCAGATCACTACTATTTCGTCACACCTGTTCGTGTGTCGAAACGGAATCTGGATGACCTGCGCGATCTGCCGCAACGAACTCGCCCAGCCGAGCCGGGGCCGACGGCGCAAGTACTGCTCACGTTCTTGCCAGGCCCGTGCCTATCGCGCCCGCCGCGCGGCGCTTCCCGTACGTCGCCCCACCCGTCCGACGCGGCTGACCACGGTCGGGATCGCCCGTGCGGCGGTGGAGCTGGCCGACCGCGACGGGATCGACGGCCTCACCATGCGCCGCCTGGCCGGCACCCTCGGCATCGCGACCGCCACCCTCTACCGCCACTTCCCCGACCGGGAGGCACTGCTGGCGAGTATGGCGGAGCTGGTGCTCGACGAGATCCCACCGCCCGGGGCGGAGTGCATCGACCGGCGTCCCCGGCTCCGGCACGAGGCGCACCAGGAATGGCGCCTCTATCGCAGGCATCCGTGGATGCTGCCGCTGCTGGCGCGCGTACGCCCGCCGCTCGGCCCGGCGTTGCTGGACATCCTGGAGCGGAATTTCGCCGCCCTCGATCACCCCGGCCTGACCCGGGAGACCGGATTCGCGATCTACCTCGCGTTGTCGGGCCTGGTCCAAGGGCTCGCGCTGCTGTGGAGTTCGGAAGGCGCCGACCGCCTGGGCGATCCGCGCGACGCCACGGAGGCGGCCGCGCTGCGGCACGAACTCGCCGAACTGCTCGACCCCGCACGGCGGCCCGTCCTGCACCGTTACTTCACCGACCTCGACTTCGGCTTCGAGATGGACTTCGACGACCTGCTCGCGACCGCGGTGGAACTCCTGCTCGACGGCGTCGCGGTGCGCCATCCGGAACGAACCGAATAGCCTGTGCCAATGACCGCTGTTGCAGATCGCTCGCTCGGACCGGAACTGGCACGCACCGAGACCATCGGCGCGGACACCGATGTCCTCGTCATCGGGTTGACCTCCTCGGAGGACGGTCCCGCCATCGTGCCCGAGGACCTGTTCGGCGACGTGCTCACCGCCGACGTGCGAGCGGAACTGCTCGATCAGCTCGGCGCGGTGGGCGCCAAGGGCAAGGCCGAGGAGCTGACCCGCATCCCGGCGCCGGCCGGACTGGACGGAGTGACCAGCGTCCTGGCCGTCGGCCTCGGCTCCGCCGAGAAACTCGACGCCGAGCAGATCCGCCGTTCGGCCGGTGTGGCCGCCCGCTCGCTCTCCGGCACCGAACTGGTGGTGACCACACTGTCCGGGCTGGATATCGGTGCCGCCGCCGAGGGCTTCTACCTGGGCGCCTACTCGTTCACGCCGTTCCGCTCGGACAAGTCCGCGCCCAAGCCGGACGAGCGGCCCGTGGCCCGCGTCGAGTTGCTCGTGCCCGAGCCGGGATTCGGCGAGGAAGCCCTGTTCCGCGCGCAGCTCACCGCCGAGGCCGTGGCCACCGCACGGGATTTCGTGAACACCCCGCCCAGTCACCTGTTCCCGGCCGAGTTCGCCTCGCGCGCCCGGGAACTCGCCGAGGCCGCGGGCCTCACCGTGGAGGTGCTCGATGAGAAGGCGCTGGAAGCGGGCGGTTACGGCGGCGTGCTCGGCGTGGGCAAGGGCTCCTCGCGCCCGCCACGCCTGATCCGGATCACCTACGCGGGCGGCCCGAAGAAGGTGGCGCTGGTCGGCAAGGGCATCACCTTCGACACCGGCGGCATCTCCATCAAGCCCGCCCAGAACATGGAGAACATGACCTCCGACATGGCGGGTGCCGCCGCCGTGATCGCCACCACGCTGCTGGCCGCGCGGCTGAGCCTACCGATCACCGTCACCGCAACGGTGCCGATGGCGGAGAACATGCCGTCGGCCACCGCGCAACGCCCCGGCGACGTGCTCACCCAGTACGGCGGCACCACCGTCGAGGTGCTCAACACCGATGCCGAGGGCCGGTTGATCCTCGCCGACGCGATCGTCCGCGCGAGCGAGGACGAGCCGGAATACCTGATCGACGTGGCCACCCTGACCGGGGCGCAGATGGTCGCCCTCGGCACCCGCACGCCCGGCGTGATGGGCACCGACGAATTCCGCGACCGGGTGGCCCGCATCTCCCGCGAGGTCGGGGAGAACGGCTGGGCCATGCCGCTTCCGGCCGAACTGCGCGGCGACCTGAACTCCAAGATCGCCGACCTGGCCAATGTGGCGCCGCACCGCTGGGGCGGCATGCTCTCGGCCGGGCTGTTCCTCAAGGAGTTCGTCCCGGAGGACGTGCAGTGGGCCCACCTCGACGTGGCAGGCCCGGCCTACAACACCGGCGGTCCGTTCGGCTACATCGGCAAGGGCGGCACCGGTGTCCCGGTCCGCACGCTGATCGCCGTGCTCCAGGACATCGCCGGGGAGTGAGCGACAGGCGCGTCGTCCGAGGTTGTTCCTGGACGACGCGCTTCATCCTCGGGAGCCGCGGCACGCGTCCCGCCCGCCCGCGAATTCCCACTCCGAAGAGACTCCGGTGCGGGTCGCGACGTGTTGGACTTTCGGCGTGGGAGCGTCGGCTCGCAGGTGTACGGCCGCCGCGGACCCGGCGAAATCGGGCGGAAGGGACGATCCGACGGCTCAGAGGTCGTACAGATCACGCTCCATGTCGCGCTGCCGCTGCACCCGCTTACGAGCGTCGTAGTCGCGCATCCGCTGTGGATATCCGGTCTTGCGGACATCGTAGACGGGGATGCGCAAATCCTTGGCAATCCGTTGTGCCCCGCGCTCGCCGACCACCCGGCGCGTCCATTCACCATCCGCGGCGATCAGGATCACCGTGACATCTGTCACCGTGGTCTTCGGTTCGATGTAACCTTCGACCCCCGCATGCGTACGCACCCAGTCGGCCAGATAGCGCGCGTCCTGTGCGGACACCGAACCCCCACGTAGAGTGCCGCCACCCCGGGCGGCGCCGCCTCGGAAACGATCCAGCAAACCCAACGACGCCGACCTCCTTTTCCCGCACCGGAGAATGTTCACCGCCGGTCTTCCCATACTGCCAGCTCGGCGTAGTTGACCGCCCTGTGCTACATGAATCGTGGGCGAGTGCAAGGATGGACCGCGGTACAAGAACCACACGGATCTCCGGTGCCAGCACAATGATCGGTGGCTTCCGGTCGAGCGTCGCGACCCGCGGCGAGCGTCCGCAGCGAGATCAACTGTTGTAGAACCCCGTCGAGCAGTCAGAGGAGTCAACGGACATGGCCTTCTCCGTCCAGATGCCCGCTCTTGGTGAGAGCGTCACCGAGGGAACGGTGACCAGGTGGCTGAAGCAGGAAGGAGACACGGTCGAGGTCGACGAGCCGCTGCTCGAGGTCTCCACCGACAAGGTCGACACCGAAATCCCGTCCCCCGCGGCGGGTGTGCTGTCGAAGATCGTCGCCAACGAGGACGATGTGGTCGAGGTCGGCGGCGAGCTCGGCGTGATCAGTGAGCCCGGTGCGGCGGCTTCCTCCGCTCCCGCGCCCGCTCCGGAAGCCGCGGCGCCCGCGCAGGAGACCCCGGTCCCCGCGGAGGAAGCGCCCGCCGCTGAGCCCCAGCCCGCCCCCACAGCCCCCACAGCCCAGGCCGCCTCCGCGTCGTCCGGTGACGGCACGCCGGTGAAGATGCCGGAACTCGGCGAGTCGGTCACGGAGGGCACCGTCACCCGCTGGCTGAAGTCCGTCGGTGACGAGGTCGCCGTCGACGAGCCGCTGCTCGAGGTCTCCACCGACAAGGTCGACACCGAGATCCCGTCGCCCGTCGCGGGCACCCTGCTGGAGGTCACCGCCCAGGAAGACGACGTCGTGCCCGTCGGTGGGCAGCTCGGCGTCATCGGCAGCGGAGCACCGGCGGCCGCAGCGCCCGCGCCCGCGCCGGCCCCGGCTCCCGCACCGAAGCCTGAACCGGCTCCCGCCGCCCCGGCTCCCGCTCCCGCCGCCGCGGCTCCTGCCCCGGCCCCGGCCCCGGCTCCCGCACCCGCCCCGGCTCCGGCGCCGAAGCCCGCCCCGGCTCCCGCGCCCGCCGCCACCGCGGCCGCCGAATCCTCCAACGGCGCAACGCCCTACGTCACTCCGCTGGTCCGCAAGCTGGCCGAGGAGCACAACGTCGATCTCGCCGCGATCACCGGTTCCGGTGTCGGTGGCCGCATTCGCAAGCAGGACGTGCTCGCTGCCGCCGAGGCCAGGAAGGCACCGGCTCCGGCTGCCGCTCCGGCCGGGTCCGCTCCGGCCACGCGGGCGCCCGCGGCACCGGCCGCCGCCCGTTCGCAGCTGGCCCACCTGGTCGGCACGGTGCAGAAGGCCAACCGCATTCGCCAGATCACCGCGACCAAGACCCGCGAGTCGCTGCAGACCACCGCGCAGCTGACCCAGGTGCACGAGGCCGACGTCACCAAGATCGCGGCGCTGCGCAAGCAGGCCAAGGCGGCGTTCAAGGAGCGCGAGGGCGTCAACCTGACGTTCCTGCCCTTCTTCGCCAAGGCCGTGGTCGAGGCGCTCGGCGTGCACCCGAACGTCAACGCCAGCTACGACGAGTCCAGCAAGGAGATCACCTACCACGCCTCGGTGCACCTCGGCATCGCCGTCGACACCGAGCAGGGCCTGCTGTCCCCGGTGATCCACAACGCCAGCGACCTGTCGCTGGCCGGACTCGCGCGCGCCATCGCCGACATCGCCAACCGGGCCCGCAACGGCGGGCTCAAGCCCGACGAGCTGGCCGGCGGCACCTTCACCATCACCAACATCGGCAGCCAGGGCGCGCTGTTCGACACCCCGATCCTGGTTCCGCCGCAGGCGGCCATGCTCGGCACGGGCGCGATCGTCAAGCGCCCGGTCGTGGTGACCGACGAGACCGGCAACGAGTCCATCGGCGTCCGTTCGATGTGCTACCTGCCGCTCACCTACGATCACCGCCTGATCGACGGCGCCGACGCCGGTCGCTTCCTGACCACGATCCGGCACCGGCTCGAGGAAGCGGCGTTCGAGGCCGATCTCGGCCTGTGAGGAAGGTCGCACGGCACGTATGAAGGTCGTGATCGCCGGCTCGTCCGGGTTGATCGGGACGGCGCTCGTCGCGGCCGTGCGCCGCGACGGGCACGAGGTCGCCAGGCTGGTGCGCAGGAAACCGGCGGCTCCGGACGAATTCGCCTGGAACCCGGCCCGCGCCCACCTGGACGAGCGGGCGCTGCGCGGCGCCGACGCCGTGGTCAACCTGTGCGGCGCCGGCGTCGGGCGGCGGCGCTGGACCGGCAGCTTCAAACAGGAGTTGCGCGACAGCCGGATCACACCCACCGACGTGCTGGCCGCGGCGGTCGCCGCCGCGGGCGTGCCCGTGCTGCTCAACGCCAGCGGAGTGCACTACTACGGCGGCGACACCGGCGACCGCGTGGTGGACGAGACCTCCCCCGCCGGTTCGGGATTCCTCGCCACGCTGTGCCGAGACTGGGAGAGGTCGACCGAGCCCGCGGCGGCGGCCGGGGTGCGCACGGTGCTGTTGCGCAGCGCCGTGGTGCTGTCACGTGCCGGTGGCCTGCTCGGCCTGCTGCAGCCGCTGTACGCGCTCGGCTTGGGCGGGCGACTGGGCAGCGGCCGTCAGTACCTGCCGTGGATATCGCTGGCCGACGAGATCGGCGCGATCGTGTTCGCGCTCACCCATGACGCGGTGTCCGGCCCGATCAACGTGGTCGGCCCCGCGCCGGTCACCAACGCCGAGTTCAGCCGCGCGCTGGGCCGGGTGATGCATCGCCCGACTCCGCTCGTCGTCCCGGCGTTCGCGCTGCACGCGCTGGTCGGCGAGCTGGCGCAGGAGGCGATTCTGCACGGCCCGAGAGCGATTCCCACCGCCCTCGAGGAAGCGGGCTACCAGTTCCACCATCCCAGCATCGGCGCCGCGCTGGCGGCCGCGCTGGGACGATCCGGAGATGCTCGATGACCGACCGACTCGACGCCGGCCCCACCACCGTCATCCGCGACGCCACCACCGACGATCTTCCGGCGATCCTCGAGATCCACAACGCGAATATCGCCACCTCCACCGCGATCTGGGACACCGAGCGAGTCGGCCTGGACGAGCGCCTGGGCTGGTTCCGGGCCCGCACCGGCGCGGGGCTGCCCGTGCTGGTCGCCGAGATCGACGGGGAGCCGGCCGGTTACGCGAGTTACGGTCCGTGGCGCGCCAAGTCGGGATACCGCTACACGGTCGAGAACTCCGTGTACGTCGACGAACGCTTCCAGCGTCGCGGCATCGCCACCGCCCTGCTCACCGACCTGATCGACCGTGCGCGCCGCGCGGGCACCGTGCACGCCATGATCGCCGCCATCGAATCCTCCAACACCGGTTCGATCGTGCTGCACGAGCGCGTCGGCTTCCGCACCGTCGGCGCGCTGCCCGAGGTGGGCCACAAATTCGGCCGCTGGATGGATCTGACCCTCATGCAGCTGACCTTGCCGGTCGAGGTCGACTGACCCGCGTCTGCGCGCTCGGCCTGCCGAATCGCCGGGCATTCGCGCGAAGGCGCTGAGCTGCGCGGGACTCCCCTCGGTCGATCGTCGTCGCCACCGCGAGCGCGGGGCGGTATCCACTGCTGACCGCGCGGTGTCGGTGACGAAGGTTCTCGCTGCTTGCGCAACCTTCCAGCTCTCCCCCTGGCAACCCCGGTCCGGCTGTGGGGGTTCCCACATCGAGGCGCTGGAATCGGCCGACCCTGTGGGCGTACCGTCGTCGCTGTGACCAACCCGCGCACCATCGTGTCCGCCCGATTCGACACGACCCCGATCGTGGTCGAGGATCTCGGGCTGATCGACTACCACGCCGCCTGGGACCTGCAACGCAGCATCGCCGAGCAGCGCGCCGATGGCGACGGAACCGATCATCTGCTGCTGCTCGAGCACCCGTCGGTGTACACCGCGGGCCGCCGCACCGAGGACGGCGATCTGCCGATCGACGGCAGCCCGGTGGTGCAGGTGGACCGCGGCGGGAAGATCACCTGGCACGGCCCCGGCCAACTGGTCGGCTATCCCATCGTGCGGCTCGCCGAGCCGGTCGACGTCGTCAACTACGTGCGCCGCCTCGAGGAGGCGTTGATCACCGTGTGCACCGGTCTCGGCCTGGTCTGCGGCCGCGTCGAGGGCCGCTCCGGCGTCTGGCTGCCCGCCACCGAGTTGTACGCCGAACGCAAGGTCGCCGCGATCGGTGTGCGGGTGCAGCGCGGCGTGGCCCTGCACGGCGTCTCGCTCAACTGCAATGCCGCCATGGACGGCTTCCAGGCCATCGTCCCCTGTGGCATCCGCGACGCGGGC
The DNA here is from genome assembly GCF_052545135.1 of Nocardia aegles. Taxonomy (NCBI): domain Bacteria; kingdom Bacillati; phylum Actinomycetota; class Actinomycetes; order Mycobacteriales; family Nocardiaceae; genus Nocardia; species Nocardia aegles. Next base: position 311,450 of record NZ_JBQWRI010000004.1, read on the forward strand.
GTCACCACGCTGACCCGCGAGCTCGGTCGGGAAGTGACCGTCGCCGAGCTGAAGCCACTCGTGGCCGACGCCCTCCTCCGCGCGCTGGACGGCGAGCTGCCGGTCACCGAGTACGACATCTCCCGCGGCACACCTGATACCACCACCCCGCAGTTTCCGATCGCGACGGCGTAAGGTCGATCAGGTGACCTCAGTCGATACCCCGACACCGCACGGCGCCGCCGCAGCCGAACCTGCCGCGGCACTCCCGGGTCCCTCCGTGGCTACGCAAGCCACCTCCTCCGGGCCCGACGCTCGTGCCGCGAACGGCCGCAAGCTCTTGCGCATCGAAGCCCGCAACGCGGAAACCCCCATCGAGCGCAAACCCAAGTGGATCCGCACCCGCGCCACCATGGGCCCCGAGTACTCCGAACTCAAAGGCCTGGTGAAGCGCGAAGGTCTGCACACTGTCTGTGAGGAAGCGGGCTGCCCCAACATCTTCGAGTGCTGGGAAGACCGCGAGGCCACCTTCCTGATCGGCGGCGAACAGTGCACCCGCCGCTGTGACTTCTGCCAGATCGACACTGGCAAGCCCGCCGCCCTGGACCGCGACGAGCCGCGCCGCGTCGCCGAAAGTGTCCAGGCCATGGGCTTGCGCTACTCCACCGTCACCGGCGTCGCCCGCGACGACCTGGACGACGGCGGGGCCTGGCTCTACGCCGAAACCGTCCGCGCCATCAAGCGTTTGAACCCGCACACGGGCGTGGAGTTGTTGATCCCCGACTTCAACGCGAACCCCGACCAACTCGCCGAGGTCTTCGCCACGCGCCCGGAAGTGCTGGCGCACAACCTCGAAACGGTCCCGCGCATCTTCAAGCGCATCCGCCCGGCCTTCCGCTACGAGCGCTCCCTCGCGGTGCTGACCGCCGCCCGCGACGCGGGGCTGGTCACCAAGTCGAACCTCATCCTCGGCATGGGCGAAACCCCCGAGGAAGTCACCCAGGCCATGCGCGACCTGTATGAGGCAGGCTGCGACATCCTCACCATCACCCAGTACCTTCGCCCCTCGCCCCGCCACCACCCGGTGGACCGCTGGGTGAAGCCGGAGGAGTTCGTCGAGCACTCCAAGACAGCCGAGGAGATCGGCTTCGCAGGCGTGATGGCCGGACCCCTGGTCCGCTCCTCCTACCGAGCCGGGCGGCTGTACGCCCAGGCGATGGCGCACCACGGGCGCGAGATCGCTCCCGAGATGGCGCATCTCGCCGAGGAGGGCACCGCGTCCCAGGAAGCCGGCTCTGTTTTGGCCCGTTTCGGCAGCTGACCCGCCTCCTTGCGGTTTCGGCCCTCGCGCTGCTCTTGATGCGCGAGGGCCGACGCATGTCTACGAGGTTCGTTGCGGATGAACCAAGTTTTGAACTCAGTAAGTTGCACCTTGGTTCAGGAGACGATGGCTCGCCTTCCTGGAGCGCGGCATTCCGCCCATCGAACGCGGCCGTGGCGATGTCGCGCTGAACCGGATCGAACGCTCATGGACCACTCGGCGTGGACGCGCTATCGAGCAGGTGGTCCGCGAATCCCTCATGCGCCTACTGCCCGATGAGCGGTGGCCGGACACCGAAGCCGTCGGCAAGTAGGCAGCCTTGCCCGCTCGGCGCTCGCAGTGCCCGGCAACGGCCAGGACACCCGCCTGGTGGCCGTTTCCCGATGCGGTATCGCGGAAAGCGTGCCGCTGGCAATGCATTGGGGCCCAGCGGATCTCGTCCGAGCATGAGAGTAATCCATCTCGGGCATGTTCGAGGCACTGAACCGCCATTTACGGCAACCATCGAGTGCGTCGGCGGAGGATGGCGATGGTCGTCGCATACGCCATGGAGAATTCGCCGATACCTTGCGTCGGACGGTCTTATTCCGGCCGGTTCCGCCCGCTTCCAGTGATCGGATCGAGACGATCTCGGTTTCGTTACGGTGAATTTCGTTTTGTGTCATAAATCACGTTTTCATGCGAAAGCCCTGGTCAGGGCATCGTATTCCGAGGCAAAAACGTCGGTCCAAGATCGCCAATTACTGGTATTAATCTATCGTTTTCCAGATGTTCACCAGCCGTGATCAAGCTGAGATCAGGTCCGGAAAGAGACCCGAGAAACGAGCTCCCATGGCTTATTTCTCTCCGGGTACGGCAGCGGCACCGAAGGGCACCGCCCCGAATCGTGCACCGCGTCGCGCCGCCAGGAATTCTGACCCTGGCTTTTCACAACGAAATCCGAAAACCGCACAGAGCCGAGACGGCGAACACCTTACCTGGTGCCCGCCGTGGATCCCGCGCTGGTTTTTCCGGCCGGATCGCCCGCACGAACAAGGAACTGATTTCTCGATGCCTGACGCACGCCTTTCTATTTTCCGCCGCCCGTCCCTGCGCAAGGGCGCGGCACTCGCCGCCACCGTCGGCGTGATCGCCGTCGGTTTCTCCGCCGGAGTGGCGGTAGCCGACGACAGCGTTCCGGCCCCGGTGGCACCGATCGCCGCCGCCGCGCCGATCGATCTCCCTGGCCTGCCGGTACTACCCGCGCTGCCTGCGCTGCCAGGACTGCCCGGAGTGGCGCCCGAGGGTATCGCGCCCGCGCCGCCCCAGGTCTACGAGAACAACCTCGACGGCTGGATTCGCCAGTCCCTCGACATCATGCGCGTGCACGGCATCCCGGGTAGCTACGAGGGCATTCACCGCAACATCATGCGCGAATCCGGCGGCAATCCCAAGGCCATCAACCTGTCGGACTCCAACGCCGCCAAGGGCACCCCATCCAAGGGCCTGCTCCAGGTGATCGACCCGACCTTCAACGCCTACCACGTCGACGGCACCCCCTTCGACATCTGGGACCCGGTCGCCAACATCACCGCCGCCTGCAACTACGCGGCGCATCGGTACGGCTCGATGGACAACGTCAACGGGGCCTACTGAGCCTCGAATCCGAGCAAGCGCCTCCTCGTCATCTCGACGCGGAGGCGCTGCCGTTTTCCGGCGCGATTCCAGTTCCCACGATCGGCCGCTGACCTGCGAGACCGTCGTTGTCCAGCACGCCGGCGATCGCGGTCCGGACACCGACGCCGGGTCGCCATGCGGGCGGTGACATGCGTGTGGCGGTACGGTGCTGTCAGGTCCGGCGCGGCGGGCTGATCGACCAGGCGGTCCGCCGCTCGTTCGATACCGTGCCGCTGTGCAGGGCGCATCGCCGCAGACCATCGCCACGGCCGCGAGGTCGACACCGGCATCGTCGCCGCCGTGTGTCTCGAACGGGTATCCCGTCGGGGCGGCGGGATCGCGGTCAGTACGCCCCTTCTCCCTCGACGATCGCGCGCACGGTGCGGGTGATGATCCAGAGGTCCAGCAGCATCGACCAGTTCTCCACGTAGAAGATGTCCCGCTCCACCGACTCCTCCGGGGACAGGTCGGAGCGGCCGCTCACCTGCCACAGACCGGTGATGCCGGGCCGCACCAGCAGCCTGCGGCGCGTCACGCCGTCGTAGGAGTGCACCTCGCGGCGCACCTGCGGGCGCGGGCCGGCGACGCTCATGTCGCGGCGCAGCACATTGAGGAACTGCGGCAGTTCGTCGAGGCTGTACTTGCGCAGGAAACGACCGACCGGGGTGACCCGCGGATCGTTCTTCATCTTGAAGAACAGCGGGTTGCCGCCGTTGGCGGAGATCAGCGTGTGGACGTGCCGGTCCGCGTGCACGTACATGCTGCGGAACTTGATCATCCGGAACGGCCTGCCGTCCATGCCGATTCGTTCGGAGAGGTAGAAGACCGGCCCGTGGCTGCTGAACTTCACCGCGGCGGCGATGATCACCAGTATCGGCGCGACCAGGGTCAGCACCAGCAGCGAGAAGCAGATGTCGAAGACGGCCTTGCGCAGCGAGAGCGCGCGCTCGTACTGGGGGCGTTCGATGTGCAGCATGGGCATGCCCGCCAGCACCTGGCTGGACATGCGGGTGCCGGAGATGTCCATGACCCCGGGTGCCACGCTGAGCTCGGCACCGAAGGAGTCTAGATCCCAGGCGAGTTGGCGGATGTCGCGTGGGCCCAGACGGTCGGTGGCCATCACCACGACCGTGTCGGCGCCGGTACGCCGGGCCGCCCGGACGACCGAGCGGTCGTCGCCCACCACCGGGATCTCTCGCCCGCCCACCGCGATGGTCGCCGGTTCGCCCGGCTGCGGGCCCGCGGCGGTGCACACGCCGACCACGTGGTAGCCGTGCATGTGGTTGCGGTCGAAGGTGGCGGCGATGGCGCGCGCCGCGTCCGGGCCGCCGACCACCAGCACCGAACGCCGGTAACGGCCCAGCGCCCGATGGCGGGCGGCGTTGCCGCGCCACAGCGCGCGGGTGGCGATCAGGCCGGCCAGCCCGACCGGGAGCGCGACCACGAGATGGTCGTACGCGGCGTCCAAGCGCAGCACCAGTGCGCCGATGGCGATGGCGCCGAACAGATGCAGCGTCACCGAGATCACGCGACGGTACTCCTCGGTGCCGCTGCCCACGGTGCGGTGGAAGCGAGTGTCGCGCCAACCCAACGCCATCGACCACGCGACCACGACCGCGCAGGACAGCGCGACGGCTGGAGCGCCGAAGTCCGGATCCCAGGACAACGCATGCGGCGCGGCCGGATCGATGCTGATCACCTGGGCCAGCAGGGCCGCGCCGGCGATGGCGAGGATATCGGTGACGACCAGTCGACGGACGTAATTGGTGCGCCAGCGGTCCCGCTCCCCGGGATGGGAGATGTGCAGGCGCAGGTCGACGGCACCACCGGTGCCGCTGAGTTCGAGAACCATGAATGAAACAACCTGCTCGAAGCTTGAACTGTGCGGAATTCTTCGCTGCTGTGGGAGAGCGGAGAATTCCTTGTGTCATCACGTCCGGCGATGGCGAGTGCGAAGCCGGGCGGATCTGCTGCGAAAGTTTGCCCCGGATCGCGGTTCGACACAAGTGATAAGAGACTGGTCACAACCGTGTAACGGCCGGCCTGACGAAACCCGGTGTGCGCGTGAGGAAAGACTCCGACCGCCGTGGTGCGGCGCAACGGCGGTGATCCGGGACTTCGACCGCTCGTGCCGTTAGCTCGAAACATGCTGTTCATCATGTTCGCGGCGGATTCGGCCGCCGCCCCGGCTCGCGTGCGACGCGCGCGGGTGATAACTTCTCCGCTCGGTAGAGAAATCGCTTCTCGGGCTGCGGGGCGCCGTCGGCGAGTTCGTCGTTTCTAGTGGAGCCCGTGTGCGTTGTCGTCTGTGTGATTCGGTCGGATTGACCAGCGTGGTGGATTTGGGGGCCACACCCCCGTGTGAGAAATTCCTGTCCGCCGCTGAGCTGGACCTGCCCGAGCCGACCTATCCGCTGCACCTGCGAGTGTGCGCGGACTGCCTGCTGCTGCAGATCCCCGCGTTGATCACCCCGGAGGAGACGTTCACCGAATACGCCTACTTCTCCTCCTACTCCGACAGTTGGGTGCGGCACGCGAAGACCTTCGTCGATGACGCGGTGGTCCGACTCGGCCTGGGCAGCGGGTCTTTCGTCGTGGAAGTGGCCAGCAACGACGGGTACCTGCTGCGCAATGTGGTGGCCGCCGGTATTCCGTGCCTGGGCATCGAGCCGTCGGTGAACGTGGGCGCGGCGGCACGCGCGGCGGGGGTGCCCACCCTGGCCGCGTTTCTGGACGAGGACCTGGCGGCGACGGTGCGCGCGGAGCACGGCCCGGCCGACCTGGTGGTAGCCAACAACGTCTACGCGCACATTCCCGACCTGCGCGGCTTCACCCGCGCGCTGCGCACCCTGGTGGCCGACGACGGCTGGGTGTCGATCGAGGTGCATCACGCGCTGAACCTCGTGCGGTACGGGCAATTCGACACCATCTATCACGAGCACTTCCAGTACTACACGCTGCTCTCGGCGCGGCGCGCGCTGGCGACCGCCGGGCTGGCGGTGGCCGACGTGGAGACGCTGCCGACTCATGGCGGGTCGCTGCGGATCTGGGCCAGGCCGGAGGCGGTGGCCTCGCCGTCCGCGCGGGTCGGTGAGCTGCTGGCGGTAGAGGCCGCGGCCGGGCTGCACGACGCGGCGGGATACACGGCGCTGCGCACCCGCGCCGAGACGGTCCGCCGGGAACTGCTGCGCTTCCTGCTCGACCAGCACGCGGCGGGTAAACGGGTGGTCGGCTACGGCGCGCCGGGCAAGGGCAACACACTGCTGAACTACTGCGGCATCCGGCCGGATCTGCTCGAGTACACGGTGGATCGCAACCCGTACAAGCATGGCAAGTTCACCCCTGGTACCCGCATTCCCATCCACCCGCCGGAACGGATCGACGTGGACCGCCCCGACGTCGTGGTGGTGCTGCCCTGGAATCTGGAGGCGGAGCTGACCGCGCAGCTGCGGCACATCGGCGCGTGGGGTGGCCGGCTGGTCTTCGCGCTGCCCGCCCTGCGTGTGGTCGATCCGGCGGCGAACCGGGAGGCCTGCGCGCGATGAAAGTCGTTCTGTTCTGCGGCGGCTATGGCATGCGGATGCGCAACAGCGACACCGACGTGGTCCCCAAGCCGATGCAGTTGGTCGGGCCACGCCCGCTCATCTGGCACGTCATGCGGTACTACGCGCATTACGGGCACACCGAGTTCGTGTTGTGCCTCGGCTACGGCGCACACCACATCAAGAAATTCTTCCTGACCTACGAGGAGACGATGTCCAACGACTTCGTCATCCGCGACGGCAAGGTCGAACTGCTGCAGTCCGATATCGCGGACTGGACCATAACTTTCGTCGACACCGGTCTGGAGTCGCCGATCGGGGAGCGGCTGCGCCGGGTGCGCCCGCACCTGGACGGCGACGAGATGTTCCTGGCCAACTACTCCGACGTGCTCACCGACGCGCCTCTGGACGAGATGATCGGCCGTTTCCGCGATTCCGGCACCGCGGCCTCGATGATGGTGGTGCCGCCGCAGTCCTCGTTCCACTGCGTGGACCTGCTGCCCAGCGGTGAGGTCAAGGACATCACGCCGGTGGGGAAACTGCCGATCTGGGAGAACGGCGGTTATTTCGTCCTGACCCAGGAGATCTTCGACCACCTCCCGCCCGGCGGCGACCTGGTGGAAGACGCTTGCGGCGCGCTTGCCGCGCGGGGCAGGCTCCTCGGCTACCAGCACTTCGGGTTCTGGAAGCCGGCCGACACCTTCAAAGAACGCGCCGAACTGGACGCCGGATACCACCGTGGGGACCGGCCGTGGATGGTATGGGAGCGTCCCGCGTCGTGATCACGCTGATTCCCACGCGACTCGATGAGATCGCGTTGCTCGGCGCGCACTGCGACGACATCGCCATCGGCGCGGGCGCGACCCTGCTGACCCTGGCGCGCCGCCGCCCCGGCCTGCGGGTACACGCGCTGGTGCTCTCCGGCGGCGGCACCCCGCGCGCCGAGGAGGAGCGGGCCGCCCTCGAAACCTTCTGTCCCGGTGCGGATCTCACGGTGACCGTGCACGACGTGCCGGACGGCAGAGCGCCCGCGCACTGGGATCGGGTGAAGAACGCGGTGGCCGCCTTCCGCCGCGCGACCGAGCCGGACCTGGTGTTCGCGCCGCAGCGCGCGGACGCGCATCAGGACCATCGGCTGCTGGCCGAACTGGTGCGCACCGAGTTCCGCGACCACCTGATACTCGGCTACGAGATCCTGAAATGGGAGACCGACACCCCGCAGCCCACCGTGCTGCACCCGGTCGCACCCGAGGTCGCCGCCGAGAAGGCGGCGCTGCTGGCGAAATGTTATCCCTCCCAGGCCCACCGCGACTGGTTCGACGACGACGCGTTCCTCGGGCTGGCGCGGGTGCGGGGAGTGCAGTGCCATGCCGCGTACGCGGAAGGCTTCGTACTGGACAAGGCCGTCCTCGAGCTCGGAGGTGCGTAGCGATGCGTGTTCTCGTCACCGGTCACCAGGGCTATCTCGGCACCGTCATGGTGCCGGTGCTGCGGGCGCGCGGGCACGAGGTGACCGGCCTGGACACCGGATACTTCGCGGACTGCGTGCTGGGTGCGGCGCCGCAGGACCCGCCCGGGCTCGCGGTCGACCTGCGCGAGGTGACCGCCGAGCACGTGGCCGGGTTCGACGCGGTGATCCACCTGGCCGCGCTCTCCAACGATCCGCTGGGCGCGCTGGTCCCGCAGATCACCCACGACATCAACCACCATGCCTCGGTGCGGTTGGCGCGGCTGGCCAAGAATGCCGGCGTGCGGCGTTTCCTCTACGCCTCCACCTGCTCGGTGTACGGCGCGGCGGGTGACGGCTTGGTGGACGAGAGCGCGCCGCTGCGCCCGCTCACCCCGTACGCGCAGAGCAAGGTACGGGTGGAGGACGACCTGGTGGCGCTGGCCGACGCCGAGTTCGCGCCGGTCTTCCTGCGCAACGCCACCGCGTTCGGTTTCTCGCCCCGGCTGCGCGCCGACATCGTGCTGAACAACCTGGTCGGGCACGCGGTGCTGAGCGGGGTGGTGAAGGTGCTCTCGGACGGCACCCCGTGGCGGCCGCTGGTGCACGCCGAGGATATCGCCGAGGCGTTCGCGGTGTGCCTGGAGGCGCCGGTCGCGGCGATCCACTGCCGCGCGTACAACATCGGGACCGAGCGGAACAACCGGACCGTGGCCGAGATCGCGCACACCGTCGCGGCCGTGGTGCCCGGCGCCGAGGTGGTCATCACCGGGGAGTCCGGCGCCGATCCGCGGTCCTACCGGGTCGATTTCGCCGCCGCGCGCCGGGAGCTCGGCTTCGAGGCGCGCTGGAGCGTCGCCGACGGCGCGGCCCAGCTGTGCACCGAGTACCGTGCCCGCGGCCTCACCGCGGCGGACTTCGACAGCAGGTTCGTGCGGCTGGCGCGACTGCGCGAACTCGGCGACCGCGGTCTGGTGGACGCCGAGCTGCGCCTAGCGGCGTCGAACGGGGTCAGAGCCGATGCGTGAGCGAGTCCAGCAGGTCACGCCAGCTGCCCGCGGCCCGGTCGCGGGCCGACACCACGGTGACCGGCCGCGGCCAGGCCAGCGCGAGGTCGGGGTCGTCGTAGGCGACCGCGATGTCCTCGGCCGGGTCGTGCGGGCGGTCGATGCGGTAGCAGACGTCGGCGGTCTCGGTGAGCGCCTGGAAGCCGTGCAGGAAACCCGGCGGCACGTACAGGTGCCGGAAATCGTTGTCGTCCAACCGGAATGCCTGACTGCGACCGAAAGCCGGGGAGTCCGGCCGGATGTCGACCAGCACGTCGTGCACCGCGCCGTGCGCGCAGCGCACCAACTTCGCCTCGCCCCGGCCGCGTCGCCCGTGCAGGCCGCGCACCACCCCGCGCGCCGACCGCGACTGCGAGTCCTGCACGAAGGCCGCGCTCGCGCCCGCACCCATGCCGGCGTCGAAAGCGGACGCGTCGAAGGTGCGGGTGAAGAAGCCGCGCTCGTCGTGGAACGGCTCGGGCACCAGGACCAGAACGCCGGGAAGCTCGGTCTGCTCGATACGCATCGGGTGATCGTGCCATGAGCGGCGTCGACCTGTCCGGCTGCCTGGCGTGCGGCAGTCGCGTGCTGATCCGGGTGCTGGAACTGGGCCGGATGCCCGCCGCCGACCACTTCCCGCCCGCGAGTTCGCCGCCGCATTCCGGCGAGGCAGCGCACCCGCTGGCCATGGTGCTGTGTCGCGCCTGCGGGCTGGCCCAGCTCGCCGAGGACGACACCGAGACGGCCGAGCCGCGTGGCGTGGAGCCGCGCGCGCTGCGCGAGCAGGCCGCCGACGCCGTCGCCCGGGTGGCCGCCGCGGGTCTGCTGCGCGGGCGCACCGTGCGCGAGTTCGGCAGCCCGCACGGCGGCAGCTGGCTGGATCTGCTCGCGGCACAGGGTTTCACGTCCACCGGTGGTCCGGCGGACGTGGTACTCGACAGTTTCGGGCTCATGCACGAACGCGATCAGCGGGCCGCTGTCGCCGAACGGGCGGCGGCCACCGCTGCGGGCGGCGTGCTGTTGGTGCACTATCATCCGCTGCACACCATCGTCGCGGGACACCAGTGGAACGCGTTGCGGCACGGCCATTTCGCGTACTACAGCCTCGCCGTGCTGCGGAACATGCTCGGCGCGGCGGGGATGTCCGTCGTCACGGCGTGGGATTTCGAGCTGTACGGCGGCACGGTGCTGATCGCGGCGGTGCACGGCGCGGCCGAACCCGACGCAGCAGTACACCGGGTGCTGGCCCGGGAGGTGCGGTCGGACGATCCGGGCTTCGTCGGAGGATTGCAGCGCGCCGCCGACCGGCAGACCGAGAACCTGCGCGTCGCCTTGGAACTGGAGTCCGCGCGCGGTTCCCGGGTGTACGCCTACGGCGCCGCGTCCCGCGCGGTCGCGCTGTTCTGCCGGGCCGGGATCAGGCGGTCGCTGGTGGCCGGGGTGGCCGATGCCTCGCCCGCCAAGCAGGGCAGGCGGATGCCCGGCACCGACGTGCCGATCATCGCGCCCGCCGACCTGGTCGCCGCGCGGCCGGACCGGGTGCTGCTGACCGTGCCGGACCTGCTCGCCGAGGTCTCCGAACGCCATCCCGAACTGGCCGGACGCTGGCTGGTCGGGGAACCGACGGCGCACCGATAGGAGGGGATATGGTGAGTCTTTCGGTCTGTGTCCCCGCCTACCAGGCGGGGCGGACTCTGGAACCGACGTTGCGCTCGATCCTGAGCCAGGACGTCGACTTCGAACTGCTGGTGCTCGACAACGCGAGCACCGACGAGACCGGTGCGATCGCCGCGTCGTTCGACGACCCTCGGGTGCGGATCGAACGCAACGACGCGACGCTGCCCATCGGTGACAACTGGAACCGGGCCATCGGCCTGTCCACCGGCGACCTCGTGAAAGTGGTGTGCGCGGACGACCTCCTGCTGCCCGGCTCGCTGGCCGCCCAGCTCGAGGTGATGCGCGATCCCGCCTTCGCGCTCAGCTCGTCCCGGTTCCAGGTGATCGACGAGCGCGGCGCGCTGGTGGAAACCGGGCTCGGGCTGCCCGGCCTGGACGGTGTGCGCAGCCCGCGCGATCTGGCCCGCACCATCGTGCGCCGCGGCCCCGCCGACTTCGGCCCGACCGCGGCGGCCATGTTCCGGCGCGCGCACTTCGACCGGGTCGGCGGGCTGCGCGGTGATCTGGTGTTCCCGATGGACGTCGACCTCTTCGCTCGGGTCGGTCGGTTCGGGCTGTTCTACGGCCTCGTCGAAGTGGCCGCCGCCTGGCGCGACTCGACCTTCAACTTGTGCAGCCGCACCTCCTCGCTGCGCAAGCTCACCGAGACGCTGCGCTTCCATCACCGCATCGCGCGGGACCACCCGCGGTTGCTGTCCCCGCTGGACGTCGCGGTGGGCGACCTGCGCCTGGCCCGTACCGCGCTGGAACGGGTGCGGGTGCGCACCGAGCACCTGCTGCGCTCCCGGTCGGAGAACAACCAGTGACCGGGCACGCCGTGCCGCGCGTGCACATGACCGGGTCGGAGTGGTTCGGTTCGGCCCCTGGCGGGCTGAACCGCTATTTCACCGACCTCTACGCCGCGCTCGGCGACCGCGCCGACATCGCGGTCTCGGCGGCGGCGTTCGGCGCCGCACCCGAGGGTGGGCGCTCCTGGGGCCCGGTGGGCGGCTCGACGCTGCACCGGGCGCGCACCGCGTTCACCGACGCACCTGCCCGAAAGACCGTCCTGGACCGGCACTTCGCGCTGTACGGCCCGCCGGCGCTGGGTCCGCGCGGCAGACATCCGCTGGTGGTGCACTTCCACGGACCGTGGGCCGCGGAGAGCCGGATGGCTGGGGAAAGCGCGCTGGTCACCCGGGCCAAGTACCTGCTGGAGCGCGTGCGCGCGCTGGCCGCCGACCGGTTCGTGGTGCTCTCCGAACACTTCCGCGAGCTGCTGGTCGCCGACTACCGCGTGCGCCCGGAAGCGGTATCGGTGATCCCGCCCGGCGTCGACCTGGAGCACTTCCGCCCGCGGGCGCCGCGCGATCCAGGGGCGGGCCGGACCGTGCTGTGCGTGCGGCGGCTGGAGCATCGCATGGGCATCGACGTGCTGCTGCGCGGCTGGAGCGCGGTCGCCGCCGCGCACCCGGACGCCCGGCTGGTGATCGTCGGCGCGGGCACCGCCGAGTCCGAACTACGTGCCGCCGCCGAACCGCTCGGCGCGAGCGTGCGCTTCGCCGGGCGGGCCACCGACGCCGAGCTCACCGAACTGTACGCGCGGGCCGCGCTCACCGTGGTGCCCTCGGTGGCGCTGGAGGGATTCGGGCTGATCGCGCTGGAATCCCTGGCGGCGGGCCGGGCACCGGTGGTCACCTCCTGCGGTGGGCTGCCCGATTCGGTGCGCGGGCTGGACCCCTCGCTGATCGTGCCCGCCGGCGATGCCGAGGCGCTGGCCGCCCGGCTGATCGCCGCGCTGGACGGAGCGCTGCCGGACGCCGCGCGCTGCCGCGCCCACGCCGAGACCTTCTCGTGGGCGTCCGCCGCGGACCGGCACGTCGCGCTCTATCGGGAGCTCGCCGCATGATCAGCGCCGTCTTCCTCACCCACACCGCCGCGCCCTCGGGCGCCGAACTGGCGACCTTGCGCCTGCTCACCGCGCTGCGGGCGGGCGGCGCGGTGCGGGCGTCGGCGCTGCTCACCGAAGACGGCCCGCTGGTCGAACTGCTCCGCGCCCGGGGTGTTCCGGTCACGGTGCAGCGCAACGACTTCGACAGCCGCTCGTTGACCATCGCCGGCTCGGGACCGCTGCGCTTGGTCACCGGGGCGTGGGAACTGGTGCGGCTCGGGCGCGCCGTGGGCGACACGCTGCGCGGCGCGAACGCCGACGTGGTGGTCGCGCAGAGCACCAAGGCGCTGCTGATGGGGGCGGTCGCGGCGCGGCGGGCCGGGATCCCGCTGGTGTGGCAGGTGCACGACCGGGTCTGCGCCGACTACTTCGGCGCGCTGCTCGCGTTCGCGCTTCGGATACTCGGGCACTGGGCCGCGCGCGGGATCGTGGCCAACAGCCGCGCCACCCTGAGCACCTTGTCCATCCGGCGGCGGCCCGCCGTCGTCGCCTACCCCGGCATCGAGGACGCGCCACCGGTCGATCGGGCGCCGCAGCGCCCGGCCGAGGCGGTCCGGATCGTCATGGTGGGCAGGCTCACCCCGTGGAAGGGCCAGGACGTACTGCTGCGCGCGCTGGCGCTCGCCGCGCACCGGCCCGCCGCGGTGACCATCGTCGGCGGCACCTTCTTCGATGAGGAGCAGTACCGGGCCGACCTCGAGCACCTGGCCGCCGGACTGCCCGTGCCGGTCGAGTTCACCGGGCACGTAGGCGATCCCGCACAACACCTGGCGAACGCCGATATCGCGGTGCACTGTTCGGTGACCGCCGAACCGTTCGGCCAGGTGGTGGTCGAGGCCATGCGCGCCGGGTGCGCCGTGATCGCGGCCGCCGCGGGCGGGCCCGTCGAGATCGTCCGGCCCGAGGTGAACGGGCTACTGGTGCCGCCGGGCGATCCGGTCGCTCTGGCCGCCGCGCTGGACCGGCTCGTCACCGACCCGGCGCTGCGCACCCGGCTCGCGAAGGCGGCCGTCGAACGGTCCCACGACTTCGGTATCGCCGCGACCGCGGCCACCGTCACCGGGCTGCTCGAAACGGTGACCGGGCGGAAGGCGGTGACCGCACCGTGATCCGCAACTCCGAGATCACCGTCCCCATCCGGATCGTGCCCCGGCACTACCCGGTGCCGCTGGACGGCCTGCGGACGCCGGACTACGACCTGCCGACCGAGGTCATCCCGGCCTTCGCCGACTGGCCCACGCAGAAACTACCGGTGGTCACCCAGACCGCCGCGGCGCCCACCTCACGCGTACGCGAACTGCTGGGAGTGGCGCGTGACATCGCCTTCGTCAGCTTCGGCAAGTACGGCCAGTACCTGGTGACGGTGGCGACGTTGCCGCTGATCGCCCGAGTGCTCGGCGCCGAAGGACTCGGCTTGCTCGCCATCGGTATGTCGTCGTATTTCCTCGGCTCGCTGATCGTGGATCTCGGCATCACCTCGTATCTCGCGGCGCGTGTGCAGGAGTCGGGGATTCAGAAGGACGCGGTCAACCGCACCCGGGGCACGTACCTGGTGATCCGCGGCGGCATCCTGGCGACGATCGCGCTGGCGCTGGCGGCGGTGGTGGCGGCGGGGGTCCCGGAGCACCTGCTGATGATCGTTCTCGGGCTCTTCGTCGGCGGTTTCTGGTCGATGTCGGAGGACTGGGTGCTGATCGGGCAGGGCCGGTTCGGGGCCTCGACGCTGTACCAGGGCGTGGCCCGGGTCGGATACCTGCTCCTGCTGCTGCTCGTGCTGCCGCGCATCCCGACGGCCGAGGTGGCACTGCTGTGCCTGCTGGGTTCCTCGGTGATCAGCGTCGCGCTGACCTGGTGGGACACCTGGCGCGGCTTCGGACCGCCGGGCGTCCCCCGCGGGGTCGTGGCGCTGCTGCGGGCGGCGGCGCCGGTGGTGACCGGGCGACTGCTGTTGACCAGCTACGGGCAGGGTTCGGCGGCGGTGTACGGCACGGTGCTGGACGCCGCCTCGCTCGGCCTGTACTCGGCCTCGGACCGGCTGGTGCGTGCGGTGCAGTCGCTGCTGGACCCGATCGGTTTCGCGCTGCTACCCCGGATGGCGAAACGCGGGAGCGACGACCGGTTCTGGCCGGACGCGCTGCGCGCGCTCGCGGTGTGCGTGGCGGCGGCGTGTGTGGCGAGCGGGCTGCTGTGGCTGGCGGCCCCGATCGTGGTGCCGCTGGTGTTCGGCGCCGAGTTCACCGAGGCGGTCGCGGTGCTGCGGCTCGAGGTGCTCATCCTGCCCGCCACCACGGTGACCTCGTTCGTCACCACCGCGGTGCTGCCGGTCCGGCAGGACACCGTCGGCGTGCTGGTCGGCGCGGTCACCGGCACCTGCGTCGCGGGCATCGCCCTGCTCGTCGCACTGCGCACCCATTCGGTGTGGACCCTGGTGGGCGGCGTCCTGGCCGCCGAAATCGCCGTAGCACTCTGGTATCTCGCGCGCACGCGCGGGCTGATCACGCGGGAACGCGCCGCGGGCGGGCCACTGCCCGCCGGCGCGGAAAGAAGGACGCGATGAAGATCCTCTTCGTCGGCGACGACTGGCTCGGGAGCAACGCGCGCTCGCTTGCCGAAGGTTTCCGGCAGCTGGGGCACAAGGTGATGGTGATCGACTCGACGGCGGCGACCCTGCCGCCGCGGCTGTCGCCGTCGTGGCTGTACGCCAAATCACATGAGCAGCGCGCACCCTGGACGGTCGAGCGCGTCCACACCCGGCTGGAGCGCGCCGCCGCCGAACTGCACCCGGACCTGGTGTTCGCGTTCAAGTCGGTGCACCTGGACCAGCGCAGGCTGCTGGACATCCCGGCCGCGCTGCACGTGCACTACAGCCCGGACGACGTCGCGAACCCGGTGAACACCACCCCGGCCTACCTGGCGCACGAGGCGGAGTGGGACCTGATCGTCACCACCAAGCGGCACAACCTGCGCGAGCTACTGGCCCGCGGTGCCAAACAGACGCTGTTCGTGCGCAGCGCCTACGACCCGGCCTGGCACCATCCGGCCGCGAAGCGCACCACCCGGCAGTACCTGGTCGGCTTCATCGGAGCCTGCCGGCCCGACCGGCGCGACGGCATGGTCTCGCTGGCCCGCACCTACGGCGCGCAACTGCTGGTGTGCGGGCCGGGCTGGCGCCGGGTGCGGCAATTGCGCACCACCAGGGCGGAAGTGTCCGGCGCGGTGTACGGCGAGGACTTCTCCATCACCGTGGCCTCGGTGACCGCGAATCTGGTGCTGCTCAACTCCGACAACCGCGACACCCACACCTGCCGTACCTTCGAGGTGCCCGCGGCGGGCGGGCTGTTCGTCGGCGAGCGCACCGACGAGCACGCCGAACTGCTCGACCACGGCGCGGAGGCGTTCCTCTTCTCCAGCCGCGACGAACTCGACGAGATCCTGGAGCGTTGCGCGCTGTACCCGGACCAGGCGGTCAAGATCGCCGAGGCCGGGCACCGCCGCATCGTGGAGGGCAGGCACACCTACACCGACCGGGCGAGGGAGATCCTGCATGCCCTCGACTGAGGCGGTGCTGACCGCGAACGTTCCGCTGCTCGTCGTCATCGGCGCGCTGGCGGCGATGCTGCTGGCGGCGATGCTGGTCTCCGGGGTGCTGCGGGTGCTGCTCATCGCGCAGACGGTGTACTGGGCGATGTCCTACGTGGCGCGTCCGGTGGTGCTGCTGATCGTGCGCCCGGAGCCGCGCTTCGGCGACAATGTGGCCGATCCCCGGTTGGCCCGACTCGGGTACGACGCCGGGATCGAGGCCGCGCTGCGGCCGGTGGCGTTCGGGCTCACCGTCTACGCGTTGCTGATCCTCGGCTACGCGCTGTGGGCGCGGCGGCACGCGCGGCCCGACCGGGTGGCCGCGGCGGCCGGCGATCCGGATCTGATCGCCACGCTGTGGGTGCTGTACGTGCTCGGCACACTGGCCCGACTGGTCAGTGTGGCGGCGGGCGTTGCGGGGGCAGCGGGCGAGGTGGCGAGCGCCTCGCCGATCCTGAGCCTGCTCACCATGCCCGCCACGCTGGGCGCGGTGGGGCTCATCGTGTTCGCCCGGCCCGCTCGCGGCCAGGCCACCGTGCTGCTGTTCGGGATACTGCTGCTGGGCGAGCTGTGGTGGACCACCGCGATCCAGTCCAAGACGCCGATCCTGGGCGCCGCGCTGGCCGTGGCGGTGCGATTCGCGCTGACCGGGTGGACCGGACGGAAACTGCTCGGCATCGGCGCGGTGGCGGTGGCGGGCATCGCGGGGTTCGATTGGTTGCAGTCGCTCAAGTCGACCCCGTATCTGCGTGCCGAGGCGGCCGCGGTGGATTCCGCGTACCCGGAGCCGGTGCGCCCGTTCCTCGGCCTGCTGCGCCGGTTCGACCTGCTGGAGGCGGCGACCGACGCCTACTACACCACGCCCGGCACCTGGCTCACGCCGGACGAGGTGCTCGTGCATCTGGCCCGCAGCCTGGTGCCGGCGCAACTGCTGTCCGGGGAGAAGTTGCAGGCCGGCACGGCGTGGGCCGGCGAGGTGCGCGGTGCCTCGGTGGACATGAGCCAGGTCTCGGTGTCGCTGGCCGAGGGCAGTATCCCGGAGGGGTACGTGCTCGGCGGCTACACCGGGGTGGTGGTCGGGGTGGGGGTCACCGCGGTGGTACTGATCGGGTGGTCGCGCGCGCTGTACGCGCGGCACCTGGTGCCGGTCTTGTTCGGCATCGGGCTGATCGAGGTACCAGTGGTGTTCGAACGCGGAATGCTCGGAACCGCTGAGACATTCGGCAAATATCTGCAAGTCGTCGTGCTGGCCTGGCTCGTCCGCCTCGTGGTGGGCGACCTGCGGCGGCGCCGAGAACGGACGACCGCGCGGCCGGTCCCCGTGACCGTGGGAAGCGAAGGAAGACAATGAGGGAACTGTCCGACTATCTTGGCATCGTGCGCCGGCGCTGGGCGGTATTGCTGGCCGGGCTGGTGCTGGGCCTGGCGCTCGCGGCGTTCCAGGCCCAGTCGATGCCGAAGACATACACGGCGACCAGCACCGTCTACGTGTCGATGGCGACCGGCACCTCGGTCGCCGACTCCTATCAGGGTGGCCTGGCCGCGCAGCAGCGGGTGCGCTCGTACCTGGAGTTGGTCGGCAGCGACTTCGTGCTGGACCGGGTGATCGGCCAGCTAGGGCTCGGCTTCTCCCGCGCCGACCTGCGCGGCAAGGTGTCCGCCGATTCACCCCCCGCCACCTCGCTGCTGCGGATCACGGTCACCGACACCCAACCGGAGCGCGCCCGGCTGCTGGCCGACGAAGTGGTCTCCCAATTCCGCGCCCTGGTGGACGACCTGGAGACGACCGAGCGCACCGCCGCGCCCGCGGCCCGGGTCGCCGTGGTGGACCGCGCCGAGCGGCCGACCGAGCCGAGCGGTCCCGCGCGCAGCAAGTTGCTGGTGGCGGGCGGGCTGGCCGGACTGCTGCTCGGCGGCGGGCTGGCGCTGCTGCTGGACCGTTTCGATCGGCGGGTGCGCACCGTCGCCGACCTCACGCCGCTGGGACAGCGGCTGCTCGGCACCGTCGCGCTCGGCGAGACCAGCGAACGCGACGACCTGCGCGCGGTTCGCTCCCTGCTGCCGGAGGACGCGAAGACGGTGCTGTGCACCGGGCTGGGCGCGCACTCCGAACCGGCGCTGGCGGTCGGCTTGGCCGGTGCGCTGGCCGCCACCGGCAGCCGGGTACTGCTGATCGACGCGGACACCACCCGCACCGGCGCTTCCGCGCTGTTGCCCGCCTCGGAAATCGACCGGTCGGCGAGCAACGGCACACCGCAGCCGCAGCCCGCACTCGCCACCGTCGGCGCGGACGACGAGATGCTGGTGAATGCCAGCCAGACGACCACGGTGCTGGACCTGCGCGCCGTCCAGAGCGCCCCGCCGTCCGCGGCGATGGAGAAGACGCAGGCCGCCTGGCACACCGGCGGACTGGCCGCCCTGCTGCGCGGTGACGGCTCGATGGATGATGCCGTGACCCGCTGGCCCGGTGGCGGTTTCACGGTGCTGCCGCTCGGCGCCGCGGACGGACAGACCTC
This sequence comes from Nocardia aegles, assembly GCF_052545135.1. Lineage (NCBI taxonomy): Bacteria > Bacillati > Actinomycetota > Actinomycetes > Mycobacteriales > Nocardiaceae > Nocardia > Nocardia aegles. The sequence goes on from NZ_JBQWRI010000004.1 coordinate 330,143, forward strand.
GGACCTGCTGGCCTCCGGTCGGTTCGACGCGGTGCTGCGCGCGGCCAGGGACCGCTACGACCATGTGGTGGTGGACACCGCCGGGCCCGCCGCCACGACGGACGCGCTCGCGGTGGCGGCGAAGTGCGCGGGCACCGTCGGCGTGGTGGTGTTGCGCAAGGGCCGCACCGATCGCGCCGAGGCCGCGTTGACCGCGCTGGCCGGGGCCGGTGCCACACTGACCGGGATCGTCGCGGTCGAGGTCTCGCGCGGCTGGTGGCGGCGGCGTGGCGGCAAGCGTATGCCGGCGGTGCCGGAATCCGGGCGGGAGCGGTGAGTGGCCTACGACGACGGCACTTGCTGGCCGCGACGTTCGGCGTGGCCGCGGTGCCGCTGGCCGCGTGTGAAGCGGAGCTGCCCGCCCGCACCGGGGCGGTGAATTCGACCGTGCGCGATGTGCGCGAGTTCGGCGCCGTCGGCGACGGGAAGGCCGACGACACCGCGGCACTGGCCGCGGCCTGCAAGACCGACGGCGCGCCCCTGGTGCTGTATCTGCCCGCGGGGTGCTACAAGGTCACCGCGTGGCCGGAGCTGCCGGACCACGCCGTCGTCTACGGCGACGGCGCCGACGCCACCACGGTCTTCTGCGACACCGACACCACGCTGGTCGCACTGCGGGACAAGCAGCGGGTCCGGTTCTCCCGCTTGGGTTTCTACCTGACCGGTCCGACCGCGACGGCAGTGCAGCTGAGCGGGTGCTTCCGGTGCGGCTTCGACCAGGTGCTGATCCGCGGCAACCACCTGAGCGACAACCATCCGCGCTACAGCGGACAGCGCGGCGTGGTGCTGGAGAAGAACACCGGTGGCACGTCGTTCGTCGACTGCGACATCAACAACTTCGGGGTCGGGCTGGTGACCTCGTGCATCCAGAATTACGTGACCTCCTCGAAATTCACCAGCAACCGGATCGGTGTGCTCGGCACCGGCAACGATCACAACGCCGGACTCTCCATCGCCAACAGCGAGTTCGTCTCCGACAACGATCCCGGCACCACCGACCGGCACATCCAGATCGACGGCGCCGCGAACAACTGGTGGATCACCAACACCTGGTTCGAGGGCGCCGAGGTGGCGGTGCAGGTGGGCGCGGCCGGGCGGGGCGGGCCGTCGCAGTTCGGCATGGTGAACTGCAAGGCGTCCGCGCGCTCGGTGGTGCTGGACCTGATCCATTGCAGGCAGCCGTATCTCGCCAATGTCGGCTTCGACCCGGATCCCGGGCGCAGGCCGGTGGAACTGCGGATCGATCCGGAACACTGCCCGGAGGGCACCGCGGTCAATCTGGTCTCCAGCGCGGGCGACGACATCGACGCCGCGGCCTTCCCAGAGCACTGGCAGGTGATCGGCCGCGGCCGGACGCACCGGCCGACCTTCACCGGCACCGTGACCGCGCAGGGCCGCGGGGACGGTGAGATTCTGCGTGCGCGGGCCGCCGACGGCGCGGCGGTGGCCTCGGTGCTCGCCAACGGCGCCTACGTCTCCGATCGCGCGGATGCCGGTGTGGTGCTGCGGGATCCGGAGGGCGGGTACTGGCGCTTGGTGGTCTCGCCGACCGGCGCGGTGAGCACCGCGCCGCTGGGCAAGGATCGGCCGGCGCGCTGAGATGCCGGTGCCGTCCTCCACCCCACCCCACATCGCACACGTCTCCCGTCGGCGGCGGACAGTGGCGCGCCGGTGGGTCGCTGTGCTGGGCGGCCTGCTGGTGGTGGCCGCGCTCGCGGTGGCCGGGCTGCCGGTGTTCGTGTACCCGCAGGTGGATCCGCTGCGCCCGGCCGACGCCATCGTGGTGCTCGGCGGCACCCCGTACGAGCGGTTCGACATCGGGCTCGACCTGGCCCAGCGCGGTTACGCCCCGGAACTGGTCATCTCCGCCTCCACCGGCCTGGACGACCCCGCCATGGCCCGCTACTGCGACCGCGAATTCCGTTTCCGTGTCTCGTGTTTCGAGCCGGACCCGTGGACCACGCAGGGGGAGGCGCAGGAGATCCGGCGCCGGGCCGCCGCGCAACACTGGCAGCACATCATCGTGGTGACCTTCACCCCGCACGTGTCGCGGGCGCGCTACATCATCGGCAAGTGCTTCGACGGCGAACTCACCATGATCGCCAGCCCCAGCCGAACCGACCTGCCGTTCACCGCCTGGATGTACCTGCGCCAGAGCGCCGGCTATCTCCGGGCCTTCACCGAGATCGGCTGCTGAGCCGGAAGGAGCGAGCGTGATCACCGACTTCACGCGGAGCAATGCCGCCCAGGCGCGGCTGCACGATCTGGTGCCCGGCGGCGCGCACACCTACGCCAGGGGTGCCGACCAGTACCCGGAGGGCATGGCTCCGGTGCTGGTGCGTGGCTCCGGATGCCGGGTGACCGACTGCGACGGCAACGAATTCGTCGAGTACGGCATGGGATTGCGCGCCGTCACGCTCGGCCACGGCTACCGCCCGGTGGTCGAGGCGGTGGCCGCCGCCATCGCCGAAGGCAGCAATTTCTCCCGGCCGACCGTGCTGGAACTGGCTGCCGCCGAGGACTTCCTGGACTTGGTACCGGCCGCCGACATGGTCAAGTTCGGCAAGAACGGCTCGGACGCCACCACCGCCGCGGTGCGCCTGGCCCGCGCGGTCACCGGCCGGGTCACGGTCGCCGCGTGCGCGCAGCCGTTCTTCTCGGTGGACGACTGGTTCATCGGCACCACCGCCATGTCCGCGGGCATTCCGGAGCCGGACACCGTGTCCTTCCCGTACGGCGATCTCGTCGCGCTGGAAGCGGTACTTGCCGGGCACGATGTGGCCTGCGTGATCATGGAGGCCGCCACCGCGCTGCTGGAACCGCCGCCCGGTTATCTGCCGGGGGTGCGCGCGTTGTGCGACCGGTACGGTGCGCTGCTGGTGTTCGACGAGATGATCACCGGGTTCCGCTGGGCCGCGGGCGGCGCGCAGCAGGTGTACGGGGTCGCACCCGACCTCTCCTGCTGGGGTAAAGCCATGGGCAACGGCTTCCCGCTCTCGGCGCTGGCCGGCAAACGCGAGTACATGGAGCGCGGTGGGCTGCGCACCGACGACCCGCGCGTCTTCCTGCTGTCCACCACGCACGGCCCGGAAACCGGTGCGCTGGCGGCATTCCGGGCCGTAGTGCACGCCTACACCGTCACCGACCCGGTCGGCCGCATGGAACACGCCGGGCGCAGGCTGCGCGCCGGATTCGAGGAGATCACCGCCGAACTCGGCATCGCCGAGCACCTGCGGGTCGCCGGGCGGCCGTCCTGCCTGATCTTCCAGACCGACGACTCGCAGGGCAGGCCGTCGCAGGAGTTTCGCACCCTGTTCCTGCGGGAACTGTTGCGCCGCGGCGTCCTCGGACAGTCGTTCGTCACCTCCGCCGCGCACACCGATGCCGACATCGACCACACCGTGGAAGCCTGCCGCGGCGCCGCCGCCGTCTACGCGCGGGCACTGGACCGCGGTGGGGTCGAGGGCCTGTTGGAGGGCCGCCCGGTCGCGCCGGCGCTGCGCGCGCACGCCGCGCCGCGCCGACTCGCGGGGGCGACCCGATGAGAGCGGCCCACTTACGATCACGAGTTCTCAGGAGGTTCCGGCCATGAATGACGGTAGTGACATCGGCGGACCGCGGATCGCGGTGGTGCACGAGCGGTTCACCGAGTACGGCGGCTCCGAGGCCGTGGTCGGCGAATTCGCCCGCACCTGGCCGGGGGCGCGGGTCTTCGCCCCGATCGTGGATCCGGCGGCCGCGCCCGCCATCGCGCACCCTCCGTGGGACACCGTGGAAACCACCTGGCTCTCCCGCGCCCATGCCGCCACCGGCCGCCGATCGCACGCCCCGCTGCTGCCGCTGGTGCCGCGCGAGCTGCGCCGACTGCCCCTGCGCGACGGGTTCGACGCGGTGGTGGTGAGCCACCACGCCTTCGCCGTGCAGGCGGCGCTCGCCACCGACGTCCCGGTGGTCGCCTACGTGCACAGTCCGGCCCGCTGGGCGTGGGATCCGGCCTTTCGCGCGCGGGAGGCGGGCGGTCCCGTGGGCCGGGCCGCGCTGGCCGCGCTCGGTGTGCTCGCCAGGCGCTCCGAGCTCGCCGCCGTGCCCCGGATCACCCGGGTGGTGGCCAACTCCCGCGCCGTCGCCGACCGGGTGCGCGACTGGTGGGGCGCGACCGCCACCGTGGTCAACCCACCGGTGCGGCTGGACCGTTTCGCCCCCGACCCGTCCGTCCCACGCGAGGACTTCCTGCTCTTCGCCGGACGTCTGGTGCCGTACAAGCGCCCGGACCTCGCGATCCGTGCCGCGCAGCGCTGCGGCAGCCGCTTGGTGGTGGTCGGCGACGGCCGCTATCGCCGCCACCTGGAGGCCATGGCCGGGCCGGAGACCACCTTCCTCGGCGCCGCCACGGACGACGTGCTGGTGGACATGTACCGCCGCTGCCGCGCCGTGCTCATGCCGGGGGTGGAGGACTTCGGCATAGTCCCCGTGGAGGCCATGGCCTGCGGCGCCCCGGTGCTCGCGGTCGGGGCGGGCGGCGCGCTGGACAGCGTGATCCCCGGCCTCAGCGGCGCGCACGTGCCCCCGGGCGACGACGACGCCGTGATCGAGGGTTTCGCCGAGGTGCTGGGCAACCACGACGCCGCCGCGTACGACCCGGCGGCGGTCCGCGCGCACGCGGAAACCTTCGGCCCGCGGGCCTTTCGCGCGCGGATGGCCGCGGTGGTGAACGAGGTGCTCGCGCCCGCACCGGCCTGAGGACGCCCCGCACGCACCTTGCCGGTCGACGCGCCGTGCGCCGAACACGCCCAACCCTGCCGCCCTGCGCTCGAGATCCGCTGCCCTGCGCTCGAAATCCGCTGCCGCCTGCGCCAAGTCCTCCGCGGCGGGGTGCACTCCACACGTTGCCGTCCGCTGGACGACGAAGGCTGCGGCACAGCGGATTTCGGTACCGACTGGCCGGGACGCCGCGTGCGATCCCACGCGCGCGAACAGCCCTTCCGGCCGACGAGCACCCGTCGGCGCGGGTCACGCCGGTACTCCCGCCAGTGACAACAAGCCCAGCGACGAGGACACCTAACCTTGCCCTATGCCTCGCTGGAGTACGCACCGCCGGAAGCCGGCGCAGGTGGGCCGGCTGGCGCGAGTGGGCAGCGATCCCGAAAGCTTTTCAGCGGCAACCCTTTCCAGGTCGATAACCAGATCGATCACCGCCGCCGCGAGCGGGCCGAGCGCATCGTCGAACGCGGACGACGAAGCACCGCCGCCTCCGTCCCGCGCGCGTCCCGGCTCGCTCGCACCCACGAGCGAAACCGTCTCGCGGACCACGACGATGGCGATGCCGCCGCCACCACGGCGTCAGCACGACGAGCCGCACCGGCTGTACCACTCCGGCGCGGCCGCTTTCGTCGGACTCTGTGTCGGTGTGCTTCTCCTGCTCGTGTCGGGGTGCCTGCTGGTGAACCACCCGACGGGAACGTCGGCATCCACGGCGGCGCTGCACACCAGCGCACCGAGCAAGGCGCCGACGTCCACCGTGCCCACGGCACCACCGGTAGCCGCTGCCCATCCCGTCCGGACGGGCATCGGGGTGACGTTCGGAAAGGTCACCGCGAACGACGGGACGACCATGGTGGTCAGGAACGCGTTCACCAGCAGCAGCGTCAAGGTCCGTGCCGACGCCGCCACCCATCTGCACGTCCTGGTCGCCCAGCGTGCGACGGACATCCGCGTCGGCGCCGTCATCGCCGTCTACGGGCGGCAATATCCCGATCACACGATCGTCGCCGAGGTCATCACCGGCATTTCGATCGGGGCCCCCATCAGATGAGCGGGGGTCGCCCCCGGCAAGCGATCAGCGGCGGCTGCTCCACCGCGACGGCCGCGCCCGTGCTGTTTCGACCCCGCCTCGCCGCCTTCGGCGTCTTCGTCGACGAGCGCCGCTGCTGGGTGGGCAACGAGAACGGCGACGTGTTCACCGTGACTCCGGACGGCGTGGTCGCCGGCCGCAAGTGCGCGTGCGAGAGCATCGCCGGGACCGGGTAGCCCTCATCCACCTGCGAACGACTGGCTCCGCACCCTGATCTGCCGATTCGTCGACGCAACGCCACGCCCGGTGGGAAGGTGGAGGTACGGCAGGTGTCGGCAGAGGAGCGTGACACATGGTGGACAAGACCAACGGAGCTGCCGCGGGCGACGGCGGCGTGCTGACGGCGGACCGGCCCGAACAGATCCGCAACGTGGTCCTGGTCGGGCACAGCGGGTCGGGCAAGACCACCCTGGTCGACGCCATGGCGCTCACCGCGCGGGTGGTCAATCGCGCCGGGCGGGTCGAGGACGGCACCTCGCTGTCGGACTACGACGAGATCGAGCATCGCCAGCACCGATCCGTGCAGCTGTCGGTGGTACCGGTGATGTGGGGCGGCGTGAAGATCAACCTCGTCGACACGCCCGGATACGCGGACTTCGTCGGCGAACTGCGGGCGGGGCTGCGCGCGGCCGATGCGGCACTGTTCGTCATCTCGGCGGCCGAGGGAGTGGACGGCATCGCCGGCGCGACCAGGGCGCTGTGGGAGGAGTGCGCCGCGGTCGGGATGCCGCGCGCGATCGTGATCACCCATCTGGACACGGCCCGCGACGAGTACGACGAGATGACCGAGGCCTGCCGCACCGTGCTGGGCGGCGGCTCCTCGGAGAGCATCCTGCCGCTGCACCTGCCCGTGTACGGCCCGAAGAATCCGGACGGGCACCGGCCGGTCACCGGCATGGTGGAGCTGCTGCCGCACTGCGTGGGCGACTACTCCTCCGGAGAGGAGGTCCAGGGCGACCCGTCGCCCGATCAGGCGCCCGCGCTGGAGGAGGCGCGCAATCGCCTCATCGAGGGCATCATCGCGGAAAGCGAAGACGAGAGCTTGATGGAGCGCTACCTCGACGGCGAGGAGATCAGCCTGGCCACGCTGGTCGCCGACCTGGAGCGCGCGGTCGCGCGGGGCAGCTTCCATCCGGTGCTGTTCGCCGCGCCCGCGCCCGAAGGGGCCAGGCAGGGCCTCGGCACGGTGGAGCTCCTCGACCTGATCACCGGCGGCTTTCCGACGCCGGTCGAGCACCCCATTACCGCCGGTAACGGCGCCGAGCCCCATCCGCTGCGTTGCGACCCGGACGGCGAGCTGGCCGCGGAGGTCATCCGCACCGCGTCCGACCCGTACGTCGGGCGGGTCTGCATGGTCCGCGTCTTCTCCGGCACCTTGCACGCCGACGACACGGTGCACGTCAGCGGGCACGGCCTGGAGGATCGCGGCCATGAGAGCCACGAACTCGACGAGCGGGTCGGCGCGATCTCGGCTCCGTTCGGCAAACAGCAGCGCCCACTTCGCCGGGCGATCGCGGGCGACATCGCCTGCGTCACCAAACTCGGGCACGCCGAGACCGGCGACACGCTGTCGTCGACCGACAGCCCCTTGCGGATCGAGCCGTGGCCGATGCCCGATCCCCTGCTGCCCGTCGCCATCCGCGCGCACAGCAAAGCCGACGAGGACAAACTCTCGCAGAGCCTCGCCCGGCTGGCCGCCGAAGATCCGGTGCTGCGGCTCGAGCACAACGCGCAGACCCATCAGCTGGTGCTGTGGTGCCTCGGCGAAGCGCACCGCGACGTCGCGTTGGAACGATTGCGGACCCGGTTCGGCGTGCAGGTCGACGTGACCGACCACCAGGTGGCGTTGCGAGAGACGTTCGCGGGCAAGGCGACCGGGCGCGGCAGGCATGTGAAGCAGTCCGGCGGACACGGGCAGTACGCAGTGTGTGAGATCGAAGTCGAACCGCTGCCCGAAGGGTCCGGGATCGAGTTCGTGGACAAGGTGGTCGGCGGAGTGGTCCCGCGCCAGTTCATTCCATCGGTGGAAAAGGGCGTCCGCGCGCAGGCCACCCGCGGATTGACCGCCGGCTTTCCGCTCGTGGACGTGCGCGTCACCCTGTTCGACGGCAAAGCCCATTCCGTCGACTCCTCCGATGCCGCCTTCCAGACCGCGGGCGCCCTCGCCCTGCGTGAGGCGGCGGCGGCCGCGGGAATCAAAGTACTCGAGCCGCTCGCCGAGGTCTGGGTGCTGGTCACCGACGAATACGTCGGACCGGTCCTGAGCGACCTGTCCAGCCGCCGCGGTCGCGTCCTCGGCACCGAGCCGCACGGCGCGGGGCGCACCCGCATCCACGCCGAAGTCCCCGAACTCGAACTCAGCCGCTACGCCATCGACCTGCGCTCGATCTCCCACGGCACCGGCGATTTCACCCGCGGGTACGCGCGCCACGAACCGATGCCGAATCAGGTCGCCGCCTCGGTGCGCGGAGAGAAGGCACGCGCGTAGTTCCGCGGCCATGCCGTCGGGCCGCTCAGGTCTGTTGCGGTGGTGGCCCTACGGGCGGTGGAGCAGTCGGCTGCTGCGCCTGGCTCGTGGTCGGCGGCGGTGCCGCCGCAGTACCGAGGCCGGCGTTGCCGGTATCCAAACCGGTGGGATGCAGGTATCCCGCGAAATTGCCGTACTTCTCTTTCAGCGGTGGATTGTTGGGATCCAGTGGAACGAGATGCCCGCCGTCCAGGACGAACAACCTATTGTGCTCCTGATCCCGCACAATCAAGGCGCTGTGTCGCTCCCACTGAAGAATATCGCCCGTCTTCAGCTCGCCCGGACCGTTGACCACCGCGGGCGGATGATCCGCTGTCAGCTCACCCGCAGTTCCCTTATACGCGGATACCGCGTCGAGGGCGACGTTCTGCACCTGTTTCTGCAAGGCCTCCGCCACCGGCGGGGATGCCTTGACATTCGTATTGTCGATGGGAACATCCACCGTCGTACCCGGCGTCGTCACCGGCGGCGGAGTGCCCGCGTAGGTCGGCGCCGTCACACCGGCCGGAGATGCCTGAGCAGTTTGCTGGGTGGTCGACGCCTGCGTGGCGCGCTCTCGTTCTCGCGCCCGGTCGCGCTCGTGACGTGAATCCCGGTCGTCGTCGTAGCCTCTGTCGTCGCTGCTCGGCTGACGGGACGGATTACCCTGCAGGGCGCTCATCAGGGCCATTTGTGCCATCAGACCGGACGTATCGTTTCCGGCGCCGGCCGGCATGGTGGCCGGCGTGGCCGTGGTGCCGCCCGACCCGGATCCCGAGCCGGTTCCGCCTTGCATCGCCGTGGTGGGCAGAGAAGCGGGGACCGTGCGCGACGCGGTCGTATTGCCCGTCCCGTTGTCGAGGGCGGTCTGGGTGGTGTCCGCCGAACCCGTGGCGTCCGGTCCGAGCAGGTCGTCGTAGGTGGAACTGAAGTCCTCATTCTGACCGGCCTGCTGGGCGGTGGTGCCTGCGGTGCCCTGAGTGCCGGTGTCGAAGCCGCCGTTGAAGCCGCCGTTGTAGGCGCCGTTGTTCGCGCCGCCGTTGTTGTTCGCACCGCTGTTGTTGTCAGCGCTGTTATTGCCCTTGTCGCCCTTGTCGTCTCCCTTATCTCCTTTGTCGCCCTTTTCGTCGCCTTTATCGCCCTTCTCATCACCCTTGTCGGTGGGATATCCCGGGAAATCGCCGTATTTCTTGCCCACGCTCTCGGCTCGATGCGCGTAATCAGCGACCTGATCTACACAGAACTGGACGGTCTCACGGACGATTCCGTATATCGGCCCCTCTTCCACCACATTCTGAATACCGGGAGCCGTGAAATTACTTTTATTGAAAGTGCTTCCGCCGTAGTATCCCGCGTAAGGTCTCTCGAGCGCTGCCCAGATGTCCTCATGCGCCGATTGGACCTTGTCCCACATTTTCCGATAGGTACGATCGTTGTCGGCGGTGAGCTTTAGATTCTCCGTTTTGAAGTCGTCGTCCCTGGCCGACCACTGGGCGTCCAACTCGTCGAGGAAGTCGGACGCCGATTTATAGGCGTCGACAGCCGCCCCCTTTCCCCCGGCTTGCGCCTCCGCGCCGTGCCCCATCGAATCGGTGAACGATTTACTAAGGTTATTGTCCCAGATAAGGGTGTCTTTACCCTTTTCCGGTGAGGTCAGGGCGATCGGCTTCTTCTTGTCCCCCATTTGCTTCTCGAGATACTCGAGCTGGTGGTTCGCCAAACTGATGTAGGTCTTCAGATCGTCCGAAGGGCTACCGGGAGGGAGCTTGATCTTCAACCGGAAGTCATCGAATCGGTCGCCCTCTTGTGGATCTTTTTCCAGACCCTCCATGTAGTTTTTCTTCTGTTCCTCCTCCGTGGGCGGAGGAGGAACGGGCGCCTTACGATCATGTTTATCGTCGCGCTTGTCCGGATCAGCACGATATACGCCGTCGACCAGCTTTACTTTGTAAGCGGACCCATCCGGGGTGAGCACGTAATCCATGTCCCCGGGACGGTCCCAAGAGTCCAATTTCTTGGGATCCCCACCCGGATCGGCCTCATACAGGATCACTCCGCCACCGGGCTTTTCCTGCGCGGTGTAGTAGCCCGACTCGGGACGGCTCGTCGATTTTGTATAGTTGCCATTCTTGTCGTAGGTGAAGTAGTTGGTCATGCGTCCTCCTGGACGGGCGGTTCACCGCGCCTGTCGCGAAGCCCTGCCCTGATGCCGTTGCCTCGATCGCCGATGAGGGAAATTCCGCCGCTTACCGGCAGCGGGGCGTCCCGCCCGGTCGACGAAGCCCGGATCGTTTCGCGCACCCGTTAGCAGAACCATCGCTCAGAATCGTGATTCCGAACGGTTCGCGAGCCGATTGCGACCATTCCGAATCCTCCCGCAGGATACCCCCGGGACGCTGGAGTTCAGACCTCCGCCGACGTACTCCGAATCGCCGCGCCACCTGCTCCGTCAGTCTGCTCGATCGCCCCTGCGGTCGCCTGGGAATTATCGCCCGTGTCCTGGCGGCCATCCGCCACCGAGTTCCAGCCGACCGCACGATCACGCCGGTACGGCCGACCGTAATTCTCCAGGAATCCGTAAGCCGCCCAGCCATTCGTCGCGATGAAATCGACTTCGTAATCAGGATCGTTCTTCGCGCGTTCCCGAAAGCCGGGGACCATGTCATGGTTGACGCCGCGAAGTCGGCGCCACTCTTGTGGATCCTGCTCGAACTCGGTGACCATATCGACGAACCCTCTCCATTCCGACCGACTTCCCCATTCTTCAATATCCCCATCCCTGGGAATACCGAGAGCAGGCCTGAGCAGGGAGTTTTCAGTACCCGGCGCCGAACGCCGCCTTCTCCATGAGGTGGTACTCGGCCTCGGTGGGCAACCCCAACGAGTCGGCCAAGCGCGGCAACGCGCCGTTGTACAGCAGCTCCGCACGCCGCCCCACCCGAGACTTCTGGTAGGCCAGGCGGGCAACTCGAACGATTTCGGCCGCGAGCCAGCTGTCGGTGTTCTCCCACACCTCGTCGCCGAGGTGAAGACCGACGATCGTGCCGCTTCGATCGCAGGCGACCCCGACGGAGTAGTCGGGATTGAACACCTCGTAGATCGACGTCAGCCAATCGGGCGGCGCTTCGCTCTCGACGGCGCCCGAGACGCCCAGCTCTGCCACGGCTTCGCTCCTAGGTCTGGTCTAGAGTTTCGGTTCCGGCAACGACACCGCTGGTGGCCACGCCGTCTGCTGGACGGCGAGCCGGTGCTGCCGGAGGGCGTCTTCGGTGCTGTCCCGAATCGCCGCCATGATGTCCGCCACCAACTCCTGGCTACTCGACGAATGCGCGATCGTTCCCTCCGCGATGTACAGATCGGTGAGGCGACCTGCCCCGTCGACCTCTGGAATCACCCTGGCGCTGGGCGAGGGCCGTCGAGCGCGGATGCCCTTGATCCGCTCCATCATGTCGTCGACGGCGTGCACGAACTCGCGACCGGATTCGAGCGCTGCCGCCGTGTACGGATGCATCACTCGGATCTTCCACCCGAAACCGATCCCACGCTAGGCATGGGGAAATCCCTCCGCGCTACGGCACCGCGGCCGGGCAGCGTCCGAGCAGGCCATACGGTCATCCGACGCCCCATCGAACCGGCGCCGAGCTCTCTCCGCATGCCACCTCCTGCAAGGACGATACGTATCCATTCTTCACGCTCAGCGCCAACTTCCCACGCATGAGAACGGTCCGCCGAGCTTGCCGATGAGAGCCGCAGTGTGAGTTTCGCCGTAAACGCGAACGAGCCCCTCCGATCGCGACCATTGAATGATCACGAAAAGATGGGCTCGTCGACTACCGCGCGTACCCCGCACGACGCACCTGCGTGCAGGCACTCCGCCAGGTCGGCGAACTTACGACTTACGTCCAAGTACAGCTCGGATTACGACCTGGCAGTTCGCTGGTTCAGGGCAGGCCGAGGGCGATGGCCAGCGCCCGGTTCACCGCGAGCACGTCGGCGGTCACGCGATTGCGCGCGTTGTTCGACACGATCAGCCACGGCTTCGCGCCGTAGCCGAGATCAGCACGGTACACCTGCCCCCGAACAGGCGCGGCCGTCACGCGGTAGCCTGCCGCGCGTTACGCCGCGCCCGCAGTGACCGCTGATCGACACCTACGGCCATCTGTGGCCGGATACGGACGAGTCCACCCGCCAGGTGATCGCTGCTGTGATCACTGAGCGGATGGACTCGAATCCGTCTACTGCGTACCTAAGGCCCGAATCAGGCCTGAATACGCAGGTCAGGCTTACACGTCGAAGTACAGCTCGAACTCGTACGGGTGCGGCCGCAGGTTCACCGGGGCGATCTCGCCTTCGCGCTTGAGGGTGATCCAGGTCTCGATCAGGTCCTCGGTGAAGACGTTGCCTTCGGTGAGGTAGTCGTGGTCCTGCTCGAGGCGGTCGATGACCGACGCCAGGCTGGTGGGGGCCTGCGGGATGTTCTTGGCCTCCTCCGGCGGGAGCTCGTAGAGGTCCTTGTCGACCGGGGCCAGCGGCTCGATCTTCTTCTTGATGCCGTCCAGGCCGGCCATCATCATGGCGGCGAAGGCCAGGTAGGGGTTGCCCGAGGAGTCCGGCGCGCGGAACTCGAGGCGCTTGGCCTTCGGGTTGTTGCCGGTGACCGGGATACGGACCGCGGCGGAGCGGTTGCGCTGCGAGTACACCAGGTTGATCGGGGCCTCGTAGCCGGGGACCAGGCGGTGGTAGGAGTTCACCGTCGGGTTGGTGAACGCCAGCAGCGACGGCGCGTGGTGCAGGATGCCGCCGATGTAGTGGCGGGCCAGGTCGGACAGGCCGCCGTAGCCGGCCTCGTCGTGGAACAGCGGCTTGCCGTCCTTCCACAGCGACTGGTGCACGTGCATACCCGAGCCGTTGTCGCCGAACAGCGGCTTCGGCATGAAGGTGACGGTCTTGCCTTCCTGCCACGCGGTGTTCTTGACGATGTACTTGAACAGCTGCAGGTCGTCGGCCGCGGCGAGCAGGGTGTTGAACTTGTAGTTGATCTCGGCCTGACCGGCGGTGCCGACCTCGTGGTGGCCGCGCTCCAGCTCGAAGCCGGAGTTCTGCAGGTTGGTCGAGATCTTGTCGCGCAGGTCGACGTAGTGGTCGTAGGGCGCGACCGGGAAGTAGCCACCCTTGTTGCGGACCTTGTAACCGCGGTTGCGGGTGCCGTCCGGGTTGAACTCCGCGCCGGTGTTCCAGGAGCCGGAGACCGACTCGATCTCGTAGAAGGCGCCGTTCATGGCCGAGTCGTAGCGGATCGAGTCGAAGATGTAGAACTCCGCCTCGGGGCCGAAGTACGCGGTGTCGGCGATGCCGGTGGAGCGCAGGTACTCCTCCGCCTTGCGCGCGACGTTACGCGGGTCGCGGCTGTAGGCCTCCCGGGTGAACGGGTCGTGCACGAAGAAGTTGAGGTTCAGCGTCTTGGCGGCGCGGAACGGGTCGACACGCGCGGTGGAGAAGTCGGGCAGCAGCAGCATGTCCGACTCGTCGATGGACTGGAACCCACGAACGGAGGAGCCGTCGAACGCTAGCCCTTCCTCGGCGAGGTCGGTGGTGAAGGCCTTCCCCGGGATCGAGAAGTGCTGCTGCACACCGGGCAGATCGCTGAACCGGATGTCGACGTACTCGATGTCCTCATCAGCGATGTATTTGATGACCTCGTCGGCCGTGCTGAACGTCACTTGTTCTCCTTACGGATCGGTTCCCAGCCAGTGTCGCTTGCATGGGTTCGTCGCGACCAGACGCTATGGATGCCGTGTTTCCCTGTCGTCAAGGCTGTGTTTCGCCGGTGTTACACGTGTGTCCGGCAGCGTGGTGCTGACCACCATGACTCGACATGCATGGTAGTCCTGCCTCCCGCCGATGTGCGCGCCGACGCTGAACTCCGCTTATGCGGCATCAGACGCCGGTTCGGCCGCGCCTATTCTGGGGTGCATGGCACGTATCACCGGCTCTTGGCTCTCCGGACCTCCAGCCGACTCCGGCGGCCCGGAAACTTCCGAATTCCCCGGTGAACAGCTCGGCCTGCCGAAGACCGGAGCGGGTTCGCTGGCCGGTATGGGCCGCCGTATCGCCGCCCTGTTCGTGGACTGGCTGATCGCGCTCGGCATCGCGGCGCTGATCACCCGCAGCGGTTCGGCGTCGAGTCTGACGCTGCTGATCTGGTTCGTCATCGGCGTCGGCGCCGTCACCCTGTTCGGGTTCACGCCGGGGCAGTACTTCCTGCGGTTGCGCACGGTGCGCATCGACGCGGCGGCGCCGGTCGGCTTCGTCCGGGCGCTGGCCAGGCAGGTACTGCTGCTGTTCGTGGTTCCCGCCCTGTTCACCGACGCCGATGGGCGCGGCATGCACGACCGTGCGACCGGCACGGCGCTGGTGCATTCACACTGAACTTCCGATCCGGGCGGTAGCGAACGACGAAAAGGCCCGCATCCCCGGGCGGGGAGGCGGGCCCTTCGAGGGAGCAGGATCAGCGGCGGCGGATGGTGCGCTGCACACCGCGCATCTTGGCGCCCGCGGGCATCGGCCCCTTCGGCAGGGCGGGCCCGCTGCGCGCGCTGAGGGCGGCCAGCCTGCCTTCGATGAGGTCCATGCGCTTGGTGTCGATGTTGCGCGGCAGCTTGGTGAGGTAGCGCTGGAGGTCCTTGAGCGGCACCTGGCCTTCATCGTTGCCGATGACGATGTCGTAGATCGGGGTGTCGCCGATCAGCCGGGCCGTGCGCTTCTTCTCCTGGGCGAGCAGCGACTTGACCCGTTGCGCGGAGCCCTCGGCGACCAGCACCACGCCGGGCAGGCCGATCACCCGGTGCACCGCGTCCAGCTGAGTGGTGGCGGCGATGCCGTTGCTCACCCGCCATTTGCCCTGGAGGTTGTCCAGCACCCAGGCCGCGGCGCCCGCCTGGCCCTCGGCCTTGCTATAGACGCTCTTCTGCACCCGCCTGCCGAAGATGATGAAGGCCACCAGCGCGCCGAGCACCACGCCCAGCGGGACGAGGAACCAGGTCAGCCCGAAGATCAGGCCGACCACGGCGAAGACGGCGGTGATGCCGACCAAGGCGCCGATCATCAGCGGCAGCAGCAGCTTGTCTTCCTTGCGCTGCATCTGGAACGCCTGCCACAACTGCTTGCGGCGTTCCCTCGACTGCTGCTTGCGGGCCGCCTTCGCCGCGGCCTTCGCTTCCTTGGTGGGCTTACCTGCTGCCATGACTCTCAGGATAGTGCCCAGGTAGTCGCAGCTCCGCTGTGGGACAGCGGGCCGAGCGGGCGCTACCCGCGGCGCGCGATCGAACCGAGCACGGTGAGATCCAGGTCACCCGACGCCTCGGTCCAGCCCATCGCGCGCAACTCGACCGGGGCGGCGACCCCCAGGGCATCGCGCAGGCCGACGGCGACCGAGCGCGCGAACTCGAGCAGGCTGCTCGGCGCGATGGGCCAGAACAGGATCCTGGTCCAGTTGTCCGCGTCCTGCCGATCCGCGGGCTCGTGCCAGCCGAGCGCGCGCAACTCCTGCGCGGCGGTTTCCGGTATCGGGTTGCTCAGGTAATGGTTGCCGGCCAGTTCGGCGGACAATTTGATGTCATATTGGACAAATTGGACATATCGATTTCCGGGGGCGGCGATGATCAGGGTTGCCCGCGAGGGCAGCTCCGAGAGACAGTGCGCCAGCGCTTGCACGAACCGCTCCCAGTCCGCTGTCGCCGGCTCGCTCATTCTTCCCCCGGGTATTCGCACTGGCCTGATCATACGCCGACCCGGCCGGGACACCAGATGAATCAAGTTGCGACGTCACACAGTTCGGTCGAACTACCGCCTTTGCCGAGGTTTTCGTTTCCGCCCGAGGTTTTTCCGCTGGCGCAGGAATGCCAGACAGAGCAACGCTTTCGATCGGGGTTCGAGTTCGCGCTCGGAATCGCCAGGATGGATTTCGCATCAGCCGCGGGACGTCCAGCGTGCGACGAGCAGGGACAGGCACCACCGGCCGAGTCGTCGCGGTCGCCCGAAGGCGCGTCGCTGCGCGGGCAGTCCGACGCGTTCGACCTGCCGATACAGCCCGCCCGGGCCGATATCTGGTGATCGGCGCGAACGTATCTTCAGCCGAGTGCACCGCGCTGTTCAGCTGGCGGCCACCGGGCGGTGTTACCTTCCCCGACGTGTGTGCGCGGTTGGTGGTGAGCGTCCATGACGTCGCACCGGCGAGTGCGGCGGAGACGGCGCGCTGGTGCGCCGATGCCGATCGGTTCGGAATTCCGCTGTCGCTGTTGGTGATACCGGGGCCGTGGCGGGGCATGCGGTTGGCCGACGACCCCGACTACGCGGCGTTCCTGCGGGAGCGCAGGCAGGCCGGTGACGACGTCCTGGTGCACGGGTGGTCGCACCGGGCGGGGCCCGAGGGGGATTGGCCGCGCCGAGCGGTGGCCCATGCGGTGGCGCGCGGCGCGGCCGAGTTCGCCGCCCTCGACGTCGGCGCGGCCACCGTCAAACTGCGCGCCGCCACCGAGGTGATGATCGCAGCCGGTTTGCCGACGACCGGTTTCACGCCGCCGGGCTGGCTCGCCTCGCCCGGCGCGAAGCAGGCATTGCGCGCGGCGGGGTTCACCTACACCACCTCGCATTTCGGAGCCGAGCAGCTGCGCACCGGACGCCGGTTCCGCGGGTTCGCGCTCTCGCACCGGCCGGGCGGCGGCTGGTCCGAGCGGTTCGGCGCGGCGATGCTGGAGACCGTGGCACGCCGCACGGCCGAACGCGGCGGGCTGGTCCGGCTGGCGCTGCATCCCGACGATCTGGGCAGACCGGGCCTGCGCGACACCACGCTGCGCGCCATCGACGCGGTGCTGCGCACCGGCGCGCACGCGATCACCTATCGCGAGCTGGTCGGATCGGCGGTCGGCTAGTGCGGATCGTGCAGATCGCCAACTTCTACACGCCCGCCTCTGGTGGTCTGCGCACCTGTGTCGACGAGATCGGGCGCGGCTATTCGGCGGCGGGTCACGATCGAGTCCTCGTCGTGCCCGGTCCGCGCGACGCCGACGAGCACACCGAGTCCGGTCACCGGGTCACCGTGCGCAGCCCCAAGTTCGGCGATGCCGGCTATCACGTGCTCACCGCCCGGCGCACCCGAGCCGTGCTCGACGGGCTCGCTCCGGACGTGCTCGAGTGCAGCGACAAACTCAGCGTCCGCTGGCTGGCGCCGTGGGCGCGCGCGGCGGGCGTGCCGCTGGTGTTGTTCTCGCACGAACGCATCGACGCCATCCTGCGCTCGCGGGTGCCGCGCGGCTTCCCGCTCACCGCGGCGGCCGATCTGGCCAACCGGCGGCTCTGGGTGCGCGCCGAGAAGGTCGTGGTGACCTCGCGTTTCGCTACCGCCGAGTTCGACCGGGTCGGCGCGCGCAATGTGCGCCGGATTCCGCTGGGCGTCGACCTGACCACCTTTCGCCCGGCCGGCGAATCATTGTCCGGCCGCCGCGAGGATCCGGTGCGGCTGGTCCTGGTGAGCAGGTTGTCGCGGGAGAAACGGGCCGAACGCGCCATCCAGGCGGTCCGCGTCCTGGTCGACTCCGGTATGCGCTGTGTGCTGTCGGTCATCGGGGACGGCCCGCTGCGTTCTCGCCTGGAGCACTTGGCGGCGGGGCTCCCGGTCGTCTTCCACGGCCACCTCACCGACCGGACCGCGATGGCCGCCCTGGTCGCCGCGGCGGATATCGCCGTGTTCCCCTCCCCTGCCGAGACTTTCGGCCTCGCCGTGCTGGAGGCACTCGCCTGCGGAACGCCGGTGGTCGTTCCCGCGGCGGGCGCGGCTCGTGAACTCGTCGGCGACCCCGGCTCCGGTCTCGTCTGCGACGGGACGCCGCGCGGCCTCGCCGACGGCGTGCGTGCGCTGCTCGCCCTCCCCGCGGCCCAGCGTCGCCGCGCGGCCCGTGCCGCGGCGGAGCGCTTTCCCTGGTCGGCGACGGTGGAGGGCATGCTCGCCCTCTATGCCGACTACGAGACCCCGGCCCGCTCCGCCTGACGCGTGCTCGCCGATATCTCCCGCTCGTCGTGCAGCGTGGGCGAATTCGCCAGCAGTGCGACACCGACGATCACCGCGGTGGCCGCGCAGGCCAGCAGCGGCGGGCGCGGGTGGATCGTCGCGGTGAACAGCGTCAGCCCGGCCAGGTAGCTCAGCACCGGGTCGGTGATCGTCATGGCGGTCAGCGCCGTGGGCAGCGATCCGCGCGCGTACGCCTCCTGCGTCAGGATGCCGCCGACGACGGTCGACACCGGAATACCCAGCAGTGCCCAGCTCGGGTCCGGCAGTGTGCTCGTCGCCACCACGACCAGGACCGCCGTGGTGGCGAAACAGCAGCCCGCCGCCACCGCCACCAGCGCGGACCGCAACTGGGCGGAGCGGACCGGCCGGGACACGCCGAACAACACGACGATCGCGGCGATCACCCCCACGCAGGCCTCCGGGAGCCGCTCCGTCCGCACCGCCGAATGCTCGGGAATCCCCTGCGCGATGAGCAGGATAAGCCCAGCGCACACCGCCGACGTCCCGGCCCAGTCCCGGGCGAGCAGCGCGCGACCGCGCCGCAACGCCGCGAACGGCAGCGCGAACAACAACTGCACCACCAGCAGTGCCTGCACCACCGCGATGGCGCCGAAGCGCAGCGCGACGGCGTGCACGACGAATCCGGCCACGTTCGCGCCCTGGCCGGCCAGCCAGCGGCGGTCGGTGATCAGACGACGAGCGATCGCGGCGATCACCAGGAATCGTCCCTGCCCGGACGCGACGGCCGCCTGTCTGGCCGCGCCCTGTTGCAGGAAGGCCGACACCGCGAACAGGAACGCGGCCGACAACGCCACGCCGATCGTCCCCACCGAGTCGACGGACCCGAAACCGCGCTCCGGCATGGTCTCGATGCTGGACCGTCCGGATGAACACCGGATGGCGTCTGCCCGGCTACTGGACGACTACCCCGGTTCCGGGGGCTGGACGGTCGTCCGGGCACACTCGATAGTCCTATGGTGATCGAACGAGCCGCCCTGTCTCGTGCCCTGTGCGGCCTGTTGTCGCTGCTGGCCGCGTTCACCCCGATACCAGCGGCCGCCGACCCGCCGCCGGTGCCCTATCAGTGGAGGCAAGCGTTCATCGACGGCACCGACGGCACCCGGCTGCACGCCGACATCCTGCGCCCGCCCGGTGTCTCCGACGACACCCGCACACCCGTCATCCTCACCGTCAGCCCATATCGCGCGCACCTGGCGTACCTGAGCGAGCCACGCCTGACCGGCGGCCCGTCCACCGACAACCTCACCGCCGACCTGTTCTTGCAGGCGGGCTACACCTACGTCATCGTCGACCTGCGCGGATTCGGCGGCTCCAACGGTTGCCCGGACTTCGGCGGCCCCGGGGAACGAGCCGACGTCGCCGCGGCCGTGGAGTGGGCGGCGAGCCGGCCGTGGTCCACCGGCAGAGTCGGACTGTTCGGCACGTCGTACGAAGCCTGGACCGGCCTCATGGGCCTGGCCGCGGCACCGAAGGGCCTCGCCGCGGTGGGCGCGTTCGAGCCGGTCGTCGATCCGTACTCCTACCTGTACATGCAGGGCGTTTCGTGGAAGTTCTCCGGGAAGCCGATCACCGAGAGCGGTGTGCGCCCCGCCGATTTCGCGGGACTGGAGCACCTGCTCATCGCCTCGACACCACCGCGTCCGGAGGACTCCGCCGAATATCGGGCGAACGCGACACAGTTGCCGTGGCAGTGCTACCGGCAGTACCTGGCGCAGATCGGTGACCACGACCCCGACACCGCCTTCTGGCGCGATCGCGACCTCGTCGCGCGACTGCGCGGCACCACGATTCCGCTGTTCCTCGGTCAAGGCTTCGTCGACTACAACACCCGGGCCTACCGTGTGTTCGATCTGTGGAACGGTCTCGGTCCGGGCGAGCACCGCGCCTGGTTCGGCCAGTGGGGACACCGCACCTGCCACGACAAATGCGGTACACCCCACTTCGACACCGAGCTGCTCGCGTTCTTCGACAAGCATGTCGCCGCCCGTGACGTGCAGGTGCCCGGCCCGCGGATCACCGTCGGCCAGTTCGACGGCGGCTGGCGCGCGGAGACGGCGTGGCCGCCCGCCGACGCCCGTCGGGTCCCGGTCGAGCTGCGGACCGGCGAATACACCGACCGCGGGCTGATCCCCGGATCCGATCGCGAGATCTGGTCGGTCTCCGCGCCGCTGACCGGGGACCAGCACCTGTCCGGCATCCCCACCGCCACCCTCCGGCTCAGTGGCCCGCCGAGCGCGACGGTCGCGGTCGAGCTCTACGACATCGCACCCGACCTGCGCGCGACCGTCATCACCCGCGGGATCGCCCCGGTCCGCGACACCGCCGAGGTCAGGCTGCTGGCGCAGGACTGGCCGCTGGCCGCGGGCCACCGGATCGGCGTCCGCGTCACCGATGTGGTCGACGACGTGTGGTCGCACTCCCCCGCCCTCGCGTCGGTCGCGGTGACCTCCGCGAGCATCGAGCTGCCCCTGCTGACCGGAACGCGTCGTCCCGACCTGCCGGGTGAGCTCACCGAAGGCATCGTGAAGTGGCGAAACGAGAAGACGATCGCCCTGGACCCGAGCATGTTGAACAATGCAACGGTGTCCATGAATCTGCCCGACCGCACCGGTGACCGATGACGGAGCCGGTCGACGATCTGACCGCCGAACGCCTCGCCGCCGCGCTGCGCTGTGCGACGGTGTCCACCGACGACCCGCGCGACGCCGACAGCGCGGCGTTCGACCGCCTCGACGCCCACCTGCGGACGTCGTTCCCCCTGGTGCACGACGAGCTCGAACTGCAGAAGTTCGCGCACAGCAGGCTCTACCGGTGGCCGGGCACCGAACCGGACCGGGTGGCCGCGATCCTGCTCGCGCACCAAGACGTGGTGCCGGTGGACGACGCCCAACTCTGGACGCACCCGCCGTTCGCGGGGGTGGTGGACGCCGAGTTCATCTGGGGCCGCGGGGCGATCGACGACAAGAGCCGCGTGCTCGCCATCCTGGAGGCGGTCGAAGCGGCGCTCGCCGCGGGACTGCGGCCCCGCCACACCGTGTACCTGGCCTTCGGGCACGACGAGGAGGTCTTCGGCGGCGCGGGCGCCGAGCGGATGGCCGAGCATCTGCGCAGGGCGGGCGTGCGCGCGGATCTGCTGCTGGACGAGGGCGGGGTGATCGCCGCGGGCGTCGTCGACGGTGTGCGGCAGCCGGTGGCGACGGTCATGCTCGGCGAGAAGGGTTACGCGACGGTCCGGTTGTCGGTCACCGAGGTGGGCGGGCACTCGTCCATGCCGGGCAAGCAGACGGCGGTCGGCCGGATCGCGCGGGCGGTCGGCCGGATCCAGGACCATCCGATGCCGCTGCGCCTGACCCCGGTGATCGCGGACATGCTGGACCGGGTGCGTGCGATCATGCCCGCGCCGCGGCGGCGTCTGCTCGCTCTGGCGCGGGTCGCCGCCCCGGTGGTCACCCGGATGATGGCGACCCAGCCGCAGACCGAATCGATGGTGCGCACCACCACGGCGCCGACGGTGATCCGCGGCGGAGTACGAGCGAACGTGCTGCCCCAGCGGGCCGAGGCCATGGTGAACTTCCGCATCCTGCCCGGCGACACGGTCGCCTCGGTGCTGGCGCACTGCCGGAAAGTGGTACGCGACAAGGGGATTCGATTCGATCTGGTCGGCATGTCGTCGGAGCCGTCCCGGATCACGCGACCCGGCCCCGCCTTCGAGCTGATCGCCGATCTCGCCCGTGCCGTCGTGCCCGGTATCGCGGTGACCACCGGCATCGTCCCCGGCGCCACCGACTCCAGGCACTACGACGACCTGGCGGTCACCCGGTGCAATTTCGCCCCCATCGTGCTGGACGAGCGCGACCTGGCCTCGATCCACGGAACCGACGAACGTATCTCCCGAGTCAACTACGCTCGACTCATCGAGTTCAACCGGCGACTGATCGAGCATTTCGCCACGGTCGGCACGCCATCGACATCAGGAGCGCAGGGATGACGACCGAGCCGACGGCCGGCGACGCCACGCCCATCGAGCCGCCCGCGGTCCGCACCGAGACCGGCGAGTTCGACGGTGTGGGCAGCGGAGTCGCCTGGCGGGCGTGGCTGCCGCAGGGCGCCGCGCGGGGCGTGATCGTTCTGGTGCACGGCGTCGCCGAGCATTCCGGACGCTATGTCCACGTGGGGCAGCGCCTGGCCGCCGCGGGTTTCGCGGTGTACGCGCTCGACCACATCGGGCACGGGAAGTCCGCGGGCCGCAAGGCCAACATCGGCTCCATGGCGGCTGCCGCCGACAATGTCGCCGCCATGCTGGAGATCGCGAGCCGCGAGCAGCCCGGCGTGCCGCGTTTCCTGGTCGCGCACTCGATGGGCAGTCTGATCACCCTGTATCTGGCCACCCGCGCACCGATCGACGTCGCGGGCATCGTGTTGTCCGCTCCGCCGCTGGACATCCCGGTGGGTAATCCGGTGCAGCGCATGCTCGCTCCGGTGTTGAGCAGACTCGCCCCGAACCTCGGTGTGCTGAAACTCGATTCGTCGCAGATCAGCCGCGACCCCGCGGTCGTGACGGCCTACGACAACGATCCGCTGGTATATCGCGGCATGCTGCCCGCACGCACCGGCGCCGAGATGCTGGATGCGGCGAATACGGTCAAGCGGCGCCTGGCGAAAGTCACCGTGCCGCTGCTGGTGCTGCACGGCACCGCCGACGCGATCGCCGCGCCGTCCAGCTCCGACCTCATCGAGCGGGGCGCCGGGTCCACGGACCTCACGGTGATCCGCTACGAGGGCCTCTACCACGAGGTGTTCAACGAGCCCGAGCAGGGGAAGGTGCTCGATGATGTCGTCGGTTGGCTGGAAGCGCACCTTACCGAACAGTAGTATCTCGCCATGAGTACTACCGGATCCATCGCGTTCATCCGTGCCGACTGGCACAGCTCGATCGTCGGCAAGGCGTACGAGGGTTTCCGCACCGAATACGCCGGCCTCGGTTTCGATCCCGCCGGCATCGACCTCTACGAGGTGCCGGGCGCCTTCGAGATCCCGCTGCACGCCAAGCGCTTGGCGCACTCCGGCCGCTACGCGGCGATCGTCGCCGCCGCGCTGGTGGTGGACGGCGGCATCTACCGGCACGACTTCGTGGCCTCGGCGGTGATCGACGGGCTGATGCGGGTCCAGCTGGACACGGACGTGCCGGTGTTCTCGGTTGTGCTCACCCCGCACCACTTCCACGAGCACAGCGAGCACGTCACGTATTTCACCGAGCACTTCGTCACCAAGGGCGCCGAGGCGGCGCGCGCGCTGGCGGGCACGCTCAGCTCGCTGCGGTCGCTGCCGGTGTAAGACGACTACCGGAACTTGGCCAGGCAGGCGCTCTCACCGTCCAGCACGCCGGTGCGGAACGCCTCCAACCGCTGGTAGCCGCTCGGCACCACCTTGCCGTTCACGTCGGCCGCCGCCGCGCCGTCGGCGAGCAGGCCGGAGACCGCTTCGTCCAGATCGCCCGCGGACAGGTGCGGGTCGCTGCCCGGCTCGCTCAACTTGGTGGTCACCACGCCGCTGAGGCACGCGGTGCGCAGACCGGCCGTTTCCGCGCCGGTCAGCGACAGCTTGCGATCGTGTTGCACCGCCAGCACATAGCGCGAGACGAAGACGATGAACGCGTTGTAGTCGCCGTCCACGACCGCCGACAGCGGGTCGTCGTCGGTCATCATTCCGCCGCGACGGGCCAGGGCGGGCACGTCCGTGCCGATCCGGTTCGCGCTCGGACAGTACGACACCGGCCGGGTGACGGTGCTGTCCGAGCAACCGCGGCCGACGCCGGAGTAGTCGAACTGCGGCGTCCGCGTGACCGGGAAGATCTTGGTCAGCGCCTGGCTCAGGCTGGTCAGCGCGGCGGCGTCCACGGGCAGCTGCGCCTGCTGCTCACCGGGCTCGAAGGTGGTGGGGAGATTGCCGCGGCGCTGGGCGATCTCCTTCCTGGTGATCTTCTTGCACCCGTCGGCACCGTCGGTGTAGCCGATCTGCACCGCGGTCACCCGCTCGAAGGCCGAGCCGTGCACGTTGTGCGGATCGTTCGGGTCCCGATCGCGCACGGCCACCGTGGCGCCGAGCACGGCGTTGAGGCCGTCGGTGGTGTTGAGCGTGAAGTGCGCCGAATTCCCTTCGGCCACATGGCGCAGGAAGACACCGGCGAGGCAGTCGGCCTGCTGCTCCTGCACGAGCGGCGGGGTCAGCAGGCCCGCGAGTCGGGCCTGCCCCTGGATGGCGTGCCCGTATTCGTGGGCGAGCACCATCACCACCGCCATCTCGCCGTACTTCTGCACCAGCTTCGGCAGCAGGACACCCCGGTCCCAGCCGATGGTGTGGTCACCGCCGCAGTAGGCGGCGTTGACCACCTGGTAGGTGTCGGACTTGCAGAACTGGATCGACTGCGTTCTGGGCGCCTTGGCATCCCAGGAGATGAACCTGGTCACCGGCTGGAACGTGCCCGGGAAGTGCTCGGGGTACTCGGTGGTCCAGAAGGCCTGCACGTCGGCGATGGTGTTCAGAGCCAGCTTGTCGATCGCGCCGCCGTCGCCGTTCTCCGCCGTGAGCGGTGCGTCCGGCACACCTTTGCGGGGACCGTTCGGGCCGGAAGCCGTCATCGATCCGGCCAGCTCCCAGGTGTCGGCGGGCGGCGAGACCTGCTGCGCGGCATTCGTACCCTGCGCGCATCCGGCCGATACCGCTGCCACCACCGCGAGCACGGCCACACCGAATCGCCTGTACTTCGTCATCGAACTCGCCTCCCCGAGTGCCGCGTCTCGGGCCCGCCGAGCGCTCACATCGTAATCGCCGCGAGCGCGCTTCGCGCAGCACAGCGTCACGATCGTCGCCGGATTCGCAAGGCGTGCAGCATGTTCGCGCCGGTCGATCGGCGCGTACCTCGTCACTGCAGGCGGATACGGGACAGCAGCGCTCGATGATCGGAGCCGGGGATCGAGAGGGCGCGCACCTGCTCTGCGGTGGCGTCGGCGAGCAAGATGTGGTCGATGCCGATCACCGGTCCCCAACTGCGGTCGGCGGGGAAGGTGGGCAGCAGGCCCGCGCCCGCTTGGTCGGCCGCCGAGGCGAAGCTTCCGCGCAGCAGGTCGCGGAAGGCCGTGTGGTCGCGGGTCGCGTTGAAGTCCGCGCCCACGACCGCCGGGCCCCGCTGCGCGTCGAGGATTTCCCGGGTCCTGCGCATCTCCGCCTGCCAGGCGGGGAAATCGGCCGGCGGCGGCACCGGATGGAACGCGAAGACGGTGATCGGTCCCCGTTCGGGGTGATCCATCGTCGCGGAGAGGTTGTTGAGGATGTATCCGTCGTATTTCTCGGTGTTCCGCAGCGGATATCGGCTGTAGATGCCGGTGCCGCCACCACCGTCGCGGGTGGGTTCGGTGTAGTGGTAGGGCAATTCTTCGAGCAGGCCCGCGGCCGCCAACCGATCCACCGCGGCGTCGGTCAGTTCGTCCACGGTCAGCACCTCGACCCGGTTGTCCCGGACCGTGCCCACCACTGCGGCCGGGTCGGCGCCGCCGAACAGCAGATTCGACTGCATGACGGTCAACGTCGGACCGTTCGCGGCCCGGCCCTCCGGTACGAACGCGGGCACCAACGTCCACAGCGCCGCCGCGGCCAGCACTCCGGCGACAGCCGCGCTGCGCCACCCGCGCGCGATCAGCACGAGCACCAGACCGACGATCGCGCCGATCATGAGATACGACGCCCCCGACGCGAGCAACACCAACCCGCGCCGCTGCCACGCCCCGAAATGCAGCACTATCCCGATGGCGCCCGCGGCCACAGCGCACCACCCCACACCGAGCAATGCCCGGTCCATCCATTTACGCATGCGGTCGAGCCTAGGCAATGTCGATCTGGTGCAGGTCGAGACCTCAGGACGCCCGGGCACTTCGGGGCCTGACTGTGTCTCGCGCCCGGGCCGGGCATCCCCGTGGCGCTGTCGGAGAATTCAGCCCAGATGGGCCGACAGCAGCCAGGCCGGAACCGACTTACGACCGTTGGGCTCGTCCTGTATGCCTTCGAACCGCACAGGCGCATCCTCGGGCCACTCCTCGGGCAAGTTGGCGTGAATTCGCGCCGGCCTGATCTCATCGATCGTCCAATACTTCGATACCACCTCCCGAAGCTCGTCGGCGGTAACGGGCGATGGCCCCGGCTGAGGCGCTTCGGGCAGAGCGGCCCGGTCGAACACGAGCGCGAAGTACGACGCCCCGGGCGCGGCAGCACGCACGATCGACCGCTGGTAACCGTCCCGCGACTCGACCGGGATCGAATGGAACAGCGTGCTGTCGACGATGGTGCCGAAGCGCCCGTCGTAGCCGGTGAACGAGGTGATGTCGGCGACCTCGAACGCCGCGTTCGTCAAGCCGCGCCGGGCTGCCTCGGCCCGCGCCAGCTCGACCGCGGTCGGCGACACATCCAATCCCACGGTCGAGTAGCCCCGCTCGGCCAGATACAGCGAGATCGCCGCCTCCCCGCAGCCGACGTCGAGCACGTCGCCGTGAAACTTGCCCTGCTCGATCAGGGCGGCGAGCTCGGGCTGGGGCTCGCCGATACTCCACGGCGGCTTGACACCCGGCCCGAACGGGCCTGTGCCTCGGTAGATGGCATCGAAATCGAGATCGTCCGGTGTCGTCATAGCACACGAATATCAGGAGATCCGCCCGATGTTCGGGACCTCGCCCGCGACGCGCGCTCGAGGAGCGGGACGGGGCCGGTGTATGCACCCGAGGTCAACCGCACCTACCACCCGCCGTCGCGGTCTTCGCGCAACCGCCGGTCGGCAGCGTCGATCCAAGCGGTGAATCGGGTGACGAGGTCGGCGGGGGTGGTGGGATATACCGAGACGTGCCGACCGCGTAGTTCGGTATAGCGGCCGTCGCCGGCGATGTCGTACCACTGCAGGACGTTCCAGGGCCGGGACAGGGTGTTGACGGCACCGGTGATCAGGCTCGCGCTGCCGCCGCCGTCCGCGGGGCGCTGCACGAGACGCTGATATCTCTCGCGCGGCGTGTTGCGGGCGACGTCTTCCAAGTAGCTGCCGTCGCGGCGGAGGTCATCCGGGTGGAAGGTGGCAGGTGGCTGTTTGCCCGGTGCGCTCGCGGGAATGGATTTCACCAGGAAAGAGGGCAAATCTTCACGGCGGTGCAGGCGCACTACGATGACGCCGTCCTGATCGCCGGTCGCGGCCTGGAACAGCGTCACCGCATCGTACGGGTTGGCCGCGCCGACGATCCGATACATCCGGACACTGCCGTCACCGGCCTTGTGTTTCGTTGTGCCACCGAGTATTTCGATCCGGAGGTCCGAGGTGGTCAGCGTGTGCAACGCGAGCTGGATTTGTTCCAACTCATCAGCTGGATAGCGTGCGCGCACGACGGTTCGGTGAGCGGCGAATTCGTCGCGCAGCTGGAAACGGCTGCAATAGTGCAGCGGGTTCGGGAAGCGGTCGTTAGCATCGCTGTACCACAGGGCCGCGAAATCGTCCGGCTCGAAGGTCCATTCAGCCAATTCAGCGTTCTCCGCCGATCACACCGCCGGGCACCGTTTTCGGCAGCTCCCCGAGCAGTTCGTCGGTGTTCTCCTGGTTGATCAGGTAATCGGGAATCTTGTGCTCCGATTCCTCCTCGGATTTGCCGCCTCTGGCGCCACCCATTCCCGGAGCCATCATGCCGGGCATACCGGACGCGGCACGACTCGCGTTCACGGCTGCGGCCATCGGCGTTCCGCCGGGTGCGCCCGGCGTGCCGAGCACACTGCGGCCTGGTGCACCGCTGCGGGTTTCCGGGCTGCCCGGAACTCCAAGACCGGGCGTGTGCGGCGAGCCCGGGTTTGTCCCGGTCGGCGTCGTCCCGGCCGGCGTCGTCGCGGCAGGGGTCGTCTTGGCCGGGTCGGTGGGGCTGGGTGTGCCCGTGTCAGTGGCGGTGGGGTTGTAGCCGGTCGGTGTGGTCTGCGGAGTGGCCTGGGTCTGCTCCGTGGGCTGGTCGCCGGCGTTTTCGGTGGACTGGTCCGGTTGGCCGTCGACGTTCTTGTTATCAGTACCGGCCGGGCTCGACGACGTACCGGGGCCCGAGCCCGTCGGATTGCCGCCGGTGTACATACCCGGGCTACCGGGGACCGGCGTCGAAGCCTCCAGCGGCTGGGTCGGATTCACCCCGACCGGCAGCACCGGAACTTTCGCGTCATAGTCGGCGAAGCGAGTCACGTAGATGTTGTTCATGGCGTCCCGCGCGCCCTCCTCGGCGTTGTTGCGGGAGCGTTCCTCCTCCGCGGCGCGCCAGGGGAAGATATTCGCCGTCCAGGAATGCGCCGCGTAGCCAGGGATCGCGTTGCGGGTGTCCACGATAGCCGCCGCCGACTCGTTGATCTGGTTGGACAGCCGCGTCAGCATCGGCTCGAGCTTCCGCGCGTCATCGGTGTACCGCTTGATCGCGTCCTTCGCCGCCTCCGCCGCCGCACCCTCCCACGCCTGCGAAATCGAAGAGATCACCGACCGCGCGAACGTCTCCACCCCCTGATCCCACAGCGTGGCGGCATTCGAGTACTGCACGGCGGCGTTGTAGGTGTTGTGGGTATTCAACCCCGCGAACGCATTCCTGATCTCCGCATGCGACCACGCCCCCACGTACTCGCCGCCGCCAGGAATCTGCTTGGGTTCGTTCTCCTGCATCCGACCACCCTCATTCCTCCACGAACGGCACGCTTCCCGCTGCTTGCCGCGTCGTCCCTCGTAGCCGGTGCTCCTGCGGTGAATGATCAGGGCCGGACCGGCTCCCCCGCCCCCTTCAGCTGTTACCGACCGTATCTGGAAGCCGGGGTCGCAAGCAACCGCACCGGCACGCGGACGGGCCGCCCTGGCTTCCCATGCCACCATGGTTGGAGTACGTTCGCGGTGAAAGATTTATCGGCGCAGGGGGATCGAGTTGGCCGGGGAGCAACCAGCACTGTCGGTCCAGACCGACGAAGTCAAAGCATTGGGACGCTTGGCATTCGATGTCGCCACTCAATGCCGGGAGGGGTACTCGGCGCTGGAGACGGATGTGCGGGACATGCTGGAAAGCTGGACCGGAAACAACGTGGGCGCGTTCTCGGCCGGGTGGGAAGAGCTCCATCAAGGCGCGGTGCAGGTGTGGGACGCGCTGTTCGAGCTGGCGGAGAAGCTGGGGATCACCGCCGACACCATCCGCGAGACCGACCGGGCTTTCGCTACCGGCGTCAGCTCGCTGGACCTGCCCTGAAGAGGGGGACGTCTCATGTCCGAACCACCGGCCTTCTCGGTCGATCTCGACAGACTCGACAACCTGGCTGCCCGAATCCGGGGCTTCGCCGGCCTGCTCGCCGACCAGCTCGCGGCAATCGACCGGAAAGCGAAAGAAGTCGATGCCGCCTCGACCGGTGCCGTGATGGCGGCCTACCGCGAAGCGCACGACGAGTGGCTGGCGGGCGCCACCGATATCCAGGAAGGGCTCACGGCCTTGGAAAAGGCCGTGCGGCTGGCCCATGAGGGCTATACCGGCGCGGTGGCCGAGAACCTACGGATTCTCGGCATATGACGGATCACGCTGCGGATCCGAAAGCCTACTACCAAGCGGCCACCAATTGCTTCGATGCCGCGTCGGCCCTGCGCGACAGTTTTCTGTACATCTTCGCGGAACTGTCCGAATGCGGCTCCATGGCAGGTGTCGACGAGAACGGCCAGCAGTGGGCACGCTCGTACAATGCGTCCGCCTATGAGGCGGTGGGGTTCTTCCAGGACGTCCACTCCACGCTGTACGCCTACGGCACCGCCCTCCACGACATGGGGTTCACCCACGCCCAAGCCGACGCCACGTTGAAGGGCGCACCGCAACCGGACCGGCCGACCAGCCCAGGTATGCCCGTCTTCGGCCCGTTCTCGATCCCCGCCTCGGCGGGCGGACCCGGCCAGGGCATCGTCGACAAGGGCATCAACATCATCAGCCACATCGGCATACCCGTTCCCGACGGCGACACCGGGAAACTCGCCAAGGCCGCCGACGCCTGGGACCGCCTCGGCACGATCTACCAGAACACGAACGCCCGCGACAAGATCACCATCGCATCGACGCTGTTCGACAACGCCACCCCCGACGACGCGGGCTACATTCGGGACGACCTCAAATCCCTGGCCAACTCCATCGATCAACTGCTGACCACCTGCACCCAGATCAGCCAGTCTTGCCTCGAGTACCGAGACGCGCTAAAGGAACTGCGTGCCGAGATCGAGGGCTTTCTGAAGTCTCTCGTCCAGGATCTCGCCATCGACGCCGCCATCACCGTCGGCCTGTCACTGATCAGCTTCGGCGCAGGTGCAGTCACCGCCGCCAAGTCTTTGGACACGGTGCGGCGGTGGGCCGGGAAGATCAAAGAAGGCATACTTCTCTGGCGAGGCCGCAAGGCGGTGCAGATCGCGGGGCTCAGACAAGAGGCGAAAGATGCGGCCATCAAGGCCAGGAAAGTCGTCACCGACCTGCGCGATCGGCTGCGTACGAAGATCGACGACGTCGGAAAGAAGCCGAATGGCGGTCCCAAGAATGCAGACGATGTAAGAAATGAAATAGATTCCAGAACTGCTCCCGGGAGAAACAGGCCGAACAGGCAAATGGATACCGAAGCCGAAATAAGGCAGCTATACGATGACTTGACCAGAGGTGCTGATACCCTGGATGTCGGCACCTATCCCGGCAGAGGTGCCCGCCTTGACGACGGTACAGAGATCAAGATCAGAGACAAAAGCGAATCTGGTGGTGTGACTATCGACATCCGCTACCCGGGAAGCAAGAGGCCAGTAAAGGTGCATTTGCCGTGATCGAAAAGCTGGAGAACTTTCTCCTCTACAATATTTCCGACGATTGGGCACCAATCGGCGAGTTCGACGGCACGATCGAGAAGATAGTTCCCGAGGAATATTCGCGTGCTCACGTTATCGGAATAATAAGAGAGTTATCGAACAAAGGCTACATCCAACTAGGAGCCTTCCCAGGTGATGGTCGATCGTGGGAGCCCTGGACGGTTGGTACGGAAGAGTCTATCGATCGAATCTCGTACGGTCATAATAATGTTCCCGGATACCTGAATATTCCAGACAGCGAGATCGGCTCCAACGAAGTATTCAGGGCGAAAATCACCGAGAAGGGCCGGCAAAGACTTCAAGAGCTGGGAGATCCGTATGAAAAATACGGAGACCCCTGGGCCGATGATCCCTACCTGCACGCGTGAGGTCGAGATCTCATCGAAGCCGGGTCGAGTTTGTTGGATCAAACGGTATTCTTAAATTCGAAACGACGTGACAAGTGACGCCGGAAGGCTTGCGCTTGACAACTGCTATCTCCAAGGGTGGAGGGGCATAGATGGCCGAGTATGAATTCATCGAACCGGAAGAATCCGACTTCCTCGAGGTCTTCGGAGCCGAACGAGTCGCCATACCGGGAACTACCGCCTCTTTCATTGTCCGTATCCACGCAGACGACCGAAATAAGCTAGAGCTATCATATGATGTTATTGCACGATCCGCCCGTATCCGATGGTTGCAGGATTCAACCCTTCTAGCCGACATCTTTCGGGAGCAGGTGAACCGCATCATAGTGGAAACCCGTGGTGTCATCAAAATCTCGACAAAAGGGTCCGATCTGGCCGGCGAATTGACCGTCGAGGTGTATCCCATCCGGATCAGTGATATATTACTCGCCCAATAGCATTGATATTATGCCTATTTATTAGAGCAACTCGTACGACTGATGCATGACGTCTGAAACATTCCCTTGCACACTCCAGGGACGAGGATACCGGCTTTCAACTCCCGGCGCTTGTCGCATGGGCCGAAGCGTTGGAGATCTGGCTGCGGTGGGCCGGTCAATCGAGATAAGTAGCAGGACACCAGATAGCGAAACCTCACGTCGAGATCCGAGACGCCGCAGGTCAGCGAACCGACCCGTACGGCAATCCCGTTTCTCGCAGGAGCCCGGAAAATTACACAACGATAGATATGGATCTGCCGTGACGCGCGACTACTCGGACTACTCGAACCTTTCCGGGGTATATCTAGAGGACAGTTACGTCCTGGACATTATCGAGGGGTCTTCTGACATTATTTTCCCCCTAGAGGCGGTATTGACACCTCAGCATCCGCTACACCATGATCCGCACCCTGGAGAGCAATACTGCTATTTACATGGAAACCTGGCAATTCCGAATGTCAGTCGCATCGATTGGATTGATCGTTCCTTCCAGAGATATACAGACGCCTCTGGTTCGGAAGACTTTGGAAGTATTGATTCCATGACCAACACCAACGGAATATACTCTATCGAGGGCGATTGGGGAAAGATTCGAATTTGGAGCGACAGCGATCCGCAGTTTACTGTTCCCGAAAGCAACGCCACGAGAATGCAAACACGTCCAAGGGCGGAAGTTCGTGACAGGAGGATGATGGTCAGCTCGAGTGCGAGAGCATGGATCGACGCAGCCATGAGAGTCGGGTCCCGAGAAACTGAGCAGATTCGATGCCCAGAGAATAGCGACGATTTTCTCGAGGTCACATGGATGCCCGGGCTGGGTCCAAACCTTGGAGAATACCGATTGCGCTGCCCTTCCTGTGGTGCAGTAAACTATATGCGAGCGAGCCGCACGATTGGCCGATAACCCTTACGAGCCAACAGCAAATGATCGGATAGTCTCGACAGAATCAACCCATCACGTATCCGCTGTCGCTGGGTCAATGAGAACGTCGCGCCGTCCCTCGGAGCCGGTGCGCCTGCGGTGAATGATCGAGGCCGGACCGGCTCCCCCGCCCCTTCGGCTGTTACCGACAGTATTCAGAGGTCAGGGTCGCGAGCAACCGCCATAGCGCACTCCGTACCTCACGCAACAGGCTCACGGCGTCAGGTGCCCAAGCCTGATCGCCGACAGATTCACGATCAGGACGACGACGAAGACGACCGCGGCCACTCGATAGCCCACAGCCCACAGTCCGGCCGCAGCGCTGCCGAAAACCGCCACCTTGACGACGACCGAGAGCAGTGGGCTGCCGAACGTCGCAGTCGGCGCCGCGAAGAGGCCCCAGGCCAGCGCCGCGAGGAGCGGTACGCCCACAGCCAGCACGAGTTTGACCGAAATCGCAGTGGCGATCTTCCAGCCCCACAGTCCCAACGCCCCGAGGGCGACCAACTCCATCCCGAATGCCAGCGTGAGGTTGGCCCACTTCCGGACTTCCTGCATGTCCGCTCTCCCGAGAGTCGACGAGAGCACCGCTCTCTAACAAGAGCAGTGTGCAGGCAGGATTCGGCTTAGTCAAGTTCAGGTCTGCGCTGGGGCGTACACCTCGACGTCCGGCGCGCCGCGAGTCGCGAACCATGTTCTCAACTCATCGCCAGCGAGGGTATGCGGGCTCGCGGCGCCTATATCGATCGGCCCGAGAATCATCCCTTTGGCGCCCTCCAGCTCGCTTCCTCCGAGCTTGCTTTTGGTGAAATCCGTCGACGCGAACAGGCAATAACGCAGATCGGCATCGCGCAGGTCGGCCCCGGCGAAGCTGGCGTCACGGAGATCGGCTCCACGCAAGTCTGCTTGGCGAAAATCCGAATCCTCGAATACAGCGCCCTGCAACCGCGAGTTGCGAAAAGTCGCGCCGAACGCATCGCACCCTCGCCCCTCCGCCTTGCGGAGGTCGGAGCCTGACAGGTCGGCGTGCCTCACCTTCGCTGACAGCATCCATGCTCGGTACAGATCAGCCTCCACGGCACGGATGCTGCTCAGATCGGCTTCATTGAGTGCCGCCTCCTGGAGCTGAAGCCCGGAAAGGTCGGAACCGGCGAAACCCAGGCCGTCAGCCGCCAAGATCGATTCCTCAGACAGATATGACTCGGGTTCGGCCGAAAGTTTGTCGAGATATCGTTCGAGAGTCTCGCGTGCCGTCGTGTCGTTCGGCCATCCGATGACGCTCTCACGCGAGCGTCCGTAATTACTGCTCATCGAACCCCAGACTACCTTTCCTTGCGAAATCGGATGGTTCGCGACCAACTGCTCGGGGATGCGCTCATCGAACAAGTGACATTCCGTCGGTATCGGGAATTGTCAACATCCAGAGGTTCGATCACTCAATTACAGACACGCCTGTGTGTATCGGCCCACGGATCACCATATTTTTTGTACGGGTTGCCGAGTTCCGCTAGTCGCTGCTCGCCTCGTTCTATGAGCTCGGCGCGGAAGACCTCATTCGATCCGATCTCGCTCACAGGTATCTCGAGGTAGCCGCTCACATTGTTATGCCCGTGGGCAATCCGATGAATTGCTTCGTCGATCGTGACGTCCCACGCTTCCCATAACCGACCACCACCAGGGAAGGCACCGAATCTGATGTAACCCTTAGTGGCGATTTCCCGGATCGCATCGAGGACGAATTCCCGTGAGTAACTCTCCGGGTTAATCTTGGCCACCATTCCATCGAAGGTGGCAATTGCGGCCCAATCGTCGGACAACTCATATAAGAGGAAGTGCTCGATTTTCTCGTTTATCACTTTGACAGATGCACCTTCCTGATTCGGATCATCGCGCGTGTATAAATGGATCGCCTGCCCACGGGTCGCCGTATTTCTTGTACGGATCTCCGAGTTTGTGTAACCGCAACCTGCCGGCATCGGTGATATTTGCCCTGAACACCTCGTTCGTACCGATTCCATCGTACGTGATATCGAGATACCCCGTCTCTTCGTTATAACCGTGGGCAATTCGTGACATAGCTTCGTCGATCGAGACATTCCAGGGCTCCCAAGACCTGCCGCCGCCAGGAAACGCTCCAAATTCTATATACCCCTTTGCAGCGACCTCACGAATCACCTTCAAAACGAATTCCCGTGAGTAATTTTCCGGGTCGATCTTTCTAACTGTGGTGTCGAACTCAGAAATCGGCGCCCAGTCGTCATCCACGTAGTACAGCAGGTAGTTCTCCAGCTTTTCGTTCACGATCGGCGCACCTCAACCATTTTCGGATCAGTCGCCGTTGAACCAGAGATAGCCGCTACGACGAATGGCAGTCTGTGCGGCATCCCGAAGTCGCCCCCACATCTCTTTCTCCGCGTCGTTCCGGGCAGGCATCGCATCGATCTCATCGACAAGGAACCGCAATTGATATGAGTTAAACATCGTGTCCCCGTGCGGAATTATTCCGCCCAGCATCGACCCCTCCGCTGCTTTGCCGCACATTTCTAGCAAGGTTCCTTCCGGATCATCGCTGTATCTTGATATCTCGGAATGCGACAGACCTTGAACTATAATTGTGACCGACATTCATTGCCCCTTCTATTCCGGATGCATGGTGATAACAGTGCCCCGCTTGTCCTGGACTACCTTATAGCGGGTCGTGGGAGCTCCACCCGCCATTTCAGACTGACTTCCAATAATTCTTCCCGCGTCCACGATCCGCTCATACGTCCCGTATCGGTTCGGACCGGTTGCGGGCACATTCTCGGACGCTTCGACCAAAGCATCGAGATCTACGTTCGGGTCGAACAGGCTCTTGTCCGACCCGGCATCCTTCCCACCAGGAATATGAGTGTCGCGTACGTGTTGCTCGCCTTCGTCGGTGAAAGCGGGTGTCGGTACCTGTGCAGCTGATCCGGCTGTAGTTCGACCACTCGTGCCGTGGCCATCATCGCCGTCTATGAAGACGCGCATGGCGATGATGGTGGCGAGGGAGGTGAGGTCGGGGACCTTGTCGAAGGCGCTGATGACACCGACTGCGCCGGCCGCAGCCGCGGTGAGGCCGACAACTCTGATCAGGTTACTGGCCTGGTAGAGGCTGCGGATGGTGGTGATGGTTTCGGCGACGGCGACGGTGACGCCTCCTCCGCCGGCGGCGAGGCTGCCGCCGAAGCTGAGCAGCGCGGTGGCAGCGGCGGCAAACACGATGAGTCCGATCGCCCACTCAGCGGTGGTGATCGCGGATTGGATTCCTCGGCTGACGTCGAGGGTTCCGGTGTGGTAGCTCGCGACAGGCGCGGCGACGTTGAGTGATGCCGAAGCGACCTGGTCGGCGCCGGTCCGCAAGACATTGAACTGGTCTTGGATCATTTGCCGATTCAGCAGGTCGTCCATGCCGTCGAACATGGCGGCGATCGCACTGATGCGGGCGGCGGCACCGATGATGGTTTCGTTCTTGGCGAAGGTATCCCAAATACCGGCCGCCTTGGCGAGTTTATCGACGTCACCGTTGGGGAGTTTGCCGAATTCTTCCAGGATCTTCGAAACGAGTATAGCGAAGAATTCCTCGACACCCCCGTTGTGATTCACACCGGTTCCGTTGTCGTGCACCGATGTCGGGATCGTGACCTTGTATTCGGTCATCGCACGCACATCCGGGCGCGGCGGAGGTGGGTTGCTCTTGTTCCTGATCCCGTAGTTGTAGCCGTTGGCGGCGAGGACGTAGCCATAGTTGGTGAGCGCATCCGCCAGGTTCGTGCACGTCTGCATCGTGCTTCGCGCAATGTGATCGTATTTTTCGCCCCACTGCTTGCAGCCCGGTGCGTCACCGGCCATGCCCGCGCATTCGCCTTTCACGGCATCGTGCACTGGCTTGTCGGCTCGGCGAAGGTCGGCGGCGAGGTCGTGGCATTTCTTGGCGGCGTCGTAATAGACCTGCCAGTCGAGCTTCACGGTTGCCCGCCTCGCAGCATCTTACGGTTGAGCTCGATGGCGTGCGTGTAATCTTCGTGCGCTCGGCGGGCGGCATCGCTCATATCCCAGATGCCTTCGGCGAATTCACGCGCACCAGTGAGCCATTGGCGGTGGGCGTCGGCGTATGCCTGGGCGGCGACGCTTTCCCAGCCACTGCCTTGGAGAGCAGCGACTTTATCGTCTATCTCATCGAGGTGGTCGGCAACGAATCCGGCCAAGCCGGCGAGGCGGGCGACGATCTGGTCGAGGTGATCCAGGTCGACCGAGAACTCCGAACTCACGGCAGGTCCAGACTGGAGGCGCCGAGGGCAGCCGCAGTGTGCTCGTCGCGAGCTTGGTAGGTGTCGGCGGTTATGCCAAGTTTTTGCGCCATGCCGGTAAGGGCGGTGATGATCTGGATTCCACCGTCGTGGACTTCGGTCCATCCGCTACCGAACTCGGTTGCCAAGTCGCCGGTCCAGCTGCCGTTGATCAGCGAGTCCACGTCTTTGGCCGCAGAATCCAGCGCCGAGCGCAGCGCTTCGGCCAAGTCGTAGACATGCTGTCCGACCTCACGCACCTGCTCGGGAACCACCGAAATGCTATTAACCGGGCCGTTCTTGTGTTCGCCATCCGACATCCGTCTGCCCTCATTCCTTCGCGAACGGCATCGAGAAAATCCGCTGCGGGGACGGAGGCTGCTGCGGCAATGACGACTCCAGATCGCGATAGCGCGCCGCCCACTCGGCATCCTGCTGGGCATAGCGGTCACGGATCGTGCGGAACAGATTTTGGATGTCCTCCACGACCTGGTAGTGCGAATCCATCACCTCGTAGACGCCGTTTGTAGAGCCCTTGGCCTTTTCGCGGTAACGCTTAACCATCGTCTTGC
This sequence comes from Nocardia aegles, assembly GCF_052545135.1. NCBI lineage: Bacteria > Bacillati > Actinomycetota > Actinomycetes > Mycobacteriales > Nocardiaceae > Nocardia > Nocardia aegles. The sequence goes on from NZ_JBQWRI010000004.1 coordinate 368,223, forward strand.
CCGAGATGAGTTCCTTACCGCCCTCCCCCCTGTAATTCTCACCGAGGCCCCAATCACTGATCGCCGCAACGTCGGCCATGATTCGCTGGATCTTCTGGATTTGCTCTTTGAAGAACTCACAGTCACGCTCGACGTACACGAACTGCTCGGGGTCCATCCGTACCACCAAGCGACCTTCATGTGCCTCGTTGAGCAGGTGCGCCAGCGGCCCGGCTGGCTGTACAGCCTCACTCATTGCTCGTTTGCCTCCCCATGAATTCGATCAACCCGATGCTGTCACGCCGTGGTTGGCATGGTCGGCACGACCTTCTCCGCCAACATTCGCGCAATCTCGCACGAATCCACAGTCCCCGTCTCACTTCGGGATGGTGGATTGTTCACGCCGAATTCGAGGCTTCCGCCGCCTTTCATCTCCACATCGAGGGTGCACGCCTCCATGATGTGGGGGCCATCGAACTGGCGCGTCGAGATCGCCCGTCGACCGTTGACCATAAACTCACGGGTGTCGGCGTAGTTGCGACTACGCACCACGTCGATAGTCAGATTCGTCGTCCGGATACTCGCGGCGTACCCGTTCGACCGGACCCATGCGCAACCCTGCCACTTGATCCGGCCATACGGGCTATCGGCGTCCAGGTTAGCTAGATCCCGGCCATGCAGCTTCTCCGCGGCTAATACGCTCTCCGGCACGTCCTTACACGGGTCGTACGAACGCGGCACGTCAGCCGCCAGCGACGGTCCCGGCGTGCTGGTCGTCCCCTTCGAGGAGTCGTTATCTCCCGGCCCGCACCCAGCCAGCAGCATCACGGCACCGAAAGCCAAGCCAGTGGCACGAAATACGTTGCCTTGGTACGACATACGCTCCCCTCGCAGCCGGTACATCGAAGCGATCGCGGGTCCGGACCGGCTTCCTCCGCCCCTGGTGACTGGCTCCTGACCGTACCCGGCTTGCAGACCGCCCTGCAACCGACCAGGGGGCGCGTTCGGCCCGTCACTACCGGCAGCAGCGGAACCTGCGCATCACAGTCGGCACAGCCGCCGCCCTCATTCCTTCGCGAACGGCATCGAGAAGATCCGTTGCGGAGACGGGGGTTGTTGCGGCAATGACGACTCCAGATCGCGATAGCGCGCAGCCCAGTCGGCATCCTGCTGGGCATAGCGGTCGCGGATCGTGCGGAATAGGTTTTGGATGTCCTCCACGACTTGCAAGTGCGACTCCATCACCTCATACGCGCCGTTCTGCGAGCCCCGCGCCTTCTCACGGTAGCGCTTCACCATCGTCTTGCCCGACACCAACTCCTTGCCACTGTTGCCGTGATAGTGCTCGCCCAATCCCCAGTCTTCCATCCGTGAAATGTCGGTCATAATCCGCTGAATATCTCGGATTCGGCCTTTGAAGAACTCGCAGTCCCGGTCGACATAGACGAATTGCTCTGGGTCCATTCGTACCGCCAACCGACCGTCACGCGCCTCGTTGATCAGGTTCGCCAACGGCCGCGGCAGCGGTGAATCCTCACTCATTTTCGCCTTCCCTCCCTATAAATTCGATGAGCGCTACGATGTCAAGACGTCGTAGGCATGGTGGGCACGACCTTCTCCGCCAAAGTCCGCGCGATCTCGCACGAATCGACGCTGCCGGTGTCCCGGTTCGACGGCGGATTGTTCACATCGACCTCGAGGCTGCCGCCCTTCATTTCCACGTCGACGGTGCAGGAGTCCTTGATGTGCGGACCCTCGAACTGGCGAGTAGAGATGGCCCGGCGACCATTGACGGTGAATTCGTTGGAATCAGCGAAATTGCGACTACGAACTATATCGACAGTCAGATTTGTTGTCCGGATACTCGTTGTATATCCGTTGGTTCGGCCCCATGCGCAGCCGCGCCACTTGATTCGTCCGATCGAACCATCGCTGTCCAAGTTTGCCAGGCTCTGACGATCTAGCTTCTCCGATGCCAGCACACTTGGGGGTACGTCCTTGCAGGGGTCGTATGTCCGTGGCACGTCGGCGGCAAGTGATGGTTGCGATGCTCTCGTGCTCGGAGACTCAGAATCACCATCGCCCGACGACCCACACCCGACGGCAAGGATGGTGGCACCGAACATCAAGGTAGCCGCACGAAACACATTGCCACTGACCGTCATACGATCTCCTCGCAGCCGATGCCTCGAACTCCGGGACCGGACCGGCTCCTCCGCCCCCTGCTCAGTTGCTGACCGTACCGGGCCGTTGATCAGCCTCGCAAGCAGGTGAAGTCGAACTCCCCTCCGCCGCACCCGCGACGAAGGCTGCCCATTCACCACTATCGAAGCAAAGCTCGACGCTGCTTTCGATAGATGTCACGAAGGTGTCGGCGCCAGCTCGAGTCACGACGACGCTGCCGATAGCACCCTTGGCGTCGCTGCGAGCTGCATCGACGAAACGCGTCGAGTCGAGGAGATCGAACGCGATCGTGCAACGTCTGGGCGTTTGCTGTGCCGAACATGGATCCTTACGTCGCTAGGTACGACCTGCACGCATCGCTCACTGTCGCTGAGGTGATTCGACCTTTCCCATCCCAGGGTGGGCGCAACCTCCACGCATTGTTAACTGTTGCCGCTGTAGCTGGATTTCCGCCATTCGATACGGTCGGCGGTGGCCACCGACCGTCCTACTTCGCGGGAGCGGAGTAGAAGTCGAATTCGCCGTCGTTCGCTCCGGCAAGGAATGCGGTCCACTCGATCGCGTTGAAGCGCAACTCGACGTCGGCGGAGGCGACAACGGTATCCGCGCCGTCCTTCGACACTGTGGCGGCACCATTCGCACTGGCCAAGTCCTGGCGAGCCTCGTCGACGAAGGTCGACCACTGGGCGGCACTGAACTCGATCACACCGTGGTCGTGATGCTTCGCGTGCCGGACGAAAACGCTGTCCACGGCAGGCGCAACATCAACGCAGCCTTCGCCGTTGCCGCTGTAGCTGGATGTCCGCCAGAGGAGACCGTCTGCGGTGTTCATGTTCACTCCCTATTTCCCGAGGGCCGCCAACCGGCTTCTGATCGCCTCGGCGGTGTCGGATTCCGACAAAGCAGCCGCACAGAGCCGGTCTGTCGACATCTTATACAGCTCTACCTGGTCCTCCTCCTGGATGTAGAGCGCACCTGCGGGATACTCCACGTACCCGATGCTGCGGGCCGCGTCGAAGTTCAGAACAATGAAGTCACCGTCGAGTCCGTCGTGAACGGCGACGCTCACAGGCATCACATGCAACTCCACCGTCGGTAGCTCCATCACGCGCAGTAGATGCTCGAGCTGCGCTCGCATCACTTCCGTCCCCCCAGCGACACGATCGAGCGCGTATTCCTCGATCACCGCCCGTAGGCGGAGTGGACGCTCACCCGTCAGTCACTGGCGGGCCATCCGGGCACGCACTACCGCAGGTGCGTCAGCAGGCGGAACACGGAGATGACCTTCGAGGAGCGCCGCAGCATAGTCGGCCGTCTGGAGCTGGCCGGGCAGATGCATCGACGTGTAGCAGAACTGACTTTCCGCAATGCCTTCCAGCCCGACGAACGTCTTGAACCAGTTGGGAAATGCCGCCCCGAACGGTGCCCACCACGTGGTCTGATCTGCTTGCGAGGCAAGGGAAGCGATGCGTTCGATGTGCGCGGGATCCGCGCCGTAGAACTTCATCAGCACCGTCACCTCGGCGGGCTGCTGGGTTGACTTGCCGCTCTCCAGATAGTTGATCTTCGTCGGTGTGCAGTCGAGCTGTTCACCCGCCTGCGTCTGCGAGACACGCGCCCGCTCCCGCGCGCTCTTGAGCTCTCGGCCGATCAAGAACCGCAGAGCGTTCGGGTCGGTCCGCTTGCCCACATCAGTCACATCGACCTCCGTATCCGTACGACGTCCGGTAGCACCCTAATCCGTTCGCCGACTGCACATCTGGCCGTATTGCCTGATGTAAATTTACACGCTATCTTACCTGTCAGCTTGTGGCGCGCGTTACACCAATACCGACCACTTGGGGGAACCCGAGACCAGCAGGGGTGATGACCATGCTCGTTTCCAGTCCGAATCCAAATCACACGACCGACAGGCGGGTGCGCCATGTCGGATGACACCACTAGCCCGTCAGAAACCGCTGTTCAACGCTGTCATCGCTACCGGCGGGAGCTGGGTTTGCCCGCGGTGCTCACGCCGCAGTCGCGCCGGATCGTCTTGCACGCGGGCCTGGTGGGCGCGGTGGTGATGCCGGAGCGGCTCGGCGCGCGGGTGGCTCAGCGGCTGACGGGGCGCGGGTTGCTCGGCCCGGTGATCGCGCATCGGGAGTCGGCTCGGACGGCGGTGCTGTGTGGGCTGCCCGACGGGTACGAGCAGGAGGTGTCCGGTGTTCTGCTGCGGCTGAATGTGGGGATCGCGACGCGATGCATCGTGCTGCCGTCTCCCGCTGACGAGCGGACGGGGTATCGGCAATGGAGTTATCTGCCCCGCAATAGTTTTCGGCCGTCGATGCGTGCCGTGCTCGACGCGGTTGTGGAGGGGGCACGGTGACGGCGCAGATGTACGCGTACCTGCGGCTGCCGCTGGTGGGTGGTCGGCGGGACGAGATCGTCCGGGAGATAACGGATTTCGCGGCCGGGCACGGTTTCGGTGTGCGGCGGGTGTTCTGTGAGGCCGGTCCGCCCGCGAGTGTGTTGTGGTCGCTGGTGCAGGAGCTGGATCGCAAGTCCGGGAATCATCTCGTCTCCGAGCTGACGATGTCCGCGCATCGGGAAGGCATCGACTTGGAGCGGCTGCTGGCCGCGGCACCGTCGCCGAACGGTGCGCTGCGGGCGCTGTTCGCCGAGTTGGACCGCAACGGCGGCGGGTATGTGGTCGTTCCGTCACCGGAACACCTCGAGGGCTTGGAGATGCCGAGACCTGTTCTGCTGCGGCGTCTGTCGGAGATGCGGCCCGCCGTCGGCGTGCTGTATTTGCGTCCAGGATCGGGCGGGGTACCACCGCGAAAGGGCCGGATGCCGCGCGGCGTTCTCGGTGAGTTCAGGGTGAAAGCATTCGGCTTGGCGGTCGAGGTGGCGCGGCTGAACCTGCACGTCTACCTGTCGCGGGCCGGACTGGGTGAGCTGGTCGACCAGTGCGATGCGGTGGTGCGCGAATTCGTCCGCGACGCGATTCGTGCCGCGGAGGCGTCGGGCGTGGCGAACGAACTGCGCGTGCGGCTGATCCGCCACCCGCAAGCGCTGACGGTGCGGTTCGACGAGACACGCGAACACGACGAGCCGGTCACCGAGGCCGTGCGCGCCCGCTGCGCTCGCGTGCATCGGTCGCTTTCGGCCGCCGGAGGGACAGTCACGTCGTGTGAATTCCCGTTGCCGGGAGTCGACCCGGGTAGCGACGGCATCGCGGAGTTGACGCGGGCCGTTCGCGGCTACCACAGCCGGATCGAGCGCCGGTGAGGACGAGGGCATACGGGATCGTCCGGTGTGATCGCTCGGGCCGGCAGACCGCCGCGCATGTCGCGCAGATCCGCGCGCTGGCCCGGCGCTACGACTTCGACCTGGACGGAATCGTCCTGCGCGCCTCCGACGCCCGGTTCCCGACGCTGCTGGCGGCACTGAGCGCGGCGGGCGTGCGGGCCCTGGTGATCCCCTCGGTCGCGGATGTCGCCGGGTGGCTGGACGCGATGCGCCAGGACGCGGACGTGTGGACCCTGATCCCGCCCGGCCGCTGGCCGCGTCGCCCGGTTCCGGGGTCGTGATGGAGTGCCGCGTGACCGTCCGGTTCGAGCACGGACCGGTGCTGCGCTATCGCGCCGAAGAATGCGTCGCATACGCTTTCGCGCGTGCGGCGCACTCGCACCAGCTGGCACGAGTGACGATCGAGCATGTGGCGGACCCGGATCTGCCGCCACTCCCCTGCGCTCGGCTGTGGCTGCCATGAGCTTGTGGCCGCACCAAACCGAGGCCGTCGCACGGATCTACGCCGCGCTTTGCGATGGGGGCCGTGCCACGGCGGTCGCGGCCTGCGGCACCGGAAAGACCGTCATCGGCGCGGAATGCTCGGCGCGGCTGGTGCCGGACGGATCTGTTCTCGTGCTCGTGCCCACCTTGGAGCTGTTGTCGCAGACAGCGGATTCCTATGCGGCACATCTCGGAGCTGGGACAGGGCCGATCGTCAGGGTATGTGGCGACCGAAAGGTAACGGCGGGCGCGGAAGTCACCGACCTGCACGCACCCATCACCACCGATCCCGCCGTCGCGGACCTGGCCGGCGACACAGGACGCGTCACGGTATGCGGCTACCCGACAGCGAAGCCGCGGTCAGAAATCACCGCACCGATCACCACCGATCCGGCCACCGTTGCGAACCTGGTCGGTGATGCGGGGCGGGTCACGGTATTCGCGACATACGCGAGCCTGCCCGTGATCGTCGCCGCGCATACCGAATACGGTCTTCGGCATTGGGATTTGGTGATCGTCGATGAAGCGCACCGCACCGCCGGGGTCAAACGCCAGTGGGCTCGGGTCCACGACGACCGTCACATTCCGGCGCGACGGCGCCTCTATCTGACCGCGACACCACGGATCATGGCCGCCACCGGCGACGATTCCGTGAGCATGGACGACGCGACGATATTCGGTCCGCAGGTTTTTCAGCTGCCCTTCGCGACCGCGATCGAATCCGGGCTGCTGGCCGACTACCGGGTCGCGGTGGTCATGGTCACCGACGCCGAAATAGCCGAACTCACCTCGGCCGGGCGGGTGGTGCAGGTCGCCGGTCGTGCGGTGCCCGCCCGGATGCTGGCCATGCAGATCGCCTTGGCGAAAGCGGTGCGCGACTATCGGCTGCGCCGCGTCATCACCTACCACGGGCGGGTTTCGTCGGCTACCCGGTTCGCCGCCGGGCTGCGTTCGGCCATCGAGCTGCTGCCGGTCGCGGAACGGCCGCCGTGGCCGGTGCGAGCCCGCTGGGTGAGCGGTGACAGCTCGCCGCGGCTGCGGCGCGAAGCACTCGCCGGATTGCGGCATCCCGGCGCCGCGACGGCCGTGGTGTCGAACGCGCGCGTCCTCGCCGAAGGTGTCGACGTGCCCGCCCTCGACGCCGTGATGTTCGCCGACCCGCGCGACTCGGCCACCGACGTGGTGCAGGCGGTGGGCCGGGCCCTGCGGCGCGGCGGCGACAGCGGCAAGATCGCCACGATCATCGTGCCGATCTTCCTCACCGAAGGCGAGAACCCGCAGGCCGCGCTGGACGGTTCGGAGTTCGACACGGTCTGGCGGGTGGTGCGGGCATTGCGCGCGCACGACGAACGCATCGCCGACTACCTCGACCGGCGCCGTCGAGACACCCGCGCGCTGGAACCCCGCCACGTCGAGCCGATGCCGAGTTGGCTGCACGTCGATGGCGCACCGACGCGGGTCGGTGCCGAGTTCCACCGATCGATCCTGCTGCGCACCGTGCGGATGACAACATCGGCATGGTGGGAGAACTACGCAGCCCTGCTGGCCTTCCACGCCGAGCACGGGCACGCCGACGTCCCCTCCGGCTACCGAACCGCCGACGGGCGGCAGCTCGGTGCCTGGCTCACCCGGTGCCGGAAGGCGTACCGGGCCGGGAACCTGCCGGATGAACGCGCACAGCGACTGACGGACCTCGGAGTGCAATGGCATCCCCTACCCGCCAGATGGGAGACCGGAATCGCGGCGCTGCGTGAGTTCCACGCCGAGCATGGGCACGGCAATGTGCCGATCACCTATTGCGCGCCAAGCGGTTTCGAACTCGGACAATGGCTGCGAAAGCGCCGTGAATACTACAAGGCCGCAAGCCTTTCCGAGGAACAGGTCGTGGCCCTGGAGTCGTTCGGCGTCGACTGGGACCCGAGCACCAGCACTCGCACCAGCCGGTGGACGTCCGGGCTGGCCGCCCTCCGCGCGTATCGGGCGGCTCACGGGCACGCAAACATCCCGGTCGGCTTCGTCACCGCCGATGGGGATCCGCTCGGCAAATGGCTGTATCGCCGCCGAACCGACTACCGAGCCGGAACCCTGCCCGCGGAGCGCGCCGCCGAACTGCGAGCCGAGGGAGTCGAGCTGACCGTGGAGCCCTGGGGCGAGCACCTGTGGCGCCGCCATCTCGAAGACCTGGTGGCGTACCGCGTCGAACACGGCCATGCCGATCCACCCCAAAGGTTCACGACATCCGACGGATTCCGTCTCGGCGCCTGGGTCAGCCGATGCCGCGCCGACTATCGCCGTGGCCGGCTCAACGCCGACCAGATCAGCGACCTGCGGGCACTCGGAGTCACGCTCGAACCCGGCAACGAACATCCGACGACCCTTTGAGCGTCGGGCTGCCGTCACCGACTCCGCACGACGCGCCCTGGAGTCGCCCGCATCTCTCCTTCACTACGCGTTTCGTAGGCCCCGACCCTACGAAACGCATACTGACTTCGCAATCATAGGGATGAGGACATCCAGCACCTGTTCAGCACGATCCGCTACCGCTATGCCCAGTAGGGTGCCGAATGGAACGCGGTTACGCGACCTGGAGGCGTCACTGCCGGCTCAGCCCGACTCAGGTGTCGTTGAGGTACAGCCGTTCAGGTACAGTACTTTTCCGTACGCCCCGGGTCCGCCTCTGCAGAGTATGCCGCCCGGGGCACGGCTTTATCTGCCGAATGCCGGTCGTCCCCGCCCCGAGAAGTTCGGGTTTCCCGCGACACTTATTGCCCGTGAGACCAGCTATCTGCATCAACATAGGCGAGCTGTAGGTAACGCTCGGCGACTGACGCGCCCTCAGGCGCGGAGCAGGGTTATTCGGCGTCCGGCCGGGCTGGTGGTTTTATCGAATCGGGTGCGTTCGGTGATGGGATCGGCGTCGGTGCGGCAGTCGAAGATCACCAACACCCCGGTGGACAAACCCAAACGCTCCAAATATCCGTCCAACTGCACCAACCCCTCTGCCAGCGGATCGGCTCGACCGTCACGCCACACCTTCAACTCGAGCGCTTCGCGCTGCTCGGCGCGGTTGCCGTCGGCATCGGTGTAGGGCTGCCGGACCAGCAGATCGATCCGGCCGCGCCCCACGCCGTATTCGCGGTCGATATATCCGCCGCCGTTCACGATCCGGTGCAGGAACGCCATCAACACCAAGTGGGGCGCGACCTCGCGATAGCTCTGTCTCGACGCCAGGATCTCCCCGTGCAGCTTCCAGAACGAGGCGAACTCGTCCAATAGCCGAGGAAAATCCAGCCGACCGTCGTCGAAGCGGAAACGGCGCGGCTCGGCGGTGACGTTCTCCTCGATCCCCGAACCCAGCATTCGGACGATCACCTCGTTGTAGATCGGGTTCGCCACTCGCACCGGCTTGCCCTGAGCGATCAAACCCAGATCCCGGACATAGGACAACGCATCGGTGAACTCGACGTCACCGTCCACATCTCCACCCGCCAGCAGCGGTTCGATCACCTGCCGCACGCGGGGCTCGGTGAGCTTGTCCACCAATGAATCCAGATGAGTCGCACGAGCCATGATCAACCGTTCCTTGGCCTGGTCGATATGGTCGTCGGTGATGGTTGCCTCGATCCGCATCTTGTCGACGACCTCGGCGGCCAGTGCATTGACCAGCCACGGCTGGCCCTGCGTGTAGTGGTAGGCCAGATCCAGGGCGTGGGCGCTGAATTCCTGCCCGGTTTCGGCGGTGTGCTGGGCGTACAGCGCGGCCACCTCGGCGCGAGTGAAGTCGCCGAGGCGGATGGATTCGACCTTGATATTGAACGGGCTCGCGGTGCCGAGCCGGCTGGGGTCACCCCCTGCGGCGGCCTTGTAGTCCCGCACATCACGCAGACCGCACAGAACTATCGAGTGCACGAAACCGTCGCGGTTGGTGGTGTAGCCGTCTCGTAGCTGGCGCAGGACACTCACCAGGCTCGCATCACGGAGCGCATCGATCTCGTCGAAAAACAGCACCAGCGGTCGAGGACACCGTTCGGCCCACGCACTGAGCCCATTGCCCAGCATGGTTCCCGCTGCGGCATCCGGCCAGGATGACGGGGGCAGCAGATCCGAAGGGAGCTTCGCGATTCTGGCGGCATTTCGTATTCTGTCCAAGATCGCCCGCTCCGCGGCAGCGATGTCGTCGCCGAACGGGCTCGCTACCTCACAGGAGAAGTGCAGTACCAGATACTCGCCTTCCGCGGTGAGGTGGCGAGCGAGTTCGGCCAAGACAGTGGTTTTCCCCGTCTGCCGTGGGGCGTGCACCACGAAATACTGACCACGGGCGATATACCGACGAGCTTCGGGCAGCCGTTCGCTCGTCGGCAGCATGTAGTGCCGCTTCGGACTGCACGGTCCGGTGGTGTTGAAGTACTTCATGCCCCTCCCTGTCCTGTCGCGACACCCGGCGACGGCAGCCTACTCGGGTGACCCCGCACGCCACGCCCTAAAGTCGCCGCATCTCTCCTTCACTACGCGTTTCGCAGGCCCCTGCCCTACGAAACGCGTACTGACTGACTTGGCAATCACAAGGGTACTCTGGCTACTATCGACGCGGTGCATGTCGATTTGATGCTCGATTCGCTGGATGGGCTGTCGGTAGGGGACGCGGTGGGCCAGGAATTTCCCATCATGCGCCGGTCGATAGCGGACCTTCAGGCCGGCAATGTTTCGGGCGGCCCGTGGAGGTGGACCGACGACACCGAAATGGCGTGCACCGTAGTCGCAGAACTCCTCGGTTACGGCGGAATCGACCAGGATCGGCTTGCCACCCGGTTCGCCGCACGATGCGACCCGAGCCGTGACTACGGCTTCGCCGCGCGGGACACCTTGCGCCGTATCGGGAACGGCGTGCACTGGCGCGACGCGGCCGGAGCCGCATTCGATCGCCAGGGTTCCTGTGGCAACGGCGCGGCCATGCGGGTGGCCCCGCTCGGGGCCTTCTATGCCGGGGACCCGGATAAGGCTGCGGCCGAAGCGGTCCGCTCGGCGCAAGTGACGCATCTGCATCCAGAAGGAGTCACGGGCGCGGTCGCGGTGGCACTCGCCGCCGCACAGGCCGGTCACGCCCGCATGCGCGGGATTCGCCCCAGCCCAGCGGAATTCATCACCGCCGTGCTCGACCGCCTGGACAACGGCGAAACGAGCCGCCTGATTCGCCACGCCCGCACCCTGCTCGGCGCCTCGGCCGAACAGGCCGCGGACGAGCTCGGCAATGGATCCGCGGTGACCGCGCAGAACACCGTCCCGTTCACACTATGGGTCGCCGCAACACATCTGGACAACTACCCGGCCGCGATCACCACGTGCCTCGCGGCAGACGGAGATATCGACACCACCAGCGCCATTGCCGGCGGGATCGTCGCCACTTACACCGGCAGCCGACCAGGCCCCACCGCCGGTGTGCCGCAAACCTGGCTTGCCACGCGGGAACCCCTGCCCATCTGGCTGAACCCGAACCGGCGGCGAGGGCGCAAGAATTCCGCCTCCGGCCGGATTCGACGATGGCTTCATACCTTTAAGTGACAGTGCATCCGGCTACTCGGGCCGTGGGTGGTCGGGCTTGCGTGACCCGTCGTCATTGAATGCCTGGTCATTGAAATCGTCGTCACCGAACCGCGAAGACAGGTGGATGCGATTTTCCTCTGGGACGGCGTTCCGACGCGCGTTGAAATCGGCGAACATTGCCGCATAGCGGTCCAACTGCTCTTGGCTCAGCGGAGGCTTTCCGTCCTCCTGTCGAGTCGAGAAACGGCGGCCCTTGTATATTTCAGCCATAGTGCGGACTCCTGATGCCCCGCCCGTCTTGTGGTCTTCCCGAATCGTCCTGGATCTGAGGGAGACTCGGGTTCAGGCCACCTCTGCCGAGCTGGTCGGTTGATGGTAGAGGTGTTCGTCAGCTACCGAAGACTCGTTCGACGACCGCTTTCGCGCGCCGCGTGACGCGCATGTAGTGGTCGAGGAATTCGCTGCCGTCGTCGTTGGGCCACCCCGCGACGCGGGCGATGGCCGAAAGGAGCCGCCCCGGACCCGGGAGCTGGTCGCTCGGCTTGCCGCGCACCAGGACCAAGGCGTTGCGGGCGTTGGTGGCGGTCAGCCACGCGTCGCGCAGCAGCGCTACGTCGTGAGCGTCCAGCAACTCGGTCTGCTCGATCACGTCCAGTGCCTCGAGCGTGGAGGTGTTGTGCAGGCCGGGTACCTCGTGGGCGTGCCGCAGCTGCATCAGCTGAACCGTCCACTCGATGTCGGCCAGGCCCCCGCGCCCCAGCTTGGTATGGGTCGCCGGATCGGCGCCGCGGGGCAGCCGCTCGGCATCCACCCTGGCCTTGATCCGCCGGATCTCGCGCACCGCCTCGGCCGACACCCCGCCCTCCGGGTACCGCACCTTGTCGATGACGTGCAGGAAACGCACCCCCAGTTCCTCGTCGCCGGCCACTTGGTGGGCCCGGAGCAGCGCCTGCACCTCCCAGGGCTGCGCCCACTGCTCGTAGTACGCCGCGTAGGCGGCCAGCGTGCGCACCAGCGCGCCGTTGCGCCCCTCGGGACGCAGCCCGGCGTCCACGTGCAGTGGCGGGTCGGTGCTCGGCGCGCCGAGCAGTCGCTGTACCTGGTCGGCCACTCCGATCGCCCACTTCACGGCCTTGGTCTCGTCCTCGCCCGGCCGCGGGTCGCACACGAACAGCACGTCCGCGTCGGAGCCGTAACCGAGCTCCATGCCACCGAGCCTGCCCATGCCGATCACCGCGATGTCGGCGGGCGCGCGGCAGCCCAGGTCCGCTTCGGTCGCCCGGATCACCGCGCGCAACGACGCCTCCAGCACCGCGACCCACACCGACGACAACGCCCGGCACACCTGCGGCACGTCGAGCATGCCGAGCAGGTCGGCCGACGCCACCCGTGCGAGTTCGTGCCTGCGCAGCGAACGAGCGGCGGCCACAGCGCGTTTCGGGTCGTCGTACCGTGCGGCGGCGGTGAGGATGCCGCGGGCCACCTCGTCGGGCTGCGGGCCGAGCAGCAGCGGGCCGCCCGGGCCGTCGGCGTACATCCGGATCGTCTCCGGCGCGTTGATCAGCAGATCGGGTAGGTATTCCGAGGAGCCGAGCACGATCATCAGCCGTTGCGCGATCGCCCCCTCATCGCGCAGTTCGCGCAGGAACCAGATCTGGTCGGCGAGTCCCTCCGACACCCGGCGATAGGCCAGCAGGCCCGCGTCGGGATTCGGTGTGTCCCCCAGCCATTCGAGCAGCGTGGGCAGCAGCAGGGCTTGAATGCGGCCCTTGCGGGACACCCCGCCGGTCAGGGCCTTGAGGTGGCCGAGGGCGTGTTCCGGCGCCGCGTAGCCGAGAGCGGCAAGCTGGCGGATGGCGGCCTCGGGGCTCAGGCGCAGCGCGTCGGGTTCCAGCCGCACCACCGAATCCAGCAGCGGCCGGTAGAACAACTTGGCGTGCAGGCGCCGCACGCGCACCGCGTTCCGGCGGATCTCACTGCCCAGCACACCCACCGCGTCCTGCCTGCCATCCGGCCGGATGTGCGCCGCGCGGGCCAGCCAGCGCATGCCCTCCTCGTCGTCGGCGGCGGGCAGGGTATGGGTGCGACGCAACCGCTGCAACTGGAGCCGGTGTTCCAGCAGCCGCAGGAACTCGTAGGAGGCCGTGAGATTGGCCGCGTCGTCACGACCGACGTAGCCGCCCGCGGCCAGCGCGGTCAGCGCCTCGACGGTGCCTTGCACGTGCAGCGTCTCGTCGACTCGCCCGTGTACCAGTTGCAGTAGCTGCACCGCGAATTCGACGTCCCGCAGGCTGCCGCGCCCCAGTTTGAGTTCGCGTTCGCGCAGATCGGCGGGGACCAAGTCCTCCACGCGGCGGCGCATCGCCTGCACGTCGGCGACGAAATCGGGACGCTCCGACGCCGACCACACCATCGGCATCAGCGCGGCGCGGTACTGCTCGCCGAGCGCGATGTCACCGGTCGCCGGACGATTCTTCAGCAGCGCCTGGAACTCCCAGGTGCGGGCCCAGCGCTTGTAGTAGGCGACGTGCGAATCCAGTGTCCGCACCAGCGCACCGGCTTTGCCCTCCGGCCGCAGCGCCGCGTCGACCTCGAAGAACGCCTGACTCGCCACGTTCATCAGCTCGGCGGCCAAGCGTGTGGCGATGCCGTCGGCGGGCTCGGCGACGAACACCACGTCGACGTCGCTGACATAGTTCAGCTCGCGCGCGCCGCACTTGCCCATCGCGATCACGCCCAGCCGCACCGGAACCGGCTCGTCCTTGCAGACCCGCGCCACCGCGACCGCCAGCGCCGCGGTCAGGGCGGCGTCGGCCAGGTCGGTGAGCTGCCTGCCGACCACCTGGTAGGGCAGCACGGGCTCGTTCTCCACCGTGGCCGCCAGATCCAGCGCGGCCAGCAGCATCAGATGATCGCGGTACCGCTTGCGCAGCGACGCCACCACTTCGGGTCCGGAGATGCCCGCGCGAAACAGCATCGGCGTCGCGTTCGGCCCTGCCTCGGGTGCCGCGTCGACCACCGCGAGCAAATCGGCGATCAGCTCGTCGCGTCCGGGTAACCCCTTGCGGCGCAACCCTTCCCACGCCTCCGGCGCCGCGACGAGATGATCACCGAACGCGCTGGACGAGCCGAGCAGCGCGAACAGCCTGCCCCGCAGCGACGTATCGGTGCGGACCGCCGAATCGACGGCGGCCCAACCGTCCCCGATGCTCGCGCGCAGCCGCATGAGCGTGCTCAACGCGAGATCGGCGTCCGGCGCGCGGGACAGCGACCACAGCACGGGAATACTTTCGACGTTGTCCCAACCCAGGTCGCGCAGCGACGCGGCGGCGGTCGGCTCGAGCAATCCGAGCCGACCGACACCTGGGACAGCGGAGCGGGCTGACGGTGGCCGGACCATGGTTCTCAAATTACAGGGCCGACACCGAGCGCACGCCGCCCCCGCACGTCGCCCGGGTTACAACCCGAGGTATTCGCGGAGTTCGAACGGCGTGACCTGGCTGCGGTAGTCCGCCCACTCCCGGCGCTTGTTGCGCAGGAAGAAGTCGAACACGTGCTCGCCCAGGGTCTCGGCGACCAGCTCCGAGCGCTCCATCGCCGCCAGTGCCTCGTCCAGCGTGCCGGGCAGCTCACGGAACCCCATCGCGCGCCGTTCGGCGACGGTCAGCGA
The DNA here is from genome assembly GCF_052545135.1 of Nocardia aegles. Lineage (NCBI taxonomy): Bacteria > Bacillati > Actinomycetota > Actinomycetes > Mycobacteriales > Nocardiaceae > Nocardia > Nocardia aegles. The sequence continues at coordinate 383,374 of NZ_JBQWRI010000004.1, forward strand.
CCACACGTCGTCCTCGGCCTCCGGCGGCAGCGTGTAGCCCTTCTCGATGCCCCGCAGACCGGCCGCGAGCAGCACGGCGAACGCCAGGTAGGGGTTGCACGCGGAATCTGGGCTGCGGATCTCGACACGGCGCGAGGACGACTTGTTCGGCGTGTACATCGGCACGCGCACCAGGGCGGAACGGTTGGACCGGCCCCACGAGGCCGCGGTCGGCGCCTCGCCGCCGTGGATGAGGCGCTTGTAGGAGTTCACCCACTGGTTGGTGACCGCGCTGATCTCCGAGGCGTGCTCGAGGATGCCCGCGATGAACGCGCGCGCCGTCTCCGACAGGTTGATCGGGTCGCCGGGGTCGTGGAAGGCGTTGGTCTCGCCCTCGAACAGGCTCATGTGCGTGTGCATCGCCGAGCCCGGGTACTGGGCGAACGGCTTGGGCATGAAGGTGGCGCGCACGCCCTCGTCGATGGCCACTTCCTTGATCAGGTAACGGAAGGTCATCACATTGTCGGCCATCGACAGAGCGTCGGCGTAGCGCAGGTCGATCTCCTGCTGGCCCGGAGCGCCCTCATGGTGACTGAACTCCACGGAAATGCCCATGGATTCCAGCGCGTCGATGGCGTGGCGGCGGAAGTTCGGCGCCGAGTCGTGCACGGCCTGGTCGAAGAACCCGCCGGTGTCGGCGGGTACCGGCACGCCGCCGTGCGGACCGTTCTCCAGCAGAAAGAACTCGATCTCCGGGTGCACATAGCAGCTGAAGCCGACGTCGGCCGCCTTGTTCAGCTGGCGACGCAGCACGTGGCGCGGGTCGGCCCAGGACGGTGAGCCGTCCGGCATGGTGATGTCGCAGAACATACGCGCGGAGTGCTGGTGGCCCTTGCTGGTGGCCCACGGCAGCACCTGGAAGGTCGACGGATCCGGCCGGGCGACCATGTCGGCCTCGGAGACGCGGGCGAAGCCCTCGATGGCCGAGCCGTCGAAACCGATACCCTCTTCGAACGCGCCCTCCAACTCGGCGGGCGCGATCGCGACGGACTTCAGGTAACCCAAGACGTCGGTGAACCAGAGACGCACGAAGCGGATGTCCCGCTCTTCGAGCGTCCGCAGCACGAATTCCTTCTGGCGATCCATGCCCGCGAGCGTAGGCATCCGGCGTTAAATCTGTGTTACATACACGCTTAAGATTGCTGACCTGGATTTTCTCGGAAGACTCCGCACAGTCGGATCGTCCGGTTTGTGAGATTTTTCCGGTGAGATATGGCCGGTGAGATTTTGCCGGACCGATCCGGGTCGCGTGACCGATCAGCAACCGAACGCCCCCGGCTCAGCAGGTGAGGCCGGAAGTGGGCTCGGTCAGGTCGACCAGATAGGCGATGACCGCGTCGTCGACGCAGGGGACGCCACCGGCCAGCGCCACCGTGTGCCGGTTGCCCCGATAGGTGATCAGCGCGGCGCCCAGCTGGTCGGCCAAGTCGACTCCGGCCTGATACGGGGTCGCCGGGTCGTCGGTGGTCGACACCACCACCGTCTTCGGCAGGCCGGTCACGGAAATGCGATGCGGCGCACTCGAATTGGGCACCGGCCAGGCGGTGCACAGTTCCAGCGGCGCCGAGCCGGTGCCGCGCCCGTCGTCCAGGAACGGGGCCGCCTTCCGGTATTCCGCGTCCTGGCGCCCGGCCACCGCGCGATCGGTGATGCGCGGATCATCCACACAGCGGATCGCGTTGAACGCGTCGGCGGTGTTGGCGTAGGTGCCGTCGTCGCGGCGGCCGTCGTACAGGTCGGCCAGCGTGAGCAGCGTGTCACCGCGCCCGTCGCGCAGTTCGGACAGTCCGAGCGTCAGCACCCGCCAGAATTCGTCGGTGTAGAGGGCCTGGCGCACGCCGGTGAGCGCGTCGCCGTAGGTCAGCCCGCGCGGATCGGTGGTCGCCGCGGGCTTGTCCCACAGCGGGTTCACCAGCGCGCGGAACCGCGGCACCGCCTGCGCCGGATCGGCGCCCAGCGGGCAGTCCGGCTGCCGCGCGCAGTCGGCGGCGTAGGCATCGAACACCTTCTGGAAGCCCGCCGCCTGGCGCAGCGACTCCTGCACCGGATCCTGCGCGGAGTCGATGGCGCCGTCCAGCACCAGGGCGCGCACGTGGTCGGGGAACCGCTCCGCGTATGCCGAACCGATCTTGGTGCCGTAGGAGTAGCCGAGGTAGGTCAGCTTCGCGTCGCCGAGCGCGGCACGCATGATGTCGAGGTCCTGCACCACCTCGCGGGTGCCGACATGGGCGAGGAACTCCTTTCCGGTCCGCTCGGCGCAGCGGCCCGCGTACCGGCTGTTGTCGGCCTCGGCGTGCGCGATGCCCGCCGGCGTGTAGTCCTCCTCCGGCTCCGCGCGCTCGGCGTCCTGCTCCTGGGGTGTCTGGCAGACGATCAGGGGGGTGGAGGAACCGACGCCGCGCGGGTCGAAGCCGATCCGGTCGAAGCGCTCGGCCAACGCCGTCTTGTTGCCGAGCGACGACAGGCCGAGGCCGGACTCCCCTGGCCCGCCCGGGTTCATCACCAGCGAACCGACCCGCCGCCCGGTCGCCCGCATCCGGGACACCGCGATCTGCGCGGTCGGCCCGTCGGGCGCCGCGTAGTCCAACGGCACGGTGATCCGCGCGCACTCCGTGCTCGGCGGCAACCGGTCGTCCGGCCCGCCGAATCCGGTGCAGTCACCCCACTGCACCGCCTGGCCGTAGAACTTCTCCAGCCCGACGGGCGCCGCGGGCCGCGGCTGCCCCGTTTCGGTGTGCGTGACAGCGCACCCCGACACCAGCACAGCGAGCGACGCCAGCACCGCCACCGGGAGCGCACCGCGCCCACTCCGCACCATCGACATGCCTCGATAGTGCCATCGGGCAAACGCGGCGGCCGCCCCGGGCGAACCCTTCCCGCGCTGTGACCAATCGCACCGGTCATCGGCCTGATCCGCCTCGGTGGCGGGTGGCACACTGAATCTCGTCAGACAATCCCGGGGACCCGGACGGGCCTCGAGGCGACACAGACGAAAGGGACGATGATGTCCGGATCCGATTCGGAAACCCCTGTCTACGGTACGGTGCCCGCCGAGCCCAAGAAAATGCGCAAAACCCGGGTGCACCACCTGCGGCAGCTGAAAGCCGACGGTGAACGCTGGGCGATGCTGACCGCCTACGACTATTCCTCGGCCCGGCTGTTCGAAGAAGCGGGCATTCCCGTGCTGCTGGTCGGCGATTCCGCGGCCAATGTGGTGTATGGCTACGACACCACCGTGCCGATCACCGTCGACGAGCTCATCCCGCTGGTGCGCGGGGTGGTGCGCGGCGCTCCGCACGCGCTGGTGGTGGCCGATCTGCCGTTCGGCACCTACGAGTCCTCCCCGCAGCAGGCGCTGGCGACGGCGACCCGGTTCATGAAGGAGGGCGGGGCGCACGCGGTGAAGCTGGAGGGCGGCGATCGGGTCGCCGAGCAGATCGCGGTGGTCACCGCGGCGGGCATCCCGGTCATGGCGCACATCGGCTTCACCCCGCAGAGCGTGAACACCCTGGGCGGATTCCGGGTGCAGGGCCGCGGCGACGGCGCCGAGCAACTGATCGCCGACGCCATCGCGGTGCAGGAGGCGGGCGCGTTCTCCGTAGTGCTGGAGATGGTCCCGGCCGAGCTGGCCGGACAGGTCACCCGCAAGCTCACCATTCCGACCATCGGCATCGGCGCGGGCGCCGACACCGACGCCCAGGTGCTGGTCTGGCAGGACATGGCCGGCTACACCAGCGGCAAGACCGCGAAGTTCGTCAAGCGTTTCGGCCACGTCGGCGACGAACTGCGCACCGCGGCAGCGGCTTACGCCGACGAAGTGCGCCGGGGCACCTTCCCCGGACCGGAGCACTGCTTCTGAACCCGCCGCAGAGTATGACGCGGACCATAGCCGATCTCCGCATCGGCCATCTGCGACCCGACGAGCTACGCGCACCTCGGCTGAACTCTTCCCACGAAAGACGGCCGGTTCGGGCCGGTCGGCAAAATCAATGGCAGACTCGATGCCGACAATCCCGACACGACCAGAGGTATCCATGCCGTACAGCCGTTGGATTTCACGCAGCACCCTGCTGGCGGCGGGCGCTCTCGCCGCCGCGGCATTGACCGCTTGCGGCAGCAATTCGGGCCCGGCACCCACCGGCAGCTCGAGTTCCACCACGGTGTCGGCCACCGCCACCCCGGGCGCCACCGCCGCTCCGGGCACCACCTCCGGCCGGGTCGCGCCGACGAGCCCGGAGATCTCCGACGCCGCCGCGGCCCAGCTGTGCGACATGATCCGGCCGGAACTGTCCAATTGGCGGGTCCAGGGCGGGACGCTGGGCACGATCGGGCTCAACGCCCTGGTGCACGAGTGGGCGCTGCGCAACGGCGGCATCAACGGCGCGGTGCTGGCGGACAAGCCGATCGTCGACCGCGTCACCATCAAGGCCTGCCCGGACGTGCGCCAGCAGGCCGTGGAGGCGCTGGGTATCCCCGACCTGGCCTCTGGCCTGGCGTTCTGAGCCGGGCGGCCGTAATGCGCACCCTCTATCCCGAGATCGAGCCGCATGCCTCCGGCATGCTGGCGGTCGGCGACGGCCAGTCGGTTTACTGGGAGGTCAGCGGCAACCCGGCCGGCAAGCCGGTGGTCTTCCTGCACGGCGGGCCCGGCGGCGGCACCGCGCCGTTCCATCGGCGCTTCTTCGATCCGGCCGCCTACCGGATCGTGCTGTTCGACCAGCGTGGTTGCGGCCGCTCCACCCCGCACCTGGCCGACGGCGCGAGCCTGGAGCACAACACCACCGGCCACCTGATCTCCGACATCGAAGCCTTGCGCGAACATCTCGGCATCGCCCGCTGGCAGGTGTTCGGCGGTTCGTGGGGTTCCACGCTCGCGCTGGCCTACGCGCAACGGCACCCCGGCCGGGTGACCGAACTGGTGCTGCGCGGCATTTTCCTGTTGCGCCGCAAGGAAATCGACTGGTATTACAACGGTGCCGCGGGTTACGTCTACCCGGACGAGTGGGAGAAGTTTCTCGCGCCGGTGCCCGAGGACCAACGCGATCAGGATCTGGTCGAGGTATACCACCGCCTGTTGCACTCGCCCGACGAAGAACTCGCCCGCACGGCCGCGATCGCCTGGTCCCGCTGGGAGGGTGCGACGAGTTCGCTGCTGCCCCACCCGGATCGGGTGGCCGAGACCGCCGAGCCGCGATTCGCGCTGGCGTTCGCCAGGATCGAGAACCACTACTTCCGGCACGGCGGGTTCCTCGAGGAGGGCCAGCTGTTGCGTGACATCGGCGCCGTAGCGCATATCCCGGCCGTGATCGTGCAGGGTCGCCACGACATCGTCTGCCCGGCGGTCAGCGCGTGGGAATTGCACCGAGCCTGGCCCGGCTCGGTCCTGCACATCGTGGACGACGCGGGCCACGCGGCGAACGAGCCCGGCATCACCCATCACTTGGTCGAGGCCACCGACCGGTTCGCCGAAGCGGGGGCGAGCACGGTGCTGACGGCGGGGAACGCTCTGGTGGACGCTTTGCGCGAGGACATCGACCGGCTCTTGGCCGCCGAACCCGAGGTCCGCGCCGACGCGGAGGACTCGGTCCATCAGATGCGGGTGGCCACCCGCAGGCTGCGCAGCGTGCTGCGGTCCTACGGCACACTGCTCGCCAAGAAGCCCGCCGCCACGATGGGCGCGGAACTCAAATGGCTGGCCGGATTGCTCGGCGAAGCGCGGGACGCGGAGGTGCGCGCCGATCGGTTCGCCACGCTGCTGGCCGACCAGGCCGAGCGGGCCGATCCGGCCGAGCTCGACGCCGTCACCGCGCGTCTGGTGGACGCCGAGCGGGAGCGCTATCGCGCGGCGCACGACGAGGTGCTGACCGCGTTGGACGGCGCACGCTACCGCGAGTTGCGCGACGAACTGTCCGGATGGCGCACCGATCCGCCGCTGCGCCCCAACCGCGCCGAAGCGGCGGCGGCGGACGTGTTCCGGGAGGTGCTCCGGCGCGACCTCGACCGGGTGGAATCCCTGATCCGCGTCGAACCCACCGTCGACCCGCTCGAACGGGTGGAACTGCTGCACGATATCCGCAAGAGCGCCAAGCGGCTGCGGTATTCGTGCGAGGCGGCACAGCAGGTCCTCGGCGACGACGCCGCCGATCGCGGCGTCCGGGCGAAGAAGCTGCAGACCGTGCTCGGCGACCACCGCGACGCGGTGGAGTCGCACGACGCGATCCTGCACCGGGCGGCCGAGGCCGCGGCGGCGGGCGAGAACGCCGGCTTGTACGAGATGCTCGCGGCCACGGAGGACGCCGCGGCCGGTCGTGAGCTGAGCCGCTACCCGGTGACGGCAGCGGCACTGTTCGGAGCCGCCGCCTCTCGGTGACCCGGCATCCCCCGCGGTCGGCGCGTTCCTCGACGACCGCCTGTCCTCACCCACCGCACCCGTTACGCCGGATAGCCGAAGGACACTTTCCGCTCCATCGGGTCGGCCGACAGCAGCCGCACCCGCACGGTCTCGCCTTCCGGTGGGCTCCCGGCGCACGGGCCCAGCACCGGCGGGTCGGCGACGAAGACCACGGCAGGCCGGCTGCCGTTGGCCTCGCGCACCACGACGGCGTCGAACGCCTCGCCGGTACGCTGCGCGAGCAGGGTCGATTCGGTCAGGTCGATGCAGGCCCGTTCGATCTTGCCCGCGACGCCGTCGCTGCGCCGCATGGAGTCGGCGGCACTCGCCAGCCCCTCCCGCACCCAGCGCGGCACGTCGGCGCCCGCGCACCGGGCCAGGCAGATCTCGGTCGCGAACCGATCCGACAACCGCCGCAGCGGAGCGGTGACGTGCGCGTAGGGCGCGCCGATCGCGCTGTGCCGCAGCGCTTCCGGCACGTGCGGCGCTTGCGGCGCACCGTCGAGCACGGTGTAGGAGGCGCCGCGCAGCAGGGTCGTCGCCTCGGACATCAGCACCAAGGCCGCGGGAGTCCCGGTGTCCAGCCGGGCCAGCATCTGCCCGACCGCTTCGCCCTCTGGCCAGGCCACGCCCAGCGCCTGCGCGGTCCGGCGCATCGAATCGATCGCGGATTCCTGCGGCGGCGGCATGGTGCGCAGCAGCGCCACCCGATGACCCTCCGGTCCGGCCGCGTCCAGCATGATCCGCGCCGCGCACATGCCGGTCAGCAGCGAGACCTGCTCGTTCCAGTCGTCGGCGGCGGTGCGCGGTTCCACCACCAGTCGCCAGTGCCCGTCGGCGCGCTCGTCCTGGACGACACTCTGCGCGGGCAATCGCAGCCCGATCGCACCGCGCGCCAGACCCGCCTCGATGCGCCGCGTGCCGAACTCCGGCAGGGCAGCGATCGAGGGATGCAGCCGACCCGACTCCGCGTCGGCCTGCACGGTCGAGTAGTCGAGCCGGGCACGGGAGCGCACCAGGGCGCGGACCACCGAGAACCGCACCGGTTCGGCGTGCTCGTCGAGTTCGATCGTCCACAGCGCGGCCGGACGCGTGCGGTCCGGAAGCAGGCTGGCGGACCCTTCCGACAACGCGGGCGGGTGCAGCGGCACGGTGCCGTCGGGAAGGTAGAAGGTCTGGCCCCTGGCGCCGGACTCCTTGGCCAGCGCGCCGTCGGGGAAGATCACGGCGCCCACGTCGGCGATGGCGTAGTGCACGGTGAAGCCGCCGGGGGTGCGTTCGATATGCAGGGCCTGGTCCAGATCCATGGCCCCGGGTGGGTCGATCGTCACGAACGGGATGTCCGTGCGATCGACCCGGTCGCCCGCGAACGCGTCCACCGCGTCGCGGGCCTCGGCACTGGCCTCGGCAGGGTACGCCGAGGCCAGGCCGAACTCGGACCGGATGGCGCCGAAATCGACCGGTGCCGACACGATCCGCTGGTGGAGTTCCACGCTTCCGCGCCGGGTCCTACTGAAGCGCCAGCATGGTGCCGTTCAACTGGTCGAACGGCCCGTAGACGGTGAAGGTGACCCGGCCGTTCGGCACCGAGGACGACACCTGAGCCGCCGCGTCCAGCGCTTCACCGAAGGAGGCGGCGGACGGATGCGGCAGCCCGGCGATAGCCAGACCGACATGATTCTGGTGCACCCACGCCGTGTCGGCGGGACTCAGGTCGACCTGAACCCCGCCCGGCAGCGGGGTCACCGCGACTGCGCCGGCCGAACCCGCACCCAGCACCGCGAAAATCGAAGCGGCGCCTGCGACCAATGCGCCGGCAACCATGGAGCGAACTACTCGCATATGTGTTGAGACCTGCTTTCCCGCGATCGAAGTATGAATGGCCCGGCGCTGCCCCGCACCGGGCCTTGCCAACGGCGACTACTTTATGACGTCGATCACGATCAGGGCCAGTTCAGTACGAATCGGACAGCGGAGGATCGCGCCCCGAGACACGACCGCGCCGGCGCTGCTAACGTGGCCCGCCGTGACGGGCGTGGTGCGCCCGCGCGTTCGGAAAATGTCCCGCACGTCGACAATTTGGGAGCTCCATACCTATGTCATCGATTTTGTTCGACTATCTGTTGCCGCTGCTCGGCCCCGAGCAGGCCGCGTACTGGGCGCAGGTTTTCGTGATCGATCCGATCTGACTCGCGCGATTCTTTTCCCACTACTCGTCGCCTCCCGTTAACCTGACGGGAGGCGACGGTGGTTATCGGCCGCTAGCATGCCGCTCCGTGACAAGAACTACCGCCGCGATCGCGGCCAGCGCCACCCTCTTCGCCCTGCTCCTCGCCGGTTGCGGGGACGACAAGACCAGCACTGCCACCTCGTCCGCCGCCACCACCACGGCGGCACAGGCCGCCGCCCAGGTCGACAGCGTGAAGGCGGGTGCGTTCGTCGTCAGCTTCCGCGGGGCGTTCCCCAAGCTGGCCGAGGGCAAGGACGACGCGAAGATCGCCAGCGTCCTGACCGAAACCTGCGGCGACATCAAAGCGGGTAAATCCGAGGACGACGTCGTCAAGAACATCATCAAGCGCGCGGGCGGCCACACCCAGCCCAGCCCCGAGGAAGCCAGGGCGATCTACCAAATGGCCAAACTCATGTGCTGACCCCGCTCGATCAGGGCGTGCTTCGCACACCCGCTGATTCCGCCGCGCACCGCGTGCGGAATCGAGCCGGTGTGCGAACTCCCCGGGCGGACGAGTTGGTCTGTAAGCCGGATCCTGTCCCCGGCACCGGGCCGGGAGGCGGCCATCCATCTGGGCACTCCGTCGCCGGGTGCCTCGAGCGGTCCACCCGCAGGCTCGGGCGAGCAGCCCTCGAGCGCCTGCGCAGCCGCACCGCGTACGGTGCGGCCTTCGACCTTGCTCCGGGCGGGGTTTACCGAGCCGCCCCGGTCACCCGGGGCGCTGGTGCGCTCTTACCGCACCGTTTCACCCTCACCGCACGACCACTGGGCCGTGGGCGGTCTGTTTTCTGTGGCACTGTCCCGCGGGTCACCCCGGGTTGCCGTTAGCAACCGCCCTGCTCTGTGGAGTCCGGACTTTCCTCGGCGCCGGGCGGCGGCACATCCGTGCCCGTTCCCGACGCCGCGGCCGCCCGACCAACTCGTCCGCCAGAACAGGATACTGGGTACGGTTGGTGGCCATGGAACGTGTCGAGGTCGGCTTCCCATCCGGAAGCGAACAGTGCGCGGCGTGGCTCTATCGCCCGGACGGCGCACCCAAACCCCGCCCGCTAGTGGTGATGGGACACGGCCTGGGGGCCAATCGGGAAATGGGACTGGATCGGTACGCGCGGCGTTTCGCCGCCGCGGGAATGGCGGTCCTGATATTCGACTATCGGCATTTCGGCGCCAGTCAGGGCATGCCACGCCAAGTGCTGAGCATCGCGCGCCAGCGCGCGGACTGGCATGCCGCCATCGCGTACGCGCGCACGCTGCGCGGTATCGACGCGACCCGGATCGCGTTGTGGGGCACGTCGTTCGGCGGCGGGCACGTGCTCTCGGTGGCGCCGGACGATGCCTATATCGCGGCTGTCGTCGCGCAAGTGCCGTTCACCAGCGGCCTGTCCTCGGCGTTGGCGAAGGGGCCGATCAGCCTGGTCAAGGTCAGCGCCATCGCGGCCACCGACCTGCTGGTCGGAACGCTGCGGCGCAAGCCGATCGGCGTCCGGCTGGCCGGACGCAGAGGCGCCGCGGCGCTGATGAGCGCACCCGACGTGCCGGACGGCTTTCGCAGGCTGACCGACGAGAGCGAGACCTACGAGCCGAAAGTAGCCGCGCGCGTGGCGTTCTCGGCGCTGTTGGACGCACCCGGGCGACGGGCGAAGGCCCTGAAGATGCCGGTGCTGTACGCGCTGTGTGACGATGATTCCGTCGCACCGGTGAAATCGGCGCTGCGCGCCGCCGAACGCACCAAGCACGCGGTGGTGAAACGTTATCCCGCAGGACATTTCGACATCTATTTCGACGAGGTCTTCGAGAAGACCGTGTACGACCAGACCGAATTCCTGGTGTCGGTGCTGCGGCCATAGGACGTTCGCGGCCCGGCCCCGCGGCCGGGCCGCACATCGGCGCCGCGTCGTACACGGCCCGGCTGAAACCTGTCGTGCTGGACGGCTGAACCTGTCGGTGCCCGGCGCTACCGTTCGTGCCATGCATCCCGCCACCACCGCGGTCGCCGAGACCGTCCGCCGGATCGTGCCGCTCGACGAGCTCGAACGGCAGCACATCGACACGACGCTGCGCTGGCTGGCGTCGACCGACGACATCTTCCGGCGGGCCAAACCAGCGACGCCGCCGCGGCACCTGGTCTCCTATGTCGTGCTGGTCGATCCGGCGGCACGGGCGGTGTTGCTCGGCAGACATCGCCTCGCCGGGCTGTGGTTGCCGACCGGAGGGCATGTCGATCCGGGCGAGCATCCGCTCGACGCCGCGCGGCGTGAAGCGGCCGAGGAGATCGGCGTGCAAGCCCGTTTCGACGTCGTCGGGCCCGACCCGCTGTTCCTCACCGTGACCACCACCGTCGGCTCGGGCGCCGGTCATGAGGACGTCAGCCTCTGGTATGTCATCCGCGGTGACCGCGCCGACGATCATGCCCTCGATCCGCGCGAGTTCGACGGTGAACGTTGGTGGGAGCTGGACGGATTCGCCCGCCACGACACCGATCCGCACTTCGGGCGTTTGCGCAGCAAACTCGACATCGCTCTGCGACCCGGCTGAGGGTTTCCTCGAGTCGACGGAATCGGCCGATGCTGTCGTCGCGGAACAGGCCCGCGGGCACGGGATCGGCAGGGCATTGACCACGGACGCGATCCGCCGGTACGTGCCGGCCCCCGGCACGCTCGAGGTGGTCACCTTCGGGCCCGACCATCCCGGCGCGGGCACCGGCGGTGCGCGCGCGTTCTACGAGCACCTGGGCTTCCATCCCGCGGAGGCGGCGGATCCCGGGCCGAACGGCGGATCTCGGCAGATCTACCGGTGTCGCGTGTGAGTCGGGTCAGCCCCGGCGCAGCGCGCGCCAGAAGATGAAGGCCAGGACCGCAGCGGGAATCGCGGCGAGGAGGGGTTTGTCGCGCAGCGTCTCCAGAAGCGTGCGGCCCGGACGAGCCACCGGCCCGGGGATTCCCGCTGCGCCACGTTCGGCGGCAGTGGCGACGTCCGCCTGAACCTGCTCGGCGCGTTCGGCGGCGCGTCGAACCGACTCCGTTACCGGCGTTTCCTGCCTGCTCCCGGTTTCGGCCGCATGCCTGCCGGTGGATTCCGGCTCCCGTTTCTCCCCGGCACCAGCGGCGGCGCTCGCCTGCGCGGCCGTATCGGTCGGAGCCTCGGCCGACGACACGGTCGCCCCCGCGTCGGGCGTGCTGCCCGCCTGCGGGGCCGTACCGGTCGGAACCATCCCCGAAGTCACCGTCTCCGCCGCATCGGCGGTGCCGCCCGCCTGCGCAGCTACGTCTTCCGCGACCTGCGCCGCGCTTCGCGGGTCCGGTGTTCTCCCGGCGCCGCTGGACGTGTTCGCCGTGCGCTGGGTGGCGCTCTGCTCCCCAGCGGCCCCGTGCGCCGCGTCGTCGGCCGGTTGCCCGGTTCCGGCCGACCGGCCACCGGAGACGCCCGCGGTGCCCGGTACGTCGTCGGTCCTGTTGTCCGTGGGTTCGCGCTCGTTCATGGCTGTCTCCTGTGCTGGGCCTCGCGGTGCGGAGCGGGTGTCTCGGATGCCGTCGCGGCCCGGATACCCTGCGGATCGGCGGACAAACCGGACCTCGTCGGCCGCCACTCCAGCTCGAATCTCAGGCGTCCAGCATGGACTCGTCCCATTCGCGGTCCAGATCGGGGTCGGCGGCCGACATCACCTCGTCCAACCGCAGCCCCACCTCGCCGATGTTCGGCTCGGTCATCATGTTCAGGTGATCGCCGGGCACGTCGATCATCGTGAACCGGCGCGCCGCGTACTGTTTCCAGCCGTTGTCGGCGCTGTCGAACATGCTGCCCACGGTCTTGTGCGCCAGGTCGACGCCCGGCGGCAGGCCCTCGATGGCGTGCAACAGCGTGATGTCGCGCTCGTACGGCTCGAGCTCGTAGTCCAGCATGGCCGAGTAGTTGGCGAAGAACACCTCGTAGAGACGCCGGATCGTCTGTGGCGAACTGTCGTCGGGCAGGATGCCCGATCGCACCGACTCCGCCAGCATCGCCGCGAACAGGTCCTCGGAATTGTGCACGTCGGGCTCGAAATCGACCAGGGCGGAATTGCTTCCCCGCGCGTACCACAGCAGCTCGAGGAAGAACCACCGGATGAGCTTCTCCTCCGGAATCGGAGTGCGGGTCTGCGCGCGCAGCGCCATCGTGTCCAGCAGCGTCACACTGGCGACCTCGTGCTCGGGTAGCCGGCGGGCCATCTCCAAGGCCACGTAGCCGCCGAACGACCATCCCGCCAAGTGATACGGCCCCGTCGGATGCACCCTCCGCACCGCTTGCAGATACGACTCCGTCATCGCGGGAATGCTCTTCTCCGGGGCGCTGCCGGTATCCGCGCCCGCCGCCTGCAATCCGTATACCGGGCGATCCGGATCCAGATAACGCGCCAGGGCCAAGTAGCACAGCACGTTTCCGCCGATCGGGTGCACCAGGAACAACGGCGGCTTGCCGCCGCCGACGCTGATCGGCACCAGCGGATCGAACGTGCGCCGCACCTGACCCGACCGCACCAGCGTGGCGATCCCGGCGGCGGTGGGCGCGCCGATGAACGCGTCCAGCGGCACCTCGACGCCCCAGCGGCGCGACAGCGCCATCACCACGCGCATCGCCCCGATGGACGTACCGCCCGCAGCGAAGAAGTCGTCGTCCACGCCGATCGCCCGCAGTCCCGCGTACTCGGCCAGCAGTTCGACCGCCGACCGCTCGTACTCATCGGCGGGTTCCCGCCGTGGCGACACCGATTCGGTGGCATCCTCCCCGTAGGCGCGCAGCGTCGCGTCGTCGCGCTTGCCGCTGGGCGTGCGGGGCAGTTCGTCGAGCCAGGCGAACCTGGACGGAACCATGTGCGCGGGGAGCATCGAGCGCAGGTCGTGTCGCAACGCGGCGAGGTCGGTCTGCTCGGGCGCGCCGACCAGGAACGCGATCAGCGAGCCGTCGATGCCGCCGAAACCGCGGGCCACCACGGCGGCCTCGGTGATGCCGGGGAACTTCTCGACCAAGCTCAGGATGCACAACTCGACTTCGGCCGGCTCCACCCGGAACCCGCGAATCTTCACCTGACTGTCGCTGCGGCCCAGGCAGACGAGGTCGCCGGAGAACAGCCGGACACCGAGGTCGCCGGTGCGGTACCGGATTCCGCCCGCGTGCGTGGCGACGAACCGCTGGGCGGTCAGCGCGGGCCTGCCCTCGTAGCCGCGGGCGATGCTGCGGCCGCCGAGATAGATCTCGCCGATCACGCCGTCCGGCACCGGCCGCAGTGCGCTGTCGAGCAGTTCGACGGTGTCACCGTCGACGGCGCGGCCGATGGGCGGCAGCGCGGGGAACTCGTCGGCCGGACCCGTCAGCGTGAACTTCGTCGCGACGTGGGATTCGGTGGGACCGTATTGATTCTCCAGCACCAGGCCGGGAACCACCTTGCACAGGGCGCGGATCTCGTCGGTGATGCGCAGCTGCTCGCCGGAGGAGATCAGCACCTTCAGTTCGGTCGGGAACATCCGGTGGTTCACAGCCGCCTCGGCGAACGCCTGCAAGGCGACGTACGGCAGGAAGAGCCGTTCGATGCCCTCCTCCACCACCGTGTTCAGCAGTTGCTCGACGTTCGATCGCAGATCGGCCGAACTCACCCGCAGCGTGGACCCGGCCGCGAGGGTGGTGAAGATCTCCTGGAACGACACATCGAAACTCAACGGCGCCAACTGCAGGGTGCTGCGCAGGCCGGTGCCGGTGGCCGCGCGGTTCTGCCAATCCACCAGGGAGGTCAGGCCGCGGTGCGGCATCGCGACACCCTTGGGCTCACCGGTCGACCCGGAGGTGAACAGCACGTAGGCCACCGCGTCGGGCGAGACGTGGTCGGGCAGCGTGACTTCCGCGTCGGGCGCGGAGTCGTCGAAGAGTGTGGCGGTGTCCAGCACCAAGTCGGCGTCGTCGACGATGTCGCGATAGGCGGCGTCGGCGATCACGCGGTGCGGGCGGGCGCGGTCGATCATCAGATTGAGCCTGGCTCGCGGATAACTGACATCCAGCGGAACACACGCGGCCCCGATCCTGGTCAGGGCGAGCACCAGCAGCACCAGTTGCGGGCGACGGCCCATCAGGATGCCGACCCGGTCGCCCGGCGACACCCCGAGTCCGACCAGGCGCCGGGCCAACCGGTCGGAGCGTTCGATCAGCTGGTCGTAGGTGACGGATTCGTCGTCGCCGGCCAGGGCGATGCGGGCGGGGTCGAGCGCGGCCGCTTCGGCCACCAGCGTGCCCACGTCGCGTGCGGTCGCGGGGCCGACACCACGGTCGATCGCCGCGTCGGGATCGGCGACGATACCGGCCAGCATGCGCAACTGCGTGAGCGCCACGGTCTCGCACTGCTCGGCGGTCAGGGTGTGGTCGCCGTCCACCCGCAACCACATCCGGCCGTCGCGCGGGTCCGTGGCGGCGGTGACCAGCAGTTGGAAGTTGGTCTCCTCGCGGGTGTCGAAGTCCAGCAGGCGCACGCCGTCCAGCATGAGCATGGGCTGGAAGACGTGGTAGTTGACGAAGTTGAACGCCGTCTCGAAAACCGGCCCGCCATCGGCGAGGATCGACCGCAGCGGGTAGCGGCGGAACGGGTAGGCCTCGCGTTCGCGACGCGCCAGCTGCTGCACCGCCGCGCGCCAGGTGGTCGCGGTGCCGTCCAATCGGATCGGCAGCGTATTGAGGAACAGCCCCGCCACTCGTTCGGCGCCGGCCCGGTCCGGGCGACCGTGGCTCACCACGCCGGTGGTGACGTCCGGGCGGCCGGTCAGCGCCCGCAACGCCAGGCAGTGCGCGGCCAGATACACCGATTTCTCCGGCACCTGGTGCCGCGTGGCGAACGCGGAGACCCGTTCGGCCAGTCTGCGCGGCACCAGCGCCCGCGCTCGCGGCACACCCGCCACCACCGGCTGGTGCGCCCCGAGCGCGGTGAGCGCGGTGGGTTCGGCGCCTTTCAGGGTGGTCAGCCAATACTCGCGGGCCGCGGCGTCGCGCGCCGCGCCCTGCTCGGCCCGCGCGTACTCCGCGAGCACGGTGGCCGGATGCGCCGTGGCCTCGACCTGGTCGCGGGTCATGCCGATGTGGTTCAGGTAATCCAGCAGCAGTTCCAGCACCGACGTGGCGACACTCCAGCCGTCCAGGATGGCGTGGTGGAAGCTCAGCACCAAGTCCACCGTGCCCACCGGCTCCCGCGGACCGGGGCGGACGAAGACCCGGATGGCGAACAGCGGAGCGACCGAGATGTCGTAGTGGGCGTGAGCGCGTTCCTGGAGATAGCTCTCGATCAGCTCCTCGACGTCCGCCTCGTCCAGATCGCCGAGGTCGACGATCTGGAATTCGTAGCTGGGCGCGGCGTGCACGATCTGCAGCGGAACCGAATACCTGCTCAGGTCGAACGACGAGCGCAGCGCGGGTTGCCGCCGCACCAGCCGGTCCACCGCCTCCCTGAATTGCGGGGCGGCCCACGGTACTTCGAGCCGGTAGCGGAACACGTCCTTGTAGGTGACCGAGTCGGCGCGCTCGATGCTGTGATACAGCATGCCCAGTTGCAGGGCCGTGGCCGGAAACGCGTCCTCGGCCTGCTGTAGTGCGGCGCGGTCGATCAGCGGCACCGTCTCCAGGGGCGCGGCGACGCGGCCGCGCTCGTCGTGGCGGTCGTCGCGCACGACGCGGGCCAGCTCGGCGATGGTCGGCGCCTGGTAGAAGGCGTCCACGTCGAAGTAGAGCCCGGCGCGTTCGGCGGCGGTGCGCACCGACAGCGCGAGGATGGAATCGCCGCCGTGGGTGAAGAAGTTGTCGTGCACGCCGATCGACTCGACGCCCAGTACACTGCGCCAGACCTGCGCGAGCCCGATCTCGATATCGGTGCGCGGCTCGGCGCCCGCGGCCGGATCGGCGCCGTCGCCGAGAACGAGTTGCTCGGCCAGGGCGCGCCGGTCCAGTTTCCCGTTGCGGGTCAGCGGGATCCGGTCCACCCGGAGCAGCCGGGACGGCACCATGTAGCGGGGCAGCCTGCCCGCGAGCTGCTCGGCGATCTCCTCCCCGGAGACATCGGCGCCGACGAAGTAGCCGACCAGTTGCACGCCGTGCGCCTCCGAGACCTCGTCCACCACGGCCGCCGCGCGCACCCCGGCGCAGCCGAGCAGGGCGTTCTGCACCTCGCCGAGGGTGATGCGGTTGCCGCGGATCTTCACCTGATCGTCGAAGCGGCCCAGGTATTCGAGGTTGCCGTCCGGCAGCCAGCGCACCAAGTCACCGGTGCGGTACCGGCGGCGCCCCGGCACTGCGCGATCATCGACGAACGCCGCGGCGGTCAGCTCGGGCCTGCCGCGATAGCCGCGGGCCACGCCGACACCCGCGATGTTCAGCTCGCCCGGCACGCCGACCGGCACCCGGCGGCCGATGTGATCGAGCACGAGCAGGTCGATGTTGTCGATGGGGCGGCCGATCGGCACCACATCGAGCGGCTCGTCCGCGGGGCAGTCGAAGTAGGAGACGTCGACGGTGGCTTCGGTCGGGCCGTAGAGATTCACCAGCTGCGGCGCTGCGGCTCCGGCGGCGGTGAAGGCGGCGTGGAACCGGCGCACCAGCGCCGGGGGTAGCGCCTCGCCGCTGGCGAAGACCCGCCGCACGCTGCCGATCCGTGCGACCGCCGCCGGGTCGGCCGCGAGTTCGTCGACGAACGCGGCCAGCATGGAGGGCACGAAGTGCAGCACGGTCACGCCGTGCGCGGCGATCGCGTCGGCGATGCGGCGCGGATCGCGCTCCCCGCCCGGCTCCAGCAGCGCCAGCCGGGCGCCGGTGATCGCCCACCAGAACAGTTCCCACACCGACACGTCGAAGGTGACCGGCGTCTTCTGCAAGATCACGTCCGACTCGTGCAGGGGGTAGCGCCGTTGCATCCAGGTCAGGCGGTTCACCACCGACCGGTGCTCGATCATCACCCCCTTCGGCACGCCCGTGGACCCGGAGGTGTAGATGAGGTAGCCGAGATCGGCTGGATGCGAGACGCTTTCCACCCCGCGCGCCGGGTCGGTGTCGGCCACCGTGAGCCTCGTGACGTCCAACCTGTCGAAGACCGCGCCATGTTCCGGCCCCGCCACCACGAAGCGCGCCCCGCAGTCGGCGAGCACGGTCTCGATCCGAGCGGCCGGGAAGTCGGGATCGAGTGGCACATAGGCGCAACCCGCCCGCAACACGCCGAAGATCGCGACGAGCATCTCCGTCGAGCGGGGCAGTACCACCGGGACGCACTCGTTGCCGGTCGCGCCGAGTGCCTGCAACCGGGCGGCGAACCCCTCGGCCAGCGTCAACAATTCGGCGTAGCGCAGTGGCTGCTCCCCGGACCCGGCGACCGGTTCGAGCGCGATCCGGTCCGGATGCCGCGCGGCCACGTCGGCGACCAGCCGGTCGATCGTCGTGTACGGGAAGTCCGCCCGCGGACCGGATTCGAACGCGGCGACGGCCGCCTGGTCCCGCCTCGACATCAACGGCAAGGCCGAAATCGGCGCCTCGGGCCGGTCCAGCGCCGCCACCACCAGCGCGCCGACGCCACGCACGACCGATTCGAGCGGGAAGTTCTCGTCGAAGACGTCCTTGTCGTAGTAGAGCTGGAGGTTCAGCGAGCCGTCGCGCGCGTGCTCGACGCCGAGGATGTTCAGCGCCTCGAGCACGGTGCCCGGATTGACGATGTCGAGGGTGCCGAGGATCTTGTCGAGGTGATCCGACGGCGGCATCTTGATATAGGAGTACGCCACGTCGAACAGCGGCGGCGCCGTCGGATCGCTGTTGAGGGCGCGCGCCAGGTCGCCGTACGGAAAACGTTCGTACCGCTTGAGTTCCCGGATCTGCGCGGCCACCTCCGTGGCGACCGCCGACAGCGGCTGGGCGGGATCGACCCGGATGCGCAGGGGGACCACGTTCGTCCGGTGCCCGGCGGTGCGGAAGGTCTCCGCGCTGTGCCGGTTGAGCATCGGGACGCCGATCACCACCTCCTCGGAGCGGTGAATGGTGGTCAGGTAGGCGGCCAGCGCCGAAACGGTGAACGCGAAGACGGAGAAGCCGGTGGCTCGGATGCGGTCCAGGAAGGCGGGTTCCACCACCACGCGTCGACGCCCCCGGTTGACGTCAGGGGTGCTCGAACGCCCGGAGAACAGCGCCGGAACCACTCCCTCGAAGCGGCGCACCAGCGCGTCCCGATCCGCCGCCCACTGTGGCGAGGACAGATACTCGTCGTGTTCGGCGGCGATCTTGCGATAGGTCGCCGCGCTGCGGTCGGTCTGCTCGGTGACCGGGTCCGGCTCGGCGAGCTGCTCGAGCGAGAGGTCGGTGCGGCTGTAGTTGTCCACCAGCGCGCTCCACAGCGCGTTCACGCCCCAGCCGTCGATCATCGCGTGGTGCATCGCGACGTAGAGATGGAAGTGGTCCGGTCCGTCGACCAGCGCGGCGATCCGGAACGGCTGCCGTGGCGGGGACGGCGTCACGTTGGCCCGGTTCACCCAGTCGCGGCGCGCCGCGGCCGGGTCCGACGCCCAGCTGAGATCGACGAACTCGACCTCGGGCAGCTCGTCGGACACCCACTGCCAGAACCGGCCCTCGGAGAACTCGAACCGCAGGCGCAGCGCCTCGTCGGCGAGCAACGCCCGGCGCACCACGGCCCGCAACCGATCCATGTCGAACGGCTCGCCCATGAACGCGCAATAGGCGTTTCGGGTGACCGGCACCGGGGCATACCGGTAGGCGACCGACAACACATCACGCTGGTACGCGCTGACCGGCCAGGCTTCGGGCGGTCTCTCGGAAGTAGCACTCGGTTCGAATGTCACAGTCACTCCTATCGCGACAGTCGCGGCACCGGCCGTGCGCGGATCTATCCAAGCCCACCCTGATCGCTGACACGCAAAGCTGCTACCACACTTATCCAGTTATCGATATCGCGAATCACGGCATCGGCACTTCCGATGCCGCGACTCCGCTGTTGTTATCGCGGTGTATGCGGGCCGGTCAGCAGGCCGACAGCAGCGCGCGCACGCTTTCGTCGGCCAGACGATCGGCTCGGTCGCGCGATACCGCGGGCTCGACGTAGCCGATGTTGAGAGACAGCTCGTTGTGCGTCGCGTTGGCGGTGGCCATGATGAAGCCGCTGACGGACATACCGGAGACGAACTGCGCGCCTTCCAGCTGCCAGGAGCCGATTTTGTCCGGGAAGGGGTAGTCACCCAGGTAGGTCATACAGAGATGACCCGGGCCGCGGGTGTCCATGAGTTTCACCGTGGACGCACTGGCGGCCACCGACTTCGGCGCGGCCACCTTCAGCAGGTTCAACGCGGACAGGTGATCGCGCCGGTCCAACCGCGCGCCGTACTCGCGCTCGATCTCGGCGGCGATCTCCCACAGCGAGGCCCACGGCGCGTACTTCGCCGGCGTGGCGATCATGCCCTGATAGGTGCCGACCTCGGTGTCGCTCGCGGCGCCGTCGAGATGGTCACGGAAGTTGACCGAGCTGCCGACGGTGTACCAGGCGGCCTTCTCGGTGCCCGCCTCCCTGGCCGCGGCGATCAGCAGCGCGGCGGAGAGGGCCGCCTGCAGGCCGACGCCGTGGCGAGTGCAGCCCGCGGTGAGCGCGTCCAACCGGTCGCCGTCGAGGCTGCGGTGCACCACCCGGCTGCGCCGCTGCGCGGGTGGCGCCAGCGTGGTCGGCTCCAGCCTGCGCGGCTTGCGCAACTGCGACTTCTGGTCGCGCAGGAGCGAACCGGCGGTGCGCAGCGCACCGCCCGCGCCGTGGAAGCGCGCGGGGAAAAGTTCCTCCGGGCCCGGTCGGACCGGCGCGGGCGAGAATTCGCCCCCTTCCCCGGCGGCCACCTGGAGCACCTGCTTGGCGACCGACAGCGCGCTCTCACCGTCGGCGATGGCGTAGTGCAGCGTGACGATCAGCTCGTTGGTGCCGTCGGTCTCCTTGATCAGCACCGCCCTGGCCAGCGGGCCGGTGCGCCAGTCGAACGGCTCGCGCAGCTCCACCTCGTCGGCCTCGGTCAACCAGTTGGTGCTGTCCTCGGATTCGATCACCCGCAGCGGAATCGGGGCCTGCACCGGCACGAAACGCGGTGCGGTGCCATCCGGTTCAGCGGCGACGGCGACCCGCAGAAGCGGATGCCTGCGCTGCACCTCGTCCAGGCCCGCGCGGATCTGCTCGACCCCCACGTGGCCCCGGATCCGCACCCGCGACAGGATGTGCAGCGGCGCCAGCTGATCGGCGATCCAGTGCCAGCGCTCGACCGGCGAGAGCGGGCGCGGCAGCCGCGCGGTCGGCCCGTCCGGCGCCGGGAAGGACATCGGCTTGCCGAGCTCACGCAGGAAGAATTCGGTGGGCGCGTGCCGGAAGTAGGTGTCGCGCACGCGCACCAGGCGCGGGTCGGTGGTCTGCTCGATCTTGGCCAGCGACGCCGATCCGTTGACGAACATGGCGGTGCGGTCGGCGCGCAACTTCTCGTAACGACGCAGGCCCGCGACCGGATCCAGGGAGTTGCGCAGCACACTGGCCAGCACCACCGCGTCCTCGATCGCGGAGTTGGCGCCCTGGCCGAGGCTGGGCAGCATCGGGTGCGCCGCGTCGCCGAGCAGCGTCACCCGGCCGCGGCCCCATCCGGCCAGCGGGGGGCGGTCCTGCGCGGGCACGGCCAGGATCGCCGCGTCGTCGGTCTGCTCGATGCAGGCGCGCACCTCCGGCGCCCAGTCGGCGTACAAGCGCAGCAGGTCTTCCTTGCCGCCCTGCCAGTTCGCGGCCTCGTCGGCGGGCAGCGTCTTGGTGCCCCACCAGTACACCCGGCCGTGACCGATGTCGTGGATGCCGAAACGCATTCCGGTGCCCCAGAAGTGCGCCGACAACCCGCGCGCGACATTGGGGTGCTCGAACGGGATGCAGGCCAGCCAGCAGACGAAATTGCCGGGACGCGGCTCGGTGCGGCCGTGCAGCTGGGCGCGCACCACCGAGTGGATGCCGTCGGCGCCGACGAGCAGATCACCCTCGGCGACCCGGCCGTCGGCGAACTCGACGCGCACGTGCTCACCGTCGTCGACGAACCGGGTGGCTTGCGCGCCGACGAAAGTCGGTGTGTCGCCGATCGCGCTCAGCAGCACGTCGTGCAGGTCGGTGCGGTGCAGCGCCACGGCGGGAGCGCCGAGCTGGGCGTCGAGCCGATGCACCGGGAGCACCCGGATCGGGCTGCCGTCGGGGTTGCAGAAACGAAAGGTCTCGACTCGGCCGCCGCGTTCGAGCAGCTGCTCGTCGATGCCGAGGTCCAGGGCGCGCAGTGCGTTGATGCCGTTGGCCTGCACCGAAAGTCCGAAACCCTGGGCCCGCAGTTCCGGGCCCGCTTCGTACAGTTCGACGCCGAAGCCCGCATGCCGCAGGGCGGCCGCCGCGGTGAGTCCTCCGATCCCCGCCCCGAGAACGACAACCTTGATCGGACTGCTCATCGAACCTGCACTCTCATCGAACCACTCGACGGCACAGCTACTTCCCGCCGCTTCGCGGCCCGTGGGCCACACTGCCCCCGCGGAACCGTCCCGCTGAGCAGCACTGACCGAGGCCACTGCGTCGACCCCGGCCAGGCGGACAGCTGGACGCCTGTGCCTGACCGTCCGGAAGCCTACCGCTACTCGCCGCACCAGGCCGAGTTGAAGTGAGATTCACCGCATCGCGCGATTGTGAAACGCAAATGTGTTGCAATGATGCATAATTCGCCCGCCGCGCACCGCGTTCGCCCTCGATTCCGGCTCCTCGTCCGCCTCAGAGGTAGGAGGTGTCGTTCACCAGACGCACCGAAGAGCCGCCGTCGAGATAGAACTCTGCTATCGACAGCGACGCCAGATCCAGATGCAATCGATACAGCAGCGCGGGGCCGGCATCGAGGGCCAGCCGCAGCAGCGTCTTGATCGGGGTCACATGACTGACCACGACCACATTGGCGCCGGGATACCGCTCGAGCAGGTCACGCAGAGCCGCGTCCACCCGCGCGCGGACCTCCTCGAAATTCTCCCCACCGGGTGCCGCGACGGTGGGATCACCGATCCAGCGGGCGTGCAGGTCCGGGTCGCGCTGCGCGGCCTCCGCGAAGGTCAGCCCCTCCCACGCGCCGAAGTCGGTCTCGATCAACCCCTCGTGGAGCTCGACCGGCACCCCCAGCGCGGCGGCGGCCGCCTCGGCGGTTTCCCTGGCCCGGCCGAGCGGAGAACTGACCACAGCGGCGATGCCGCCTTTGGCGGCCAGCATCTTCGCGGCCCGTGCGGCCTGCTCGCGGCCCAGCGGTGTGAGCGGCGGGTTGCCGCGACCGGAATAGCGGCGTTGCAGCGACAACTCGGTTTGACCGTGGCGAAGTAGCAGCAAACGCGTGGGCCGACCGGTGGCACGCGTCCAGCCGGGGCCGTGCTGCGCCGGCTTCGATTGTTCGGCGTTCGCGTCCCTGACCTCGTCGATCCAACTCGGCAGATCGCGCTCGGTGGCCGCGAGGGCCGGATCGGCGGCCTCGGTCGACCGGGTGTCCGCCGCCGGGACACCGCCCTCGCCGCCGTCGGCTCCGGCATCCATGGCTTCGTTCGCGAGCCGGTCGGCATGTGAGTTCTGCGCGCGCGGGATCCAGCCGTAGCTCACCCGGGCGAACCCGGCCGCGATCCTGCGAGCCTGGTCGGCGAGCGGAATCAAGGCCGCGTGCTTGATCTTCCAGCGACCGGACATCTGTTCGACGACCAGCTTGGAATCCATGCGCACCACGACCGACTCGGCGCCCAGTTCCGCGGCCGCCGCCAACCCCGCGATCAATCCGCGATATTCGGCGACGTTGTTGGTGGCGATGCCGAGGAATTCCCAGCGCTCGGCGAGCACCCGGACGTGATCGGCGTCGTAGACGACCGCGCCGTACCCGGCCGGCCCGGGATTGCCCCGCGAACCGCCGTCGGCTTCGACGATCACCTCCGGGAAACTCATCGCACTTCCCGGGCAACCGGTCGCGGCGAGCTCACAGCCCCGATTCCTTGGTCCGGACCAGCACCGCGCCACACTCCGGGCAGCGCACCACCACGTCGGGGGCGGTCTTGGCGATACGGGCGATCTCGCCGCGATCGAGTTCGATGCGGCACGCGCCGCAGCGGCGCGCCTGCAACAGGGCGGCGCCGACGCCGTGCTGTTCCCGCTGACGGTCGTAGACGGCCAGCAGTTCGCCGGGCAGCTTCGCGACCACGCCCGCGCGATCGTTCTCGCAGCGGGTCTGTGCCACGTCCAGGTCCGCGAGCGCCTCGTCGCGCTGTCGCCTGGCGGCGGCGAGTTCGTCGTCGGTCTTGCTCAACCGCGCGCCCGCGTGCTCGTGATCGGCGGCCGAGGCCTCACGCCGCTCCATCACCTCGAGCAGCTCGTCCTCCAGCACGGAGCGGCGGCGCTCCAGACTGCCCAGCTCGTGCTGGATCTCCGAAAGCTGTTTGGCGTTCACCGTTCCCGCGGTGAGCAGACCTTTGTCGCGCTCCTCGCGCTTGCGCACCGCCTCGACCTCGCCCTCCAGCTTGCGAATGTCGCGATCGAGGTCGTCGAGCACGATCTCGACGGCCACCGCGGCATCGGAGTGCGCGTTGCGCTCGGCCTCCAGCCGCGTCACCTCCTGCTGCTCGGGCAGCACCGTGCGCCGGTGCGCGATCCGGGTCAGCTCGGCGTCGACGGCGGCGAGCCGCAGCAACTCGGCCTGGATCGGGGGTTCGACATTCAACGCGGACAAACTCCTGACGGGTGGACGGGACTGGTGTTCAACCGTACCCCGCCGGATCGGCGGACCGGCGTCAGCCGCCGACGGTGCGGGTTTTGATGGCGTCGCGGGAGATGTAGACGTCGTATTCGCCGGGCACCGCGATCACCGCGTTGCCGTATGCGGAGCGCACGAAGGGGTGGGTCCACCACCGGCCCTCGCGCATGTCGGCGAAGAAGTCGCGGTCGCCGTCGTTGAGGAAGATCTGGTTCTGCTGGGTCGCGACGCCGTCGAGGCGCTGGCCGTACAGGCGGCTGATCCGATAGCCGGAGTGGAAGCCCAGCGCGTTGACCCACGGCTGCAACTCGACGATGCCCGCTTGCAGCACCCACATATCGCCTTCGACCCGGTGGGTGAGGCGCTGTTCGGAGTGGTGGTCGTCGCCGTACAGGGTGAGGTCGACGTCGAGCAGGTGTTGCTGTCCCGCCACCGGCTTGGCCACCACGTGCGCCGCTTTGATCTCGCCGGTCAATCCGAGATAGGTCTGCAGCAGGGTCGCGATCCACAGCAGCACGGCGGCGACCAGCAGCAGCGCGAGCCCGCCCGTTCCGCGCACGAGCAGCGGCCGCATCCCCACCCGGCGGACTGCGATCAGACCGGAGATGATCAGCGCCACACCGACGACCAGCAGCAGGATCAGCCCGATCTGCACGAGCCCGACATCCACCGGGAAGTTCATGCGGTAGTTGTACCCCGCGCGAACTACTCGATTCACCCGAAACGCCCGATCCGTTCCGGCGCGCAACGGACACGCCCCGACACGCCGTCGCCAGTGTGTCGCCGGGACAACGACTTCGGACGCTCAGCCGGGCGCGCGTACCGTCCACGGGTCGGTACGCAACGTGGAAACCCTGGTCTCCACGCCGGGCAGGGTGGTTCGCACGACCGCTTCCGCCTGCGCGCACCAAGGGAATTCGGTCGCCCAGTGCGCGGCGTCGACCACGGCGGGACCGCCTTTGCGCAGGTGTTCGTCGACCGGGTGGTGGCGCAGGTCGGAGGTGAGATACACATCGACGCCCAGCC
Source organism: Nocardia aegles (assembly GCF_052545135.1). Lineage (NCBI taxonomy): Bacteria > Bacillati > Actinomycetota > Actinomycetes > Mycobacteriales > Nocardiaceae > Nocardia > Nocardia aegles. The sequence continues at coordinate 408,854 of NZ_JBQWRI010000004.1, forward strand.
CGGTGGCCCTGCTCAGGTAGGAGTCGCCCGCGCCACCGCACACCGCGACCATATAGACGGTGCGGTCCGGGTCGCCCGCGGCGCGCACGCCCCACACGGTGGGCGGGAGGGCGCGGGCCACCCGATCGGCGAAGGCGCGCAACGATTCCGGTTGCGGCAGGGTGCCGACCCGGCCGATGCCGAGCGAGGAGGGCAGCTGGGCGCGTTCGCCGATGTGGTATGCCGGGTCGTCGCCGGGATGCGCGGCCCGCAGCGCGGCGAGCACGGCCGAGCGCGCGGCGGACGGGGCGGCCACTTCGACCAGGTCCTCCTCGACGTACCGCAGTTCGGTCAGCGAGCCACGATCCGGGGCTGCTGCTGCGATCGGACGGAATTGTCCTGTCGCGGGCACTCGCAGCGCACGGTCGCAGCAGTGCCCACTCGCGCCCGCACCGGCGGCGAAAAGCGCGGCGAGCACCGCGTCGGTGTGCGTGCGCGGCACCTGGATCACCCAGTTATCCACGGCCGCTTCCGGTTTCGCGTCCAGTGGGCCGGTCACCGTGAGACCGATGGCCGCGGCGAGCGCATCGGAGACGCCGGGATCCGCGGAGTCGGCGTTCGTATGCGCGGTGAACAGTGCGCAGCCGGACCGGATCAGCCGGTGCAGCAGCGCGCCTTTCGGCGTGCTCGCCGCGACGGTGTCGACCCCGCGCAGCAGCAGCGGGTGGTGCACCACCAGCGCTTGCGCGCGCCAGTCGATCGCCTCCTCGACGACCGCGGCGGTCGCGTCGACCGCGAACAGCACCCGGGTCAGCTCTTCGGCCGGGTCACCGCAGACCAGGCCGACCGAGTCCCACGGCTCGGCCAGCGCGGGCGGGTAGGCCGCGTCGAGCGCCCCGATGAGATCCGCGAGCGTGGTCATCGTCCACCTTCCTTCGCTTCGGTCCTGCACTGTGCATTACTGGGTTCGCTGCCGGACGTGCCGGCACGGCTTCGCGCGCTCGCCTGATCGCGGTCGTCGCCTGGCGCTCACCGGAGATCCGCCGAGCGGATAGCGGCGACCAACCGATCCACCTCCGCCGTACCACGGACCGCGACGCGCAGGTGGTCCGGGCCCAGGCCGGGGAACGTGTCCGCGCGCCGGACCGCGATTCCCACGGCGGCCAGGTGTTTACGCAGCAATTCGCCATCCGGGACCCGCAATAACAAGAACGGTCCCGCGGCCGGGGTGTGGACCGCCACGCCGAGGCCGGTCAGGCGCTCGACCATCGCGGCACGGTGCACGGCGAGCGTTTCGGCACGGCGCTCGGACTCGGCCACGGCGGCCGGGCTCGCGGTGGCGGTGATCGCCTCCAGTTGCAGGGTGCCCAGCGGCCAGTGCGGGCGCCCGTGGCCGAGACGCGCCAGCACCTCGGGCGCGCCGAGGAAGTAGCCGCAGCGCAGCCCCGCCAGCGCCCACGTCTTGGTGAGGCTGCGCAGGACGAGCAGGTCGGGCGCGGGGTCGGCGGCGAGGGACTCCGGTTCACCGGCCACCGCGTCGGCGAAGGCCTCGTCGACCACGACGACGCGCCCCGGCCTGCGCAAGGCGCGGATGGCGGCGGCCGGGTGGAGTACCGAGGTCGGGTTGGTGGGGTTCCCGAGCACCACCAGGTCGGCCTCGGCAGGCACCGCGGCGGGATCGAGCCGATAGGGCGGTGTCAGCACCACCCGGGTGACGGGGACACCCGCCTCCCGCAGCGCGAGTTCCGGCTCGGTGAACGACGGATGCAACACCGCGGCCGACCGCGGCGCGAGGCGGGGCAGCATGGCGAAGCCTTCCGCAGCGCCGGCCAGCAACAACACCTCCCCTGGGACGCGGCCGTGTCGGGCCGCCACCGCGCGGCGAGCCGCCTCGGCATCCTCGGCGCTCGGATAACGCCCCAGATCGGACAGGCGCGCGGCCAAGCGCCGCCGCAGCCATTCCGGGGGTGCGGCGCCCTGGACGTTCACCGCGAAATCGAGCATGCCCGCACGGGCGTCCACGTCGCCGTGGTGACGCAGTTTCGCGCGATCGACGGTGTCCTCGGCCACGAGATCACACCCTACGTGGCGGTCGTTCGGCCGGACCGGCCAGAATGGCAGGCGTGGGCCAGTTGCACGTCTCGTTCGTCTGTACCGGCAACATCTGCCGCTCTCCGATGGCGGAGAAGATCTTCGCCTCGCACCTGTACCGGGCCGGGCTGGCCCACCGGGTGCGGGTGAGCAGCGCGGGCACCGGTTCCTGGCACGTGGGCGACGACGCGGACCCGCGCACCAGTGCCACCCTGCGCAAATACGGCTACCCGACCGGGCATGTCGCCGCCGTGTTCGGCGCCGAGCACAGCGACGCCGACCTGGTGATCGCCTTGGACCGCTCCCACCAGCGGGACTTGGCCCGCCTCGGCATCCCGGCCGAGCGGCTGCGGCTGCTGCGCGCCTTCGACCCGGATGCCGACGGTCAGGACGTGGCCGACCCCTACTACGGCGACGCGGCGGACTTCGAACTCGTGCGTGCCCAGATCGAGGCCGCCGTCCCCGGCCTGCTCGACTGGGTGCGCGGCGAACTGGCCGCCGCCGATCCGCCCGATCCGCGCCTCGTCGCCGACGAGCGACCGTGATGCGCAGGCTCGCCTTCCTGTTGCGCCCCAGTTGGCTGATCCTGGCGGTGCTGGTCGCCGCGTTCGCCTACCTGTGCTTCACCGTGCTCGCGCCGTGGCAGCTCGGCAAGAACACGGCCACGTCGCATCGCAACCAATTGATCGCCGATTCGGTGCGGGCCGAGCCCGTCGATGTCGGCACGGTGCTCGCCGGCACCGGAAGCGAGCACACCGAGTGGCGGCGCGTCACCGCGTCCGGCAGTTACGTGCCGGACTCGACGGTGCTGGTGCGGCTGCGCCACCTCGACGGCGCTCCGGGATACGCGGTGCTCTCGACATTCCGCTTGGCCGACGGTCGCGTGCTGCTCGTCGATCGCGGGCTGGTGTCGGCGGTCGACGGGACGCGCCCGCCGCAGATCCCCGAGCCCCCCGCCGGGACGCAACGCATCGAGGCCAGGATCCGCATGTCCGAAGGCGTCACGCCCGGCAAGGACCCGAGCGTCCAGGACGGCTTCCGCCAGGTGTATTCCATCGACACCACCCAGGAGACGGCGGTCCTGCGGCAGTCCCTGACGCCGGTGCCCACCGGGGGCGAGCGTGGCGGCTATTTGCAGCTGAGCGAGAACCAGCCGGGCGCGTTCACTCCCACGCCGCTCCCCCAACTCGACGCGGGTCCCTATCTTTCCTACGGCCTGCAATGGCTGGCATTCGGCATCATGGCGCCGCTCGGCCTCGGCTATTTCGTCTACGCGGAAATCCGGGAGAGAAGAAAAGAGAAGGGCGCCGCCGCCGAACCACCCCGCGCGACGTCTCCCGCCGTCCCGCGGCGTGAGCCGACCGCCGCGACCGCACCGACTACGCCCACCGCACCGACCACGGAAGCCCGCCTCGCCGACCGCTACGGCCGCGGTCGCGGTTGACCCGTGCGGCGGGCAGTTCCCGCACCCCACGGCGACTCCACGCCGGGCGGGCCGCTGAGGCTGTTCCGGGTGCCGGACGACCGCCACGGCGGCCTGGTGGGGCGAACCGGTCAGCGCCTGGTCGCGGCCACAGCGGCGGCGAGCAGGGTGGCGGTGAGCTGCACGGCCTCGGAGAGCCGAACGGCGCGGCGCAGGTCGTGCACGGTCGGAGCCGGGCCGTCACCGAGGGTCGGGCGCATCTCCACGCCGTGCGGGTACTCGGTGCGGCCACCCAGCCGGACGCCCAGTGCCCCGGCCATCGACGCCTCGGCCACGCCCGCGTTGGGGCTGGGATGCGCGGCGGCGTCCCGGCGCCACGCGGCCAGGGCGGCGGCGGGTCTGCCTCCGATCGTGGGGGCGAGCACGGCGGTGAGCACACCGGTGACCCGCGCCGGGATCAGGTTGGCCGCGTCGTCGACGCGCGCCGCCGCCCAGCCGAACCGCCGGTAGCGGTCGTTGCGGTAGCCGATCATCGCGTCCAGCGTGTTGACCGCGCGATACCCGAGCAGACCCGGAATGCCCGCCACCGCTCCCCACACCAGCGGGGCGACGGCCGCGTCGGAGGTGTTCTCGGCGATGGACTCCAGAGCCGCACGGGCGAGACCGTCCCCGTCGAGTGCCCGCGGGTCGCGGCCGCACAACGAGGGCAGCAGCGCGCGAGCGCCTTCGAGATCGCCGCCCGCCAGGTGGTGGGCCATCCGCCGCCCGGTGCGCGCCAGACTTCGGCCTCCGAGCACGGTCCAGGTCGCGGCGGCGGTCGCGGCCACGCCGCCGCGGCGCACGGCCACGCCGAGTCCGACCACCGCGCCGACAGCCAGCGCCTCGTGCACCAGCCCGGCTGCGCGCCGGTCGGCATAGGTCACCGCCTCCAGGGCCGCCACCGCCGAACCGAATCCGGCCACCGGGTGCCATCTGCGCGGATCACCGAACGCTCGATCGAGCGCGAATCCGAGCAACAACCCGAGCGCGGTGGCGGTCCCCTTCTGCACCCGGCGACCCTATCGGGCGGGCGCCGACCTACCCGCACGGCCCGCCCGTGTCACACTCCGCGCCACTGGGTCGTCGACCCGGTGACGCATCCATGGGCGCGCCCCGGCGGGGGCCGAACGACGAACGGCGAACAGACGTGACTTCCGAGCAGCCTTCTCCCGAGCACCTCGACCAGGCCGAGCTGGCTCGGCGGTTCGAGGAGCACCGCCCGTATCTGCGCAGGCTCGCCTACAGCACCTTGGGCAGTCTCAGCGACGCCGACGACGTCGTGCAGGAGGCCTGGCTGCGGTTGCAGCGGCACTACGAGACGGGCGCCGCCGGTGCGATCGACAACCTGCGGGCATGGCTGTCCACCGTCACCGGCCGGCTCGCCCTCGACCACCTCGGCTCCGCCCGTGTGCGCCGCGAACAGTACGTCGGCGAATGGCTGCCCGAGCCGGAGGTGACCAGCTGGGACGATCCCGCCGACCGGATCGCCCAGGACGAGCGGGTCACCACCGCGCTGCTGGTCGTGCTCGAGTCGCTCTCGCCTGCCGAACGCACCGCGTTCGTGCTCCAGGACGTCTTCGGTATGAGCGGCCCCGAGGTCGCCGAGGTGGTCGGCCGCACCCCGGCCGCGGTCCGCCAGCTGGCTTCCCGGGCACGCAAACACGTCGAGCAGGGCACCCCGCGCTTCCCCGCGTCCCCCGACGAGCAGAAGAAGGTGGTGTCGGCCTTCGCGCTGGCCTGGCGTTCCGGCGACCTCGGCGCCCTGCTCGGCGTCCTCGACACGAACGTCAGCCTCACCGCCGACGGCGGCGGCAAGGTGCCCGCGATCCGGCGGCCGGCGCACGGCGCCGAGCTCGTGGCCCGACTGCTGCTCGGCTGGTACCACGCGCCGTCCGCGGTGGGCGGCTGGGGCCGCGCGGTACTGGTCAACGGCCGGCCCGGACTGGTGGTCTTCGACGGCACCCATACGGGCGTCTTCTCCTTCACCGTCGACGACGGTCGCATCGTCGCGATCGACGTGGTCCGCAACCCGGACAAGCTGCGCGACCTACCCACCACCGGCGCACCCGACTGGTATCTGGGCGGGGGCCGCACCGAGCGGGAGTAGTCAGCCCGCGACGCCGAGGGGCCGCGAATACCCGTGCGCGGCCGCGACTTCCGCTGACAGCAGCCGCCCGGCGTCCGCGGTGAGCCCGTGCGCGAGATCGGGGTGCCTGGCGCACGCCTCCCGCCAGCCGAGTTCGGCGATCGCCCGCACGTAGGGCAGGGTCGCGTTGGTGAGCGCGATCGTCGAGGTGTGCGGCACCGCGCCCGGCATGTTGGCGACGCAGTAGAACAGTGCGTCCGCCACCCGGAAGGTCGGATTCGCGTGCGTCGTCGGGTGTGCCGAGGCGAAGCAGCCACCCTGGTCGATGGAGATGTCCACCAGCACCGCGCCGGGGCGCATACCGCCGACCAGTTCGTCGGAGACCAGCTCCGGCGCACGCGCGCCGGGAACCAGCACCGCGCCGATCACCAGATCGGCCGACAGCACCGCGCGCCTGACCTCCGTGGCGTTCGACGCGACGGTGGCGATCCGCCCGTCGAAGCGGGCGTCGAGTTCCCGCAACCGAGTGAGATTGGTGTCCAGCACGCTGACGCGCGCGCCCATTCCGACGGCGACCGCCGCCGCGTTCGACCCCGCGACACCGCCGCCGAGCACCACGACTTCGGCCGGGCGCACGCCGGGGACGCCGCCGGGCAGCAGTCCGGCGCCACCGAGCGGCGCCATCAGGTGATACGCGCCGACCTGGGCGCCGAGCTTGCCCGCGATCTCGCTCATCGGAGCCAGCAGGGGCAGCGACCCGTCGGCGGCGCGCACCATCTCGTAGGCGATGGCCGTGATGCCCGAGCGCAGCACCGCGTCGGTGCAGTCGCGCGACGCGGCCAAGTGCAGGAAGGTGAACAGCACCTGCCCACGGCGCATTCGCGCGTACTCCTGCGCGATCGGCTCCTTCACCTTCAGCACCAGTTCGGCTTCCCGCCACACCTGGTCGGCGTCCGGGACCAGGCGGGCCCCTACCGCGGCGTAGTCGGCGTCGGGGAATCCCGATCCGACGCCCGCGCCCGCCTGCACCAGTACGTCGTGTCCCTGCCCGGCCAGTTCCCCGGCGCCCGCAGGCGTCAGGGCTACCCGGAACTCTTGATCCTTTACCTCCCGTGGAACTCCGATCCTCATACCGCCATCGTCGCCCCGGGCCGGGGTCGGCGCCACGACCGACGCGCCGAGCGCGCACGACGACCACCCGCCCGCCGTACTGCCGGCGAGTTTCTCGGCACGTTGTCCAGTTACGCGCGGACGGCCCGTCTCACACGGTGGTGGCGCGGCCCAGCGGTGGTATCCGCAACTGCTCGGCACGGCCGCCGTAACGGAAGACATGGCCCAGATAGTCGAGCGTCTCGCTGAAGTGCGCCCAGCCTTCGGCGTGGACCGGGACGAGCACCGCGTCACCGAGCGCTTCGGCCGCCTGCAGCGCGGTGCGCGCGTTCAGGGTGACGTCGGTGTCGCCGAAGCGGCCGACGTTCGCGGCGCCCACGTTGAGCACGGCGATGTCGATGCGGCCGATCCGCTCGACGATCTGCCGCACGCTAAGTTCGTCGCCATGCGGATTCAGCTGGGCGAGCATGCGCCGGAGATCGATGAGAGCGCGTGGATCGCGCCCAACGCCACCGTGATCGGCCGCGTGCGGCTCGGCGCCGAGGTCAGCGTCTGGTACAGCGCCGTGCTGCGCGGCGACCTGGAGACCATCGCGGTCGGCGCGCGCAGCAATATCCAGGACGGCTGCGTGCTGCACGCCGATCCCGGCTTTCCGCTGACCGTCGGCGTGGGGGTCTCGGTAGGGCACAACGCGATTCTGCACGGGTGCACGGTCGGCGACGACGTGCTGGTCGGCATGGGCGCCACCATCCTCAACGGCGCCGTGATCGGGCCCGGCAGCCTGATCGCGGCCAACGCGCTGATCCCGGAAGGCGCGCGGATCCCGCCCGGTTCGCTCGTGGCGGGCGTACCGGGCAAGGTGCGCCGGGAACTCGGCGCCGAGGAGCAAGATGGCATTCGCCTGAATGCGACTGTCTACTTAGCAAATACAACCCGACATCGCACAGCGAATGAGGTGTGAGACAGGCCACACCATTCAAGTGCCCCTCAGGGATCGCTGATAGCATTCAGCAGCGTGCCCGGCGACCCGGGCTCTCCTGTCGACACGGTTGTCGTGCGACTCCAGCGCAGTGGTTAACCCACCCGGGTCGGTGGGTGGGCGAGCGTGCAGGCAGGAGGTATCACGGTGTCGTACGTGCAGTCGGGTGGGCACGGGCCCAGGGGCCGGATCAGCGTCGCCGACATCGCGGCCCAGCCCGGCGGAGTCGAAGCACTCCAGCGCCGGGTTCATGAATTACGTTCGCGCGGTGTGGATTTCGCCGCGAACGCGATCGAGAAGGAAATGGCCGAGCTGGATCTGCCGCGCCGATGACTCCGACGTCACGGTCACCGCGGATCACTATGCCGCGGTGACCGTGGCGAATCCGGCCGTGGCGAATCCGGCCGTGACGAATCCGGCCGCGACGTGCCGATCCAGTGCCGTCGACGCCGGACTCATGCCGGTTGCCGGCCGGTCGATCCGGCGCAGGCGCACAGTCCCTCGGTGCGATGCGGCGCAAGGTTTCGCGACATCGTCCGCCCGGTCGCCAGTGCCACCGCCAGACGCCCGAGCCCGCCCCGGAGAGCGCCCCGCCGCGCTCGGCCGATGAAATAATGGACGTTCCCGTCCGCACCGTCACGATGCCGCGCCCACCCGGCCACGGCCCGGCGACCGCGCCGAACCCACTGGAGTTCCGATGCCAACCATCTCGCCCATGTTGCAGCGCATCCTCGCGAAGCCGGTCGCCGACGGCGAAAAGCTCCTGGAAAGCGCGCTCTCGGCATTTCTGGACTTCGGCATCAAGCGGACCAGCATGGGCGAGATCGCTCGCCGCGCCGGTATCAGTCCGGCCACGCTGTACCGGCGCTACGAATCCAAGAACGACCTCGTCGAGGCGGTCAGCGTCCGGGAGGCCCAGCGCTTCGTCGCCGCGATCGAAAAGCAGGTGCGCACCGTCTCGGGCAACGACGATCAGCTGGTCGAGATCTTCGTCGCGTTCATCAGCGCCATCGCGGGCAACGAACTGCTGCGCCGGCTGCTGCGGACCGAGCCCGACCTGATCCTCCCCCGGTTGACCACCGAGGCCGGACCGATCCTCGCCGTCGGCCGCGACTACCTGGCCGAGAAGCTGCGCGAGCTGCGGGATGCCGGTGACACGCACGACGTCGACGCCGATCTGGTCGCCGAGATCATGGCCCGGCTCGCGCTGTCGCTCGCGCTCACCCCCGACGGCCTGATCCCGGTCAGCGATCAGCACGCGGCGCGCGAGTTCGCCCGCCGCACGCTGCTGCCGATGGTCGGTGTCCGGGCGAGCGCCTGATGAGTGCGGTCGGACGCAGTCCGTCTTCAGCCCGCGTATGGCCGCAGCGAAGGCGGAGGTACGCGTAATCCGACGCCGAACGCGGCGGCCACCCGCTCGTCCAGTTCCGCCTGCGCCGCCGGATCCGCCGCCCGGCCCGCCACCAACTCGCGCACCAGCTCGATGACACCCGCCGACCGCGCCGCCGCCGGATCGGGCACCGGCAGCCGTGACACGTACTGGGTGATCCACCGCCGCCTGCCCGAGTACAGCCGATTGCCGCAGACCAGGTCGTAGAACCGCAATCCGAGCGCCGAATTGGCCACGCCCATCAGCAGATATGCCAAACGCGTCGCCTCGGCGGGCGCGGCGGCCAGATCGGGCAGCGAGATCCAGTAACAGTCGCCGTTGACCACCGCGCCCGAACCGTCCAGCGCGAAACGCGGACGGTCACTGATATCCGGGAAGACCAGCTTCGGCTGCCGCCACAGGTGCGGGCGCTGCGGAACCCAGATCTCGTACCAGTCGCGGCCGCTGTCGACGACATAGCGGCGCCCGGCCAGCGTCTGGTGATGTGACCGCAGATACGCGGCAGCGCCGGGGTATTCGCCCAGATCGATCGGCGTGCGGCGGGTACGGGCCAGATCGTAGGGATACAGCACGCGAACGTCGCGGGCGCGCGTGGCCCGCCACGGCGCGAGGTCGTGATGGGTGATCAGATCCAGCAGCAGTTCGCCTTCCGGACACGGGTCGGCCTGCGCCCAGCGGTCGGAGATGAACACGTGGTCGGCGGTTGTCTTGATGCCGACCCGGATGCGCGCCAGGTCACCGAAACTGCGCCAGGTCGCCCCCGCTATCCGCGCCAGCCAGGAATCGATCGCCTCGTGCGACATCCGCCACGCGGCCTCGGGGTCGGGCACCATGCCCCGGCGCGTCCTTCGTTCCACCGCGGTGTAGCTCTCGGGGCGACCCCGACCGGCTCCGGAAGCCCCCGGCGGCCCGCACCCCGTCGCCAACTTGCCGACCTCCACGGCGAAGGTCCGGCCGTTGTACTGGACGATCGAGCCGCCCGGGTCGAGCAGCGCATCGAACAACGTCTTCGCACCGGGTGTTTCGCCGCCGGCCTCGTAGGCGGAAACGTAGCGGCAGCCGTCGCCGTGGCCGGCGCGGCGCGCGATGGTGATCGCGGGCAGCACGGCCGCGGTGAACAGTTTGGTGTCCCCCAGGTCGTACAGCTCGACCGGGGTCAGATCGGTCAGCAGCAGCCGCCGGATGTTCGCGCCCGCCTTGGTGGTCAGGAATCTATTGGCACACAGCAGGCCGAGCACCCCTCCCGTGGCCAGCAGCCGGGGCAACGTCGCCACGAACGGATGGGTCAGGTCGATCCGCCCGCGCAGACCGAACCGCTTGCTCAGCAGCTGCGCGGTCGCGCCACCCAACTGCTGGGTGCGCACATACGGCGGGTTGGTGATCACCGCGTCGAACGAGCCGTCCGCCAGCCGCGCCTCGACCGCGAGGAAGTCGGCCTTGCGCCAGTGCGCGGCGATCCCCGCCGCGTGGGCGCGCTCCCGGGCGACCGCGAGCGCGCCTGCGTCCAGGTCGTAGCCGGTCGACACCAGACGGATGCCGGGAAATCGGGCCGCGGCCTCCTGGTGCAACGCGAACAGCAATTCGCCGTCGCCGCAGGCGGGATCGAGCACGCGCAGGACGCCCGCGCCCGACGGCTGGACATGGCGCAGCAGCCGTTGTGCGAGGAACTCGGCCAGCACGGGCGGTGTGTAATGCCTGCCGTGCCTTTTGCGGTCCCGCGCGGCGGGAGCGTCGGACGCCATATCGGGATTCTGCCTCGCGCGTCCGCGTCAGTTGCGCGCAACGCGGGCAACAACTGTGCGCCGCGCGCGCGTCGCGGTCGACTCGCCCGGTCCCGGTTCCGGGGTGACCTCGAGCGCGGTGATTTCCTTCCGCACAACTCGTATTCGAGCCCGTCGAGGGTGACGCGGTACTCGCCGGACACGCCAGCGGGCCCCGGGAAGTGCCGGGACCCGCTCGGGGCGTGGATCAGAGCGGAATGTTCTTGTGGTGGCTGGCGCGGGCCGGGGCTGCGGCGAGTGCCGCGGCGATGATGCTGCGGGTCTTGGCCGGGTCGATGACCTGGTCGACGACACCGATGGCCACGGCGCGCTCCACACCACCCGCGATGCGTTCGTGCTCGGCGGTGAGCCGCTCGTGCAGCGCCTCGCGCTCCTCCTCCGGCGCGGCCGCGAGAGCCTTCTTGTGCAGGATGCCGACCGCGGCCTTGGCACCCATGACGGCCACCTCGGAACCCGGCCAGGCGTAGACCGCCGTCGCGCCGAGCGAGCGGGCGTTCATCGCGATGTAGGCGCCGCCGTAGATCTTCCTGGTGACCAGCGTGACCCACGGAACCCGCGCCTCGGCGAACGCGTGCAGCAGCTTCGCGCCGCGCCGCACGACGCCTTCCCACTCCTGGCTGACACCCGGCAGGTAACCCGGAACGTCGGTGACCACGATCAGCGGAATACCGAACGCGTCGCACAGCCGCACGAAACGCGCCGCCTTCTCCGCGCTCTCGGAGTTCAGGCAGCCGCCGAGACGGATCGGGTTGTTCGCCAGCACGCCGACGGTGCGGCCGCCGAGACGGCCCAGGCCGGTGACGATGCTGCGGGCGTAGCGCCCCTGCAATTCCTCGAAGGAAGACTCGCCGTCGACGTTGTCGAGCAGCTCGTTGATGATCGGCTTCACGTCGTAGGCGCGCTTGGCCGACTCCGGCAGCATCGCCTTCAGATCCACGTCGCCGTGCTCGGCCGCGACCAGATCGAATTCGCCCTGCTCGGCGAACATCGATACCAGGCGGCGAGCGCGGTGCAGCGCGTCGGATTCGTCGTCGGCCACGATGTGGGTGACGCCGGACTTCTTGCCGTGCGTCTCCGGCCCGCCCAAGGTGGCCATGTCCACCTGCTCGCCGGTCACGCTGCGCACCACGTCCGGTCCGGTCACGAAGACGCGGCCCTCCGGAGCCATGATCACGATGTCGGTCAGCGCCGGGCCGTAGGCGGCGCCGCCGGCCGCGAAGCCGAGCACCACGGAGATCTGCGGGACCAGGCCGGAGGCGCGGACCATGGCCTCGAAGACCTGGCCGACCGCGTGCAGCGCCTCGACGCCCTCGGCCAGGCGAGCGCCGCCGGAGTGCCACAGGCCGACCACCGGCACACCGGAGTCGATGGCGGTATCGATGGCGTCGACGATGTGCTTGCAGCCCGCTACGCCCATCGCGCCGCCCATGACGGTGGCGTCGGAGCAGTAGGCCACAGTGCGGACGCCGTCCACCTCCCCGATGGCGGCGAGCACGCCGGACTTGTCCCGCGGGTGTAGCGGAAGAATGGTGCCGGGATCGAAGAAACGCTGGAGCCGGCCGAGCGGATCGCGCGGGTCGGTCGCCGTCTCTTGATGCAGCGCGGGAGCGATGATAGTCATCGCGTTGTCTCCTGACCTCGATGGGTGTGCCGCTGCCGCGGCTGCGTAGGTCGAAACGCGGCGGGGCCGAGCCAAAGATGGCCGGCCCCGCCGGAATCGTCGTGCAGTCGATCGCGCGGCTATGCCCGACCGAAGGCGAGCGCTACGTTGTGCCCACCGAATCCGAAGGAGTTGTTGATCGCGTACTCGATCTCCTGACGGCGGGCTTCGCCCTTCACCACGTCGAGATCGATCTCCGGGTCCTGGTTGTCCAGGTTCAGCGTCGGCGGAACGATGCCGTCGCGGATGGCGAGCACGGTGAGCACGGACTCCAGGGCGCCGACGGCGCCGATCGAGTGGCCGAGCGCCGACTTGGGCGCGTACACCGAGGCGTGGTTGCCCACGGCTTTGTTGATCGCGTTCGCCTCGGCGGTGTCGCCGATCGGCGTCGCGGTCGCGTGCGCGTTGATGTGCGTGATGTCCTTCTTGGTCAGACCCGCGGACTGCATCGCCCTGGTCATCGCCCGCGCGGCGCCGTCACCCGTGGGATCGGGGGCGACGAGGTGGAAGCCGTCGGAGGTGATGCCCGCGCCGAGCAGGCGCGCGTGGATGGTCGCGCCCCTGGCCTTCGCGTGCTCTTCGGTCTCGATGACCATCAGCGCGCCCGCCTCGCCGAAGACGAAGCCGTCGCGATCGGAATCGAAGGGACGCGAGGCGCCCTTCGGGTCGTCGTTGCGGGTGCTCATGGCGCGCATCATGGTGAACGCCGCGATCGGCACCGCGTCGATGAAGCCCTCGACGCCACCGGTGACGACCATGTCCGCGTCACCCATGACGATCATCCGCCAGGCATTGGCGATGGCCTCGGAGCCGGACGAGCACGCCGAGACCGGAGTGACCACTCCCGCCTTGGCCTTCAATTCGAGGCCGACAACGGCCGACGGGCCGTTCGGCATGACCATCTGCACAGCCAACGGCGAAATCTTGCGGTAGCCGCCGTTCTTCAGCTTGTCCACGGAATCGATGAGGGCGTCGCCGCCTCCCAACCCGGTGCCGATGGCCACACCCAGCCGCTCGGGGTCGACTTCCGGGCTGCCCGCGTTCCGCCAGACCTCGCGACCGAGCACGGTCGCGAGCTGCTCGACGTAGGCCATGCGCCGACACTCGACACGAGACAGCAGGGTGTCGGGCCGGACCTTCAGGTGACCGCCGATGCGGACCGGAAGGTCGTATTCCTCGACGAAGGAATCCTCGAGAACGTCGATGCCGCTCTCGCCGTTGAGGAGTCCCTTCCACGTCGCATCGACGTCACCCGCGATCGACGTGGTCGCCGCAAGGCTGGTTACGACGACGTTGGGGAAGTTCCCGTTCAAGGTGGAAGGAGTGGTCACAGTGTCGGCCCTACTCGGCGTTGTCGAACTTGGCCTTGAGCTCGGCCGCCGCCTCGGCGTTCTCGGCCTCGAGCTTCTGGATGTAGGTGACGGCGTCGCCGACCGTCTTCAGGCTGGCCAGATCCTCGTCGGGGATCTTCACGCCGTACTTGTCCTCGGTCTGAACCGCGATCTCGACCATGGACAGCGAGTCGATGTCCAGGTCATCGACGAAGGACTTCTCGAGCGTCACCTCGGAGGGCTCGATGCCGGTCACCTCTTCGATGATCTTGCCGAGTTCCTCGACGATTTGTTCCTGGGTCAGAGCGGCCACGTCGTGGCTCCCTTCTTGATACTTTGTAGGGCTCTACTGGTTTTTTTCGGATCGAGCGCGGTAATGGTTACCGCTTCTCGGTCACGACCTCGCATCGAGCGATGCGTGGTCGCGGAGGAAAGCTAGCCGGACACGGTCGGCTCAGCCAACGCGGGGAGGTCTTGCGGGGTTTTCAGGGCCAGTGTGGGCGTGCCCTTCAGTTCCCGTTTGGCAATGCCGACGAGGGTGCCCGCCGGCGGCAGTTCCGCCACCGCCGAAACGGCGGCCTGCCGGACGGTCTCGGTGCACAGATCCCAGCGAACGGGCCGGGTGACCTGCGCGGCGAGCTTGTCGATCGCGTCCTGTCCGGACGTGACCGGCTTGCCGTCGAAGTTCGACAGCAAGGTCCTGGTCGGCTCGTTCGGCGTGATCTTCGCTATGGCATCGGTCACAGCGTCCTGCGCCGGCGCCATGAACGCCGTGTGGAACGCGCCCGCGACGGGCAGCGCCCGAACCCTGGCCTTCTCCGGCGGGTTCGCGGCGAGCTCGGCGAGAGCGTCCAACCGGCCCGCGGCCACGATCTGACCCACCGCGTTGCGGTTGGCCGGCACGAGGTCGAGTTCGGTCAGCCGTTCGAGCACGGCGGCTTCGTCGCCGCCGAGTACCGCGGACATGCCGGTCGGCTCCAGTGCGCACGCCTTGGCCATCTCCGCTCCGCGGATGGCGGCCAACCGGACCGCGTCGTCGGCGGAGATGACCCCGGCGACCGCGGCGGCGGCGAGTTCACCGACCGAATGTCCGGCGACGATGGTAGCGGCGGGAAGCTCGTCCTGCGCGATCTCCGTGTACGCGAGCAGCGCCGCGGCGACCACCAGTGGCTGGGTCACGGCGGTGTCGGTGATCTCCTCGGCCGTCGCGGTGGTACCGAGACGGACCAGGTCCAGGCCCGAAGCCTTGGACCACAGCGTCAGGCGCTCAGCCGCGCCGGGAAGGTCGAGCCAGGGCGCGAGCATGCCGGGTGTCTGAGAGCCCTGTCCAGGGGCGAACAACGCGATCACGTCTCTAAGAAAACACTGTGAGGCGGGCCGCACGAGATGTCGACGCGAATGAAGGTTCGGAAGCGGTTTTGTGGGGGTCCCACAAAAGAGCACGTGGGCTGTCCGAATCGACCGATTCCAGCGATGCGTTACAAGCCCTCGGGACCCAACGCGATCGAAGTGACTTCTGGGACAGAAGTTGACGATTCGTTACGAGTTCGTGTCAGACGACCCACTGTCGCGGCGATTCGGAGCACATACGCGTCCCGCGGGTTCATCGGATCACGGCCGGTGATCTCGGCGATCCGCTTGAGGCGATACCGAACCGTATTTGGATGGACGTACAGCTGACGCGCGCACGTCTCGACAGCGCCACCGCAATCCAGATAGGCATCGAGAGTGTCGGCCAGTGACGACCCTGCCGCGGCCAACGGTAGGACAAGGTACTCGTTCAGCGCGTCGATCGCAGCTCGATCACCCAACAGAGCGCGTTCCGGGAGCAATTCCGCCGCGTGCACCGGCCGCGGCGCCCCGCGCCAGCCCACCACGGCCTCCATCCCGGCCAGGGCTTCCACCGCGCTGGCGTGGGCCGCGCCCAGCGTGCGGGTGGTCGGGCCGATCACCACCGGACCGTCGGAGAACACTTCGGTGAGCAGATCGGCCAGGAAGGGGGAGATATGGCCGGTCTCCCCCAGATGCCCGGAGACCACCATCACCAGCCTGGTGCCCTGCACCACCGCGAGCGCGGCCCGCCCGTGCCGCGCCGCGATGGAATGCACCGACCCCACCGACGAGACGCCCTGCTCGCCGGGCGGCGTGCCCACCAGCACCGTCGCGGGTGCGGTGGCGTCCCAGTTCAGCGTCGCGGCCCGGGAGAGCATGTCCGGGCCGGTATCGCCGCGCACCACGGCGTCGACGACGAGCGCCTCCAACCGGGTGTCCCACGCGCCGCGCGACTCGGCGGCGCTGGCGTACACCGAGGCGGCGGCGAAACCGAGCTCACGCCCGTACCGCAGCACCGCCTCGGTCAGGGCGACCAGCTGCCGGTCGTTGCGCGCGAGAGCGGGCAACCACTGCTCGAAGAACTCCATGGCGACGCGAACCATGTCCACCGTCTGGCGCAGCGTCAACCGCCGCGCGAGATCCTGTGGGATCACTTGGAAGGCGTCCAGGCTGAACCGGATGTCGCTGTCGGGGTCCTGTAGCCATTCCAGGAAGTTCACCACCGCGGTCTGCACCAGCATCTGCACGCCGGCCCGCTGCGCGGCGTCCAGATCGGCGAAGAACGGCAACCGATCCTGCATCGACCCCACCGCCTCGGTGGAGAGGCGGCCGGAGAACTGCTTCACGCGTTTGAGCAGCGTGTCCGGAAGGGGGTCGCGGGTCTGCCGGTTCGGGGAGAGCGCGCCCGTCGGCAGATACACCTCGTGCTCGGCAGAGCCCTCGGAGATCCGTCGCGGCCGCGGCGGTTTACGGTCCACCATCCAATATTCCGCTACGCGAGGTCTTCGTCCGAACTCACCGCCGCCTTCGGCGCGGCGTCCACGTCGGCGATGCCGTACTTCGCCGCCGCCTCCACCGCCTTACCGGGGTCGATCTTGCCGGTCCGTCCGAGACCGGCCAGCGCGGCGACCACGATGGACTGCGCGTCGACGTTGAACACCCGCCGCGCGGCCGGGCGGGTGTCGGAGAAGCCGAAACCGTCCGTGCCGAGCGTGGTGAAGTCGCCGGGCACCCACTTGCGGACCTGGTCGGGCACCGCGCGCATCCAGTCGGTCGCGGCCACGTACGGACCATCGACCCGCGACAGTGCCTCGGTGACGTACGGGACGCCGTGGTCGTTGCCCGGGTCGCGCAGTGCGGCGATCTCCTTGTCCAGCGCCTCCTTGCGCAGCTCGCCCCACGAGGTCACCGACCACACGTCCGCCTGCACGCCCCATTCCTGCGCGAGCAGCGCCTGCGCACGCAGACCGTCCGGCACGGTGACGCCCGAGACCAGGATCTGGGCGCGCACCGCGCCCTCACCCCCGCGCTTGTACAGGTAGAGCCCCTTGAGCAGACCGGCGACATCGAGGTCCTCCGGCTCGGCCGGCTGCGGGTACGGCTCGTTGTACAGGGTGATGTAGTAGAAGACGTCCTCGCCACCGAACTCGGTGGGGCTGCCGTGCGGATGGGTGCCCGGCAGCGGCGCGGAGCCCTGCGGAGCGGCGCCGCCGCCGTACATGCGGCGCAGACCGTCGCGCACGATGTGGGCGATCTCGAACGCGAACGCCGGGTCGTAGGTCACCACCGCCGGGTTGGTCGAAGCCAGCAGCAGCGAGTGCCCGTCGTTGTGCTGCAGGCCCTCACCGGTCAGCGTGGTGCGTCCCGCGGTCGCACCGAGCACGAAGCCGCGGGCGAGCTGGTCGGCTGCCGCCCACAGTCCGTCACCGGTGCGCTGGAAGCCGAACATCGAGTAGAAGATGTACAGCGGGATCATCGGCTCGCCGTGCGTGGCGTAGGAGGTACCCGCCGCGGTGAACGACGCCGTCGACCCGGCCTCGTTGATGCCCTCGTGCAGGATCTGCCCGACGGTGCTCTCTTTGTAGGCGAGCATCAATTCCGCGTCGACGGACGTGTACAGCTGCCCGTTGCGGTTGTAGATCTTCAACGAAGGGAACCACGAGTCCATACCGAAGGTGCGGGCCTCGTCGGGGATGATCGGGACGATCCGCTTGCCGATCTCCTTGTCCCGCAGCAGCTCCTTCATCAGCCGGACCAGGGCCATCGTGGTGGCGACGTTCTGCTTGCCGGAACCCTTGCGGACCGAGCGGTAGGCCTCGTCGCCGGGCAGCTTCAACGGCTTGGCCGCGGCACGCCGCTCGGGCAGGAACCCGCCGAGCGCCTTGCGCCGGTCGAGCAGGTACTGGATCTCGCGGGCCTCCATACCGGGGTGGTAGTACGGGGGCAGATACGGGTCCTTCTCCAGCTCGGCGTCGCTGATCGGAATCCGCTGCAGGTCGCGGAAGTCCTTGAGGTCCTGCAGGGTCAGCTTCTTCATCTGGTGGGTGGCGTTGCGGCCCTCGAAGTGCTTGCCGAGGGTGTAACCCTTGATGGTCTTGGCCAGGATCACCGTCGGCTGGCCCTTGTGCGCCATCGCGGCGGCGTAGGCGGCGTACACCTTGCGGTAGTCGTGGCCGCCGCGCTTGAGGTTCCAGATCTCCTGGTCGGACAGGTCCTGCACCAGCGCCTTGGTGCGCGGGTCACGCCCGAAGAAGTGGTCGCGGACGTACGCGCCGTCGTTGGCCTTGTAGGTCTGGTAGTCACCGTCGGGGGTGCTGTTCATCAGGTTCACCAGCGCGCCGTCGCGGTCGGCGCCCAGCAGCGCGTCCCACTCCCGGCCCCAGATCACCTTGATGACGTTCCAGCCCGCGCCCCGGAAGAACGACTCCAGTTCCTGGATGATCTTGCCGTTGCCACGCACCGGGCCGTCCAGGCGCTGCAGGTTGCAGTTGACGACGAAGGTCAGGTTGTCCAGACCCTCCATGGCCGCGACATGCGCGAGACCGCGCGACTCCGGCTCGTCCATCTCGCCGTCGCCGAGGAACGCCCACACATGCTGGTCGGAAGTGTCCTTGATGCCGCGATCGTGCAGGTAGTGATTGAATCGCGCCTGGTAGATGGCGTTCATCGGGCCCAGGCCCATGGACACCGTGGGGAACTCCCAGAAGTTGTTCAGCAGTCGCGGATGCGGATAGGACGGCAGGCCGTGGCCAGGGCCGCCGTTGCTGTACTCCTGGCGGAACCCGTCGAGCTGATCGGTCGACAACCTGCCCTCCAGGAACGCGCGAGCGTAGATGCCCGGCGAGGCGTGGCCCTGGATGAAGATCGAGTCACCGCCGCCCGGATGGTCCTTGCCGCGGAAGAAGTGGTTGAAGCCGACTTCGTAGAGCGCCGCCGAGGACGCGTAGGTCGAGATGTGGCCGCCGACGCCGATGCCGGGACGCTGGGCGCGATGCACCATGATCGCGGCGTTCCAGCGGATCCAGGCGCGGAAGCGGCGTTCCACCTCTTCGTCGCCGGGGAACCACGGCTCGTTCTCGGTGGGAATGGTGTTGACGTAGTCGGTGGAGGTCAAGGACGGGATGGCGACCCGACGTTCACCGGCCCGCTCCAACAGACGGAGCATGAGGTAACGCGCGCGACCGGGGCCCTCCCGGTCGAGCATCTCATCGAACGACTCGAGCCATTCGCTGGTTTCCTCCGGGTCGATGTCCGGTAGGTAGGACGCCACCCCTTCGCGGATCACCCGCACCCGTCCGGCCGGCTGCGGCGCGTGCGACCCGTTCGGATCGTGGCTCGCGGCGGGCGCGGGAGCGGAGCTGGTACCGGCGGATTTCGCCGGTGCGGCAGAGTGGATCAGGTCGGTCAAATCTGCTCCTCGTACAGGGGTGGACATGCTGATGGCGTCGGTATCCCCGGGCTGGTTCGCCGGTTGGCGGACCACCCGTTCACGAAAGGTTCGGGCGCACCATCCATCCTTGCCGATGACGCGTCCCAAATCATCATGTCAGCCGGAAATCCAGTACCGTTCGACAGGCAAGCCGAGCATGTCGGGCGGGGCAGCCCTGAGGAGCGGGAGGACGATGAAGCTGCTGAACCCACGCGGGTTCGCAATGGTGTGCGCCACCGGTGCGGTCGCTGTCGGATTGGTCGTCGCGGGGTGCGCCAACCGGGTGGAAGGCGTGGCGGGTCCGAACGCGAGCGATCTGGCGGCATACCGGACCGAGGCGGCGTCCTCGTCGGCGGCGGCGACCTCATCCCGGCGGGCCGCGGCCCAGGCCAAAGCCATCGCGGACAACTGCGGCCAGTTCCCCACCACCACCGGAGCGGGCGTCACCAAGTACAACGAATTCGTCGACGCGCACGATGCGAACGCACCGGACTACCTGGCCAAACGCGACTCGGCGGCCCAGACCCTGGAGGACGCCGCGAACAAGGTGGAAAGCGGCGTGAAATCCGCCAAGGATGCGCTACCGGCGAACCTGGCGACCCAGTTCACCGAATACGTCAACGCCGCCCGCGCGCTGGCGGCCGAGACGCGCAAGATGACCTACACCGCCCCGGTCGCGGCCCTCAACGACGCCAGCAAGCGGGTCAACGACGCGCGCAACGCCGTCCGCGACTCGTGCCCGAAGCGCTGAGACAGCCTTTGACACACTATCGCAACGCGACATTCGGTAGCTATTTCGCCGGATCGGCTTGCGCTGAAGCCCGGAACCATGTTCGCTTGCAACTATCTATTGTCGGGAGTTGAGGAGGACACCACCGTGGTCGCCGCGGCGGACGCGCAGAACTACGCTCAGAAGCTTGGCATTTCACACGGCTTGGTTGTCCAGGAATTGGGCTGGGACGAGGACGTCGACGACGACCTGAGGGCCGATGTCGAGGACGCGATCGGCGGTGAACTCGTCGACGAGGACTCCGACGAGGTGATCGACGTCGTGCTGCTGTGGTGGCGCGACGGGGACGGGGATCTGGTCGACGCGCTGATGGACGCCATCGCTCCCCTCGCTGACGACGGTTTCGTCTGGGTGCTCACGCCCAAGACCGGACAACCCGGCCATGTCGAGCCGAGCGAAATCGCCGAATCCGCGCCGACCGCCGGTCTGACCCAGACCTCGGCGATCAGCCTCGGCTCGTGGACCGGCAGCAGACTCGTGCAACCGAAGGCTCCCTCGAAACAGCGCTGAGCCGCCGCGCTATGGTTTCCACCAGGGCGGTGTCGCATGCCCGCCCGGTGGAAACCCGACACGATGGAGGATTCGCTATGCCGCTCGAGGTTGGCAGTGTCGCGCCGGATTTCACGCTGAAGGACCAGAACAACCAGGAAGTCACCTTGTCGGACTACCGGGGGAAGAAGAACGTCCTGATCGTGTTCTACCCGCTCGCCTTCACCGGCATCTGCCAGGGTGAGCTGTGCAAGGTGCGCGACGAGCTGCCCAAGTTCCAGAACGACAACGCCGAGATCCTCGCGATCTCGGTCGGCCCGCCGCCCACGCACAAGATCTGGGCCGCCGAACAGGGCTACACCTTCCCGCTGCTGTCGGACTTCTGGCCGCACGGCGCGGTGGCCCAGACCTACGGCGTCTTCAACGAGAAATCGGGCTACCCGAACCGCGGCACGTTCGTCGTCGACCGCGAGGGCTACATCCGCTTCGCCGAGATGAACGGCCCCGGAGAGGCCCGTGACCAGGCGGCTTGGGAGAAAGCGCTCGCCGCGCTAGATTCATAAGCCGCCGGTAACGGCCCGGGCGTATAGCTCAGCGGTAGAGCTCTGGTTTTACACACCAGCGGTCGGGGGTTCGATCCCCTCTGCGCCCACCGAGAAGTTGCAGATCTGGCTACAAGGCCTGGGGCCACAGATGTGGTCCCGCCGACCGCGGGTTAGAAGCGGCAAGGGCGGAACGCCAGAGGTCGGGTCAGTCGTCGTAGTGCCCGCCAACCTGCACAATCCTGCGCGGACTTCAGCAGTTGCACGCCGCCGTGAGTCTGGAGCACGTACAACGTTTCCATCAGCGAGTTCCAATCGGACTCGGCTACCAGCACGGCGTTTTCCCCCGACTTGGTGACCACCAGCTGGCGGATCGGTCATCGCCCGCTACCGGTCATCTCTCCCTCGCTCGCCGCAACGCGATCCGGTGTCGACCGGTCGGGTGCGCGGGCGGCTCGGTCGCCGGCGCCGAGGAGGCCGGCGGCGATGCCGTTGAGCACGTGGGAGAGCCCGTACCGGAAGCGTTCCTCGGGCGGCAGATGCGGTACCCGCGCCTGCTCGATCGAGCGCGTGAACATCGGGTGGTGCCCGGCGGCGACGATCTGGGCGACATAGGGCCCGACGTAGCCACTCATCCATTGGGCCATGTCCATGCCGGTGCGGCGGGCCTGTTCCAGCCATCCGATTTCGCGATGGACGGCGCTGTGGGTGTAGTCGCTCAGCATCCCGACCAGATTCGCGATCTCATCGATGTCCAGTCCGAAGCCGTCGAGCGCCGACATGGCGAACTCCTGCACGCGCAAAGAGTTCGGGCCCAAGGTCGGACGCCTGTTGGCCAGGGCGATCTGCCAGGGATGACGTAAGCCGACCGCACGTGTTTGCTCGGCGACGAGCGACAGGTCCGTCCGCCAGTCTCCGCACGTGTTGGCGGGAAGGGCGATCTCGCCCACGACCGCATCGATCATGAGGTCGATCACGTCGTCTCTACTGGCGACGTATCGGTACAGCGACATCGCCCCGGTGCCGAGTTCCGCGGCGATCCGTCGCATGGTCACCGCATCCAGGCCCTCCTCGTCGGCGACGCGCACCGCCGCCTGGGTGATCTGGGCTCGGCTGTAACCAGGGCGGCGCCCACGCCCCGAGCGTTCCAGCGCCTCCGGGCGCATCCAGATCGTGGTGTTGTCCCGGCTCGACATGAACCTCCTCTTCTCGCGTACATCGTACTTGTATTATGGCCATCAATTCGAGTACGTTGTACTCGAATTAAGTTGCGCAGACGATAGGACCGGGAATGAATGCTCGACCGGCATTGAGCGACTCCGAGCGTGAGTCCAGAGCTCACCGGGTGGCGGCCGAATTCGCCGCCGGGTTACAGCGAGCCGGCGTCGCGGGCGACGCCGACGGATACGATTCCGCCTTCGCGGCGGATGTCTTGTGGGGCAGCCCGTTCGGGGCGAGCGTGACAGGCTGGGCCGAGCTGAACGCGCTGCATCACCGCCTGATGGCAGCCAGGGTGGCCCCGCCGTCACGATTCGAGGTGGTCGCCACCCTGGCTCCCACGCCCGATGTGGTGATTACACAGATCCGCAGGCAGGCGACCGACAGCGACGGGTTCTCCGAAATGGCGATGTACGTGCTGGTCGAACGCGATGGCCAGTGGTGGCTGGCGGCGGCGCAGAACACCCCCGCCGGAGTGTCACCGCTGCGCAATGCAGATACCGACCCCGCGCAGCGCGACCAGTAAGGATCGATCACCATGCCACTGCACGGCGAATACCGACGCGGCACCGCGGGGTGGGCCGCAGACCAGGCCGAACGAATCATGAAATCCGGTGGGACGGAGGGCACGACGATCATGGACATGCCCGTGGTCCTCCTGACCACCATCGGCAACAAGACCGGCAAACTCCGAAAGACGCCTTTGATGCGAGTAGCGCACGACGGCGAATACGCCGTGGTCGCGTCGCTGGCCGGAGCGCCCACCCACCCGGTCTGGTACTACAACATCCTCGCCGACCCACATGTCGAGTTGCAGGACGCCACCGTCAGCAACGACTACACCGCACGCGAAGTCTTCGGCGAAGAGAAGGCGCTGTGGTGGGAGCGCGCTGTCGCCGCCTACCCGCCCTACGCCGACTACCAGCGCAAAACCACCCGCGACATCCCGGTTCTGGTCCTGACCCCACGCTGACCAGCCTCCGAGTCCGAGCACCGGATGACCGGTCCATGCATCGACGTAGAATCATCGCTACACGTCCACCCCTCGAGGAGGTCGGCGATGACCGACAGTCCACGATCGGTCGCCGCAATCGACCGAGCGCTCCCATCAGGCGAGGACGAGGAGCGATTCGCCGGTTACGGCGTGATGGGGCTGCCCTTCGCCGGCGGCCACTATTTGG
This sequence comes from Nocardia aegles, assembly GCF_052545135.1. Lineage (NCBI taxonomy): Bacteria > Bacillati > Actinomycetota > Actinomycetes > Mycobacteriales > Nocardiaceae > Nocardia > Nocardia aegles. Next base: position 432,704 of record NZ_JBQWRI010000004.1, read on the forward strand.
CCCTGCGACATTTTCCGGCCAGCTCGGTCGGCGCGGGGTACGACGCGGTGTGGCATCGAGACCCCGCCGGTAGTTGGGTGATCTACAGCAGTGTCGCCCCGGCGGCCAGTTGCGCTCGCTACTACAGCTCGGCGATCGACGACGCTCGGGTCGAATCCATCTCGGTGGATTGGACGGGTCCGTACGCGTTCACGGTGCGCGTGGGCGACCGGATTGTGTGGGATGTCGCGCTGGGGCGGTCGGCGGCGACAGCGGCGATGACCGGTCTCGGCCGCAGGCTGCCCGCCGCGCTATGGCGACGCCCCGCCGTCCTGTCGCTGATGTCGCGGGTCGCGGGTCCGGCGCTGGGCGTCGGCCGGGTGCGGCTGCGCGGCACTTCGCCGAATGGTCAATGGTTCCGGGCAAACCCGCGAATGTTGTGGACGGTCGAGAACAGCAGTGCCCGGATCGATGGGATCGATATCGGTCCTCCGGGGCCGCTGACCGAGCAGACCGGGTTGGGTGAGTTCTGGCTGCCACAGCGCGGGATGTTCGCCGTGGGCGAGACCTATTTCGAACCGTACGATCCGCAACGCCACCGGCAGGCACCACCCGAGTCATGACGGCAGCCCGGCTGTCGTCCCTGCTCATCGGTCGGTTCGACGGATTCCGACCCGAGGGTTGATGTTCTCCGGCGCACCCCCCGAGCAAAGTAGGTGGTGTCCACGTTCGGGAATCCCGCGCGGACGAGATTCACCCCCATGGCCGACCATCGGGACAGACCGTTTCATGGGTACGTCCTACACCTGATACGGACACCCAATTCCAGCTTCACGGTATCCGAGGGAGGATGAAATGAAGTACGTGGTTTCGTGGACTTACCGTTGGACCGGGTCCGCACCGGAGAACGAGGCGAGCATGCGGCGTGCATTGGATGTGTTCGCGAATTGGAAACCACTCAGCACCATGACGTACCACCAATTCGTCGGCAGACTCGACGGCAGCGGTGGATTCGCGGTGGTCGAGACCGACAATCCGATGGACTTGGCCGACGCTCCGAACAAATTCGCCTTCATCGCGGATTATCAGATCTACCCCGTCGTCGACATCACCGAAGCCGCGCAGGGAGCCCGGGAAGCGGCGGAGTTCAGGGCATCCATCGCCTGAATGGATCGCCCGACCGGGGTATGGCCCTCGGTGGCTTGGGCGGATGGTTGCGGTGGCTCGCCGGTACGCGGACGAGTGAGGCGCAGTCTCAGTCGGATGTCGCCTTGATGGCCGTACCCATGATCAGCGGTCGAATAATCGGGGGCTCTCCCCGCCACGACGCTTCCTGTACGTCTTCGAGCTTCAGCCCGGACGCCCGGAGGAGTTCGAGGGTGGCCCGGTTGCAGTGGCAGCCCTCCGCGAATCGGCGCCACGGGCCGGCGAGGCGGTCTTGCCAGGTGGCAAGCCGGGGCGACGCCGAGCGCACGTGCTCGATGAACAGCAGTCGGCCACCGGGGCGCAGCACCCGCTGGATCTCCCGCAACACCGGATCAGGGTCGTCGACAGTACACAACACGAGCGTCGAGACGACCGTATCCACGGTTTCATCCGCGAACGGCAGTTGTTCCGCCGATGCGTCGAGGACACGTGCCCGATGTCGACTGCGACGCAGCCGCCGCGCCAGCCGCGTGCGCATCGCGGCTTCCGGTTCGGTCAAGATCAGCTCGTCGAGGTCGTCCGGGTAGTACTCCACGTTGAGACCGGTTCCGCTGCCGAGTTCGACCGTCCGCCCGCTGGCACGGCTGAGCAGATCCCGTCGGCGAGCACCCATACCCGCCTTCTCGCCCAGCCACAGCAGCGGGTCGTACAGCGAGGCGAAAACCCGGGCCCACGGATCCGAGCCCTTCACCGCTGCCTCCGGCACGGCGCCACTGCTCACAAACTAGACGGTACGCCTGACCGGCATCATCGCCAATACCGCCAATATCCGACGTGGACGCTTCCGCACCGGACAGCGCCCGCGACGGGTCGACCGCACACTGCCGTCGACCGCAGCGCGGAGTTGGTGTCGGACCATGTCGAGCGGTCCCTCGCCGCCTGATGGGTGTGACGTAGTCCGTCCTCAGTCCGCGCGTGGCCGCAGCGAAGGCGGAGGGCCGCGATCTCGTCTCCGCCATGGAGGCGGGCATCGCCAAGGGTGACCACCACCTGTCGGTCACCATGTTCGCCGTGCTTGCCCACCGAGCCGAGTGAACCGCCCGGCCCTCGTCTTCGCCGCCCGCATCCGGCCGGCCGGCACCAGCGCCCGCCACGCCCGCCGATCGGCCTCCGGACACCAGGGGTGTCTCTCTTACCCCACATCCCGGCGCAGCCAGGTGACCTCCGCGCCGGATTCCGTTCCGTAACGGTAGATCTCGAGGTCCTCGTCCCAGGCGGTACCGAGGGCACGGTCGATTTCGGCGACCAGGTCGTAGGCGGAGTACTTGCCGAGATCGCGGGTGGCTTGGAGCATGGCGCGCAGGCGCATCTCGCCGAGCACGACGTCACCGTTGGCGCTCGTGGAGCCGTGCCACAGGCCGAGGCCGGGGACGAAGCTGTAGCGCTCGCCGTCCACGCCGTCGCTGGGGTCCTCGGTCACCTCGAAGCGCAGAACCGGCCAGGAGCGCAACGATTGGGCGATCTTCGACGCGGTGCCGACGGGGCCGATCCACTCACTGGTGGCGCGCAGTTGGCCGTCGGCCGGTTGGGCGGTCCAGCGCAGTTTCGCCGGCGCGCCGAGGGCCGCGGTGAGCGCCCACTCGACATGCGGGCACAGCGCGGCAGGCGACGAGTGGATGTAGACCACACCCGCCGTCGCGTCCGCGAACTGACTCGATGCGCGCACCACCAACACCTCCAGCTTCGACGAGGAACGTCTTCCCCAACGATTCGTCGAACTGGCGTTGCCCGAGTGTACTGGAGTGCCCGAAGTTACAGGTGTTACTTCATGATCGTGTTGCGCGTGGCGGTCGCTTCCGCGATGACGGCATCGCTGAGCGGTGGCCAGGCCGCACGTGCCCAGTCGCCGAAATTCTCGTCGCTCAAGGCGAGACACGCCAAACCCGTTCTCGGGTCAACCCATAAAAATGTCCCGGATTGGCCGAAATGTCCATAGGTTTGTGGCGAATTCGTGTCACCGGTCCAGTGCGGAGTCTTGCTGTCGCGGATCTCGAAGCCCAGGCCCCAGTCGTTGGGGCGCTGCGAACCGTAGCCGGGCAGGACGCCGTTCATGCCGGGGAACTGGACCGAGGTGGCCTCGGCGTGCGTCTGCGCCGAGATCAGCTGGGGGCGCAGCAATTCGGCGGCGAAACGGGCCAAATCCGCCGCGCTGGAGCGCGCCGCGTGCCCAGCCGGTCCGGCCAGCACCGACGCGGTCATGCCCAGCGGCTCGAACACGGCGTCGCGCAGATACTCGTCGAACGCGATTCCGGTCTGCGCGGTGACGAACTCGGCGAGCACCTCGAAACCAGCGCTGGAGTAGATCCGCCGGGTTCCGGGCGCGGCCTGGACGTCGGTGGTGTCGAACGCGAGCCCGGAGGTGTGCGCCAGCAGATGACGCACCGTGGCGCCGGGCGGGCCCGCGGGCTGGTCGAGTTCGATCGCCCCCTCCTCCACCGCGACCAGCACCGCGTACGCCACCAACGGCTTGGTCACCGACGCGAGCGGGAACACCCGCTGCACATCGCCTTCGCTCTCGACACCGCCGTCGGCGGTGACCACCGCGGCCGCCGCGTGCCGGACCGGCCATTCCCGAATCTGTTCGAGTGAACGCACCCTGCGAGCCTACGAGAACCGGGTAGCTACCATCGATTCGCCATGAGTGAAACGCCCACTGTTCACGGTGACGTCGCATCCGGTTTCGAACCGGTCGCCGACGCCTTCCGCCGCAATTTCGAACGTCACGGCGAAATCGGCGCCGCCGTCGCCGTCTACGCGGGTGAGCGTCCGGTAGTGGACCTCTGGGCCGGGTTCCGCGATCGCGGGCGCACACTGCCGTGGCAGCGGGACACGATCGTGCCGGTGTTCTCCTCGACCAAGGGCATGGCGGCGTTCACCGTCGCCGCCACGGTGGCGAAGGGCCTGCTGGACTACGAGCAGCCGGTGTCGAAGTACTGGCCGGAATTCGCCGCCCACGGCAAGGACACGGTCACCGTGCGCCAGCTGATCGACCATCAGGCGGGGTTATCCGGCCTGAGCGAAATCGTGCGACTGCCCCAGATCGCCGACCTGGACGGCCTCGCGCCCATTCTGGCGGCGCAGAAACCGGCGTGGCGGCCCGGAACCAGGCACGGCTATCACGCCATCACCCTCGGCCTGTATCAGGGTGAACTGCTGCGCCGCGTCGACCAGCGCCGTCGCACGCTCGGGCGGATCTTCGCCGAGGACATCGCCGCACCGCTCGGCGCCGATTTCTTCATCGGTCTGCCCGCCGAGCAGAGCATGGACCGCATCGCCACGATGTCGGCCACCCGGGGCCTGGACGTGCTGCGCTACGAACGCGATCTCCCACTGCGCATCGGCGCCGAGATCTATGCCAAACGGGGACTGTCCTACGCGGCGCTGACCAACCCGCGCTGCGGGGCTCCGGCGCGAGCGACCCGGCGCGAGTTCCTCGAAGTGGAACTGCCGGGGTCCAACGGAGTGGGCAACGCCCGCGCGCTGGCCAAGGTCTACGGCGCGGCCGCCGGTCGCACCGGCGCGCTGCCGATCGACGACGCCTTGCTCGACCGGCTGGCCACGGCCGAGACCGCCGAGGACGTCCCCGCCGAGGACCTGGTGCTGCACACCAAGAGCCGCTACCACCTCGGCTTCCGTAAGTCGCACGGTACCTTCCGCTTCGGCTCCGACACACGCGCCTACGGCACCACGGGACTCGGCGGCTCGTTCGGCTTCGCCGATCCCGCGACGGGTCTCGGTTTCGGGTACACGATGAACCGGCTGGGTCTGGCCGTCCTCGACGACGTCCGCAGCCGCAATCTGCGCGAAGCCCTGCTGCGCTGCCGGATCTGAGGATCCGGCAGCGCGCCGCGTCTCCTACGATCCCGGGTCCGGCGCACCGGGCTGCCCACCTACGGAGTTCGCGCCGACCGGTGAACGACCGTGGAATCGAGGGACCTCCCAGCGGTGCGGCGCTCTACCAGTCGGCTTCGGTGTACTTGATGATCCCGCGGATGTTCTTGCCGTCCAGCATGTCCTGGTAGCCCTGGTTGATCTCCTCCAGCGAGTAGCTGCGAGTGACCATGTCATCCAGGTTGAGCCGGCCGGACTTGTACAGCGACAGCAGGCGCGGCGCGTCCTGGCGGGCGTTGCCCCCGCCGAAGATGCAGCCCTTCACCGTCTTCTGCAGCATCGACAGCAGGAAGCTGTTCAGCTTGACGTCGTTCTCGTCCATCCGGCCCATCGAGGTGACCACCAGGGTGCCCGCCTTCGAGGTGAGGATCAGGCCCTCCTCGATGTACTCGCCGTGCATTTCACCCATGGTCAGGATGACCTTTTCGGCCATCCGGCCCTCGGTGGCCTCCAGCAACGGCGTGATCGCGGCGGCCATGCTCTCGTAGGTGTGCGTGGCGCCGAACTTCTGTGCCTGCTCCCGCTTCCACGGATTCGGGTCGATCGCCACTACCTTCGACGCGCCCGACAGCACGGCGCCCTGCACGGCGCTCATGCCGACGCCGCCGATGCCCGCGATCACCACGGTCTCGCCCGGAGCGACCCGGGCGACGCGGGTGGCCGAGCCGAAGCCGGTGGGGACGCCGCAACCGACCAGGCAGGCCACCTCGAACGGGATGCTCGGATCGACCTTCACCACGGAGGTGTGGTGCACCGTCATGTACGGCGCGAAGGTGCCCAGCAGGCACATCGGGACGACGTTCTCGCCGCGAGCCCGGATCCGGTAGGTGCCGTCGCTGATCGCCTGTCCCAGCAGCAGACCCGCGCCGAGGTCGCACAGCGCCATATGTCCTGCCACGCAGGCCGGACAGCGACCGCAGGCGGGGATGAACGACAGGATCACATGGTCGCCGACCTGGAGATCGGCCGGGCAGTTCGGGCCCAGCTCGGTGATCACGCCCGCGCCCTCGTGCCCGCCCATGACGGGAAAGGACGGCATCGGGGTCGCGCCGGTGACGATGTGGTGATCGGAGTGGCACATACCGGCGGTTTCCATCCGGATCTGCACCTCACCGGCGACCGGGTCACCGACCTCGATCTCCTCCACCGACCACGGCTGGTCGATCCCCCACAGGATCGCGCCCTTCGTCTTCATCCTGCCGACCCTCTCGTATGCACCCGCCACAGGTGACTGCACCCACAGTACGAGAAAAATGTAACGCGTTCTAGTAAAGCCCGAGATATTCGTCGATATAGCGTGACCTAATCACCGAACGCGTTTCAGTTCCGCGTCGCGTCAGCCCACATTCCGACAGTCACTCCATCAGCCGCCGCGCCCGCTCGAAGAGTTCCAGCGTGATCGCGTGCAGGAAGTCACCGACCTGCTCGGGGGTCTTCCCGGCGAACGCGCGGGCATGCGTGCCCTCCAGGACGATGCCGAGCTTGAAGCAGGCCAGCACGGTGTACCAGGGCATCGCGGTCAGGTCGCGTTCGGAGAACCGCGCGTAGTGCGCGATCATCTCCTCGGCCGTCGGCAGCCCGCCGACCGCGCCGAGCTTGCCCACCAGGGCCGCCCCGGTGGTGCCCGGCTCCGGGCGGGTGGCGATCTGCCAGCCCAGATCCAGCAGCGGGTCACCGATGGTGGACATCTCCCAGTCGACCATCGCCGCCACCTGCGGGCCGTCGAAGCAGAACAGCATGTTCGCCAGATGGCAGTCACCGTGCAGGATGCCCGGGGTCCACTGGGCGGGGCGATTGCGGTCCAGCCACTCGCCCACGGCCGCCACACCGGGGATCTCCGGGCCGGGGTAGCCCTCGTTGGCCGAATACGACTCGAGTTCACCCATCCAGCGCGGCACCTGGCGTTCCAGGAAACCTTCCGGCTTGCCGTAGTCGGCCAACCCGAGCGCCTGGTAGTCCAGCCCACCCAGGCGCGCGATGGCTTCGACCGCGGACAAACCCATCTGCCTGCGGATCTCCGGATCGCCCGCATGCAGTTCGGGCAGTTCGTTCTGCGGGTTGAAACCGTGGATCGGCTCCATCAGGTAGAAGGCCGCGCCGAGCACCGATTCGTCGGCGCAGGCCGCGATCACCCGGGGCGCGCGGATCTCGGTGCCGCCCAGCGCGCCGAGCAGCCTGGCCTCGCGCCGGATCACGTCGTTGCTCTTGGGGCGCAGATGCTTCGGGCCGCGGCGCAGCACGTAGGTCCGTCCGCCGCGGGCGAAGCGGAGCATGATGTTCTGCGTTCCGCCGCCCAGCGGGGTCACGTCCTCGAATCCACCCCCGGGCAGACCCCGCTCGTCCATCCACCGTCCGACGACGGCGAAGTCCACGACGGCGGGATCCACCTCGACCGGTTGCGCACCAGACATGCCCCACATTGTGCACCACCCGCCGACCCGAACTGAAGGCAGACGACAACAGTTAGCTGCGACCGGCGCGGCGTAGGGTTTCGAGCACCATGCGCACGCTGTTGATCGACAACTACGACTCGTTCACCTACAACCTGTATCAGCTGATCAGCGAGGTGAACCGGGTCGAGCCGACAGTCGTGCGCAACGACGAGGCGCGCACGGTCGCCGAACTCGGCCTGGACCGCTACGACAACATCGTCGTCTCGCCAGGGCCGGGGCGGCCGGACGTGGCCCGCGACATGGGGATCTCCGCGGCGGTGATCCGCGACAGCGACCTGCCGCTGCTCGGGGTGTGCCTGGGCCATCAGGGGATCGTGGTCGCGGCGGGCGGCGAGGTCGCCGAGGCGCCCGCCGCTCGGCACGGATATCTCGATCGCATCGAGCACGACGACCGCGACCTGTTCGCGGGCGTTCCGCAGGGCTTCACCGCCGTGCGCTATCACTCGCTGTGTGCGCTGCGGCCGCTGCCGGACGATCTGGAGGTCACCGCCCTGTCCGGCGACGGCGTCGTCATGGGCGTTCGGCACCGCACGCGACCGCAGTGGGGCGTGCAGTTCCATCCGGAATCGATCGCCAGTGAGTTCGGCGCGGCTCTGCTGCGCAACTTCGCGAAACTCACCGCAGCGCACAAGAGTGCCTTCCCCGCGCCGCGCCCGTCGATCGACGCCGGGCGCGCATTCGCCGCGGAGCCGGTCGCTGTGGGCGTCCCGCTTCCCGCCACCCGCGCCGCGGACTCGCCCGTGCCGCTGGCAGCCGAGCAGTTCCCCGCCGCGGCGGCCGAACTCGAACGTCCCGACCGCGCGGCACGAGCCGATGCGCCGGCGCCGCGCGGCTTCCGGCTCCAGCGGGCCGTCCTCGAACGGCCGATCGATACCGAGAGCGCGTTCGTGCAGTTGTACGGCAACTCCCCCACCGCGTTCTGGCTGGACAGCGAACACGTCGAACCCGGGGCCGACCGGTTCTCCTTCCTGGGCGACGCGAGCGGTCCGCTGGCCGAGGTGCTGCGCTACCGCGTGGGTGACGGCGAGGTGACCGTCGAGTCGTCCGACGGACATCGGCGCACCGCACCCGGCGGCATTCTCGAGTTCCTGGCCGCCGAGATGCGCGCGCGCACCCTCGAACTGCCCGACCTGCCCTTCGATTTCGTCGGCGGCTATGTCGGCTATCTCGGCTACGAGATCAAAGCCGACTGCGGCGGGAACGCGGCGCATCGCGCGCCGGCCCCGGACGCGCAGTGGATCTTCGCCGACCGGATGGTGGTGGTCGACCACGTCGGCGGGCGGACGCATCTGCTGGCGCTGAGCGACGACCTGGAGACCGCCCGGGCCGCCGCCGACTGGCTGCGCGACACCCGCGAAACCCTCGACGCCCTTCCGACCTGGACGAATCCGCCGCCACTCGAGCTGCCGCCGGACGGTGACGCCGCCGCGCCGCTGCTCACCCGCGGCCGGGAGCGCTATCTCGCCGACATCGCGGTCTGCCGGCAACAGCTGCACGCAGGGGAGTCCTACGAGATCACCTTGACCGACAGCGCCACCATTCCCGCCGCGGCGGCCGACGGCCTCGACTTCTACCGCACGCTGCGCCGGTGCAACCCCGCCCCGTATGCCGCCTACCTGCGCTTCGACGATCTCGACATCGCCTGCTCGTCACCGGAGCGCTTCCTCAAGATCGACCGCCGCCGCATCGTGGAGAGCAAGCCGATCAAGGGGACCGCGCCGCGCGGCGCGACACCGGAGCAGGACGAGCGCCTGCGCCGCGAGCTGGCCGACAGCCCGAAGACCAGGGCGGAGAACCTCATGATCGTCGATCTGCTGCGCAACGATCTGGGCCGGGTCTGCGAGATCGGCAGTGTGTACGTCCCGAAACTGATGGCCACCGAGCAGTACGCGACCGTGCATCAACTGGTGTCGACCGTGCGTGGCAAGCTGCGACCGGAGGTCGGCGTGGTCGAGTGCCTGCGGGCCTGCTTTCCCGGCGGCTCGATGACCGGCGCGCCGAAGCTGCGCACCATGGAGATCATCGATGCGCTGGAAACCGAGGCGCGCGGCGTCTATTCGGGCACCATCGGTTTCCTCGGACTCGGCGGCACCGCGGACCTGAACATCGTGATCCGCACCGCCGTGCGCTACGGCGGGCGCTGGCGGATCGGGGCGGGCGGGGCCATCGTGCTCGACTCCGACCCGGCCGACGAGTACCACGAGGTCCTGCTCAAAGCGGCGGCCACGCTGCGCGCCGCCGCCGACCACGCGCACCGCTGAGCGCCGGTTTACCGACTATTTGCGCCGCTTGCCGGACTTGCGCCGGGGCGGCTCCGCGGCGGGCTCTTCCGGCGCGATCAGGCCGGTGAGCTTGCCGAGCAAGGCGATGCCGGGCAGCCTCGCCAACCGGCCGAGCACGTCCTCACCGAGCGAGACCATCGCCTCCAGCCGGGGCAGCAGGCGGTCATAGGCGGCGAAGGCCGGATCGGCCAGGGCCAAGGTGCGGTCGAGCCGATCGATGGTGGAGTTGAGCCGCTCGATCGCGGTCGACAGACTCTCGATCAAGCCGGGCAGTTGCGCGGCCAACTGCGCGGACGCGGGTGGCAGCCGCACCGCCGTGTCGAACGCCGACGTCGCGGTCAACTGGGCGGCTTCCAGCGCCTGGCCCGCGGCCGTCTGCGCCGCCTCGACCGCCGCCTGCGCGGCGGCCACGACGTCGGCGGGGCCGGGTACACGCCCTCCGGGCAGCTTCGGGGTCGGCGGTCTACGACCCGGGCGTCTCGGGTTCGTCATGGGAACACTGTGCCGCACGCCCCGCCGAAGGACCGGCCCTCGCGCGTTCGGCGTGTCGGAGGGTCGTGGCATAGTTCGAACACCATGAAACTCAGCAAGGGCGCGAACGCAGCGGTACCGACATCCCTTCTAGCCGTGGTTGTTTCATGGCGATCGGAGCACACGGTGGACGCGCACGCCGTGCTGCTGGACGCGTCCGGCTCGGTGCGCTCGGACCGTGACCTGGTGTTCTACAACGCGCCGCGCCACGTTTCCCAGGCGGTCACGCTCGACCAAGAGCCCGCGCCGGGTACCGCGCGGCTGAGCGTGTCGCTGCCGCGCACCGAAGCCGACGTCGACCGTATCGTCGTCTCCGGCTCGGTGGAGGAGGGCACGTTCGCCGACATCCACGGGCTCGCCGTCACCGTGCACTCGGTCGACGGGGCGGTCGCGACGTTCGAGATCGACGGCTCGGACGCGGTGTCCGCGCTGATGTTCGGCGAGTTCTACCGCCACGACGGGCACTGGCGGTTCCGCGCGGTCGGCCAAGGCTGGTCCAGCGGCCTGGCCGGATTGGTCAGCGAGTTCGGCGTCCAGGTCGACGATCCCTCCGCACCCGCCCGCACCACCCATCCCACCAACCCGTTCCGGGTACGTCGCCCGGCGACCGATCCGTCCGCGCGCGAACCGCTTTCCCCGTCCGGAGCGGAACCCGCCGCCGAACGGTCCGCACGGCAAGGCCCGACCGCGACCCGGCGCTTCGCTCACGGATCGTTGCCCGCAGGCCACCCTGCGCGAAACGGAGAATCCCCGGCCGAAACCGAGCGAACGGACATCGCCGCCAACGCACCGGTCCAACGCGAACCCCTGCGCACCGACGTGCTCGACCGCGCGGATCTGTCTCCCCTGCGACAGCCACATACCCACCGCACGGTCGACCTCCACCGGCCCAGCCGCGACACCGCACCGCTCGCCGCGCCGCCCCCGCACCCGGAACTCGCGGACTGGCACCCGGATCCGGACAACCCGCAGGTCATGCGCTGGTGGGACGGCACCGCATGGACCGAGGACCGGCGGCTACGACCGCCGCCCGGCGACCGCCATTGCGCTCGCTGCGCAAACCCGCTGCGCCGCAAGTTCTTCGGCGGGCTCGCGCCGTGCGGGCGATGCGCCCAGGAGATCGAGGAGTACCTCCTCCACTGGCACACTCGGGCGTGGCGGGTGCTCACCGGCCACGGGCCGCGCGGCCCCGAATGGGCGCAGCTGTGGGCGTCGTTGCGCTACCAGCGCATCGACGCCGAAGCGGGCCGCGCGGCCTTGCGCGACGCGGCGCTCAGCTACGTGGAGCGGCTGGTCACCTTCGCCTTCGCCGACGGTGAAGTCCGGCACGCGGAACTGGAGCTGTTCGAGCACGCGGTCACCGAACTCGCGCTCGGCGGACCCCTCATCGAGGACCTGCGCAGGCGAATGCATCGCGGGAACACCCTCTACCGACTGCGCACGGGCGATCTGCCGATCGTCCGCACACCCGGCCTGCACTTGGACTCCGAGGAGAAGGTGCACCTCGACCTGCCCGCGACCCATGTGCGTCAGCTCGCCCGCGGCCCCAAGCTCACCGAGGGCAGACTGATCGGCAGCAACAAGAAGCTGCGTTTCGTCGGCGCCGACACCGGCATCGAGATGCCGTGGTCACGCGTGGTCTCCGTGCGCGCGGAACAGGGGACGGTGGTGGTGGCGGCCACTTCCGCGCGCGGCGGCGCGACCTTCGCCGTCGACGATCCGGACTACGTCTCGGCCGCGCTGGAAGGAGCGTTGCGCGTCGCCAAACGTCTGGTCCTCACCCCCGGCCAGCGCGACACCCGCAGCATCCCGCAGGAGGTGAAGGCGGAGGTGTGGCTGCGCGACGGCGGTCGCTGCGTCGAATGCGGCGACGGCCACTACTTGGAGTTCGACCACATCATCCCGCTCAGCCGCGGCGGCGCGACCAGCGCCGCCAACCTCCAGATCCTGTGCCGCGCGTGCAACCGGGCCAAAGGGGCCCGCATCTAGCCCGTCTCACTCGCCGAGCAGGCCCGCGGTGCGGCCCAGGTCGGCGAGCATCGCGTCGAACAGAATCTCCGGATTGTCCAGCGGTATCGGGTAGTTCCCGAACACCTCGAGCGTGACGTGGCCGTAGAGCCGCGCCCAGATCTGGATCATCAAGTACGTCACCCCGAGGTCCAGTTTCTCGGCGGGGAACTTCTGGCCCGATTCCGACAGCGCCGCCAGCAGTTCGGTCTGGAAATGCACCAGATCCTCGCGCAACTGCGGCGGGATGACGTCGGTCGAAGGCGTGACGATGTCGTAGTTCGCCAGCACTCGGCCCGCCGCGGCCAGGAAGACCCGGCCGAAGGGCTCGTCGAAGCGGCGCAGCGCGCGGGCCCGGCCCGCGCCGGGCGAGGCGAACACCAGGGTGAACTCCCTGGTGTGCGTCAGCGCCCAGCGCCGGAAGCCACGGCAGATGGCGAAGAACTGCACGGCGCCGTCATCGGGCAGCGTGGCGATCTCGGTGGTCAACTCCTCGGCCAGGTCGGCGCAGAAGTCCAGCCGCAGCCGCTCCAGCAGGTCTTCGAGCGAGTCGTAGTACCGGTACAGCGCAGGGGCGGTGACACCGAGTTCGCGCGCGATGGCGCGCAGGGTGACAGCATCGGGCCCGCGCTCGACCAGCAGCGCGCCGGCCACCCGCCGGATGTCGGTGTCGGTCACCACCGGCGCGCGGCCCCGTGGTTTGGACTGTTGCACCGATCGATTCAAGCGTATTCGACTTCCCAGCGTTTGATCCCGTTCAGCCAGCCCGACCGCAACCGCACCGGCTCGGCCACCTGGCGCAGGTCGGGCATCGTGTCGGCGATGGCGTTGAACATCAGATCGATCTGCAACCGGGCCAGGTTCGCGCCCACGCAGTAGTGCGTGCCGGTGCCGCCGAAGCCCACGTGCGGGTTCGGATCGCGCAGCACGTCGAAGGTGAACGGATCGTCGAACGCTTCCTCGTCGAAATTGGCCGAGCTGTAGAACAATCCGAGCCGCCGGCCCTTCTCGATCTCCTGGCCGCCGAGCACGGTGTCCTGGGTCGCGGTGCGCTGGAAGGCGGTGACCGGTGTGGCCCACCGGACGATCTCGTCGGGCGCCGTGCGCGGACGCTGCTGCCGGTAGATCTCCCACTGCTCGGGGTGGTCCACGAACGCCTTCATGCCGTGGGTGATCGAGTTGCGCGTGGTCTCGTTGCCCGCCACCGACAGCAGGATGACGAAGAACGCGAACTCGTCCGAGGCGAGATGCGCACCGTCGATGTCGGCGTTCACCAGCTGGGTGACGATGTCCTCGGCCGGGCAGGCGCGCCGCTGCTCGGCCATGTTCCAGGCGTAACCCATGACCTCGGCGGTGGCGGCGTGGTGGTCGCCGTCGAACTCTGGGTCGTCGTAGGAGATCATCTGGTTGGACCAGTCGAAGATCTTCTTGCGGTCCTGCTGCGGGATGCCGATCAGCTCGGCGATGGCCTGCAACGGCAGTTCACAGGCGACCTGTTCGACGAAGTCGCCGCTGCCGGACTTCTTGGCCTCGTGCACGATCCGTGCGGCGCGTTCGGTCAGCGCGGCGCGCAGGCTCTCCACCGCCCGCGGGGTGAAGCCCTTGGCGATGACGCGGCGGGTCTTGGTGTGCTTGGGCGGGTCTTGGTTGAGCAACAGCATGTCGCCGAGCATGTCGATCTGCTCGCGCGTGGTCTCGTCGTCGAACCGGATGATCGCGGTGTTCTCGTGCGAGGAGAAGACCTCGGGGTTCTTGGAGATCTCCTTGATGTGCGCGAGCTTGGAGACGACCCAGTAGCCGCCGTCGTCGAAACCGCCGGCCCGATCGGATTGAGCGCACCACCACACCGGGGCGGTGCGGCGCAGTTCGGCGAATTCCTCGATGGGCAGGCGGGTGGCGAGCAGGTCGGGGTCGGTGAAGTCGAACCCCGTCGGGATCGAGGGCGTGGTCACGGCTGACTCCTACGGCGGTCTGGGCGCTGAACCGGCGAACGCGGTCAACAGTGATGCAACCACAGAACCAGGGTTTGTGAACAGCGTTTAGTAAAACACGTTTACTTTTAGCCTGGGCCCGCGCGTTGCGATCAGCGGCGGCGACCCCGCTCCACGACGACCGCCGTCGGCGCGAAGAACGCCGGGCGCGCCGCGAACGGTCAGAGCACCGGCACCAGCGGCGGCGGACGCCAGCGCCCCTGGAGGGCCTCCGCCTTCGGCGCGTACAAGCGCAGAGTCAGCGAGAATTGTCCCGATTCCGGGATGGGCAGCCAGTTCCCGGCCGCCACGGCCGGCCCCGGATCGACGTACTGCAACGCGATGTCAGCGGACCCGTCGGGGTTGATCGTGACCGGATCCGGATAGCCGACCGCGTAGATCCCCGCCGGATTGTGCACCAGATAGCTGTCGGCGTCATAGGCGGTCAGCGACCAGAAGTCGTCGACGGGCGGCAACTGGCCCGGCGCGAAGTGCAGCCGGAATCGGCCCGCGGCGCCGCCGGCATCCGCCGACGCGAACAGCGTCGGATAGAACGAGTTCTCGCTCATCAGGCTCGCGCCGAGCGCCACCCGCGCGATGACGGCGCGCAGCAGATAGTTGGTGCCGAACCGGCCCACCTCGGGGTCGACGAGCCAACCGTTCTCGTTGGCCGTCCGCGCGCCGAGAGACACCGGGATCTGCTGCTGAGCAGTCTTCACAGCCGCGGTGAGTTCGGTCTCGGAGAGACCCTCGACCGCGCCACCCGGCCGGATCCCGATCTTCTCGAAGCGCCGCATCGCGGGCTCGTCCCCGGACGCGGGCGGGTTGGTCGACAGCAGCGCGCACATCCGGTCGAAGAACATCCGCGGGTCCATCCCGGCGACCCATTCGGGCGGCGCCTGCACACTAGAATGCCTGGTCCCGGGGGGCGCGGGCGGCTCGGTGCCCGCCACCCAGGCACTCAGCGGCAGCAGCCGCAATCCCTCTTGCAGGGGGCGCACCGCCCGGAGATCGCGCTCACCGTAGACCTGGATCCCGACGTTCAGCCAGACCGTCGGCGTCGGCATCGGCAACGGCGTGAGACCTTCCGGCAGCGCACCCGACCACCCCGGACCGGTCACCGCATACGTATACGGCGGCCCGGCCGACTTCGCCGCAGGTCGACGACTGCTCGATTTGTGCACGATGTTCGACCAGGCATCCATCACCTCGGCCAGCCAGATCCGGCCGTCGTCCATGGCGGGCACGCTCAGCACCATGGGCTCGCTCGCCACATCGAGCCACGCGGTCGAATGCAGCGTGTCCCGGTCGAGCCGGACCACATCGCGCTGCGCCGGAGTGGGCAACGCGGCGGCATGCTGGAAACGATTGATCGGCGTGGCCGTCTCCGCCGCCACCCGGGTGACGTCCAGCAACACCAGCGGGTAGCCGAATACGTAGGCGTCTTTGGCGATCGTGGCGGCGTCACCGGGGACGGAATCCGGTGCGGAACCCTGCCCGGGTAGGCCACATGCCGCCGAACCGAGCGCGACCATCGACGACGCCGCCATGCCGAGCACCGTGCGCCGCGACACCGTGAGCTTGCCCTCGGTCCTCTCCGCCATGATCCGCTCCGTCCCCGATCCTATCGGCACCGCGGGATCCGCACCGGGAGTATGACCGCACTCCGCAGCGAAATCGCAGTTCACCGGGGCGGCTGTGGGACAGGGGACCGACCGCGCGACTGCGGACGATCGCCGCGCCCCGCCCGCGCTCAGAACGACAGGACGGCGTTCATGATGGTGCCCGCGCTGGTGGCGACGACCCCGCCGAGCATCGCGCCCGCGATCATCTTCGGCGACTGCAATCCGCCGCCGCTCCACTTCTCCCAGGCGAATCTGCCGCCCGCGTAGATGATGCTGACGATGCCGGACGCGAGCGCGAACCAGGTGAGATACCGGACGAACTGTAAGAGCTTGTCCGCCAAGGGCGGCGCCTCCGGGGTCGGGTTGCCGATCTGCGCCAACGTCGTGAACGAATCGCCGACCGACGCCAGAATGATGCTCACCGTTTGCTCCCTCTACGCTCGAATACAACCCTGCCGCCGACCAGCCACTATGCGAAAGTCGTTCGACCACCGATGAATTCGGCCGCACACCAGGATACGGGCACAGACACCACCGTGGTGTGCGCACGGCGCGGAACCTCCGCATCCAGCGGCGAGACCGGCAGCACGTTTCCGGGGTCCGGCTACCCGGTCGAGGGCGCGGGAAACACGAACTTCCCTGCGCTGCACGGACCTGACTGCATCGCGGCGAGCGAACGGATACGATCTTCTCAGCGAATCACTTGCCCCTGTCCCGAATCCAGAATGAGCGAACGACGATGATCCTGGCCGCCGCTTACGACACCCTGGCGCAGATCGGCAACCCCACTCCAGAAGCACCGCCGATCTCCGACAAGTTCCTCCAACTGGTCCGCTACCTGACGTGGTTCGTGCTCCTGTCGGGCATCTGCGGCATCATCTACGCCGGTGGCCGCTTCGCCTGGGAGAAGTGGACCGGCGGCGGGCTCGAGTCCCCGAAGATGGTGGCCGGAGCCATGATCGGCGGGGTGGTCGCCACCAGCGCGGGCACCATCATGAACGCCGTCATCGGCTGACCCGCCAGGCAGCCGAATCGTAAACCGCTATAGCTTCTCGCTATCGCCAGAGGTCAGTGCAGGATGCCAGCGACTCGTACAGCGCGCGGCCGGTCCGGGAACTCCCCGAGTAACCGGGCGTAGAGCTGCGCGTCGTCGACTCGGACGATGGCGTCAGCGGACCGGAATCAACCGGGTCGGGTGATCTCGAGCCCTGCTCACTCGCGTGCCGTCGTGCCAGACTGGGCCGGTGAGCGAACGCAGCGAAAGCGACACATCGGACGAACCCACACCCCGTGATCGCGGTGATGTCATCGGTGTGGGCCTGCTGTGGCTGGCCAAGTGGGCGCTGTGCGTCGTCGCGATCGCGGCGGGCGCGTGGGTGCTCGGCTACCTGGTCGCCCGGCTGTGGGTGGTGATCCTGCCGGTGGCGCTGGCGATCGTGATCGCCACCGTGCTGTGGCCGCCGGTACGCTGGCTCACCGCCCGCGGCTTGCCGCCTGCCGCGGCGGCCTCGATCGCGGTGCTCGGTTTCCTCGCTGTGCTGGCCGGGGTCATCGCGCTGATCGTGCCCTCGGTGGTGGACCAGGTCCCGGAACTGGCCGACAAAGCGAGCGCGGGCGTCAACCAGGTGCGCGACTGGTTGCAGGGGCCGCCGTTGCGAGTTCGCGAAGAGCAGTTGAATTCGGCGGTCGACGCGATCGTGTCGCGCTTGCAGTCGAGTTCAGCGCAGATCGCGACCGGCGTGTTCAGCGGCGTGACCACCGCGACGTCGGCGCTGATCACCCTGTTCCTGGTGCTTGTGCTGAGCTTCTTCTTCGTCAAGGACGGGCCGCGTTTCCTGCCCTGGCTGCACAGCGTCTCCGGCAGCCGCGGCGGCAGGCACCTGGAGGAGGTGCTCAGCCGGATCTGGGTCGTGCTCGGCGGGTTCATCCGGACCCAGGCGCTGGTCAGCCTGGTCGACGCGGTGCTCATCGGCGCCGGTCTGGTCATCCTCGGGGTGCCGCTGGCGCTGGTTCTCGCGGTGATCACCTTCCTGGGCGGATTCGTCCCCATGGTCGGCGCGTTCGTCGCCGGCGCCCTCGCGGTGCTGGTCGCGCTGGTGGGCAACGGCTTCGTCACCGCGTTGATCGTGCTCGGCATCGTGGTCGCCGTGCAGCAGTTGGAGGGCAACGTGCTGCAACCGGTGTTGCAGAGCCGCAGCATGCGCCTGCACGCGGTCATCGTGCTGCTGGCGGTCACCGCGGGCGGCTCGCTGTACGGGATCGTCGGCGCGTTCCTGGCCGTGCCCGTTGTCGCGATGGTCGCGGTCGTCCTGCGTTATGTCGGCGAGCAGATCGACGCGGCCACCGCGCCGCCCCCGCAACCGGAGAGCGAGCCCGCGGACTGACGCGGCACCGGCACGGCCACGCACCATCGTTGCGCTCAGCCCGAACGTAACCATCGCCGTTACCCCCCGCGGTTCCTAGCGTCAGTGGGCATGACAACTGATGTGGGCACCCCGCTCAACGACATCGCCGACGCCCCGGCGAACGGGCGTACCCCGGTCGGCACCACGCTGATCGCCGATTAGCCGCCGTCCCAACCAGATCGATCACTCACCAGAAGGAGGACCTTCCCGATGACCGAACCAGACCTGTCCCAGAACTGGAGCTTCGAGACGAAGCAGATCCACGTCGGACAGATTCCGGACGGCACGACCAACGCCCGCGCCCTGCCGATCTACCAGACCACCTCCTACACCTTCCGCGACACCGCGCACGCGGCGGCGCTGTTCGGTCTGGCCGAGCCCGGCAACATCTACACCAGGATCATGAACCCGACCCAGGACGCGGTGGAGCAGCGCATCGCCGCCCTGGAAGGCGGCGTGGCCGCCCTGCTGCTGGCCTCCGGGCAGGCTGCGGAGACCTTCGCGATCCTCAACATCGCCGGAGCCGGCGACCACATCGTCTCCAGCCCGCGCCTCTACGGCGGCACCTACAACCTCTTCCACTACTCGCTGCCCAAGCTCGGCATCGAGGTCTCCTTCGTCGAGGACCCCGACGACCTCGAGCAGTGGAAAGCCGCCATTCGCCCGAACACCAAGGCGCTGTACGGCGAAACGATCTCCAACCCGCAGAACCACATCCTCGACATCCCGGGGATCGCGGGCATCGCGCACGACAACGGTGTGCCGCTGATCGTGGACAACACCGTCGCCACGCCCTACCTGATCCAGCCGCTGGCCCACGGCGCCGACATCGTCGTGCACTCGGCCACCAAGTACCTCGGCGGACACGGCGCGGCCATCGCGGGCGTGATCGTGGACGGTGGCACGTTCGACTGGACCGGCGGCCGATTCCCCGGCTTCACCGAACCCGACCCGAGTTACCACGGTGTCGTGTACGCCGAACTGGGTGCGCCCGCCTATGCGCTCAAGGCGCGCGTGCAACTGCTGCGCGACCTCGGCTCCGCGGTATCGCCGTTCAACGCGTTCCTGATCAGCCAGGGCCTGGAGACGCTGAGCCTGCGGGTGGAGCGGCACGTGCGGAACGCGCAGGCCGTGGCCGAATTCCTCACCACCCGTTCGGAAGTCACCTCGGTCTCCTACGCGGGCCTGCCGTCGTCGCCGTGGTACGAGCGGGGCCGAGCGCTCGCGCCGAAGGGCGCCGGCGCGGTGATCGGCTTCGAGCTGGCCGGCGGAGTGGACGCGGGCAAGCGGTTCGTCGAGGCGCTGCGCCTGCACAGTCACGTCGCCAACATCGGTGACGTGCGCTCGCTGGTGATCCACCCCGCCTCCACCACGCACTCGCAGCTCACACCGGAAGAGCAGCTGGCCGCGGGCGTCACGCCCGGCTTGGTCCGGCTCGCGGTCGGCATCGAGGGAATCGACGACATCATCGCCGATCTGCGTACCGGATTCGACGCGGCGTCCTGACGCGTTGCGCCCCGGCGGGATCGGGTGGCTCCTGGTCGCGGGCCGCGTGCGGCCCGGCTGTGCCCACCCGCCCGTCGCGGGTGGGCACGGCGTCGAACGCGTCGCGGTCGCGGTGTGCCCCTCGTAGAACACCCGCGGCAGCGGCTCGTTCGCGACGGCGTACCGCCGGGGCCCCGGTGGGCGCCCGGTCGGGCCGCGATATGGATCCGAACCCGCCCGGCGGGGTAGCGCCCCGTTTCGAGGGCGATTTCCCTGATTTCCGTTGGAAAATGCCACCACGGCGCGGTTGCTATCGGTTGACCACGGGGGCAAAGCCATTCGGTTACGGCACGTGGATTCGATTGGCGGAAGCGTGGTTCGCCGCAATCGAAAACAAAATCGGACTTCCGCGCATCCATAAGGCTTTCTGAATCGAACTAGAAGGGTAGGTACATGTCCTCGTCAGAATGAGGTGGGTAAGTCCATGGGCACAGCAGTACCCGAAATCGACACTCCGGCACATCCCTTTTTTCGCCGCGCCGCCACTCTGGTCGTCGCGGGCGCCATCCCGTTGTCCTTGGTCGGCGCCGCCGCGACCGCCACCGCCGACCCGCTGCTGCCGGAGATCTCCGTCCAGGTCCCGTTCGCCCCGGGGCCCGGCCTGGGCGTGATCCCGGTGGCCGATCCCGCGGATCCCGCGGCCATTCCGCCCGCGCCCCCGGTGTCCGCGGGCCGCAACGACCTGAGCGTCAACCGGCCGATGCCGGATCCGAATCTGCTCGCGCCGATCGACCCGCAGCGGCTGCACCTGCCCAACCCGGCCGCTCCGGCGCCCGCGGTCGCGCCGATCGAGGCGCCGCCCGGCACGCTGCGGGTGGGTTCGGTGGTGATCGGCCGACCGGACTTCATGACCCCCGAGCAGGGCAAGATGTTCAACGACGCGATCGCGGGCCCGGAAGCGGGCATCGCGCAGACCTTGGATTCGGCCGGCTTCGAGCCGTCGCGTTCCGACCGCATCGCCGCCGACCTGATCGGCTCCACCGCCATCGGCGCCTCGGCTGGCAGCATGGTGGCCGCGCCGGTCGCCTCGATCGGGGCGGTCATCGGCGCCATCTGCGGCGCCATCGCGGGCTTGCCGATGTTTCCGACCGGGACAGTAGCCGTCATGGCCCTCGGCGCCGCCATCGGTTACGGATTCGTCGCCTCCCCGGCCATCGCCGTCGGCGCGGCCGTCGGCGCGGGTGTCGGTGTGCTGCAAGGCCTTTTGACGCCGCCCACGATTCCGGCCGCGTGATTCCGGGCGCCGCGAACCGCTGGCAGCACGCGGTATCCGGCGTCCATTTTCGATTATGCGCGATATCCGCGAAGACCCGGTTTTCCGCCGGGTCTTCTGCTTTTTACGCGAAATAGCCGATGTTTAGCCGAGCGGTAACGGGCTACTGCGAAAAGGATCGGCTGAAGATGGCCGGCCGGTCGCTTCAGAAGGAGGTTGTGACATGAGCACAGTCGACAAAGCGAAGAACAAGACCGACAAAGTCGCTGGTCAGGCCAAGGAAAAGCTCGGCAAGGCCGCAGGCGATCGCGGCAAGCGCGACGAAGGGCGCACCGACCAGATCAAGTCCGACCTGAAAGACGCGGGCGAGAAGGTCAAGGACGCCTTCCGGCACTGACCGCCGCTTGTTGTAGTGCGCTGTCGGACATAGCCCGGGCGGGCCGCACGGCCGGCGGAAACGCGGCCGAACCAGCGCGCCCGGCCGGAGCGAAAGCGCAGGTAGATATATCAGGCGGATGGCCGCATCGAGCGGTCGTCCGCTTTCTTTCGGAGAAACCGGCTCAACCAGTCGAGCGCACCACAGCTCCGGCGACCGCTAGTCGGCGGCGCCGCGCCCGGCGCCCTCCTCCTCGACGAGCCGCAGCTCGCTCGGCCACCAGATCCTGCGCCCGATCAGGCTGAACAGCGCGGGAATCACCACTGTGCGCACGACGAACGTGTCGAGCAGGATGCCGAGGCCGACCACGATGCCGACCTGGGTCAGGGTGATCAGCGGGAGCACGCCGAGCACACAGAACACCGCCGCCAGCACGATGCCCGCACTGGTGATCACCGCGCCGGTCACCGACACCGCCCGCACCATGCCGTGCGTGGTGCCGTGCCCAGGGGTCTCCTCCCGCGCCCGGGTCACCAGGAAGATCGTGTAGTCGACGCCTAATGCGACCAGGAAGAGGAACGCGAACAGCGGCACGCTGATGTCCAATGCCGGGAAACCCAATACGTGCTCGCTCATCCAGCTGCCCAGCCCGAGCGCGGCCAGCGCGCTCAACACCGTCACCGCCACCAGCAACACCGCGGCGGGCACCGCGCGCAGCAGCGCCAGCAACACCATGAGCACCACGACGAGGATGAGCGGGATGATCAGCCTGCGGTCTCGGCTCGCGGCGGTCTGAACGTCCAGCGCCTGTGCGTCGGCGCCGCCTACCATCGCGTCGGCTCCCGGCACCTGAGCCACCGACGCGCGCAGCGCCTCGATCGTGTCGAAGGCACGTGCGGAGGACGGCGGCGCGTCGATCACCACGGCCCAGCGGGTCAGCCCGGTCGGCGAGGTGCCGGTCTGCCAGGTCATCACCACGCCGTCCGTGCGGTGGAACGCCGCGTCGATCGCCACCACCGCATCGCCCCGCGCGAGGACAATCGCGGGATCGGCTGCGCCGGAGGGGAAATGCCTGGCCAGAGTGTCGAATCCGGCGACCGACTCCGCGCGGACCCGGAACTGCTCGGTCTGCGAGAGACCCACCCGCGTCGACAGCAACCCGGTGGCACAGATGGCCAGCGCCACGAGGGCGCTCGCGGCGACCACCGCGGGCCTACGCACCACGCGCGCGGCGATCGCATGCCAGATGCCCTCGTCCGCCGTATCGCGGTCGTCGACCTCCGGCACGAACGGCCAGAACACGTTACGCCCGCACAGCGCGAGCGCGGCGGGCAGCGCGAGCAGGACGAACACCACCGCCACCAGCAATCCGAGCGCGGCCATCACGCCGAGGCTGCGGGTGCTGGGCACCGAGGCGAACAGCAGCACGAGCAGCGCGACGACCACCGTCACGTTGCTGGCCAGGATCGCGGGACCGGCGCGCCGCACCGCCTGGCGCAAGGCCGTGCGATGGTCGGCTTCCCGGTGCAGTTCGTCGCGATAGCGCGACACCAGCAACAGCGCGTAGTTGGTACCCGCACCGAATACCAGCACGCTGGTGACACCGGAGGTCGAGCCGTCGAAGGTGAGAGCGGTCACGCGCGCGAGCGCGGTTGCGGCGCCGGTGGCCACCCGATCGGCCGCGCCGACCACCGCGAGCGGCACCAGCCACAGCACCGGGGAGCGGTACGTGGCGATCAGCAGCACGGCGACGACCACCGCGGTCACCGTCAGCAGAGTGACATTGGCGCCGGAGAACGCATCGGCGATGTCGGCGCCGAAGGCGGGACCGCCGGTGACCTGCACAGCGAGACGGTCGGGCAAGCCGTCGCGCGCGACGGTACGGATGTCCTCGATGCGGTCGGTCAGCGCGAATCCACTCAGGCCGGCATCCACGGGCACCTGCCCGATCGCCGCTTTCCGGTCCGGTGCGGTGAGCAGGTCGGCCGGGCCGGGCGCTCGTCCCGTGGCGCGGGCCACCGCCGCCGCGGTGGCATTGCGGTCGTCACCGGTCAGCTCACCGCCATCGGCGCGCGTGACCACGATGATCGCTGCGGCCGACCCCGCGTCCGGGAACTCCCCGAGCGCCTGTTCGACCCGAGCCGATTCCGCGGAGGACGGCAGCGCGGTGGGGGCCTGCCCGGCGGACTCGTTCTCGCCCACCGCGGCGATCAGGCCGATCGACGCGGCGATGAGCGCCACGAGCAGCACCCACGAGGTCCGGGCGGTCACCATCGAGGCATAGCGATCCCAAGCGCTCACCTGGCAACTCTCTCAGAAATTCAGATATTCAGCAGCCACCTACGCCACCGATCCGGCCGACCACAGGCGGGTCGTCCCGCGCTACGACGAGCACGGCCTGGACGTGGCTGCTTCACACCGCTCGGGCGGCAGACCCGCGCCGCGCTGGCCGAAACTGCCCGACGCGGATCTGCGCGCCGCGCACCGCGTGCTGATCGCGGTCGTCCACGCCCCGCGCGAGCATTACGCCGAATCGATCGGCGGGTGAAGGCCTCCGCCCGGCCTCGCGTCAGTCCCGCAGTGCCTGCTCGCGCAGCGATTTCAAGGTCTTCGACAGGATCCGCGAGACCTGCATCTGCGAGCAGCCGATCCGCTGGGCGATCTGCTCCTGGGACATCGAGTCGAAGAAGCGCATCACCAGCACCTGCTTCTCGCGTTCCGGCAACGCCGCCAGCAGCGGCTGCACCGCCAGGTAGTTCTCCACGGTGCTGAAATCCGGGTCCTCGGCGCCGAGCGAGTCCAGCAGCGAGGGACCGCCGGACTCCGTGTCGTCGGTGTCCGAGGCGGCGTCGATCGACGAGGTCTGGTAGGCGTTGCGCGCGATCAGCGCCTGGGTCACCTCGTTCAGGTCCGCACCCAATTCCTGGGCGATCTCCCGCGCCCGCGGCATCCGGCCCAAACGCTGGGACAGGATCTCCACCGTCGGACCGATGGTGGACTGGATCTCCTTGAGCCGACGCGGCACTCGCACCGACCAGGCGTAGTCGCGGAAATGCCTGCGCACTTCGCCCATGATCGTCGGCACCGCGAACGACAGGAAGGTCGCGCCGTGCCCCGGATCGAAGCGGTCGACGGCGGCGAGCATGCCCACCCGCGCGATCTGCAACAGGTCCTCGAAACTCTCGCCGCGGCCACTGAACTTGCGGGCGATGTGTTCGGCAAGCGGCAGGCAGCGCTGGATCAGCTCGGTGCGTACGGCTTCCCGGCGCGGATCATCCGGGGCCAGCGCGGCCAGTTCGGCGAAGAGCGGCTCGATATTGTCGTAGGTGTCTCCCCGCGACTTCCGCTTGGCAGCAGCCTGTTTCGACTCGCTACTCATTATTCGAGCCGCCGCGCACCCAACGGAAGTCGACGACAGTCGGGTAGCCGCCCGCCGCGGAGTCGTGTGCGCCTCGGGTCGCCGAGACCGAATCCGTCAACGTCGCCACGATGTGCCAGCCGAAGCCGGACTCGTCCGGGCTGGTGTCCGACACCGTGACGGTGGAGACGCGCACGTCCACCGCGTCGTCCTCGAAGCCGAACGCACACTCCAGCTCCGCCCCGTCCACCGCGTCCAGCACCAGCGCGCTGGCCACCTCGTCCAGAGCCAGCCGGATGTCGGTCACCTCATCGATGCCGAAATCGGCCATGAGCGTGACCGTCTCGGCCAACGCACGCAGCATCGCCAGCTGTTCGGACACCGCGGGCACCCGCACGCTGATCGTGCCGGTCCGCGTCGTAGCGGGAGGAGTCCCCTCACCCTTGCTCATGCACCGCTCCCAGAAGTCGCGCCGTCCGTTCGGAGCGCCAAGCCTACGCCCTCTGGCCCACCCGGTTCGATCGGCCACCGCACGGCGCGCGTCTTCGGTCCGAAGCGGCAGTTCGCCAGGGGCGGCGACGCGCACGCGCGTGCTCCCGGCAACCGCTCCCGACGACGATGAGCAGCGCGTTCGTCCGGCGTTCCTCGATCGAACCCGGGGAGATCACTGAGCCTCCCGTGCCGCCGGAACTCCGGTCGGTGCGGTCGGAAGGCGGCGACGGCCGTCCCCGATCGCACACACCAGATCGGCGTAGGCGATCTCCAATTCGGCCAGCCGGGTCCATGCCGCGTGCATGCGCTCACCACCTGGATCGTCGTGCATCAGCAGATGGAACGCCTCTTCCGCGACGGCGGCCATCCGATGGATCATTTCGCCCAGGCTCGTCTCGTGCACCCGCACCCCGGGGTCGGCGCACGGCAGGTGCAGCGCCGCCCAGGTGTCGATTCGGTCGACCAACTCGGCGCAACGCCGCCGCGACTCGACCGACTCGCGCGCGTCCTCCCGGCACTGCCGGTGCAGTTCGGTCAGCTCGCGCGCCCACCGGCTCACCGGGCCCTGCGCGTGCTGGCCGCCCAGCGCGCACAGCAGAGCACTCGGACTCGGCAACGCCGAGCCTTCGGACCGCTTCCGCGGTCGCGCACGCTGGACCGGCATGGCGTACCTCCCCGGCACGACCCCACCGCTCGCACGGTCGGTCGGCCAAGCCCTCATCAGGACAGCGTTCATTCCGGATCCGGCATGCCCGTTGTTGGTGGACGAAAAATCACAGGGGCGCAGTGAGTTCGAGATGGATGCCGTCGGGATCGGAGAACGACAGGATCGCGATGCCGAAATCGGCCATTTCGGTGATCTCCCCGTGTTCGATGCCCGCCTCCGCCAGGCGAGCGGCCGCGGCCACGAGATCGTCGCGCGCCGGGACGGTGAAGCTGAGATGGTCCAAACCCACACGCTCGGAATCGAATCGGTCCGCCGGATCGGCGACCGGGCGCAGGCCGAGCAGCATCCCGTTGGCCTGGAACACCACGCCGCCGAACAGCCGCATCGGATCGACGCGCACCGCCGGATCGTCGGGGCTGCCCGGCGATTCGGCGGCGATGGGGAAACCGAGCACGTCTCGGTAGAAGGCACGCGACCGGGCGATATCGGTCACGGTCAACCGGATGTGGTGCGTTCCGGTCGTTTCGATCATGGTTACGCTCCCGAACGAGGTAGGCGGGCTCGATCTATTCCCCGGCACTCCGGCGGACGAGCCGTCTCGCGATTACGGTAGGACAGAATCCCGGCGGAACCGAGAGTCGTAAACGACATCTTCGGTACCGTTTCCGACATGGACGTCGTCGTCTTCGTGGTCGACGGCGTAGCCGATTTCGGATACGCCGCCCTGTTGGAAACCTTCAACACCGCCAACGCCGTACGCACCGAGCTGCCCGACCCGCCGACGCCGTGGCGGGTGCGCAGCGCCTCCTTCGGCGCCACGGTGCGGTCGGGCAACGGCAACACCGTGCCGACGATCCCGCTCGACGAACTCGGCGGCGGATTCGACCTGATGATCGTGCCAGCCGTGAACGTCCTCGAGGCCGCGGCGCTGATCGACCTCGTATCCGCACCCACCAGCCGCCCCGTGCTCGATCGGCTGGCCGCGGCCCGCGATCGGGGCGCTCACCTCGCCGGCGCCTGCACCGGAACGTTCTTCCTGGCCGAGGCGGGCGTGCTGGACGGTTCGCCCGCGACCACGAGCTGGTGGCTCGGCCCCAGCTTCCGGCGCCGTTATCCGCGCGTGGAACTCGACGAGGGCCGCACGCTGTGCCGCGGACAACGCGTCACCACCGCGGGCGCCGCACTGTCGCACATGGACCTCGCGCTGTCGCTGATCGCGGGCAAGAGCCCGGCGCTGGCCGAACGCGTCATGCGTTACCTGGCCGTGGGCGCCGGACGACCGCAACGCGAGTTCATCGTTCCCGAGGTCATCGCCCGCGGCGATTCCGTCACCGCCGCCTTCGAACGCTGGGTCCGCACACACCTCGGCGAGAACTTCCGGATATCCCAGGCCGCACGCGCCATCGGTGTCACCGAACGCAGCCTGCAGCGAGCCACCAACGCCGAATTGGGCATGTCCCCTACCGAATTCGTGCACGACATCCGCCTGGAACGGGCCGTGCAACTGCTGCGCACCACATCGCTCACGGTGGACGCGGTGGCCGCCAAGGTGGGCTATCTCAACGCCGGAACGCTGCGCGGATTGTTCCGCCGACGCCGGGGCATGTCGATATCCGAAATCCGCATGACGCGCGTGTCGTACTGAGCCGACCGCGGCACGACGCCGGATGCCGTGCGCCGGCCGCCGCGGACGGCCGCGCTCCGCGAACGGTATCGTCCGCACGGGCGGCCCAACGCGGCTCGAGGAGGACCGGGTGACCGATCAGCAGCACACGACCACATCCGACGAGGGGCGAACTCCCGCGCCCGCCGCGACCAGCGCGCACGACACCGTGCGGCTGGGCGTGGTGGTCGGCGCGCTGGGCGTGGTGTTCGGCGACATCGGCACCAGCCCGATCTACACCATCCAGACGGTGTTCAACCCGGGCGATCCGCATCCGGTGCCGATCAGCACGGACAACGTGTACGGCGTGGTCTCACTGGTGTTCTGGTCGGTCACCATCATCGTCACCGTCACCTACATCCTGCTTGCCCTGCGCGCCGACAACGACGGTGAGGGCGGCATCATGGCGCTGATCACGCTGCTGCGACGGTGGGGCGGCCATCGCGGCCGACGGCAAGCCGCCGCGCTGGCGGCGCTGGGCATTTTCGGCGCTTCGCTGTTCTTCGGCGACAGCATGATCACTCCGGCGATCTCCGTGCTGTCCGCGGTCGAGGGCATCGAAGTCGTCGAGCCGTCACTGCGGGAGTTCGTCGTGCCGATCACCGCGGTGATCATCGTGACGCTGTTCCTGGTGCAGCGGCGGGGCACCGCGGCGGTGGGCCGGGTGTTCGGGCCGGTGATGATCATCTGGTTCGTCACCATCGGCGCGTGCGGGGTGGCGGGCATCGCCGATCATCCGCAGATCCTGCGGGCACTGTCGCCGACCTACGCGCTGGGCTTCCTGTTCGGCCATTTCGGCACCGCGTTCTTCGCCTTGGCGGCGGTGGTGCTCGCGGTGACCGGAGCCGAGGCGCTATATGCCGACATGGGTCACTTCGGCCGCCGATCGATCACCCGCGCCTGGCTGGTGCTCGTGTTTCCCGCGTGCATCCTCAGCTATTTCGGCCAAGGCGCGCTGATCCTCGCCGATCCCGGCCACGTCAACAGCCCATTCTTCCTGCTCATGCCGGCCTGGGGCCGCCTGCCGCTGGTGCTGCTGGCCACCGCGGCGACGGTGATCGCGTCGCAGGCGGTGATCACCGGCGCGTATTCGGTGGCGTCCCAGGCCGCCCGGCTCGGCTACCTGCCCCGGCTGCGCATCGCGCACACTTCGGAGGCCACGGTCGGCCAGATCTACGTCCCGTGGATCAACTGGCTGCTGATGGTCTCGGTGCTTACCCTGGTGTTCGCCTTCCGCAGTTCGGCGGCGCTGGCCTACGCGTTCGGCATGGCGGTGACGGCCACGATCACCATCACCACGCTGCTGTTCTTCTACGTCGCCCGCGACCGCTGGCGCATCCCGCTGTGGCTGCTCAGCGTGGGCGCCGTCGCCCTGCTGTCGGTGGACCTGCTGTTCGTCGCGGCCAACCTGACCAAGCTCGTGCACGGCGCGTGGCTGCCGCTGCTGATCGGTCTCACCGCGTTCACCATCATGACCACCTGGCAACGTGGACGCGAGATCGTCACCGCCGAACGCGAACGGCGAGAGGGGTCGCTGGGCGAATTCGTCGACCACTTGCAGGCGGGCGACCCGTCGATACTCGAGGTCCCCGGCACGGCCGTCTTCCTCAACCGAGGCAAACGAACCGCGCCACTCGCCTTGCGGGCCAATGCCGAACACAACCACGTGCGCCACGCTCACGTCGTGATCATGTCGATCGAGACCGAACCCGTGCCGCGCGTCGCGGCGGACAGGCGGATCAGCGTCGACTCCCTCGGCTACACCGAAGACGGAATCATTCATGTTTGCGCCCGATTCGGCTACTTGGAGGCGCAGGACGTACCCGGAGCGCTGGCGCTGCTCGACCCCGCCGTCACCGAGGGGCCGTTGCAGCTGGACCGAGCGTCCTACTTCCTGTCGAAGATCGAGCTGCGCGCCGGAACCGAGCCGACGATGGCCCGGTGGCGCAAACGGCTGTTCATCGCCACCTCCTACATCACCGCCGACGCCGCCGAGCAGTTCGGCCTGCCCCGCGACCGTACGGTCATCATGGGCGCCCACATCGAGATCTAGACACTCGCCGCCCCGGCCGCGCTCCCGTCCCGCACGTGCGGGGTTCAGAACGCTCCCCCGCCGGCGGGCACGCTCGCCCCGGTGATCCAGCGGGCCTGCTCCGATACCAGGAAGCCGACGACATCGGCGATGTCGCCGGGTTCGCCCATCCGGCCGAGCGGAATCGACTGGGCGATCTGCTGATTCGCCGCGGCCATCCCGGACGCGGTGAGCGCGTCGGTGCGCACGGCACCGGGCAGCACGCTGTTGACCGTGATGCCGCGCGGGCCGAGTTCCCTGGCCAGCACCCGAACGAGCTGCTCGACGGCGGCCTTGCTGGCACCGTAGCGCCGCGTGACTCGCGCCGTCCCCACCGAGCAGGGCTCGGCGGTGCGGCATGAGTTCCGCGCGGATCTGGAACGAGAGCTGGCCCGCAGACTTCCCGGCATCGACCGGACTCGAGTGATCGACCTCGTGACCGCGACGGCAACAGCTCTGGCCGAACACCGGTGACAATCGAACGTCGCCGGCGGACAACAGCTCCTCGGGCGGCGGTTGAGCGGGCGGGGCGGGCTTCGCTCTCAACGCCGCAGGCCTCGGCTGTCGTCGGCACCCGCAGCCGCTGGCACCTGAGCGGCGGAAGGTCAGACGCGCTGAAGCCCACCGGTGTCGAAACACCGAGGCCATCACAGCAGTGACCGCCCCGGCGAACCCTCCCGGCGACGGCCGCGCCTGCGTCGACTACCGCGGCCGTACTCGCTGACGCTCAGCGGTCGGTGCGCCATCCGACTAGATCGGGTGGAAGCCCGCTCCGGGACCGCCGCGGGCGTCGACGTCATCGATGACGGCGGTCATCTCGGTCCCGAGCTGCGGTCCGAGGCACGGCACGGTCACGTATGCGTTCACCATGCTGACGAGTGTTGTTCCGACCACGACCGGTCCGCCGGAGTCACCGGGAACGACGCATATCTGTGTCCACGTCCACGTCCCGGACGCCAGCACGTTCCCGTAGGTCAGTCCGCAGGTCTGGCCGGTGCTATAGCCTTCCTTACACGCGATGTCCGGGAATTTCGCCGGACCGCCCACCTGGGTGATCGTCGTGTTGCCGACGCGGCTGACCGGCACGACTTTGTCCGGTTCGAACACGATGACGGCGTAATCCATGTCGTTGTCGGCCTGGGCGATGGTGCCGACGACGCCGGCGTCGCGATCGGCCGCCGCCGCGACGCTGGTACCCGGACCACCGCAATGAGCCGCGGTGAACCCGACCAGCCGGCCTGCGGCATCGTGCCCGATCGTGGTGAGCGTACAGATGCCCTCGCCGTTGACGACGATGCCGGAGCCGCCACCCAGCACGACGGGAGCGGCGGCGTGCACCATACCCGCATGCGCCCCGATCAGCGTTGCGCATGCCGCGAGCGCAGCAGCTGTTCCCGCAAGTTTCTCGAACATGCCGCATCCAATCGGTCGAAGGGGAAGATCGTCCCCCCCGATGCCGCGCGAACAGTACTGCTGTTTACTTCGCAGGTCGACCAGCCGGCCAGGCGTCATCACCAATAGTGCGGGATCGAGCCTGGTCGGGTGTCGGTCATTGATGACGAAACGCCGACGGTCACGCCACGATCTGGTGAGTGCGCGTGACGCGCGGCGTTCGTCCTTTCGTCAGCGATGCTGTCCAGCAGATCATGCGATGCAGATCGGGAAGACGAAGATCAACGGCGGGAAGAAGCAGACCGGCCAGAGGAACGGAGCCCAGAACAAAACGGCGTCATTGGTCTGCAACTGCCCATGCTGAGAGATGTCGACGGCCGCCGGCGGGGCGGGCGCAGGTGCCTGATCCGGGGAAGCGACAGCTACGCCGGAACCGAAAGCGATCAATGGCACGCAGGCTGCCGCGGCTGCGGTGGCGATAATCTTGTTTTTGGTCATGGTGCTTCCTTCAACTGGGCTGTTGGGATGCCTTCGCCCATTGAAGACGTCCCGCATTGACCCCTCTTACTCTTCTCTCAGGAAGCGCGGAAGATCATCGTCCTAGGGGTCGGAAACACTCACCCCTCCAGCGCGATCTGTCCGGGAGGTCGTCGTACCGGAGTCTCGGACGCTGGGTTCGGTGTCCTTCACGTGTGGTCGGGTAGCCGGAGTCGTTTGAGTGCCAGGGCGTTGACGGCCACGATGATGCTGGAGCCGGACATGGACATGGCCGCTATTTCCGGGCGCAGGGTGAGCCCGATGAGTGGCTCGAAGACACCGGCGGCGATGGGCAGGGCGATGGTGTTGTAGCCGACGGCCCAGGCCAGGTTCTGGTGCATCTTGCGCAAGGTGCCGCGGCCGATGCGTATCGCGGTGGGCACGTCGAGTGGGTCGGATCGCATCAGTACCAGGTCGGCGGTGTCGATGGCGACGTCGGTTCCGGCGCCGATGGCGATGCCCAGGTCCGCCTGCGCCAGGGCGGGGGCGTCGTTGACGCCGTCGCCGACCATGGCGACTGTGCGGCCGTCGGCTTGCAGGTCGGCGATCCTGGTGGCTTTGTCGCCGGGTAGCACCTCGGCGATAACGACGTCGATGCCGAGGTCGGCGGCGATGCGGTCGGCGGTGGCCTGGTTATCGCCGGTCAGCATGACCACCTCGATGCCGAGGTCGTGCAGTTCCCGCACGGCGGCAGCTGAGGTTTCCCGCGGTGCGTCGGCGATGGCGATCACCGCGGCAGCCTTGTCGTCGACAGCGACCAGCACAGCGGTGTGCCCGGTGCCGGCCAGCCGGTCCCGGGCTGCGGCCAGTTCGCCCAGTTCGATTCCTTCCCGCTCGAACAATCGCCGGTTGCCGACCACGACGCGACGGCCTCCCACCACGGCGATGGCGCCGTGGCCGGGCACGTTCTCGAACCGCTCCGCGACCGCGGCATCGACGCCGTGTGCTTCGACGTGGCGGACCACGGCTCGGGCCAGCGGGTGTTCGGATTCCCGTTCGACCGCCGCGAGCAAGGCCAGCAGTTCGGCGTCCTCGTCGGCGTTTCCGTCGGTGACGATGTCGGTGACCTCCGGCTCGCCTTTGGTGAGGGTGCCGGTCTTGTCCATCACCACCACCTGGACCCGGGCCGCGGATTCCAGGGCCATCGCGTTCTTGAACAGCACACCACGCTTGGCGCCGAGGCCGGTGCCGACCATGATCGCTGTCGGGGTCGCCAAGCCCAGCGCGTCGGGGCAGGTGATCACGACGACGGTGATGGCGAACAGCATCGCGGTGGCGAAGCCCGCGCCCGCCAGCAGCCACCCACCCAAGGTGAGTCCGCCACCGACGAGCGCGACCAGTACCAGCCAGAACGCGGCCCGGTCGGCGAGTTTCTGCCCGGGTGCCTTCGAATTTTGGGCCTGTTGAACCAGATTCACGATCTGCGCCAGCGCGGTCTCGGCGCCGACTTTGGTCGCGCGCACTCGCAGGGTGCCGTTGGCGTTGATGGTGGCGCCGATCACCGGCGAGCCGGGTTGCTTGTGCACCGGCAGGCTTTCGCCGGTGACCATGGACTCGTCTACTTCGCTGTCACCATCGGTGACCACACCGTCGGCGGCGATCTTCGCGCCCGGCCGCACCAGCAGCACGTCCCCGACGACGACCTCAGCAGTGGGGATCTCGAGCTCGTGCCCGTCGCGGATGACCAACGCCTTCGGTGGCGCCAGGTCCAGCAGTGTGCGGATGGCGTCGTTGGCGCCTCCGCGGGCCCGCATCTCGAACCAGTGCCCCAGCAGCACGAAGGTGGCCAGCATGGTGGAGGCCTCGTAGAACACTTCACCGCCGCCGGTGGCGCTGATCGCCAGCGAGTACAGCCATCCCGCGCCGATCCCGACCGCGACCAGCACCATCATGTCCAGCGTGCGGGCCCGCAACGCTTGCACGGCACCGGTGAAGAAGATCGTCGAGGAATAGAAGATCACCGGCAGGCTGAGCACCAGAGCCCAGATGTCCTGGCGCAACCCGAATGGTGTCGGCAGATGCAGCCCGAACATGTCGGTGGCCATCGGGGACCACGCCATCACCAGCAGCGAGAAGACCACCGCCACCGCGAACCGGTTGCGCATGTCCACAGCCATCGCGGCCATCGACATCCCCGCATGCGCGGCGTGCCCCATCGCTGCGTGGTCCTTCTGGGCGGAAGCGACGGCAGCCTGGTCGATCACGGCATGACCGGCGGCTTCGTGGGCGGGTGCGGGACCGGCCGCCGACGCCCGGGCGCCTGGCTCGATCATCGGATCGCAGAGGTGGGCGGGCACCGATTGCCCGGCGCAGTGGAACCCGCACTCGCGCACCCAATTCCGCAACTCGGCCACCGACGTGCGGTGCGGGTCGAACACCACAGTCGCGGTCTGGGCCACCGGATTCGGCTCCACCGACCACACGCCCGGCCGACGCCCCAGGACCGCGGTCACGACGCTCTGCTGGCTGGCCCACTGCACCCCACTGACATCCAGTACCGCCGTGCTACGCCCGGACTCCTCGACCATCACCACTCCTCATTCGCAGCGTTCCGGAACATTACTATACCCACCCGGGGTATATAGGAAAGGGGCGATCCACCGTTTGCGATGCTCGGACACAGAGCGTGCCGGTGACGAAGGGCCTCGCCGGTGGTCGTGGGTGCGTGTCGGGTGACGGTCAGATGGGCGTGCCGGTGTCGAGGGTCTTCCTGCGGCGGGTGTATTCCTCGTCGTCGATCTCACCGCGCGCGTACCGATCGGCGAGGATCTGGTGCGGGGTTGGGCCGCGCTGTGGTGGTGCGCCGGTCGTGGTGGCGCTGCTGTTGGCCGCGTAGCGGACCAATGCCACGATCCCCGCCACCACGAGCGCCCAGAAGATCACCATACCGATGAACATCAGGCTGTAGCCCCAGCCACTCATGCCGTTGCCGTACCACATCACCATCGCCGTCTCCTTCAGGAGCATTCGCTGCTCGCCCCTCACTGTGCCGGTCGGCGACGAGGCCGACCACGGCCGAACAGCACCGGGCAGCGGGACCAAAGTCCTGGGCACAGAGCGCGCCGGCCCATGATGGCGACGTGATCACAGCGCACGATCGTCGTCGTGCCTCCGGACTCGCCCGGATGCTCGGGCTTCTCATGCTGCGGTTGGGTGTGAACGTCCTGAACCTTGCCGCGTCTGGTGTCGTCATCGTTCTCGTCGGCGGCGTCGGCACCGGTGGTCTGCCCCGTCTCATGGAGACGGTGTGCTACCAACGCCGCAGCCAGGGGTCGGGAGTTCACTCGGTACGCGTCGCTGGTGGCCTTCGCGAGGGTGGTGTTGCCCAGCCTCACCGGGGGTGTGCGTTCCACCGTGAGGCCGATTTCCTCGGCGATCTGCTTGTATCGGCCGTTGTGGTAAGCACCCGCGCGGCTGGTGTCCTTCACCGCGCGCGGGAGCGGGCGATCCCGTGCGCGGCATAGTGCAGGACCGCGCCGAGCACCTCGTCCGCGCCGGCGGCGAAGCCTTCACAGCCCACGAACAGCTCAGGCATCAATGGTCCGGCCCGAACCGTCCCAGCCGCACGCCGCCACTCCGGCCGGTGGAGCCTGCGGCCATCGTCACGACCACATCAGATGTGTCGGGGTGGCGGGCCTGAATTGCCGCCCACATGGTTTCGAGAGCCTCCATCAACGGGCGGCCGATCTTCTTCAACGCAAGCGCCTCTCCCGGACTCCTCGCGCCGAGCGACTGACCGCATCGGCCGAAGGGAATTGATCCATTCGCATCAACGCTATGGATCGCCCCCGACCGAAAACTCCTTCTGCACAGGACATAACCGCAGATCAACACGCATCAGACGCCGATGAGCGCGGTGTTTCCACGGGAGAACTTGATGCTAACGACCATGTTCCTTGCCCACAAACTTCCCTCGTTCGATGCAAGCGCATCAAACCCGTGTGTGATGCCCAGCCTGACCTCCTCTTGTGCTCCATCCTCGAACAGCAATGCCCTCCACGCGCGCCATACAACCGGCACGTCGGTGAACTCGCGTGCCGTGGCCCCCGCCCACCTGCCGACTCCCGCCCAGCACTGAGCGCACCCTTGCGCGCGAACCCGCACCTGCAGGTGGCGCAGCTCTGTGGACCAGCCAGCGTAGAAACGCGACCACGTACGCGTTCAGGTTCAAGTCGACCTCGGCGACAGCTGCTTTCGCGTTTCGCGCGCTTGATGTATATCCGGGTCCGGGCGGACGATTACGGCCGGAACCTGTGCTGCCTCGGCATTCCTCCAGCTGCTAATCAGCAGCCAGACGCCTATTCGAACGGATCACACCAGGTCGCCCCGTCCCCGCCAACCATAGATTCGCTGAATATTAACTCTGGTCCATAGTCGCCAAAGATAAAATCCAGATAATGGATATCTAGTTCTAAGAAATAAACTCCTGCCGCCTCTGGCCTAGCATCGGCACTAGACTCCAAATAATTCTGCAAGATCTGCGTTCGTGCTAGGCGCACGAAGAGGCGGAACATAGAGAGTCGCCAAGGCAAGGTCCGTCTCGTGAAGTTTGCCAATTGACGTCCATTTTATAACCGGCTTGCTAACCATGAACAGGGGAGATTGATACGCAACGACTTCGTGTTGCTCTCCATAGAATGCGGCTAAAACCTCTGCGAGCACACGGACATTGTCGTTTTGCGGAAGTATGTGCCGATATTGAAAATCACCGATACAACCGGCCTGCCATAGGACTAACGCACTGGTCACGTCCGGCTGGTAGCGTTTGAGAAGGAAGTCGGTGGCATCAAATGATTGACATCCGCACTCACCTGGATCGAAGAGAAGATCACAAAAGAGCGCCGACTGTGTCGAGATGCCGGGGATCATACGGGCACGAAAGCCCTCCTTCCGGAGACGACGAATGCTTTCATGCGAAACATAAACGAAGATTCCTGGGTGACCTTCGAAGGATACGCAAACTTTGAGTCCGCCTCGCACGTAGTCGACGATCTCCGTGATCATCTTTTCATATGCCACCAACCGCTCGCCACCTACGACATAGAATCTGTCTAGACACTCGGCCTTCTTCGAGTTTCGCAGTATCCAATCTGCAGTTATCGGTTCAGAAGTCCCGTACAGCACGATATCGGCGGAGCGTATAGACTCAACTGCTTCGGCGGTTATATGTGCGACAGCCTTTATGCCCGTTCCGACGACAACCAGAGATCCACTTTTCATCGAAATACCTCTCGCTTGCAATCGCGAAAATATGGCTCGAAGCTCGTAGCGGCACCGCGCCGTCACCGTATTCGTGCAGCATTCGCGCTATGTAAGGCGGATGCGTATGTTTCGGATGCGGAGACGGAACCTGGGTGCATCCGACACCTCGAATCCAAGCTTTTGCAGAATCGCGTCTTCGTTGCCTTCCCTGATTACCGCCTTCTCGTCTTCCGTCAATCCATAGGCCTCCATCAGTTCCTCGGGAGCGTTCTCATAAGCGTCTAGCCGATTACTGGCTTCACTCATGTCCTTGACAAACTTCTCGAAATTGCTCGGCGATGTCATGTCTACACCCCTCCTGTCGATGGCCAGCACTTTCGGCTAGCACCATGGTTAATCCACTTTGATGAAGCGCTGCCCCTGTCCATAGACGTGCTCTTGAGCGTCTCCGAACTTAAGTAGGTAGTCGTGGGATTGCTGATACGACTCCAGTTCTGCGATTGCGATTCCAAGACGTTCGGCCATTGCGAGGTCAACATTCGGGCGATTAGCCGGGGGGATGAATAGAGTTCCGAAACTCGGATTTGCCGGCAACTGCTCGTGAAGGCAACCCAGTCTTACTTCATTAACCCTAGCTCGTCCGACTGAGAGAATTGGAGCCGTATACAGGTACCCCATGTGATCGGGCTGATAGAATCGCATCAGCGCATCGACCAACAATGGCACGAATCGTCCGTCGTAACCGTTCTCGTGATAGGCGCGGTCTCCGACACAATCGACCTGCCAGAGAATAACTGAGCAGGATGGATCGATTGTATGATCACTTAAGAGAAAGTCTGTAGCTTCGTAGGAGATGCACCCATGCGCCCCGGGGTCAACGCCAAGGTCAGCATAGAGACAGTCTTCGGCGGATATCCCTGGAAGCATGCTGGCCCGGTAGCCTTCCTCATGCGCGATTCGTACGCATTCGAACGAGGGATACACAAAGACACCTGGATGGCCATAGAATAATGCGCAGACCCGAAAGCCTGCTCGCACCTGATTTAGAATAGCCTCGATCATTTCGCGATATGTGTCGCGGCGATCCTTACCTTCCTCGTAAAATTCACACAGGTCTATCGCGGTTTCACAGGTACGTTTAATCAAAGATTCAGAGAATGGGTCGCATACAGCGTAGAAAACTCTTTCCGCAGAATTGAGGCGGCCTCGCGCTTCATTAGTCATCTGATGCAGTCCTCGAATACCGCTTCCCATGACAACCAAAGATCCACGCTGCGAAATCATGACTCGGCACCTTTCATTGGCAGCAGCTATTCATAGTATCCGGGGCCGTTCGGAGGTTGGACTAAGCCGCCCAACAATTCTCCCCCAGGTGACGACACCATGCAAGTGCTAGATATTTGCCAGAACGCTCATACAGGTGGCCTGGTTAGCGTCTACCAGTATGTTTGCTGGCCCAATCCAGTATCTACCTGCTGAGAATAGGGGCGAGACCAAGCGACGGTCGCGGTGAGACCCAACAGGCCAAAGTTGCGACTGTTTTGAGGACAGTTTTGGGATCAGTAGCCGCTAGCAGCGCCCGCTCGGGTTGCATGGATCAACTGCGCGCGCTGCGCCAGAAGCGGGGGTGTCGATGTCGAACCGGCGCCCGCGCCGCCGCAGACCACATCATCGCCGCCCTCACGGCCGCAGAAACTCGCCGACACCGCCAGCCAACGCACCCGCCGTCATCATGAGAAGGCTGGGCCCGCAGACGCGGCGTTGTTCGATATCGCCTAATCTCGCTGCCCGAAAGGGCCGTGTGAGCGGTCCCTGATGACGAGACCACCCGGGACTAGAGCCAGGTGATTTCGTTCCGTGTTCGGTTGATCCCGCACCCCATCGGATGATGGGTGTGGGTGCAGGCCGCAGCGTACTCGGCCGGTGTGCGATAACCCAGCGCCGAATGCCGGTGCCGCCGGTTGTAGTCGGTCTTGAAATCACCGATCACCACCCGGGCCTCGAGCAGGCTGGTCCAGTGGTTGCGGTTGAGGCACTCGGTCCGCAGCCGCCGGTTGAACGATTCCACGAAACCGTTGTTCCACGGCGTGCCCGGTGGAATGTAGGAGATCCCGACCCGGTCAGCGCACAACCGTTGCAGGGCAGTCGAAATCATTTCCGGACCGTTGTCCGTCCGTAGCACCCTCCTTGGGCCGCCGGCCGCGGCGAACACCTTCTCCAACTCGGCGACGAGCCGGTCGGCGGTGGTCGACCGTTCCAGGAGGTGCAGCAGGGATTCCTGGGGGTGTTCATCGATCATCGACGCGATCTTCACCGCCCGACCATCGGTGGTGGAGTCGAACTGGAAATCCAACGCCCACATCACCTTCGGCGCATCGGCCTCGACCGACGGGACCGAGGAGACCCGGCTCGTTTGCGGGGATGGTGTTCGCGGACCTGCAGGCCCTCCTCGCGCCAGAGCCGGTGGACCTTCTTGATGTTGACATCGTGACCTTCGTCGAACCGCAGGATTGCCCAGGCGCGGCGGAACCCGTGCCCCTGATGCTTGACCGCATACGAACGCAGCCACGCCCGCAGACCGGCATCCGGGTCCGTCGGGATCTCCGTGACCGGCAGGCGCCGGTACGTGGACCGATGAAGCCCCACAACCTTGCACGCGAGCCGTTCCGGGCTGGTCGCGGTCGCGTTCGGTGGTGATCGTGGTGCGCCGCACGCGCATGAAATCGGCGACCCACCACTGATCCGGCCGAACAGGTTGCGACCAGGCCCGCCCGATCAGGTAGCGTTGTTCTGGACCAACTCGGCTGTCGCTTTCAGCATTTCCGCTGGTCAAGTGGCATTTGTGGGGCGGGCGGGGCTCGAACCCGCGACCAATGGATTATGAG
>NZ_JBQWRI010000005.1:0-467425 GCF_052545135.1 Nocardia aegles
AAACAACCGCGCGGGCGAAACGATCCACTGCGATACATCGAATACCCTCGAATCGGATCGCCTTACGCAAGACTGGACCGGGCAGCGCACGTCGTGAAAGCCCCGAGGACCACTTCCGGACGCACAAGCAAAACATCCACGACCATCTACTCGCCATGAAAGTGCAGGTCAGATGAAGATCCTGGTCACCGGGGGTGCGGGATTCGTCGGCGCCACCGTCACACGCCTGCTCCTCGACGCCGGACACGACGTCACCGTCATCGACGACCTCTCCCGCAACGACGACCGCCAAATCCCACACGACGCCGAATTCGTCAAACTGCGCGTCCACGACATAGCTCAAATTCTCACCCCCACCGCCGGCTATGACGCCGTCCTGCACTTCGCCGGCCTCATCGCCGCAGGCGAATCCATGCACCACCCCGAATGGCACTGGGACAACAACACCCGCGCATCCCTCGCGCTGCTCGACGCCATGCACAGCGCCCACGTCAGCCGACTCGTCTTCTCCTCCACCGCCGCCGTCTACGGCGAACCCGCCCAGCTGCCCCTGGTCGAAACCTCACCCACCAACCCGGTCAACACATACGGCGACACCAAACTCGCCATCGACAAAGCCATCACCACCTACACCCGCGCCCACCGGATCGGCGCGATCTCCCTGCGCTACTTCAACGTCGCAGGCGCCCACGACTGCGGCGACGGCACCATGATCGGCGAACGCCACAACCCCGAAACCCACCTCATCCCGCTCGCACTCGACACCGCCCTCGGCCACCGCGACAAATTCACCCTCTACGGCGACGACTACCCCACCGCCGACGGCACCTGCATCCGCGACTACATCCACATCACCGACCTCGCCCACGCCCACCTCCTCGCCCTCGACAACATCCACCCCGGCGAACACAAGATCTACAACCTCGGCAACGGCATCGGCTACTCCAACCTCCAAGTCGTCCAAGCAATCCGCGACGTCACCGGAATACCCTTCGACATCGAGACCGCAGCACGGCGACCAGGAGACCCCGCAACCCTCTACGCCTCCTCCGAACTCGCGCAACGCGAACTCGGCTGGACACCACAAAAACCAGACATCACCGACATCGTGCGCGACGCGTGGCGATTTCACGTCGAGCCGCGGTAGGAGTGGGCGATAAATCCGCGCGGACGCAGAGCGGCTCCCAGCAAAGGTGGAATCCATCACCGGCGAGAAGACCAAACCGACCGAACCCAACACCGTCACCCTGCCCAAGGGCAAGGACTCTGGTACGTGGACAAATCCACGCACTGATCGCCGCGTCGAGCCTCGATACCGTCTATTCGCACTACGTCCGTGCCAGCGGTAGGGCAAGGACTCTCTGAAAGACGAGATAGCCCGCCGTCGAAATTCCTCGAGTATGGGTCGGCAGAATCAACTCGTGGTCGTCGCCGCCATGATCTTCTCGACCAGCGAATCGGGACTCAGTCGAACTCCTGTGCGGCACGTAGTCGCGCCATGACTTCCACGTCCGGGTGCGACTCGACGCGATAGCGCGGTGGGTAGATTCCCTCGACGGGACGTAAATCGATTGCGGCAGCGAGTGTTTGCCAGGGCACCGCGAAGGTCGCGCCGGTATCGACATTGGTGAGGGTGACATTGTGCGCCCGCGGCAACAGTGTCGGAACTGTATCGGTCCACGCCGATAAGGTTGTCTCGACGCCGTCCCTGCGGACGTGCATGAGCTTCGCGGCCAGATCGTCGGTCAGTCCCGCATCGAGGTCTGCACGCAGATGCTCGTACTGCTGGCCGTACACCTGCGCGGCCAGTGTCGACTCCGCGGATCGGATCTCACGCCATGCCGGATGATTTCGCGGCACCTGATATGGAACGAGCCGGCCCTCCTCGTCCAGTGTGTATGGGACAGGCGAAACCTGCCTCACCGCATCGTCGAACAGCCGCCGTGCCATCCGCACCAAATGCAGCACGTGCTCCTCGGAGAATTCCGCGCCGACCAAGACACCCACGTTCTGCGCCACGAAAACGATCGGCCGCGCGCCGGCTTTCGCGCCGATACCGGTCAGCCATCCGTCCACCAACGGCATCGAGCCCGCGTACAGATCACCGCTGACATCCGGAATGTGCAACATCCCAGCCTTGGAACCCGGGTCGTAGCCTGCGACCGTATCCAGCGCCAGCTCGGCCACATTGGCGCGTGCGGTGGCGAACACGGTATCGGCATCCACACCCCACTCCTCGAGCAGGCCCGGGTTTGCGTTCTGCATCGAGGTCTGCCCGTCTATCACCACCGTCTCGATCAAACACGGCAGAATCGGCCGCCACACCGTATGGTCCGCGATCCGCATTCCCTCCGCGCGCATATCGAGCTGGCCCGCCTGCCGAATCAGCGGCCGCAACCGCGGAGCGACCGCATCCCAGCCCTTCGGCCGCCGCTCCGGGCCGTCGACAGCCGGACTCATAGCCACGAATTCGAAGAGCATCCGCCGGGCTTCCATATCCGAAAAGCCCGCACACCGCTTGAACACGGTCCTGAGGCTTATCTGCCCCCGATCGCCATCGTGTGTAGCATAATTGATCACGAAGTCCGTCGAATCGAATTCCGCCCACGCCACCTGATTCTGCGCCCGCACCATGACCAATGCCTGCTTCCCGAACCGACTGCGCTTGGAGCCGAACCCACCAAAGAATCCCATGCGCCGGAATGTACGCGAAACTCCGTTCAGAGCGCCACGCGGCGCCACCCACAGCTCGATCCGCTTTTCAAGGGCTAGGACGCCCGGACTACGGACCAGCTGATCTTGTGCAGGGTTTGGAGGAGATCCGGAGGGTAAGGCAGAATCGCTCGAGTCAGTTCAGATTCACCGCTTCTTGCGGTTCAGGAGGGATTCCGTGCGAATCAACAATACTGTCGTGCGCGTTGTATTGGGTGTGGCCGCAGTGGTTGCGACCATGGCGACGGCAGGTACCGCCGCAGCGGAGGAGTCACCGCAGCCGACGCCGGTCCGCTGCAGCTGGGGTGGTGACGGTCTGTTCGCGCAGCGAGAGTGTGACAACAACGGTAATACGGGCAGCGCCAGTGGTTCGGGGCATGCGCTGGGACAGTTCCTGGGCCGGATTTTGTTCCCGCACTGACCTTTCCGGCGGGCGAGCCTGGCTGGTCTGGCTCACAACGGCGTTCGCATCAGCAGCACGTTGTACTGGGTGTGCTGGGTGACCAGGAAATAGAGGTCGCGGCCGGTTTGGTACGGGAAGATCATCGGCGCGTACGCGGTGGGGAGGGCGCGGGCGTCGATGAGGACGCGGGGTTCGCTCCACGGGCCCTCGGGGGCGGCGGACGTGCGCAAGACGACGTTGTTGGCGGGGTCGGTGGTCAGCATGACGTACTGGCCGAGGTGTTCGTTCCACATCACCGAGAGTTCGGCGACGCCGCCGACGATGGGTGTCGCGGCCTTGGCGTCAGTGGCTTTCCACTCCTTGCCGTTCCAATACTCGTAGGCGTCGATATTCGCTATATCGGATTCCTTGGCGCGGGAAATGAATCCGGGATTGTTGCGCCCCGCGGGGGTGCCATAGCGGTAGATGTAGCCGCCCGCCTTCAGGAAGGCGTTCTGCTGGAAGTTCTCGTGGCCGTCGACGTTGGCGCGGCGGGTGTGGGTGAGCTGCGTCCAGGTGGTGCCGCCGTCGCCGGACGAGGCGAGGGTGGAGAAGTTGGTGTTCCACCTACCGTGGTCGCCCCATTCGCGTACCGACATCATGCTCATGTACTGCACGCCGCCCACCGAGATGCCCGCGGTGGGGATCAGGCTGATCTCGATGCCGGGGATCTTGGGGCTGGGCAACGGATTCGGCACCACGTCGTCGAAGACGATGCCGTCGGCCGGATCGTGCCTGGAGCTGCGGAATAACACATTGCTGGTCCACGCCCAGACGCTGCCCGCGAGAAGATTCGGGATGCCGATGCCGGCGCTGTCGCCGAAGGCGGTGATCATGCGGCCGTTGCCGTCGTCCCACATGATGCCGAGATCCGTGCCGAGCACGTTGACGTTCTGCGTGCGATTCGGGCTGTCCATGCCGGTCACCTGGAACACCGCTTTGGCGGGCCCGGGCAGGTCCGGCAGACCGTGAATGCCGTTGAGCGCCGGGATCGGAATGACGTTGTTCGGGTCGCCCGCGGCTGGTGTGGCGGCGGCCAGCGCGAGGATCGCGGCTAGCGCGCCGGCTCCGGCGAGTACGGACAGCGATCGAGTCATCCGGGAATTCCCTTCGTCTTGGACGCGGTCTGCTCGGTCATTCTGCCCGTTCGCGGCCGCGATGTCGCCTTCATAGCTGGGGCGATTCAACCCGTTCGGCCGATCGTCACCAGCCGGTAAAGCCACCACGGGCGTTCCGGGAGTTCTGGGCTGTAGATCCGCATGCTCATCGATCGGACCCGTCTCGTGGCGAGGTCGCGCACCCGCAGCCGGCGGCGAGGGATATCCGCGGGGCGCACTTCGGTGGTCCACATGCGATCCCAGTCGGGGGAGCGGCGGCAGCGTTCGGCGATCTCCTCGACGCGCTCGCGCGGCGCGAGCGGAGACAGGATGCGGAATGCGTCGACGAGCAGGTGCGCTTCCACGGCCCAGTCCACCATTACCCGCCGGGCCGCCGCGTCGAGGAACATCCACTCCAGCACGTTCCCTCGGGCTACCGCACCGGGGAACGCGCGTTCATAGGCGGAGTTGACCTCCACCAGGTCCTGGGTGGGCATCC
Source organism: Nocardia aegles (assembly GCF_052545135.1). Classification (NCBI taxonomy): domain Bacteria; kingdom Bacillati; phylum Actinomycetota; class Actinomycetes; order Mycobacteriales; family Nocardiaceae; genus Nocardia; species Nocardia aegles. The sequence continues at coordinate 4,751 of NZ_JBQWRI010000005.1, forward strand.
GCTGGTAGCAGGCCGGGTCCGGAAGGCTGTGCAGGTCGGCCCGGTCGTCCGGAGTCGGCGTATCGGGGCCGGGACCGTAGGCGGCCGCGAAGAAACTGGGCAGGCTCAGCACGACGATGTGTCTGCGGTACCAGATCGGCACTTCGAGCGCGTCGAACAATCGCTCCAGCCGTGGCTGATTCGGCGCCACCGCACCTGTCTCGATCTGGTCGAGCACCGCTTCGGTGAGCCCGGCGCGCTCGGTGAGATGGGCGGGCGTCAGCCCCGCGGCGAGGCGTCGTTCGCGTAGATAAGCGCCGATGCCAGTTGCGTTGCGCGTCACCTCGGGCCCCTTCGCCGACAATCCTCGTGCCGAACTGTGGGAAGCGGGAGGCTCTTGTCGCTCCCCGGGAGCACGCAATCTACCGGAGCGGATCGACGCCGAGGGGTGGTGGAACGTCACGAATCGACAAATGTGGACGAACGACGAACAACGGCCCGGAGAAGATCTCCGGGCCGTTGTGCCGTTGCGGTGGTGTGGGCGTCAGAACGCGGCTTCGTCCAGCTCCATGATGTCGTTGTCCAGGTGGGACAGCACCGCGCGGGTGGCGGTCAGCTCCGGCAGGATGTTGCGGGCGAAGAACTGCGCGACCGCGATCTTGCCCTGGTAGAACGCCTCGTCGGCGCCGGTCGCGCCCTTGTCCAGCGCCGCGATGGCGACCTCGGCCTGACGCAGCAGCTGCCAGCCGATGAGCAGGTCACCGACCGCGAGCAGGAAACGCACCGAACCCAGGCCGACCTTGTACAGCTCGCTCGGCTGCTCCTGGGCGCCCATCAGGTGGCCGGTGAGCGTGGCGGCCATGGCCTGCACGTCCTCCAGCGCGGTGGCCAGCAGCTTGCGTTCGGCCTTCAGCCGGCCGTTGCCGGCCTCGGCGTCGATGAACTTCCGCACCTGACCGGCCACGTGCGCCAGGCCGACGCCGCGGTCACGGGCGATCTTGCGGAAGAAGAAGTCCTGCGCCTGGATGGCGGTGGTGCCCTCGTACAGCGAGTCGATCTTCGCGTCGCGGATGTACTGCTCGATCGGGTAGTCCTGCAGGAAGCCCGAACCGCCCAGGGTTTGCAGCGACTCGGTCAGGTATTGGTAGGCCCGCTCCGAGCCGACGCCCTTGACGATCGGCAGCAGCAGGTCGTTGACCCGCGCGGCCAGGTCGGCGTCCGCGCCGGAAACCTGTTGGGCCACATCGGCGTTCTGGTGAGCGGCGGTGTACAGGTACACCGCGCGCAGGCCCTCGGCGTAGGCCTTCTGGGTGGCCAGCGAACGACGCACGTCCGGGTGGTGGGTGATGGTCACCCGCGGCGCGGCCTTGTCGGTCATCTTGGTCAGGTCGGCGCCCTGGACCCGCTCCTTGGCGTAGTCCCGCGCGTTCAGGTATCCGGTCGACAGCGTCGCGATGGCCTTGGTGCCCACCATCATGCGGGCGTGCTCGATGACCTCGAACATCTGCGCGATGCCGTTGTGTACCTCGCCGACCAGCCAGCCCTTGGCCGGGATGCCGTGGCCGCCGAAGGTGACCTCACAGGTGGCCGATACTTTCAGGCCCATCTTGTGCTCGACGTTGGTGACGAAGACGCCGTTGCGCTCGCCCAGCTCACCGGTCTCGGGGTCGAAGTGGAACTTCGGTACGAAGAACAGCGACAGGCCCTTGGTGCCCGGTCCTGCGCCCTCGGGGCGGGCCAGCACCAGGTGCATGATGTTCGGGAACAGGTCGTCGGAGTCGGCGGAGGTGATGAACCGCTTGACGCCCTCGATGTGCCAGGAGCCGTCTTCCTGCTTGATCGCCTTGGTGCGGCCCGCGCCGACGTCAGAGCCGGCATCCGGCTCGGTCAGCACCATGGTGGCGCCCCAACCCTGTTCGGCGGCGATCCGCGCCCACTTCTTCTGCTCGTCGGTGGCGTTGTTGTAGAAGATGTTGGCGAAGCCGGGGCCCGCGGCGTACATGAAGGCGGCGGGCTGCGCGCCCAGGATCAGTTCGGCGACGGCCCAGTACACAGCGCGCGGGATCGGCAGGCCGCCGAGCTCCTCGGCGACGCCCAGCTTGTCCCAGCCGCCGTCCTGCAGGGTGCGGTAGCTCTTCTTGAACGAATCCGGCAGAGTGACGGTGTGGTTCTCGGGGTCGAAGACCGGCGGGTTGCGGTCGGCGTCGGCGAACGACTCGCCGAGCGGACCCTCGGCCAGGCGGCGCACCTCGTTGAGCATCTCTTTGACGGTGTCGGTGTCGAGATCGCCGTAGGCGCCGCTGTCCAGGATCGACCCGAGGCCGAGCACCTCGAAGAGGTTGAACTCCAGGTCGCGGACGTTGCTCTTGTAGTGACCCATTGTCGGTACTCACTCTCCGTTGAGTTGGTGCGGTCGGTATGGTTGCCGTTCCCGCCCGTTGTTCCGCTCTCCACCGGCAGACGTGCCGGTTTTCGGCATGCTACTGGTGGGTAACTTATGAAGACATATTACCGGCCGGTAATGACGGCGCAAAGGGCTGATTTGGCGATGTGACGCGTTTTACAGTGTCTGATGGTTGCGCTCCGTCACCGCAGCCGTCGGCGCGGACAGCGACCTGCGCGCAGCGGTGGTCGTGGGTACGCGCGCGTCCGGCCTGCGTCATGTCGCGCGGATGACATGGACGACGCCGGAGCCGAGGGAGTCAGCGCCGTCAGGACGCGTCCAACACGCTCGCCGGAACCCCATAGGGCAGGAACCGCACTCGACGGCGCTCATCGGTGTTGTCGCGATGCGCGCGTAAAGCCTCGAGTTCGCTCGGGAAGACCTGATCGACCCTGGCCTCGCCGCTGTCGTCGATGGTGTAGATCACCCATACCCCGCCGCCGGTCTCACCGGTGATCTCGCCCTCGGTCTTCGGTGGACGTGGCTGTTCCGGTTGGACGAACTGGCCGAGCAGCGCCGCCAGCGAACCGATGCTCGCGTGATCCAGGCGATCCAGGTAGACGCCGGCTTTCCCGAGCAGGTCGCGGAGTTCGGTTCCCGCGTCCCGCAGTGCGCGTTCGAATTCTTCTGGATCGATGCCGAAAGGCCCGTTGGTTGGCATCGCATGTGCTCCTGAGGACGAGTTGGGCGCTACGTCCTCAGTGTCCTCGCGAAACGCCGGCTTCGCCACGCCGATCTGGCCCGTCCTCGACCACTGGCGCGCTTCCGGGCGATCCCGCCGGTGAGTAGTCGCAGCGAGGTTCGCCGGCCGCAAGCGGGTCGACGAATACGCGGCGATGAAGTCGCTGCACAATGGACGGGATGCTCATCGAGACGAGTGCCGGCCCCGCCGAGGTCGAACTCGAACAGCCGCGCAGGCCCGCGTTCCTGCTGCTGCTCACGCACGGCGCGGGTGGTGGGGTCGAGGCGAAGGACCTGCTCGCGGTGCGTGATGCCGCGTTGCGGCTGGGGGGCGCAGTCGCGCGGGTGATCCAGCCGTATCGGGTCGCTGGGCGGCGGGCGCCGGGGTCGGCGGTCGTGCAGGACGAGGCTTGGCTGGAGATCGTGGCGCGATTGCGCGGGCGTAAGCGCATTCCGCTGATCCAGGGCGGGCGCAGCAACGGGGCGCGAGTGGCTTGTCGTACCGCCGTCGCGGCACGGGTCCGCGGCGTTCTCGCGCTCTCATTCCCGCTGCATCCGCCGGGGAAGCCGGAGAACTCGCGCCGGAACGAACTGCTCGCTCCCGGTGACATCGAAGTGGTGGTCGTCAACGGGGCCAACGACCCGTTCGGCATTCCCGATCCCGCCGACGCTGCCGAAGTCCGCGTCATTCCGGGACAGCCGCACGCCTTCCGCGCCGGGTTCGACGTGATCGCCGAGACCGTGACCCCGTGGCTGGAGCGCTGGTCCTGAACCGCTATTCGGGTGGTCGGGTGGCGATGACCAGGGCGTCGATCGCGTCGCCCGTTTCGGTGGGCCGATAGACCCGGTCGGCGATGCGCACGCGCACCTCGCTCGCCGCCGCCAAGGGGCCGAGGTCGGCGACGATGTCGTCGGGGGTGAACAGGATGTCCGGATCTCGCGGGCCGCCGCAGCCATCGGTGATGTTGGTGGTGTCGTGGCCGAGCACGAGCAAGGTGCCTTCCGGAGCCAGCAGCCCGGCCGCCTTGCGGACCAGTGCGCGACGCTGCTCGGCGGGCAAGTGCAGAAAGACCATCAAGACCAGCTCGAACGGGCCGGTGATCCCCGCCTCGTCCAGATCGGTGACATCGGCGCACTGCCAGGTGATGCGATTGCGGACCGAACGCGACAGCCGCGACGCGACGGTGCGGCCTTTGTCGATACCGACTTGGGAATAGTCGACGGCGTGCACCTGCCACCCGTGCGTCGCGAGCCACAGGGTGTTACGACCCTCTCCGCACGCCAAGTCGAGAGCGCGCGGGAGCTCCGGCGCATCGCCCTCGGGCGTGGCGGCTCGAAGGGGCGCACGGCGTTCCAACCCGTAGACGTGCTCCACCACGGTGCTGTTCGGCGGTGCGCCCCAGACCAATTCCGTTTGCGCGTAACGCTCATCCCACTCGGCCGCATCCATACGTCGAGTCTATTGATCGCGCGGCGCGCGACCGGTGGGGTTGCCCGAGTCGGTCCGATACCTGCGAGAGCCAGTGCGCCGGCGTGGTCTCGCGCAGGGGGATCGGCACGTCGAACGCCGCGTCGGATCGCCGGGCTCCCCGGTTACAGCGTCGTGCGCATCAGCAGGACGTTGTACTGGCTGTGCACGGTGGTGAGGAAGTACAGATCGCGCCCGGTCTGGTACGGAAAAATCGAGGGTGCGTACGCGGTGGGCAATTCGCGGGTGTCGATCAGCACCTCGGGATCGCTCCAGGGTCCGGCCGGGGCGGGTGCGCGCCGCATCACCACGGAATTGAATCGGTCGGTGGTCAGCGAAATGTATTGCCCCAGATACTCGTTGTACATCACCGACAGTTCGCCGACGCCGAACATGATGGGGGCGGCGGCATCCACGTCGTTCTTCCGCCAGGCCGCGCCGTCCCAGTATTCGTATTCGGCGAGGTTCCCGATGTCGTGCGCGCGCACGCGGGCGACATGCGCGGTGTGATTGCGCCCGGACCGCGTGCCGTATTCGTAGATGTATCCGCCGTCGGCGAGAAAGGCGTTCATCTGGAAGTTGGCGTTCCCGCCCTCGTTGTTCCGCCGTGTTTCCGGCAGTTCGGCCCAGGTCTCGCCGTTGTCCCCGGAGACGGCGAGGCCGGAGAAGTTGGTGCTCCACTGGCCCACATCGTCCCAGGTCTTCACCGACATCAGGCTCATGTACTGCACGCCGTCGACAGCGACGCCCGCGGTCGGAATCCGGCTGATCTCCAGGAAGGGAATCTTCGGGCTGGCGATCAGGTCCCGTGCCTGACCGAACATATCGCGCACCACGCTGTCGAAGTAGATGCCCTCGGCCGGATCGGTGGTGTGGCTGCGCAGCAGGATATTGCTGCGCCAGGCCCACATGCTGCCCGCGAGCAGATTCGGGAAACCGACGCCGGCGGTGTCGCCGAACGCGGTGAGCATTTCGCCGTGCCCGTTGTCCCACATGATGCCGAGATCGGTGCCGAGGACGTTGTAGGTCTGGGTGTTGTTCGGGCTGGCCATACCGGTGACCTGGAAGACCGCCTTGGTGCGGCCGAGCAGATTCGGCAATCCGGTCGTGCCGTTGAGCACCGGGATCGGATTGATGGCGTTCGGGTTCGCGAGGGCGGGAGTGGTCGCCGTGAAGAGCAGGGCCGAGGCGCCCGCCAGCGCCGAGAGCAGGAAGGATGCGGTCTTGATCACTGTCTGTGAGCCCTCCGGTTTCTTCCCGAGAGCGGTGCGAAACACGGACGTCCCGCGATACACAGACCCTTCGCAGTGTGCCGCGCACCACTAGTCGACTGGCTGGCAAATCGTGCAAATGGTAGCAGCGCCAATCGGCCGCGCGGAGACTTCTCGGAAGAATAGCAAATCCACAGCTATTTACCGGTAGGTCGCCTCAGTGACTTGCGGACGATCAGGGGAAGTCGGGGTCGCGCGCTCGGCGGCGAGGGTTTCGCCGGGTTGATGCTCTCCAGTCCGCTGCTGAAGCTGGGTCCGTTGCCGGACAGGATGACCGCACACACATCGCTGCGACCGGTCACCAGCTTCGCACTGGCAACCAGCTCGTGGAGCATGTCCATGGTCTGGCCGTTGTGCTTGCTCGACCCGCCCACGGGCCGGGGGAACGAGCGCCTATCGCGTGCGCCCCATCGTTTCGAGCAGCACCTGGGCGCACCCGGCCGGGTCGTCGAAGAACGGCGTGTGCCCGCTGCCGTGCAGCGTGACGTGCTCGGCGTCCGGCAGCACGCTGCGCGCCTTGCGGCTCTGGGTCGCGTAGGTGAGCAGGATGTCGCGGCTGCCCCAGGCGATGGTCACCGGAATGTCGGCGAGCGCCCCCATCTCGGGCAGCTGGACGTCGGTGAACGAGGCGATCGCTTCGTCGAATCCGGCCGCGTCGGCCGCGCCGATGGCGGTGTCGAGCGCCACCGTCGCGTCCAGCGCCCATGGTTTGCCGAAGATCAGTGCGAGGAAGACGGTCCGGCCCGCGGCGGTGCCGAGCACGGACGGCAGGGCGGGGCGCAGCCTGCGCGCCAGCGCTCGTAACCTGCCCAGCGACTGCTGGCACCACACCCGACCGGCAGTGTCCCAGAACCCGATCGGGGAGTAGGCGGTCACCGAGCGGGCCAGCCCGCGAGCGCCCAATTCCAGCGTGATCAGACCGCCCATCGAGTTACCCGCGAGATGCGGTTGTTCGATCCCCTGCGCGGCGAGGAATTCCGCGAGCGCGTCGGTGAGATCGGGCACCGTGTTGTGCTCGAGCGGGTGCGTCGAACCGCCGAAACCGGGCAGATCGACGGCGATCACTTCGTACGACGCGGCCAGGGTGTCGATGATCGGCTCCCACACCTGCCACCGGCCTCCGACCCCGTGGACCAGCACGAGCGGGTCGCCCGCGCCGACGCGGTGATGGTGCAACGTCGTCATGCGCCAACCCTAACAGCAGTCACCTGTCATCAGTTGGCATCGCGCAGCGTGCGGCCGGTCGGCGCCGGGAGTGGTGCTTGGACCAGGAAGTGGCGGTACGATAATCGGTATGGCAACGCGTAAGGTCACCCTTTCGCTGGACGAAGCCGCTTGGTCGTATGCCGAACAGGCGGCCGCTCGAGCGGGAATGTCGCCGTCGGCGTGGATCTCGAAGGCCGCGCGACGGGAGGCCGTGCGCACCGGGGTGGGTCCGGTGTCGGAGGTGACCGCCGAGGCCGCCGCGGACGCGGCCGAGCTGGCGGCCGCCGAGGAGGCGATGCGTGCGGCGGGGTGAACTGTGGATCTACAACCCGCATGGTTCGCCGCGTCGCCGAACGGTCGTGCTGATCAGCAGTGACGGCATCAACGAATCGCCGCGCCCGTGGCTGATCGCGGCCGAGGTGATCGAGGACGATCCGCAGGACATCCTCGCGGTCCCGGTGGAGAAATACGGCTGGGTGCATGCCGGCAACATCGGGCGTATCTTCCGCGGTTGGCTGGCCGAGCGGGTGGACGTGGCGGACACCGCGACGCTGGAGCGGCTCGACACCGCGTTACGCGCGGCGATGGACCTCTGACGCTGCCACGGAAGAGTTGCGCCCCAACGTATCCAGCTGTGGTTACCGCGCACGACTACCGCGCAACGCTGGACGGCATTATGGTGGCCACGCCACCGACAGTGGTCAGTCGAGGAAGAGGAGTCAGGTGCGGATCTGCATGATCGCCGCGGCGCTGATCGCGCTGCCGGTGCTCGCGGCATGCGGCAGCGACAAGGACACGGCGGCGCCCACGGTGACGCAGGCCGATCTCGCCAAGTCGCTGCAGGACAAGGGCCTCAAGAACAAGCAACTGGCCGAATGCGCCGCGAAAGTGTTCGTCGACCAAGGCATTTCGCAGGCCGGACTGCGGATCATGATCAGCGACGAGTACGACACCAAGTCGCCCAACCAGGAAACGCTGGGGATGAGCAAGGAGGACGGGGACAAGGCGCGCGCTGCCAGCAGTCGCATCGCCAGCGAGTGCATGTCCGCGGCCCAGACGCGCTGAATTCCGCACGCCGGGCGGCCGGTCGAATGCGGACCGCCCGGGCTTCGCATCACAGCGCGACGGTGAGCTCTATCCGCGCGGCCGATCCGGCTTCGAGACCTTCGGCGACCCGCACCGCTTTCTTCATCGGCAGGACATAGGTCGCTCGCGACTGGTCCGGAAACTCGCCGACACCTGATCCGAATCGCGCAGATTCAAAACCTCGCTCCGACCGGGGGCCGGTGCTGAAGTGGAAGGAGCGCCGGACGCATGCGTGGCGTCCGGCCTCCGATCCGACGGCTACCCCCGATAACCATGGAGCAGCTATGACCACGGAGCAGATCACCGAGCGGGTCCGGTTCGGCTACTGGGTGCCCGACGTCAGCGGGGGACTGGTCACCAGCGAAATCGAACCACCCACCGGCTGGGATTTCGACTCCGGCGAGAGGCTCGCGCAGACCGCGGCGAACAGCGGCTTCGACAACGCGCTGTCCCAGGTGCGCGAGCTGCAAGCCGCGCAGCGGCCCGTCGCGGCGGTGCACTGATGACCGCCGTCGCCGCCGATCGAATCCTGTCGGCGGCACAGGCTTTCGCGGTCGCCCAGCGGCTCGCGGCGGATTTCGCGCCGGGAGCCGCCGAACGCGACCGGGAGCGCGCGCTGCCGTACGCGCTGGTCGATCGGCTGGCGGCCAGCGGTCTGCTCGCGATCACCGTGCCCGCCGCACACGGCGGCGCGGATCTGCCGCCGAGCGCGGTCGCGGAAGTGACGCGCATCCTCGCCACCGCCGATCCCAATATCGCGCAGATCCCGCACAGCCACTTCGTCTACCTGAACCTGCTCCGGCTCGCGGGCACGGCACAGCAGCAGCAGCGGTACTTCGGGCGGGTGCTCGACGGCGGGCGCATCGCCAACGCGCAGTCCGAACGCGGCGGGGCGACCGCGGCCGACGTCGCCACCACCGTGCGGCCGGTCGATGATCGGTTCCGGGTGGACGGCGTGAAGTACTACTGCACCGGCTCGCTGTTCGCCGACCTGTTCGCGGTGCTGACCCGGCTGGAGGATCCGGAGGGGCGCAGCGGTCTCGAACCCGGTGAGTACATCGTCTACCTGCCCGCGAACACTCCCGGCGTGCGCGTCGTGGACGACTGGAACGGCATCGGGCAGCGCACCACCGGCAGTGGAACGGTGTCCTTCGACGGCGTGCTCGCCGACCGTGACCAGGTGATTCCCCGCTCCGGCGCAGTGCGCGCGCCCACCGGCTACGGTGCGTTCGCACAGCTGCTGCACGCCGCCATCGACACCGGCATCGCCCGTGGCGCGCTCACCGCGGCCACGGAATTCGTGCGCACGACGAGTCGTCCGTGGTTCGAGGCGGCAGTGGCGAACGCGGTGGACGACCCGCTGTTGATCCAGCGCTTCGGTGAACTGTCCGTCGCGGTGACCGCCGCTGAGGCGACCCTCTCGTCGGCCGGATGGGCATTGGACGCGGCAATCAGGGTCGATCCGAGCGCCGCGAACATCGCCCGAGCGTCGTTGGCCGTCGCGACCGCCAAAGTGCTCGCCGACCGCGCCGCCAACGACGTGTCCGCCGCGTTGTTCGAAGTCGCCGGAACGCGCAGCGCGGCGGCGGATCTCAATCTGCACCATTTCTGGCGCAACGCGCGCACGCATACCCTGCACGATCCGGTGCGCTGGAAGTACCAGCACATCGGCCGGGCCCTGCTGCACGATGCCGCGCCGCCGCTACACGGTGTGATCTGAAAGGAGACGAAATGACAGTCGCTGTTGTCGTCGGAAATCCGAAGCCCGCGTCACGCACGCTCACCGCGGCCACCTTGGTCGCACGGGGACTGCGGCCGGAGGTGGAGCCCACCGTGATCGACCTGGTCGAGTTCGGCCCGGCGCTGCTCAGCTGGGGTGACGCGGCCGTGGCCGAGGCGGTGCGCACCGTGGCGGGCTCGGAACTCGTCGTCTTCGCCAGCCCCACCTTCAAGGCGACCTATACCGGTCTGCTGAAGCTGTTCCTCGAACAGTTCGAGGGCGGGACGGGCCTGGAAGGCGTGCTCGCGGTCCCGGTGATGCTCGGCGCTGGACCGGCGCACGCCCTGGCTCCCGACCTGTTGCTCAAGCCCGTGCTCGTCGAAATCGGGGCCACCGCCGCGTTGCCCGGGCTCTACCTGTCCGATCGCACATTCGCCGAGGACGGCGTCATCGACCGGTACAGTGGTCGGTGGCGTTCGGTCGCCCAGGCACTGGCCCACAGCTCGAAGGCTGCGAATCATGCATGACCTGTTCGAATTCCCCGCCGACGGAGCCGGTCTGCGTCGCGCGTTCGCCAATTTCCCCAGCGGCGTCGTCGCGGTGTGCGCCGAGATCGACGGAACTCCGCACGGTCTGGCGGTGAGCACGTTCGTTCCCGTCTCCCTCGACCCGCCGCTGGTCTCGTTCTGCGTGCAGAACTCCTCGGCGACCTGGCCCAAGCTCGCCGCCGCCAGCCACCTGGGCCTCAGCCTGCTCGGTACCGACCAGCAGGCCGCCGCCCGCTCGCTCGGCGCCCGCGACGGCGACCGCTTCCGCGACATCCAACTGCACCGTGGTTCGGGTGACGCCGTCTTCATCGACGGCGCGTCCGCCTGGATCGAGGGCGTCCAAGAGGCCCACGTCCCGGCAGGCGACCACGCTGTCGTCATCCTCCGCATCCACCGCATCGCCACCCGCACCGACGTGGACCCGCTGGTCTTCCACGGCAGCAAGTTCCGCCGGCTGCACGCCGAACCGGTGAACGGGGCGGCCTGACGGGAGCTGAGAGAGTTCCTGACGGCCCGTTCGGCTTACCTGGCAGCGCGATGGGAGACTCGGACGTCTCCTACGGAAAGGTCCGGCCATGACGCTCGGGATGGTTCTCGGTGATTTCCCGCGCACTTCGGCGCGGGCGTAAGCAGACGACCTACTGACTCCTGTGCGCTGGTCGCACAGGTCTTCCGCGACTCCGCGTCGAAGTGCTCTTCGTGCCCTTTGCACGTTCGATCACGAGGAGTACGCGGTGTCCACCGTTTCCTGGACCGACGACGACAACTGCCCGACCGCCCGTTGGCATTCCGAGAATGGCGCGCCGCCACCTCATTCCATCGTGGTGGTGGACGACTCGACGACCGCAGACGCGGCTTGCCGATTGGCGCGAGCGGGAACCGGCTTGCTGTGGCGCGGGGATTTTCACAATGCACGGCAACTGCTGCGGGCGATGGGACGGCGGGTCGAGCGGAAAGTCGCGCCGGGTGGTGATCCGGCCGAAGCGTTCCGGCGGTATCGCGCGTCGCGTCGCAGGCGCGCGCAAGTGCTCGGCAAGTTGCTCGTGTCGCTGGAAGACGACTACTCGCTCGCGTTGCGTCGCCCTCCCGACGTGCGGCGCGCGTGTGCCGAGGCATACGGCGCGCCGCGCGGGCGCGTGGTGGTCGCGCTCACCGAGTTGCTCGGCGTGCTCGGTGCGGCGCAATGGCGGGAGAAGGGTGTGTACGTGCCCGCCCTCGGGGATCGCATCCATCCGCACTACGGTGTGTTCTCGCCGGTCCGCGGCGAGTACGTCGATCTCGTCGCGTCCGCGCCGCTACCCGCACGGGCGGAGACAGCCTTCGATCTCGGCACGGGCACCGGCGTGCTGGCCGCGATCCTTGACCGCCGTGGCTTCCGTCGAATTACCGCTACGGACAGCAATCTTCGTGCGCTGACCTGCGCCCGCGCCAACCTCGACCGGCTGGGTATGTCCTCCGTCGACGTGCGAGGCCCGGCTCTCTTCCCGGACGGCGAGGCCGACCTCGTGGTGTGCAACCCACCCTGGCTCCCCGGCACGCCTACCTCAGCCCTCGAAAGCGGTGTCTACGACGAGAACTCGTCAATGCTGCACGCCTTTCTCACCGGCCTCCCCGCCCACTTGCGCCCCGGCGGCGAAGGCTGGCTGATTCTTTCCGACCTCCCTGAGCACCTCGGCATACGCCCCCACGGCGACATCCTCACCCGCATCACCGCCGCTGGCCTCCGCATCACCGCCCAACTGACCATCCACCCCACCCACCCCCGAGCCCGCAACCCCACCTCACCGGTACACCTCGCCCGCTCCCGCGAAACCACCTCCCTCTACCGCCTGACCCCTCGTTGAGCAGCACACGACGGTGAGGGCACTCACGATGCCCCGACCAAGCGGCGCGTCGACGTGCGGCGGCGTCGACGAGCCTGTGCCGGAGTCGGTCGGCGTGAACGGCCGCGCTGGCTTGCTGCTTTTTCTACGGTGTGGTGCTCGAGCAGCGCGGCCGCGCGCACCGCGCCGGCCGGTCGACGGATCGATGTCGTCGAGAGCGCACCGAGGTTCCTCCCGCCGGCCGGTGTTCAGCGCAAGGTGAAAGGGGTCTCGGAGGCGACGCGGGTCAGCTTTTCCGGGTTGCGGACGAAGTAGAGGCCGGTGATGTGGTCGTCTTCGACGTGGAAGGCCATGATGCCGTCGAGTACGCCGTCAAGGCTCAGCGCCAGTGCGGGGTGTCCGTTGATCAGGATGGTTTCGCAACTGAGCTCGGCTCGGACCTTGCCGGTGCCGCCGGTGATGTAGCGGGCGACCTTCTCGGCGCCGATGACGGGGTGGAGCGCGGCGCGCTTGATGCCGCCGCCGTCGCTCATGAGCACGACGTGCGGGGCGAGCACATCGAGCAGGCCTTGGGGATCGCCGGATTCGAGCGCGCGCTGGAACGCTTCCACCGACGCGCGGGCCTGGCTGGGCGATACCACCGAACGCGGGCGGCGGGCCTCGACGTGGCGGCGGGCGCGGTGCGCGATCTGGCGGACGGTCGGCGGGGTCTTGCCGACCGCGGCCGCGATCTCCTCGTAGCCGAGGTCGAAGACCTCGCGCAACACGAAGACGGCGCGTTCGGTGGGCGAGAGCGTCTCGAGGACGAGCATCATCGCCATCGACATGTTCTCGGCGAGTTCGACGTGCTCGGCGACGTCGGGTGTGGTGAGCATCGGCTCCGGCAGCCACGGGCCGACGTATGACTCCCTGCGGCGCTTCATCGTGCGCAGCCTGTTGAGCGACTGCCGGGTGACGATCCGGACCAGATAGGCGCGTTCGTCGCTCACCTGCTCCAGGTCGGCTTTCACCCAGCGCAGCCAGGTCTCCTGGAGAACGTCCTCGGCGTCGGCAGCCGAGCCGAGCATCTCGTAGGCGACGGTGAACAACAGGTCGCGGTGGGCGACGAAAGTGTCGGTCGCGTGGTCGCTCATCTTCTCGTCCCTTCTCCTCGGTGGTCGGCTGCGCTCGATCCGGGCGGTCAGCTAGTGAAAGGCTCGATGGCGAACCGGCCCCACGCGATGAACACCGCCACCGCGAGATACACCGAGTTCAGCACGACGAACTTGTACTCCCCGAGCCGGCCGTGCGTGATCATCGCGCCGACCATGAGCCCGACCCAGCAAACGGCCGTGACCGGCACCAGCACCGGGGCGATATCGAGCACGGCGGGCAGGATCAGACCGGCCGCCGCCAAGATCTGCAAGACCCCCAGACCCTTGACGAAGCCGTCCGCGGCAGCCGCGGTCCATTCCCCACCCGGCGACGCGGCGAGTTTCTCCCGCGGAACGAACGCTTTGGTGATGCCGCCGAAGAGGGCGAGCGCGGCCAACAGTCCCGTAGCGATCCACAGTGCGATGTTCATCGGAAACTCCTCCGTTTCTAGCGTGTCGGCCAAAAGACACCGCGCGAGCGAACACTGTGACAAGCCAGTGACCTAGATCACTCTTCAGCGGAATGTGCCAGGTCGATCCCGTGCCGTCGGGGGGACCTTCGCGAGGACGTGGCGGCCCACCGAAACTGTGGCCAGCGGCATCAGGGGCATGCCGCCGACGGGTCCGCTGGCTAGCGTGACGGGTGATCCCCCTCGCGACACGGGAGTTGTCAGATGAACCGAATGACGTTGAAAGTAATTGCCGCCGTTGCATTTTCCCTTGCCGCAGGTGCAGGCTCGGCAAACGCCGCGGTTACACCCAGCGGAATACCTTTGCAGCCCATGTCGAGCCCCCAATCGGCTCACGTCGGCGCCCAGGCGACTCCGGTCGGCGTGGCTCCGGGCTCGAGCGACGAAAAGTCGTTGGTCTGCCTCGTGCACGCCCTGTCCAGCGGCGCCGTCTACTGCCTGTAACCCCGGTCATCGACTGGCACATGACTGAGAGGTCTACTCGCGATTCGCCGCAACCATGTGCCACTCGACGACGAGCACGGCGGGGCGGTTGGCGGGTAGCAGAAAGGCCCTGGATCGGCGGGGTGCCGATGCAGGGCCTTCGGTGGAGCCGATGACGGGAATCGAACCCGCGCTGTCTGCTTGGGAAGCAGAAGTTCTACCATTGAACTACATCGGCTGGAGGCGGATGTGCCAATCGAGACTGTAGCAGAAGCCGCACGCGGGGTGGGAAAAGTCCAGGTAGATGCCGGTGATCTGGGCCGATAGGCCAGTTAGGGCTACTGGGCCCGGTCGAACTCCCCGGCCGCTACGCCAGCGGTGAAGGCGTCCCACTCGCTGGGGGTGAACACCAGCGCCGAACCTGAGGGGTTCTTGCTGTCTCGAACCCCGACTTGGCTGTCGCCGAGGAACGCGATCTCCACGCAATCTTGCCCCCCGCCGCTGTGGCTGCTCTTGAACCAGCGAGCTCCGGATAGGTCGACCTTCACGGTGCATACTCCTTTGCAACCTGACGCAGCAGGTTCTTGCTCTTCGACTCGTCCAACGCTACCTGCCGAAGTATGCGGTGTGCCGCTCTATAGCGGCGCACGATGTCGGCCCTTTCGTAGTACATCGCCCCGGTGTACGCCTCGACGTACACCACTGTGGGCTCGATCGAGTTTCCACGATTGTCTTGGCCGAAGTCCATCACAGTGAACGGTCCCGGAGAGACCCCGAGCGGGAACCCGACGGCTGAAGGCAGCACGCGGACTGTGACGTTCGAGGGCATGGACGCAAGATGAAGGAGTTGCGCGGACATCGTCTTCGCGCCGCCGACGACGCGGCGAAGCACGCCATCGTCAATGATGAGATCGACCTGTGCGGGGCTGAGTTTCCGTGTGATAAGCCGTTGCCGCTGCACTCGGAGCTGGACACGTCGCTCGATCTCGGCAGGAGAGTCGTCCGGGAAGTAGTTACGGTCCAGCGCTCGAGCGTATTCGGTGGTCTGGAACAAGCCGGAGATGATGTCGGGCCGGTAGACCATCAACGTCTCCGCTGTCGCTTCCAGATCCACGTAGACGTCGAATCCTTTTGTGAACAGATCGCTGTATTCGTGCCACCAGGCAGGAGCATTGGCCTGTTGCGCGAGGCCCTTCAACCCCTCCAGCATCGAGTGCGCGCCATACAACTCGCACAGGTTCTCGATATCGGCCATAACGATCTTCCCGCCGTCGCCGGTCTCCAGCCGCTGAAGTGTGCCTGTGCCGCGGCCGATCCGCTTCGCCGCGTCGGCCAGTGTCAGATTCGATTGCTGACGAAGGTCCCGCAGGTACCGACCGAGTCGCCGTCGCGGAATGTTCCCCCGTGCCTTCGCCACCGCTACTCCTCGAGTGGATGTCATAACCCCTGATAGTGGGTGCAATTGTCGCAGAGAGTGGATGCTCTTCTGGGCGAATCGATGGATATCGATTGGATCTTCCATTGACGATCCATCGTTGCGTGGCTCTGCTGTCTGATCGCTGCGCACCCGGAGCGGGGCCGAAGCTGCCGCTCGGAGCACACCCTCATCCGTTCGATGTGAGCAGAGGTCTACTGATGGACGAAGGAGCGTTCGGGGACACCCTGCTGTCCCGTTGTCAGTACTACCGGCGGACCTGCGGTCTACCCGTCGTCATCGATCCACCCGAACTGGGCCGGATCGTTCTTCGCGCGGGCAGCGTGTGGGGAGTCACGATGCCGACGCGGCTCGGTCAGTCGGTGAAGGCCTACCTGCACAGCGGCGGGCACGCGGTCGGGCCGATCGTCGGGCACCCACGCTCCGGAAGGTGGACTTTCCTGATTCGGCCGGACATCGACCTGAGCGACGTGAAGTTGTTCGCCGAGATGTTCCGCCTGGACGTCAACGTCGCGCGGACCGGAGCGAGCATCGCGCTTCCATCGCCCGCCGCGTCGACGGAAGCGATCCGTCACTGGATAGTCGCTCCGCGCAATCCGTTTCGGCCCTCCGGGCAAGTAGTGATCGCCGGCGTGCGCGCATGGGCGGATCGAGCGCACGGTAAGCGGACGACTTGGGGCATGCCGGATAACCGCTCGATCAGGGACTACTGATGGCCGCGACTGTCGCGGCCGTAGCCGCTGCCGTGTGGACCATGGCGTGTTACTTCGGCGGGATGAGGCTGTTGGCTCCGCCGATGATCCGCGTGATCGACGCAGCCGACGGTTGGGTGCTGAACGGCCCAGCCGCCGACCGACCACCGGTTGACGAAGCTTTCGACGGTGGCCGTGCCGTCATCCGGGTCATCGAGGCCGATGGAACGTTACGTGCGCTGATCGTCCGCCTCGTCTGACTCGTCGGCGGCTGAACGGTGTGGAATCCGAACTATTCCGCTCGATGGCTCGAAGAAGTCGTGGTCCCGTCCGGCTCCCCGCTGGGCCGGTGGCACACGGCCTCGCCCCGCTCGGTGCGCACCGAGTACCGGTACCCGGTCAGGCAGAGGATGAGCCAGAGCGCTCCGAGGCACCAGCCCCCGAGGACGTCGGTGGCCCAGTGGACGCCGAGGTAGATACGGGACAAGCCGACCGCGGTGACGAAGAGCGCGGCGGTGATTGCGGCGCAGGCGCGCAGGGTGGGGCCGGGTATGCCGGGGAGGGCAACTGCCAGGACGATGCCCACGACGACGAATGAGCCCAGGCTGTGCCCGGACGGATACGCCTGGCCGGCCACGTTGATCAGGTGTTCCGGGACGGGCGGGCGGTCCCGGTCGGTCAGTCTCTTGCCGCCGCGGACGAGTAGCCCGCCGCCGAGTCCGGTGATCGCGACGAGCGCCGCCGACGTCCAGCGCCGCCGCCAGCAGAGCACCAGGCAGGTCGCGGTGGCCAGGGCGGTCATGGCGAGCGTGCCGCCCAGCACGCTGACCGTCGCCGCTACCGGGGTCAGCGCGTCGGTGCGGTGCGCGACGGCCCAGTCGGTGATGCCGCGATCGAACCCACCTGGACCGTGACTGCCGACCACGCTCGCTGTGAGAGCCGCGGCGCACACCACCAGCAACCCGGTGAGTAGCCCGATGACGTTGTGGAAGCGAGGGGAGGTCACTTCTCCACGTTCCCACCTCGGACGCTGGGAGGTAACCCGGCCGTTCCCAGGGCGGCGGCGGCCGCGACTCAGGAGCCACGGCGAGCAGGCGCTACGCTCGTCGCGTGCTGCTTTCCGATCGTGACATCCGCGCGGAGATCGCCGCTGGGCGTCTCGGCGTCGAGCCGCTGCTGGCGAACCTGATCCAGCCGTCGAGCATCGACGTGCGCCTGGACCGGATGTTCCGGGTGTTCAACAACACCCGCTACACCCACATCGATCCGGCGCAGCGGCAGGACGAGCTCACCAGTCTGGTCGAGCCGGCCGAAGGTGAGCCGTTCGTGCTGCATCCCGGCGAGTTCGTGCTCGGCTCCACCCTCGAGGTGTGCACGCTGCCGGACGACCTGGCCGGACGTTTGGAGGGCAAGTCCAGCCTGGGCCGGTTGGGCCTGCTGACCCACTCGACCGCGGGCTTCATCGATCCCGGGTTCAGCGGGCACATCACGCTGGAGCTGTCGAACGTGGCCAATCTGCCGATCACGCTGTGGCCCGGCATGAAGATCGGCCAGTTGTGCCTGCTCCGGCTGACCAGCCCGGCCGAGCATCCCTACGGCAGTGCCGTGGCGGGCTCGAAGTACCAGGGCCAGCGCGGACCGACTCCCTCGCGGTCCTACCTCAACTTCCCGATTCCGGCCGCCGCGATAGACGCCGCCGAATCACGCTGACCGGCGCCGGGTCCGCTTCGTCGACTGTGCGGCGGAAGCGGGCCCGGCGGACGGCGGCGGGGATCCGACCGCGGAGGTGATCAGTCCCCGCCGCCCGCTCCCACCGCCAGCGCCGTAGTGAGGATGGCGGACAGCGGCGGAAGCGTGTCACCGCGGCTCGGCGGGCTGACCCAGAAGCACCCTTCCCGGGTCCAGCGGCCGAGGCCGGTCGGCAACATCACGGCGCTGCCGACGGCGGGCAGGCCGATATCCAGCCGATCGAGCACCTCGAGTACCTGTGGTCCCGGTCGGCTGTCGGGCTCGGCGAGGAAACTCCATCGGATCTGCCTGGCCAGCATGGGACCCCTCGTTCCCTGCTGTTCCAGTGCGGCGCGCAACTTTTCGGCACGCGCGGTCGGCAGGTGGACGACGCGAACGCGGCCGGTGATCGGCAGCATGGCGAAACCGCCACGCTCGGTGACCGGCAGCCCGAACTCGTGCCGATAGAACGCCACCCAATCGTCCACGGTCCTGAGTTTCTCTACAGTCACGATGAACTCCTTGCCTCCCGACTCAATGGTCGCGGCCCGCAGGGTGATCGGGCATCGCCCGCTCACCCACCTTGCGCTGCCCTTCCGCTGCCTTTGATACGGGCCGCATTTCATCTGTGGCCGCGCTCACAATCCGCTCGTACTCTGGAAGGAGTTCGCTCGGAAGGGATGACACCGTGGTCACGCATTGGTCAGGCAAAGAGGCCCGTGCCCTTCGCGATGCCAAGCGGATGAGCATCAGGGAATTCGCCGCCCATCTGGGCGTGCACGAACGCTTGGTGTCGAAGTGGGAAGCCGGGGGCGTCCGGGTTCATCCACGGCCGATCAACCAAGCCGCTCTGGATACCTCACTGGCCAGGTCCGACGATGTGGTGCGGGCACGGTTCGCGGCACTGATCGATCCGCCCGCGATCGATCGAGCCGTATCGCCGGTTTTCGATGCTGCCGACGCCTCGGCGCGTGTTCATTATTCGAGCGACGCGGACCTTTTGGCTCTCATAGACGCCGGTGCGATGAGAGGTGCTGCGTTGGCGGCGATTTCGGAGAGGGATCTGATCATGGCGGCTGCCCACGAGGCCAGCGAGCACGCCGGCGAGGCCGAGCGCACCAATGTCGGTGCGAGCACCTTGGAACAGCTCGACGCGGATGTCGTGCGCATCGCGAACGACTATGTGCGCATTCCGCCGGTGCCGATGATGGTGGAGATGGTGCGGGTGCGGCGGCGGGTGTATCGGTTGCTGGACGGTCATCAGCGGCCCGCCGATACCGGCCATCTGTATCTCCTGGCGGGCACCCTCTCGGGCCTGCTCGCCAACGCGAGCACCGACCTCGGCTACTACGACGCGGCGGGCGAGCAGGTCCGCGCCGCCTGGGCCTACGCCGAGTTGTGCGGGCACAACGGGCTTCGAGCCTGGACTCGCGGCATGCACGCGCTGATCGAGTACTGGTCGCAGCGCCCGCGCCGGGCGGTTCAGCTCGCCCAGAGCGGGCAGGAGTTCGCCGAGTCCGCGACAGCGCAGGTGCGCCTGCTCAATATCGAGGCGCGCATCTGGTCGGCGCTGGGCAGCGCCGCCGACACCGATCGCTGCGTCCGGGCGGCCGGCGACGCCCGCGAGATCGGCGCGACCGACTCGTTGCACGACGAAGTGGGCGGCGTCTTCGGGTTCAACGACGCCAAGGCCAACTACTACGCGGGCGCCACCTACATCCATCTCGGCCAGGCCGGGCCCGCTCTCAGCGCCACCCAGCGAGCCATCGAGCTGTATTCGAACGGACCGTCCGAACAGCGCTCCTACGGCGCCGAGGCACTGGCCCGGGTCGACTGCGCGGCCGCCCACCTGATCAACGGCAGCCTGGACGGCGCGGCCGAGGCACTGCAACCGGTGCTCGGGCTCGACGAGGACAAGCGCATCGCCCAGCTCGAGGAACGGTTGACCGGCGTGCGCAGGCGGATCGCGGCTCCGGCCTACCGCGACTCGGTCGAGGCGCGCCGGTTGGACGAGCGGATCGAGGAATTCTGCGGCTCGACGGCGGCCAAGGGCATCCCGCCGGGCGGCGCTGCCCAGTGAGGGACGCGTCACATCCGGCGGGGCAGCGGCCGCCGTCGCGAGCGCGGCGGCCGGAGGTAGCTCGGACAGGCGATTTATCCAGTTGCGACGGATGGCACCATGGGACGGGTGAGTCCTCAACATCCGCACCGCCCCCCGCGTGTTCTGGAGCAGTCCACGAAGCTGCAGAACGTTGTCTACGAGATCCGTGGACCGGTACACGCGCACGCGGCACGGCTGGAGGCCGAGGGCCACCGCATCCTCAAGCTCAATATCGGCAATCCCGCTCCGTTCGGTTTCGAGGCGCCGGATGTGATCATGCGCGACATCATCGCCGCGCTCCCGTACGCCCAGGGCTACTCCGATTCCAAGGGCATCCTCTCGGCGCGGCGCGCGATCGTGACCCGCTACGAACTCGTACCCGGCTTCCCCGAGTTGGATGTCAACAGCGTCTACCTCGGCAACGGCGTGTCCGAGCTGATCACCATCACCATGCAGGCCCTGCTGGACAACGGCGACGAGGTGCTGATCCCGGCGCCGGACTACCCGTTGTGGACCGCCATGGCCAGTTTGGCGGGCGGCACCCCGGTGCACTACCTGTGTGACGAGGCCAACGGCTGGCAGCCCGACATCGCCGATATCGAATCGAAGATCACCGACAAGACCAAAGCGCTGCTGGTGATCAACCCGAACAACCCCACCGGCGCGGTGTACTCCGCCGAAGTGCTCCAGCAGATCGCCGACCTCGCCCGCAAGCATCAGCTGCTGCTGCTCGCCGATGAGATCTACGACAAGATCCTCTACGACGACGCCAAGCACATCTCGCTGGCCACCGTGGCGCCAGACCTACTGTGCCTGACCTTCAACGGGCTGTCCAAGGCCTACCGAGTCGCGGGCTACCGCTCGGGCTGGCTGGCGATCACCGGCCCGAAGGAGCACGCGGCCGGGTTCCTGGAGGGCATCGACCTGCTCGCCACCTCGCGGTTGTGTCCGAACGTGCCCGCGCAGCACGCGATTCAGGTCGCGCTCGGCGGCCATCAGAGCATCGAGGACCTGATCCTGCCCGGCGGAAGGCTGCTCGAACAGCGCGACGTCGCCTGGGAGCGGTTGAACATGATCCCCGGCGTGTCGTGTGTGAAGCCGAAGGGCGCGCTCTACGCGTTCCCGAAGCTGGATCCGAACGTGTACGAGATCTACGACGACTCGAAGCTGATCCTGGATCTGTTGCTCCAGGAGAAGATCCTCATGGTGCAGGGCACCGGCTTCAACTGGCCGTACCACGACCATCTGCGGATCGTCACGTTGCCCTGGGCCCGGGATCTCGCGGTCGCGATCGAACGCTTCGGCAACTTCCTGTCCAGCTATCGCCAGTAGCGGGGGTCGGTGACGGACAACGGAATCGCCCCGCTTCCAGGGCCGGAAACAAACCTGACGTACGAATACCTGTCGAATTTGGCGACCAGCTAGCGCAAAAGACGTAGTTTTGTGTACAGTGGTCTTCGGCACTTAGAGTGCCCGGTCGGATTGCCTACCCCCCCTGGGCATATCCGGCCTTCGGGTTAGGCCGCCTACCCCCCTGGGCCGCCTGCCCTGCGGGCGGCGGAGACATCCCCCTGCTCTCCGCCGCCCCCCTTCTAAGTTCTTCTTCTCTCCGATCGGTTCGCATCGACTGTGTATCCGCTGTGTTGCCGACCGCCGCGACCGTCTTTGAAAATGAAATCCTTTAAGCTCGCTCCGGGCGGAAACACATCGGACAGGTAGGAGCGCGGTGAGCGACCACCACCATCACCACGATCATTCGGGACCGATCGCGATCGGCGCGACCGCGGCGCGGGTGGTCGTCGGGCTACTCACCGCTATCGGAATCGTCGTCGTCCTCGGCGCGATCGCACTGTGGCCGAGCAAGCAGCACATCGACATCCCGCTGCCGATGCAGAACGCGGGCGGCGGCGCGGTGCAGACCGAGGCGGGCACCGTGGTGTTGCAGGATGTGGGGCCGTGCGGCAGCCCGTCGCTGGGCAAGGTGTTCGTCGACAAGCCCGAGCCGCCGCGCAACAACGCCTACACCTGCCAGCGCAGCCTGATCGCGATCGAATCCGGACCGCACAACGGCAACCACACACTGCTGGAAATCGCCCCGGGCCCAGGACAACCCGACCTGCACGCTGGTGACGCACTGCGGCTGGTCCGCCAGACCGATCCCAGCGGCACGCCGCTGTATTCGTTCGAGGACTACTCCCGCGGCCTGCCGCTCACGCTGATCGTGCTGGCTTTCGTCGTGGTGATCATCGCGGTGGCGCGCTGGCGCGGCGTGCGTGCGCTGCTCGGCCTGGTGTTCGCCTTCGCGGTCCTGGTGCTGTTCCTGCTGCCCGCCCTGCTGGACGGCAAACCGGCGATTCCGGTCGCCTTGGTCGCGGGCTCCCTGATCCTCTACGCGGTGCTGTATCTGGCGCACGGCGTGAACCTGCGCACCAGTTCGGCGCTGCTCGGCACACTGACCTCGATGCTGCTGGCCGCCGCACTGTCCTGGCTCACCATCGAGATGACCCACCTCACCGGGCTTTCCGAGGAACAGAACACGAACGTCGCGACCTACCTCGAGCACGTCAGCATCACCGGATTGCTGCTGGCCGGATTCATCATCGGTTCGCTCGGTGTGCTCAACGACGTCACGATCACCCAGGCGTCGGCCGCCTTCGAGCTGGCCGCCATCGACCGGTCGGCCTCCCGGCGTGAGGTTTTCGCCGCCGCCATGCGCGTGGGACGCGATCACATCGCCAGTACCGTCTACACCCTGGTGCTCGCCTACGCCGGTGGGGCGCTGCCGCTGTTGCTGCTGTTCAGCGTGGCGGGGCGGTCCATCCGCGACGTGCTGACCGGTGACGCCGTGGCCATCGAGATCGCGCGCTCGGCGGTCGGCGGTATCGCACTGGCGCTTTCGGTGCCGTTGACCACCGGTATCGCGGTGCTGCTGGCGCGCCCGTTCACGACGAAGCAACCCACACCTGCGCCGCGCCCGCGTCGCGCGCGGCACGCGAGGGTCTGAACGGGCCTGATCGCCATCTCGCCACCGGACGTGCGGCCCGGTCGCTCGGCTCAGCGTTGCGGCGGCGGCGGGGGGAAGGGGAAGACCTCCGGCGGGATGGTGGGCACCACGATCGGCGGAAGGCCCGGCACCACGATGGTGTTCGGGCCGGGCGCCGGCGGCGCCTCGCTGGTGGTCTGCCGCCGGTTGGGCGGTGGTGCGGCGACCGATTCGTGCGCGGGCGACTCCGTGGTGCCCGGAGCGACCGCGACCTGCGGATCCATGGTGGTCGTGTGGGCTGGGGTGGTCGGCGACAGCGATGGTGATCCCTCGCTGGTGTGCGCATCCCGTTCCAGCACCTGCGGTCCGTACCCGAGGCCGAGCCCGATCGCGGCGACCACGGCCAGTGCGCTGACCGTCAGCACCGCGCCGCTGATCTCCCGCTTGCCGCGCTGGGCCGGAGCCGACAACCAGGCGGGTGACAGCTCGTCGTCCAGCGCGGCGCTCGCCGTGGCGGTCTCCTTGCGAACCGGTCTGGCCAGCAGCGCGGCGCCGCGAGCCATCACGGTCTCCGGGCTGTCCGGCACGATGACGGGCACGCCCATCCAGCGTTCGAGCACCCTGGCCACCAAGGGGATCCGGGAGCAACCGCCGATGGCGAGCACGCCGTGCACCGGGCGGTCCGAGCGCACGATCACGTCGCGCGCCATGCGCGCCGACGACTCGATGGCCAGCATGATCAGCGATTCGAAGTTCTCCTGCGCGAGCAGAACCAAACCCTGCTCGCTCGGCAGCGCCACCGCGGTGTTGGTGGTGAGCTGCTCTTTGGCCTCGCGGCACAGTGCGTCCAGCGCGGCCAGGCCCGCGGCGTCCGGCGGGTGCGCGATCCGCCCCGAGGCGATCTGCTGCTCCCGGATCAACGAGTCGAGATAGTCGCCGCTGATGTCGCTGGTGCGTTCGCTATGCCGGACCTCACGAGTCTGTGTATCGACCACGCTCACCGTCAGACCGGAGCTGCCCAAGTCGTAGACCACCAGCGAGGATATCCCCCGGACATCGCCGGTGGCCTGCGCGAACTCGAGCACGGCCGCGATCTCGGGCACGAGTTCGTAATTGGTCAACTGCTGGCGGGCCATGGCGGCGCGGATGGCGCGGGCGTGCTGCTCACTGCGGTAGGCGATCGCGGTGGCGCCGATACCCGGCGTGGCCTCCAGGGTGACTCCGATGGCCTCCGCCGCCAGCTCTTCCACGCTTTGGTCGACGACCGGAATGGTCTGCAGATCGAAGGAATGTGGGGCGATATGCCCGTGGGGGTTTGCGGCGTGCGGTCGCGCCATACGGACAGCACCGGCCCCCACCGAAACTCCCAGTACCGAACTCATCAGCTGTCCATCTCGTTTCACACTGCACGACATGCGAGCCCCCGCCATCCGTCGGCGCAGACCCGCTGGACGGACCCTACCGTCGGCGATCAGCTGTGCTGAAGGCAGGACTGGTCATCTGTCTGGCAGTAGCCCGCCTCGCCCGCAACTCTACGGCGTACCGAGTCCCGCGTACACCCATCCGGCCGCTCGCCAAGTGGCCCGATCGAGACAGTTCCGGCCGTCGATGATCGAGCGGGCGCGCACCACCCGGGCCAGGTCCTCGGGGCGCAGCGCGGTGAATTCGTCCCACTCGGTGAGCACGAGCACCACGTCGGCGCGCTCGCACGCCTCGGTGACCGAGGTCGCGTAGTTCAGGGTGGGGAACACCCGGCGCGAATTCTCCAGTGCCTTGGGGTCGTAGACGGTCACCACGGCACCGTGCAGCTGGATCATGCCCGCCACGTTCAACGCGGGAGAGTCGCGGACATCGTCGGATTCCGGTTTGAATGCCGCGCCGAGCACCGCGACGTTGGCCCCGAGCAGTGAGCCGCCACAGGCGCGGGCGGCCATGTCGACCACCTTGGTGCGGCGACGCATATTGATGTTGTCCACCTCACGCAGGAAGGCGACGGCGTGGTCGGCGCCGAGCTCACCGGAGCGGGCCATGAACGCGCGGATGTCCTTCGGTAGACATCCGCCGCCGAAACCCAGTCCGGCATTGAGGAATCGACGGCCGATGCGCGCGTCGTAGCCGAGTGCGTCGGCCAGCGTGGTCACATCGGCGCCGGTCGCTTCGCACACTTCCGACACCGCGTTGATGAACGAGATCTTGGTCGCCAGAAACGCGTTCGCGGAGACCTTCACCAATTCCGCTGTGGCGAGGTCGGTCAGCAGGAACGGGACCTCGGCGGCGATCAGGTCGGCGTAGATCTCGCGCACCAGATCCTCGACCCACCCGGCGGCGGCGCGCTCCCGATCGACCCCGAGGACCAGTCGGTCCGGCCGCAGGGTGTCTTTGACCGCGAAGCCTTCCCGGAGGAATTCCGGGTTCCACGCCACTTCGACGTCGGTGGAACTCAGTGCGCGAGCGCGCGTTCCCAGTGCGGCGGCCGTACCGACCGGAACGGTCGACTTGCCGATGATCACCGAGGGACGTTCCAGCAGCGGGGCGAGCGTATCCACCACCGCGTGCACGTATTTCAAGTCGGCGGCGTACTCGCCCTTTTTCTGCGGCGTGCCCACACCGAGGAAATGCACATCGGCGTGCGCGGCCGCTTCGGCGTAGGAGGTGGTGAACCGCAGCCGGCCCGCATCGAGGTTGCGACGTAGCACACCCTCCAGGCCCGGTTCGTAGAACGGCACCACTCCGTCGGACAGTTTCGCGACCTTGCCCGGGTCCACGTCCACTCCGATGACGTCGTGCCCGAGTTCGGCCATGCACGCCGCGTGCGTGGCCCCGAGATACCCGGTTCCGAAGACTGTGCATCGCATGATCGATTGGTAAGCCCCGCCGGTGGCCACGCCACGTCAGTGAGGCAAGGGTCCGGGCAACAGTAGATGTACATGCGGCGACATCGCCGATCCAGGCGTTCTGACCTGGCGGAACGGTCGCGGACGCCGCCCGGCTAGCATCGGCCCAATGCGACGTCATCGGGTGGCCTGGACCGCGCTCGGCGCAGGTCTGGCGGTGGTTGTCGCCACGGTGGCGCTGTGGCCGGTCTACGTGCGTCCGCGGACCGATCCGCCCGCGCGGGCGGACGCCGTTCTCGTACTCGGCGGGGCGCACGACGGCCGCGAACAACTCGGCCTGCGCCTGGCGCGCGAGGGGTACGCGCCACGGGTGGTGTTCTCCAACCCCTATGAGAACAGCGCCATGCTGAACCGTATCTGTCACGGCGGCTACCGCTTCGAGGTGCTGTGCTTCGACCCGTCCCCCCGCACCACCCGCGGCGAAGGCCGCGAACTCGCCCTCCTCGCCCGCACCCACAATTGGCACCGGGTCATCGTCGTCACCTTCACCCCGCACGTCTCCCGAGCCCGCTACGTCCTGGAAAAGTGCTGGGACGGAGAACTCCTCTTCACCGACCCCGAACCCGACCTCTCCCTCCCACGCTGGGCCTACGACTACGTCTACCAATCGGTGGGCTACCTGAAGGCCTTCTTCGAGGACTGCTGAACCGCTCGCACCGGTAGCGCAGCCTCGGCCTTACCGCTTTGCCCGGGCGTCCCGACGGCCTTCCCCTGCAGATCCTCGAATGGATGGTCGCTCCTCTGCGCCGGCGCCGTGCGAATGCGACAGCAAGTGATGTAGCGCCGCCTCCACATGCGCATCGGTATAAATACGGCCTTTTCGCTCCGTCCAACCGCGTACGGCCTCGGCGGCATTTCCCGGATCAATCGAAGCTTGCCTTCGCATCACCCAGTGTGTGCTGGCCAGCAACTCGATTCCATAGGGGCCCTCGAATCCTTCCACCGTTTTCAATACGGTATCGACGACGTCCGCGACCTGAAGTCCGGCGCTTGTGCCCAAGAACTCGTTCAGATCCTTCTCGCCGCTCTCGGTGAGCGCGATCGGATCGTTGTCGAGTGTTTTTCCTGTGCCGTTGCCGAGCCCGGTGGTGTAGCCGCCCTCTATCTCTTGCAGGACGAGCCTGACTTTCTCACTGTAAGGACCGTAGCGCGCGGGGATGAACTGCAGACCGAGTGCAGGCTCGTAGAATTCCGCGAAATACATCAGTTTCTGTATCTGGAGGTGCGAAGCGCCGGAAGGGTCCTCCCATGGCTCCTGTGCGCGTCGTTTCGAGATGTAGGCGCGCAGAAGATTAAGCGTCAGCGCTTTTCCCAGGTCATCCGTAGCGTGGACGGTGCGTCCAGTTTCCGGGGCCCTGGTGCGGGTTGATACAGGACAGCCGTGACGTCGGGCTTGGCCGAGAACGCGGACCGCAGTCTGGGTTCGACGTCCGCCCAGTTCAATCCGCCGTTTCCCGCTCCGAGCGGCGGTATGGCGAGTGACTTGATACCGAGTTCGTCGACGATCCGCAGGAGATCGGTGAGCCCGTCGTCGATATACGATAATTTGGACGGTGCACGCCAGTGCTTCTTCGTAGGGAAGTTTATAATATATCTCGGGCCGTCCAGCTGGCCAGTCGTGAAAACGAGCATGTGACCGATCCGAACATCCCCACGTTCGCATGCTCTTCTATAATCTTCGAACATTTGCGGATAGCGTCGTTTGAATTGAAGTGCAATTCCCTTGCCCATAACGCCTACGCAATTCACTGTGTTGACCAGCGCCTCGGCATCCGCTGCCAGCAGGTCGCCCTCGCCTTCGACTATCATCAAATCACCTCCTCAGTAGTACATCTTCGGGTCGACTCCATACTCTCGTATGCCACCGACATCTTCCAGGTGTGACCGCACCCGGCGCAATGTATCTTCCCGGAAGCAGCGAACTTGTCGACGATGTCGCCGAGCGCCGCGCCGAGCATGACGAGCGGTCCACGTCCCTCCTGGTACCCGTCATGGCCACGACAGACGCGGTAGGGCATCGGTGACTTCGCGGCCGCCACCCGAGAGGCCGGCAGCATCCGCCCTTCGGCGACCATGCTGGGCAAGTTCGAGACGTGAGTGAAATGCCAAACAAGCCAGTGATGCGGATTATCCGGGGTGGGTGGTCCGCCCCGCGCGGCGAAGCCCGAGTCTGGAAAGTACCGCGAAGTCAAAGCTCCCCCCGGGCTTGGTCGACGTACGCCAGGAACACCGTAGCGGATCGGTGCGATGCCGAACGTGAGCTCTGTACGGAAAGAACTGCGGCGTAGCGGATTTGGGAGCGCAGATGTGCATCGATGACGCAGCTGAAGTGCAGGCTCGGACCCGGCCGCGCTGACCATGGCCGCGGTCGACGACGGCGCGGACATCACGTTCCTGCTGATCGACATGGCCGCGCCCGGTATCGAGATCCGGCCGCTAGTGATGACCTAGACGGGCATCTCCCTGTTTGGGATGCGGTGCGAGGCAGGGACGTTCACCGGCCCCGGATACGACTCGGCCGGGTCCGCTGTGGGACCCGGCCGATGTCGGTGTGGAGTTGTTCTGGCTCAGCTCTTCCGGCCCGGCGCCTTCGCACCGGCCTTGAAACCGAGACCGCCGGGCTTGGCCGTGGGCGGCGCGACTTCCGGTGCGCCGTTGCCGCTCATGCCGTTGGACTGTTCCGGTTCGTCGGCAGGTTCAAGCTGCGCCGCAGCAGTTTCCGCGGCGGGGACCTGCTCCGTCGGAGCCGGTTCGGCGGGGGCCGCATCCGTCGGGGCCGGTGCCGGGCTCGCCTTGCCGGGGGCCTTGGGGCCGGGCCGCTTGAAGCCGGACTTCATGGCCAGACCTTTGGCGGGCACCGTCGGCTTGGACTCGGTCGGCCCGGTTTCGGTCGCCTTGGCTTCGGCCGGTTCCGTAACCGTCTCGGCGGGCGCTGCCTCGGCTTGCGGGGCAGCGGATGCTGCGGAAGCCGGAGCCTTTGCTCCGGGCGCCTTGGCCGCGCCCTTCATGGCGAGACCACCACCGGGCGCCTTCGCACCGCCCTTCATGCCCAATCCCTTGACCGGCTCGGCCGCCGGAGCTTCGGTTGCGGAAGTCTCGGCGGGGGCTTCGGCGGCGGGTGCGGCGGCGGCCTTGGCTCCGGGTGCCTTCGCACCGCCCTTCATCCCCAGACCACCGGGCGCCTTCGCCGGGCCCTTCATGGCCAGACCCTTCGCCGCAGCGGCAGGCGCCGACGAAGCCTCGGTCTGCGCCGGTTCGGCGGCCGGAGCCTTGGCGCCTGGTGCTTTCGCGGCACCCTTCATACCGAGACCGCCGCCGGGCGCTTTGGCGGGGCCCTTCATCGCGAGACCGCCGCCACCGGGTGCCTTCGCCGGACCCTTCATAGCCAGACCGCTGCCGGTCGGCGCGGCCGCCTTGGCGGGAGCTTCGGCAGCCGGGGCGGGTTCGGGCTCCGGTTCCGGCTCGGGCTCCACCTCGGGCGCCTTCGGCTCCTGGATGACGGTCAGGTTCTCGGTCAGCACCGCGGGCTCGACGCGGTCGATGGCGTCCAGCATCAGCTGGGCGACGTCCACCACCTCGACGCCCTCGCCCTCGCCCTTCTCCTGGCGCGCGGTCACGCCGTCGGTGAGCATCACCCGGCAGAACGGGCAGCCGGTCGCGATCTTCGCGGGCGAGGTGGTCAGCGCCTCGTCCACGCGGTCGATGTTGACGCGCTTGCCGAGCTGCTCTTCCATCCACATCCGCGCGCCACCGGCGCCACAGCACATGGACCGCTCGCCGTGCCGGGGCATCTCGACCAGGTTCGAGCCGGACGCGGCCATCAGCTCGCGCGGCGCGTTGTAGATCTTGTTGTGGCGGCCCAGGTAGCAGGGGTCGTGGTAGGTGACGTTCTGTGACACCGACGCCACCGGGATCAGCTGCTTGCCCCGCACCAGACGATTGAGCAGCTGAGTGTGGTGCACGACCTCGTAATTGCCGCCGACCTGCGGGTACTCGTTGTTCAACGCGTTGAAGCAGTGCGCACAGGTGACGACGATCTTCTTCTTGCGATCCTCGACGCCGGCGAACACCGAGTTCAGCAGTTCGATGTTCTGCTGGGCCAGCTGCTGGAACAGGAACTCGTTACCCGCGCGGCGAGCGGAGTCGCCGGTGCAGGTCTCCTCGGCGCCGAGCACCATGAACTTCACGCCCGCGGTGGCCAGCAGTTCGGCGACCGCCTTGGTGGTCTTCTTGGCGCGGTCCTCGTAGGCGCCCGCGCAGCCGACCCAGAACAGGTACTCGTAGCCGTCGAAGCTGTCGGCATCGCGGCCGAAGACCGGGACCTGGAAATCGAGCTCGTTGATCCAGTTGAGCCGGTCCTTGGCGTTCTGACCCCAGGGGTTGCCCTTGTTCTCCAGATTCTTGAACAGGCCCGCGAGCTCGGAGGGGAATTCCGATTCGATCAGCACCTGGTAGCGGCGCATGTCGATGATGTGGTCGACGTGCTCGATGTCCACCGGGCACTGCTCGACGCACGCGCCGCAGGTGGTGCAGCTCCACAGCACCTCGGGATCGATGATGCCCTG
Organism: Nocardia aegles; assembly: GCF_052545135.1. Classification (NCBI taxonomy): domain Bacteria; kingdom Bacillati; phylum Actinomycetota; class Actinomycetes; order Mycobacteriales; family Nocardiaceae; genus Nocardia; species Nocardia aegles. Next base: position 35,400 of record NZ_JBQWRI010000005.1, read on the forward strand.
CACGTCCGCGCCGCCGACCAGCGGACGCTGCGCCTCGGCCCTGGCGGCCTCCGAGATCTTCGCCAGCGCGGCCTCGTCCGGGTTGCCCTCGGCGTCGACCAGGCCGACCTCGTCGCCACCCAGGTCCGTGCGGCCACCGGCGAGCAGGTAGGGAGCCTTGGCGTAGCCGTGGTCGCGCAGCGACATGATCAGCAGTTTCGGCGACAGCGGCTTGCCGGTGTTCCAGGCGGGGCACTGCGACTGGCAGCGACCGCACTCAGTGCAGGTGGTGAAGTCCAGCCAGCCCTTCCAGGAGAAGTCCTCGATCCGGCCCGCGCCGAAGGTGTCGGTGTCCGGGTCGGCGGTCTCCATGTCGACCGGCTTGCCCTTCGACATCATCGGCTTGGCCGCGCCCAGCGCGACACCACCGTCGTCCTCACGTTTGAAATAGATGTTCGGAAACGCCGACAAGCGGTGCCACGCCACGCCCCAGGTGACATTGCGGCCGACGTAGTAGAGGAACGCCATGCCGGACATCAACTTCACGAAAGCGAACAGCGCCACCATCGTGGTGTTCGCGGGCAGCAGCTTGGCCACCTGCATGGTGAAGAAGTCGGTGGCCGGGTTGAAGTGACCGTAGGCGGCGATCTTTCCCGCCTTCACGAAGATCATGCCGAGGGCCTCGAGCAGCACGATCGCCTCGATGACGTAGGCCGGGCCGAACTTGGAACCGCTGAACCGGGAAAGCCGCTCGGGTACCCGCGGGTGGTTGAGCTGTCGTAGGGCGATCAGCGTCAGGATGCCGACCACCGTGCCGATGCCCAGGATCTCGTCCCACAGGTGGTAGATCGCCAGGTCGCCGATGATCGGCCAGTGGAACGCCGGGTCGAAGGTCTGCCCGTACGCCTCGAACCACAGCATGGCTCCACCGATGAAGCCGATCATCACCAGCCAGTGCGCCCAGCCGACGGTGCGGAATTTGTTCATGCGCGTGTGCGCGATGAACTCCACGAGCATCTGCTTGAAGCGCGGAAAGAAGGGCCGCCAACGGTCCGGCGCCGGCTGTCCGATCATGATGGCGCGCGCGATATTGCGGACGCCGCCGATGAACGACGCCCAACACAGGAGGCTGAGCGCCGCCCCAATCGTGCCCAGCGTCACTGTCAGGGCATTCATGTCGCGACCTTTCTTTAGAGGCACCACGAGCGCGGCGTGTTCCGTTACCGCCTCGGTTGGCTCGTATCCTAACTGGCAGTAAGTTACCCACCAGTAACATACATGTCCATCGTACGATCGGGCTTGTCGGCTATAGCCCCGTATGCTGGGGCTTGACCGTCTATTTACCTGTGATCAATGTCACAGTAAATTCCCTAGATCGTGCTGGCGAGTGGTCGACTACCACCGTAATCGGCGAAGTATTCCGAACAGTCGGTGAGGATTGGCTTACTCACCAAGCGTGATAAGGGATCTCGCTTAAAACGCGGCGTTCTATTAGGCTCACGACGTTCTGATCGCCGCGATCGTCTTCGCACTGCTCGGGGAGGATCCGGAGCCGACCACCCGGATTTGCTGTACAGAGCTCTCGCGTCTGAAGACCAGCGGTGACGTACGACCTGATGAAGGATTGGAAACTGAATTGAAACTCCGCAGAACCACTGCGGCGGCCGCGATGGTCATCGGTGCGATGACCATCGGACTGGGGACCGCCCATGCCGAGCCGGCCGCTGCTACGCCCGACCCGATCCGGTACTCGGTCAAGCTGGTGGAGAAGACCGTCGTGACGACGCTCAAGGGGGGCACGTTCGAGCTGGCCAAGTCTTCCGAAGACGTCAAGGAAGACGACGTCTACCGGATCAAGGACTCGCAGGGCAACGCAGTCCTCACACTGCCGATCGCCTTCAAGGTCGCCGACACCGTCGTCCCGGTGAAGCCGGTCGTGAAGGACGACAGCACGGTGCTCGAGCTGACGCCTGAGCAGGGCGTCAACGTCAACGTGGCGAAGGACAAGCCGGTCAACGCGGTCAACGTCGTCGCGCAGCCGATCGCCTCGCCGGTCGAGAACCAGCGCGCGCAGAACGAGTTCGCCAGCCAGTTCGGCATCGCGACCGCCGTCGGCGGCTTCCTCGGCACCGCCATCGGTGTCATCGGCGGTGCGGTGATCGGCTGCATCCTCGGCCTGCCGTTCCTCGGCGTCGGCTGCATCCCGGCCGCGATCGCGGGCGCGGGCATCGGCGGCATCCTGGGCACGGTGGCCGTCGGTGGTCCAGCTCTGCTCGTCGCAGGCATCGACCTGGTGAACACGCTGCAGGCGCCGGACGGCACCACCAAGTGGGCGGACAAGCCGAAGTAGGCCTTCGGACCGACCGCTCGTCAGATCCTCGGCGGCCCGCTCTCCTCGGAGAGCGGGCCGCCGGTCGTTCACCCGGTCAGTTCCAGCAGGCCGCGAACGACGTTCTCGCCCAGTTCCGCACCCAGCCTGCCGAACGAACGCTCCACCATGTCGAACGTCCCGTCCTCGCGGACGATCAGCACCGTGCTCGCTCTGGTGCCGTGTACGGCGTGCGCGACGAACCTGGCCGACAACGCCCGCTCCATCTCGTACGGGACGCCGGTGCGCGGTAACTCGTCGTCAGCGGCTTCGGTGCGGTCGGCCAGCACTTCGAAGTAGCGGTCCACCGCACCGGGCTCGGTGCGCACGACGTCCCGCAGTTCGCGTACACCCGCCCGGATCTTGGGCCAGATGGGCTGTGACGCGATGAGATCGGCCTCCGCCAGGGTCGGATCAGCCGACGTGACGAATGTGCCGTTGGAGAGCCCGTGGAAGCCCGCGGCGAGTTCGCGTGGTCGCGCGGCGCTGCGGTTGGAGTGCCACCACAGCGTGCGCAGGTCGGATACCACCAGGTTGTAGCCGTTGTAGTCGTCGGGAGCGGCGGCGACGTCGAGCACGTACCGCTCCGGCCCGGGGAACTCGCCGGCCGGACCGCGGTCGGAGGCGCCGCGCAGGAAGTCCATCAGCAGCGCGCCGCGGGACCGGGCATCGAGGCGTTCATCGGCGGGATCGCGCACGTTTGTGACAACCGCGAAACGATTGTCGCCGTGCGGCTGTGCACTCAGGCCGAGCCAAGTGCCCGGCGGCTCGCCCTCGGCCCGGCCGGGTGCCCCGATATCGCGTCCGGCGAGCAGACCGGGCGCTTCCGGCCACCAGCGCATGGACTCGGTCGGCCGGGTGTAGAACTCGTCCCGGTTGGCGGCCACGATCAACCGGTATTCCGGGTGGACGCGCCAGCCGATCAGCACCAAACACATGGGAACCAGAATGCCGGACCGCCACCGCGTGCCATGCGGCCTTTCCCCGGTGGGCCGCGCAAGGGCAGTGAAAAGCCCCTGAGACGGGGAAAGGCCGGCAGCTCGACGCTGCCGGCCTCCACGCGTTCCTGCGGTCAGTTGGTGCGGATGCGCAGCCCCGGGTTGTCGGAGAGCACCACGTGCACCGGCTGCGCGAACAGCTGCGGCACGTTGCCGGTGAGCGCACCGATCAAGTTCGGGATCTCACACACCGGGTAGTCGGCCACCGACGACGCGCTGGAGATGCCGAGCGCCAAACGGCCGGTCACGATCGGGCCGCCGCTGTCGCCGGGCAGCGCGCAGATGTTGGCCGAGAAGCTCTGGGTGAGCTGCCGGTCGCCGACCTGGACGGTCTGGTCGACAGCGTTGACCACACCGCAGCTGAAGCCGGTGCGCGCGCCGGACTTGCACACCGGAGCGCCGACCACCGGGGTCGCCACGCCGTCGACCGGGATCGTTGCCGCGCCGGGCGCACGGACGCCGTTGTTGGCGAAGCGGTCCTTGGCCTGGTCGTTGATCCGGATGATCGAGTAGTCCTGCTCACCGAGCACCGACTTCTGGAAGACGCCGACCTGCGGGCCGAGGCGGTCGCCGCTCATCTCGTAGACGCCGGCGGCGTTGCCGCTGCCCGCGGACGGGATGTCCGGGTTGCAGTGACCCGCGGTGATGTTGACCGTGTTGCCGTTGCGATCGGTGCCGTTGAAGCCGAGCGAGCAGCGCAGCGAGCTGCGTCCGGCGATCGAAGCGTAGCCGTCACCGCCCGCGAGTGCGCCGCGCCCATCGCCCGCGATGTCACCGGCCTGCACGGTGCCCTGCTCGCCGGCCACCGGCGGGGCCATCACGATGACGCGGGCCGGGTCGATGAAGTTCGGCATCGGCAGGCCCGCCTGATCGACGCGGACCGCGATCGCGTTGTTCACGGTGTCCACCACCGCGCCGCGCACCAGGGACCGCACCGCCTCCGGCTGGCCCTCCAGCCAGCGTTCGAACGCGCTCTTCTCGCCACGCAGAGCCGCTTCGCTCTTGGCGACGTTGCGTACCTCGAACCCGGCCGACTCGGCGGCCTTCTTCGCCTCGTCGGCTCCCGGGCCCTGCGCCAGCGCCACGACCGCCTTGCCCGCGTCATCCAGCCAGGAGCCGCCGAACACGGCCGGGTACTGCCGCTGGGCGGTGGTGGCGAACGCGGCCACCTGCTGCGCCAGCTCCGCGCGGTGCAGGTACTCGTCGGGCGAGATCTTCAGATCGCGGGTCACCGCGGCGACCAACTCGGCGGGCAGACCGGGAGCCCGGTCGGGTTGCGCCGTCGCTACTGCCGCGGTGGGCCCGAACAGCAGTATCGCCGCCGAGGCGGCGATCACTGTCTTTCGGATTACGGTCTGTCGCGCAGTCGAGCGGGGAGGTCCTATACGTGGCAGGAGCATGAGCAGACTATATGGGGTTTGCCGCGGTATGCCTACTCGTCTTGTTGTTGCGGACCGCCTCGTCGCCTTCGACCGGCGATATGCCGATCGACACACCGCGCGGGTGTGCGCTCAGCTCGCGTTCGGCCGGGTGCGCACGCTGATCCCACTGCCGATTCCGCCGCCGGAAGAGGCGTCGATGTGGGCCAGGATCGCCCGGATCGGAATGCCGAGGGAGAGGGTGCCGCCGTACTGCGCGAGCGCGGTGTTGGCCTCGTTGCAGTTCGGTGCGTCCGCGGCGTTGGAACCGCTGGTGATGCCCAGCGCCAGCGTGCCGGACACGATCGCGCCGCCGCTGTCGCCGCCGAGCGTGCAGGCCGAGCTGGCGAACCCGCGGACGGTCTTGCTCTCCCCCTCGGCGGTGTAGAGCTGGGTCTCCACCCGATCGGCCACGACAAAGCCGCAGGTGAAGGTGGACGACTGGCCGGACTTGCATACCGGGGCGCCGGTGATCGGGTCGGCGGTGCCGGTGATCGCCAGCGTGGTGCCGTTGGCGCCGCGCACCGAGGGCTGGTCCATGCCTGCCCGCACCGCGCGCTCGTTCAGCTTGATCACCGAGTAGTCCAGCGCGGATTGCCCGCCCAGCGAGGCGCGCACGAAGGTGCCCAGTTCGGGGCTGGCCGGGATGTCCCGGACGTCGGGCAGGTAGACACCCGCCTCCTCGTTGCCTTTGCCCAGGTTCGGATTGCAGTGGCCCGCACTGATGTTCAGCGCGTTGCCGGACGCGTCGATGCTGTTGAACCCGAACGAGCACACGTCGACGGCGCGCAGGGACGAGTCCCGGAGCGAACCGGGGGCACTGATGTAGGTGTCACCGCCCATCGGCCTGCGCTCGACCGGACCGCCGCTGTTCGGCGCCAGGATGACCTTGATGTTCGCCAGGAACGTCGGCAGGTTGAGCATGTGACCGGCGGGAGTGTTGGCGACGCTGAGCACCAGCTGACTGTTCAGGAAGTCGATGGCCACGGCGTTGATCGACTGCGAGATCTCACGCGGCAGACCGGAGATCCACTGATTGAGCTGTACCAGCGAAGTCTCCAGGCTGTCCGCCGACACGGGGGCCAGGCGGGTCTGGTAGCCGTCGGCCGCGGCGATCTTGGCGGCGTCCAGTGAGGTGACCGCCAGGACGGGCTTGCCGTCGGCGCCGATCCAGGCGCCCGCGTAGGAATCCGGCCGCTCCGAACGGAACTCACGCGCGTAGTCGCGCAGTTGCTGGGCCCGCGCGGCGCGGTCCAGGTACTCGGTGGGGGTCATCTTCAGATCCCGTGCGATGGCCTGCACGAGTTCCGGTGGAAGAGTGTCCGCGGCGAGCTGCGCGGGGGCTTCGGGAACCGCCGAGGCGGTGGTAGTGCCGAACAAGGGAGTCAGGAGAACGGTCGATGCGATGGCGACAGCTTTGACCGCGGCGCGACGCGCCACCAACTTGCGCATGAAGTCCCTTCGTCGGCACGCACGTGCCAGCTAAATCCGTGGCCACGGCCAGATCCATTGGCGCACAGTCTTCCCTCCAGCAGCCGACCGGCGCGTCGACATTCGTCCGACAACCCGGTCAGCGCAACACTCTAGGCCACAAACCCGGAAAGGGCGCTACTGATCACCGGCTACCCGGTATCCCCATTCCGGGGATGGTGGGGATCTGCGGCAGCTGCTGACCGAACGGGTTGGTTGTGCGGGTTGTGGTGCGCGTGGTCGAGGTACCGGTGGTGATGCTCGGCGTCGTGGTCGTGGTGGCCGGCGGCTCGGTGGTGGTGGGCGGCGTCGTGGTCGTCGGCTCCGGTGTCGTGGTCTCGGTGATCACCACCGGCGGCTCGGTGGTCGTGGTCGTCGTTGTGGTCACGACCGGCGGAGGGGCCGGGAGCGCCGACGTCGGCTCGGACTTGGCATCGGGCAGCGGCGGAACCGGCGTCTGCGCACCGTCGCGGAACAGCAGGGCCACCGCGATGCCGCCGAGCACCAAGCCGGTCGCCGCGGCGCCTGCGATCAGCAGCGGCATGCGTTTCGGTTGCCGCGCGGGAACCGTTGGCGCTGGCTGCATCTCGGCCTGCTCCGGTTCGGCGGCCGCGATCGGCTCGGCGATCGGGATGGCCGCCGAGTACGCCTGCGGCTGCGCGTCGGCGGCGGGCACGGCGGGGATGACGATGGTGTCCACCGTCGAGTTCTCCGCGGTGGACGGGTCCGGCGGGGTGGCGCCCGCGGGGGTGGCCAGCACAGCCGCCAGCGCCCCTCGGGCCGCGTCGTGGGCGAACGACCTGCCGTCGGCTCCGGTCGCGGCGCTGGGCAGATCGCCCTCGCTGACCAGCAGCACCGAGCGCAGACCCAGGTAGTCCAGTGCGTCGCGCAGCGAACGCACCTGCTCGGCGGGCCAATCCGCCGGATGCGTCGCGGAGAACTCGGCCGCTCCGGTGAGATGCTCGGCGGCCAGGTTGATCAAGCAGAACAGGGCGGTCGCGACGAGGTCTTCGGCACGGTAGGCCTCACCGTCGTCGACCGGGATGCCCGCGGGGTCGCCGACCGCGGCCACGAAGCCGCTGATCGAGTGGGATTCCCCCGTGGGCGGGGGACCGCCCAAATCGGCGTCACCGTCGTCGGACATGTGCAGGACCGACTCGCGGACGATGTACTGCGGCTGTTCGTCACCGTCGGTGACGATGACCGCCGTGCACTCGTCGTCGGCGACGCGCAGGCCAACCCCAGTGGCCATCCTCACCTACCTCGCTTCGGCGTTCCCGCTGACGGAACCGCACCCGGTCACACCAGAAGCGAACCGTGTCCCATGGCGCGGAGCATCGACAATAACTCCGAACGGGAACGGGCACCGACCCGGCGTCGAATGCGTGCGACGTGATGCTCGACTGTCTTCGCCGAAATGTACAGGCGCGCACCGATCTCACGATAGGTGAGCCCGAGCAGAACCAGCTCGGCCACTTCGCGTTCCCGTTCGCTGAGGATCGCGGCCTGCGGCGGCACGGGCGGCGCAGCAGCGTCCCCGTTGTGGGCGGCCGGTGCCGCAGGACGAGTCTGCGGCTCCTGCGGACGGGCGTCGGCGCGGACCGTGCGGGCCAATTTGAGCAGCGCGGTAGCCGTGGCCGAGTCGGGCGCCGCGAGCGCCGCCTCGCTGGCCAGCCTGGCGCCGTCCCAGGTCATGCCGATTTCGGTGAGGGCGGCGACCGCCGCGTGGACCGGTGCGCTGACGACCTGGCCGCGCAGCACCAGCACCCAGGTGCGGCCCGCGTCGGCGAGTACGGCGGCGTGCCGGTCGCCCGCCTCGGCTGCTGCCTTCAACGCGCGCGCGTGTGGCAGCAGCTCCTCGGGGCTCTCGTGCGCGATCGCGGCCTGCACGCCGTACCAGTGGAAGGCGTTGGACCACGCGGGCGGATCGTTCAAGCGGCGCAGCAACGCCAGCGCGGCGTCCACCAGGGGCGCGATCCGGCGTTCGTCGCGCATCCGGATGGCGGCCAGCCACAGCTCGCCGATCGGCAGCAGCGCCAGCAGGTCGGTCTGCACGTCGTCGAACAGCGGGTAAGCCGCCTGCCATGCGCGCGCCAGGGCGGTGTGGTCGCCGCCGCGCCGGGCGAGACCGACCGCGACGCCGTGCGCCAGCAGCCGGTCGCGCACGTCGAGCCGGTCGTGGTCGAGGGCGGCCACGGTGGCCGCAGCGGCGCGCTCGTCACCGCCGAGCATCGCCGTCCACGCCGCGAGCACGTCGAGCTGATGGCCGCGCAGCCCGCTCGCGGTGGCCCGCCGCAACGCGTCCTGGGCGCGGCGGGGCTCGCCGGTGCCCAGCGAGAGCAGCGTGGCGATGGAGGCCGCCGTGCACGGCAGGAAGCGGTCCACGCCCGCGTCCGCGTGAGTGGCCTGGACCAGCGCCGATACCGCCGCCGCGGTGTTGTTGCCCGGATCGATGGTGTCCGCGAGCGCGGTCGCGATCAGGCGCGTGTGCGCGCCCGCTTCGGTAGGCGGCCACTTCGTCGCCGAGGCGGACATCTCCCGCGCGCTCTGCACGTCGCCCGCCAGGCACAGCACCGTGGCCCCGACCGCCCAGTCCGGGCCGACCCGGTTCGCTCCGAGCCAGGTGTACAGCTGCGCCGCGCGGCCGGTCAGACCGCGGCGGGTGAGCACCGCCGCGCAGATCCGTACTGCCGCCGCGAGTTCCGCGCCGGTGCTGCCCGGCCGGGCGAGCATCGGCTCGGCCAGCCGCAGGGCGGTGTCGCCGTCGCCGGTCAGGGCGGCCGCCTCGGCCCAGCGCAGCGCGATCAGATCCAGTTCCGCCCCCGCGGCCGCCGCGGCGGCGTAGTAGCGAACCCCGTCGCGGCCGGCCTGCTCCGCGGCGTCGACCAGGAAGGCGGCCAGCCGCGGATCGCGGACGCCGGACTCGGCCAGTTGCAGTGCGGTGCGGTCGCGCAGCAGGCCCGCCTCCAGCCGGGCAGCGAGCAACCGGCGCTCGACCGCGACGAACCTGCGGTCGCCGAGCAGGGTGCGCAAAGGGGCCACGGCGGGTTCCAGCAGCAGGTCGGCATCGGTCACCAGGGCGCTGGCCCTGGCTCGGTCGATGAGATCCTGCGCGACGGCCTGCTCCACGCCGAGCACCTCGGTGAGCTCGCTGGAATCCAGGCCCGTGCCGGTGGTGGCGACCACCAGGGTCTCCAGCAGGTCGGGCTCGAGATTGTCCAGTAACCCACGCGCCCACGCGGCGACGGCCGTGTCGACGGCGGCGATGCCCGCGTCCAGACGCGCCGAGCAGGCGGCCGTGAGCGCGGCCACCACGCCGCCGCGAATACCCGCGGTCTGCACGTGGATGTGTTGCGCGACCTGGCGCGGCACCATCAAGCCGAGTTCCCTGGCGAACGGCGCCAGGTCCGCGACGCCGAGCGGGCGCAGGTCGACGACGCGGCCGCGCCGGGCCACCGCGTCGGCGAGCATCCGCAGCCGTGCGTCGTGCGGGCGCGGCTGAGCGGCGATCACCATCGTGCGGTTCCCGGATTCGACTGCGGCGCAAAGGTATTCGAGGTCCAGTCGGCCAAGCGTGTGGGCGTTGTCGATGATCAGGGCTGGTCGGGCGGTATCGGTCGTCACGCCTGCCGTGCTCGCCGTGCGGGGCCCGGGGCGCGAGCCGTTGCGCGCGTGCGCGTGCTGGAGCGCGGCGATGTCGTCCTGCAAGGGAACGCCGCGGGCACGCAGACGGGCCCGGATCTCCCCGAGCAGCGTCGACTTACCGGTTTGGGACCGGCCGCGGATCAGATAGACCACCGGCTGGTCGTCGGCGGAATCCAGATCGCGGAAGATGTCGCGAGCGCAAGGGAGGGTGTCGAAAGCGGTATCAGCCACCGGAGCCTCCTAGGATCTCGCCGGGTGCGCGCAGGACCGTGCCGAGGGGGTCGCCCAGTGTCGGCAGGCTAGGGGCGGTCGGCGGCGTGGGCCGGGGCTGCTGCTGGGTCGGTGGGGGTGGGTTGGTCGGCGCCGGAGCAGGCGCCGGTGCGGGCGCGGGGGCAGGCGCGGGCTGTTGGGGTTGCGGCTGCGGCGCGGATTGCTGCGCGGGGGTGTCAGCGGGCGCGGGAGCGGGTTGATCGGGATTCTGCTCGCTCTTGACGACGGCCACAGTGGTGCCCGGAGCCGCGGACGAGGGCGAACCGGCTCGCGGCGCCTCGGGCTTCGGTCGGCCGGTGGGAGCCGCCGAGTCCGTGGCGGCGACACCGGACGGTGCGGACGGGTCGCCCGCCTGCGCTCCCGTGGTGGCGGCGATTTGGGCGGCGCCGGTGGTGGATCGCTCGGTCGATGCGGGATTGTCCGGGCCGGACTGGATACCGGTGCCGATGGCGAGCGTCCCGGTGGCCAGCAGGCCGATGACGGCCGCCACACCGGCCACCACCGCGATGCGCTGTCTGCTGATCACCGCGCGCCGGCGCGCAGGGGGTTCCTCGGGCAGCGGCGCCGGTCCCGACGAGGGGAGCGCTCGGGGCTGGGGTACGGTCTCGTCCTCGGTCACCGAAGCGACGAGGGGAAGCTGGTCGGTCTCGGCGGCGAGCAGATCAGCGGCCAGCAGTGCGGCGCCGCGTGCGGTGGTGTGCGCGGGGTCGGGAGCCGCCACGACGGGCAATCCGAACTCGGAGGAGACGAGTTCGGCGACCAAGGGGATGGCGCCTCCCCCTCCGGTGAGCAGGACGCGGCCGACCTCGCCGATATCGAGCCCGGCCCGGTGCACCGCGTCGCGGATCAGGTCCATCGCACTCAGCAGCGGTCCGCGCAGCAGGTCTTCCAGTTCACCACGCACCAATCGCACGGTGCTGCCGTGCGGATCCGCGGGGTTCACCCGGACCGGAACCACGGTCGCGGTATTTATGGAAAGCTCTTCTTTCGCTTTCCTGCAACGTTCCCGCAAAGCCGACAATTCGCGTTCCACCGCCGGATCGAACGGATCGAAATCCGCGGCGAGTACCGCATTAGCCAGTACATAGCGCATGGTCAGCAGATCGAATTCCGCGCCGGCGACGTCGGTGCTGCGCAACGGTGTGCCCAGCAGGCCGGCGTGCTCGCCGGTACGCACCACCGAGACGGTCGCGCCGGTCGCGCCGAGATCGAAGACGACCACCGCGCCGTTGTCGATCCCACCGTGCGCGGCGTCCAGCCAGCGGATCGCGGCGGTCGGCTCGGGTACCAGCGTCACCTCGCCGAGGCCGGCCCGTTCGAGAGCGTCGCGCTGGATGTCGACGGTATGCCGCGACCACCAGGCCGGGTGGCAGGCGACCATCGCCTGAACGCCGGTTCGCCCCGTCTCAGCGGCGATCTCGTCGACCAGGCAGCCGATCGAGGTCGCCACCAGATCCGGTGCGGAATAGGACGAGCCGTCCTCGGCGAGGATGCCGACCGGGTCGCCGACCCTGGCCAGGAAGCCCTCCAGCAGGACGTCGCCGGAATGGCGGCCGGTGGCGCGAACGCCCGCGCCCAGCGTGGGCGCCACGTCCGGCGACAGTCGCAGCACGCTCGGATGCGAGCGTAGGTAGCCGCCGCCGGACGGGCCGAGGCCGTCGGCGCCATCCTCCGTTGCCGCCACGGCGACCGAATTCGACGCTCCGACAGTGATGCCGAGCGCCAGGCGCTGTGTCATTCGAGAACCCCGTTCGAGAAGGTGTCTGTTCCGGTGTCGCTGCTGTATGTCCGAGATGGTGCGCTGAGCGATGTAGTTGCCGACGCAACCGTTCTGTCGGTTGCCGGCCATACGCCGTTACTTCGTCAGGGGGGACGTTTAGGGAAATTCCCCTAATTTCGCTCTTACCCCTATCGGGCGGCCCCGGTCGGTAGTAGGGGTTCGCCCCGTTTCGGCGTAACGCGATGCGCTCCTAGCGTGATTTGCATTCCAACGACTGCGGATCAGCGAGGTCCGCCGGGACTCAGGAGAAGATTCTTCATGACACCCAACGCGATTCTGGAGTTCATCCTCGGTCTGCTGCGGAACCAAGAGGCCGCGGTCGCGTACTGCGCCAACCCGACCCAGGCGCTGGCCGCCGCGGGCCTGAGCGCGGTGACGCCGGAGGACATCGCCCTCTGCGCCCCGATGGTCGCGGAGTCGGCGCTGGTCACCGGCGGTTCCCAGTTGCAGTCCATCGTGGCCGCGGGCGCGCAGACCGGCACGGCCGCCGCGATCGGCGCGGCGAGCACCGTGGGCGCGGCGGCGGTAGCGGATGCCGGAGTCGACCTCGGCACGGATCTCGGCGTGGACCTGGGTGCCGGCGCGGGTGGGGGGCTCGACCTCGACCTCGGTGCCGGTACCGGCGTCGACGTGGGCGCCGGGCTGAACAGCGCGATCGACACCGGGCTGGAGCTCGGCGCAGGTCTGGGCGCGGGACTGGCCGCGGGCCTCGACACCGTGGTGAACGCGGGCGCCGGCCTGTCCGCAGCCGTGGGCGGCCTGCTCGGCGCGGGCGCTCAGGTGATCAGCGGCATCGGCGCGGGCCTGGACACCGACGCCCAAGGCGCGGGGAATATCGCCGCGGGTCTCGAGACCGGCCTCGACGCGGCAGTCGGCGCGGGCGCGGGCTTGGAAGGCGCGGCGGACGCGGCGGCGGGTTTGGGTGCTGGGCTGGAGGGCGCGGTGAACGGGGCGGCGGGTTTGGGTGCTGGGCTGGAGGGCGCGGTGAACGGGGCGGCGGGTCTGGGTGCTGGGCTGGAAGGCGCGGTGGACGCGGCGGCGGGTCTGGGCGCCGGGGTCGGCGCGGGACTCCAGGGCGCGGTAGACGCCGCGGCCGGTCTGACCACGGGCCTGGACGCTGCTGTGGGCGCCGGTGCGCAGGCCGGCGCCGATCTCGGTGCGGGCCTGGGTGGTGTGGTCGACGCGACGACCGGTTTGACGACCGGGCTCGGCGCAGGCCTGCAAGGCGCCATCGGTGGCGCGGCGGACATCACGACGGGTGTAGGCGCAGGTCTGGAGGGAGCTGTGCAGGGTGCCACGGACATCTCCGCGGGGTTGAACGCGGGACTGGAAGGTGGTCTGGGCGCGGCGACCGATGTGACCACCGGGCTTGGTGCTGGTCTCGAGGGCGCGGTCGATGCGACGACCGGTCTCGGTGCGGGCGTCGGCGGTGCGGTCGATGCCGCCGAAGGGCTCGGTGCGGGCCTGGCGGGCGCCGTCGACGCGACGTCCGGTGTCGGTGCGGGTCTCGGGGGAGCCGCGGGTGCGGCGGGCGATGTGACCACAGGGATCGGTGCGGGTGTGGGTACGGGTCTGGAGGGCGCCGTTGACGCGGCGTCCGGTCTCGGTGCGGGCTTGGGTGGTGCCGCTGATGTCGCGGCGGGTCTTGGCGCGGGGATTGGTGGAGCCGTTGATGCGGTGGGTGGTCTGGATTCGGTGCTGGGGGCTGGTGCGCAGGTGGGCGCCGGTGTCGGCGCGGGTCTGGCGGGCGCTGTTGACGCGACGACCGGCCTTGGTGTGGGCCTGGGTGGTGCCGCTGATGTCGCGGCGGGTCTTGGCGCGGGGATTGGTGGAGCCGTCGGTGCGGTGGGTGGTCTGGATTCGGCGCTGGGGGCTGGTGCGCAGGTGGGCGCCGGTGTCGGCGCGGGTCTGGAGGGCGCCGTCGATGCGACGACCGGCCTTGGTGTGGGCTTGGGTGGTGCGGCCGATGTCGGTACGAGCCTGGGTGCGGGTCTCGGCGGAGCCGCGGGTGCGGCGACCGATCTGACCGCGGGGGTCGATAGTGCGATCGGTGGGGTGGCGAATCTCGGTACCGGTGTGGGTACGAACCTCGAAGGGGCCGTCGATGCGGCGACCGGCCTTGGTGTGGGCTTGGGTGGTGCGGCCGATGTCGGCGCGGGCCTGGGTGCGGGCCTCGGTGGCGCCGTTGACGCGACGACCGGCTTGGGCACCGACCTGGGTGGCGCTGTGAATGGCTCCGTCGGCGCCGCGACGGACTTGACCTCCGGTATCGGGGCGGGTCTGGATGGTGCCGCGGGTGCGGCGACAAGCCTCGGCACCGATGCGCAGGCTGGTCTCGGCACGGGCCTCGCGGGTGCGACCGATGCGACGACCGGCCTGGGCGCGGATCTCGCGGGCGCTGCCGGTGCGGCGGCTGATCTCGGTGCCGGCGCCGGTGCCGGTGCCGGTGCGAGTGCGGGTGTGGAGGGCGCGCTGAACGGAGCCGGTGGCGTGACTACCGGTCTGGGCGCGGCCCTCGGCAACGGTGCGCAGGCGGGCGCTGGTTTCGGCGCCGCGGCGTCCACCGGATTGCACGGAGCGGCCGACGCGGGTGCGCAGATCGGGTCCGGTCTGGAGTCGGGGCTCGGTGGCGCACTCGACGCCAGCGGGCAGGCGACGACCGGGCTCGGCGGCGGAATCGACACCGCCGCACAGGGTTCCGGCAACCTGGCCGCGGGACTCGGAAGCAACTTCTCCGCCGCGATCGGCGGTGCCGGAAATCTCGGGACGCAGGCGGCGGCGGGTCTGGAGACCGGGCTCGCGACGGGTCTGGGCGCGGTCGTGAACACCGGGGCGGAGCTCGGTGGCGGACTGGACAGCTCGCTGCACACCGGCGACCAGGTTGGCACGGGCCTGCACACCGGGCTGGGTGGGGCTCTCGACGCCGGGGTCCACGGTGCGAGCGGCCTGGAGACGGGCTTGTCCACCGGCCTCGGCGGCGGCCTGTCCAGTGGCGTGGACGGCGCGGTGCACGCCGGCAGCGGCCTCGAAACCGGGCTGACCGGCGCGATCGGTACCGGAACTCAGGCGGGAGCCGGGCTGGGATCGAGCTTGTCGGCCGGACTCGATGCGGGAGCTCAGGCGGGTTCCGGACTCGCGTCCGGCCTGTCCACCGGTCTCGGCGCTGCGGGCAACGTGGGCGCGGGCTTGTCGAGTGGTCTCGAAGGCGCGTCCAGTGCGGGAGCGCACCTCGGTTCGAGCTTGTCCACCGGAATCGAGGGTGCGGCGAGTTCGGGTCTGGAGACGGGCTTGTCCACTGGTCTGGGTGCCGCGGGCAACGTGGGTGCGGGTTTGTCGAGTGGTTTGGAGGGTGCGTCGAGTGCGGGGGCGCACGTCGGTTCGGGTGTGGACGGCGGTCTCGGCGTCGGTTCGCACGCGACCTCCGGCCTGTCTTCGGGTCTCGGCGGCGCGGCCGCGGGTGCCGGCTCGGCCGGCGGCGCGGCGCACAGTGCGGTGGACACCGGCGCCGGTCTGGGCGGCAGTGTCGGCACTACCGCGCACACTTGGTCCTCGCTGGACGTGTCGAGCGCTTTCGGTTCGGGCCTGGACAGCACCGCCGGCGCCCACACCGACGCGGGCCTGTTCGGCGAGACCCACGCGGGCGTGGACTCGAGCGGGTCGGCGGGTGCCGAGCTGGGTGGCGATACATTCCTGCACTGACAGTTGCCCGGTAATACCGAAAGTAGGTCCATACCGCGATGGGGACACCCGTGCCGAACGCCACTCCACCGGCGGTACCGCTGCTGTCGGTACTCGGTGAAACCATCGCGGCGGCCCGTGCCGCGGGACGCAACGATCTGGTCGGCCGCTTGGAGGTGGCGGCCGACCGGGTCCGCGACCCGCGGCGGCGCATCGTCGTCGCCGGACAGCTGGACCAGGGCAAGAGCCGTTTCGTCAACGCGCTGCTGAACCTGGACATCTGCCCGGTCGGCGACGATGCCACCACCGCGGTGCCGATGCTGCTCGCGCACGGTCCCGAGCCGCGCGCGGAGCTGGTCCTCGCGGCGCACGGCGATTCCAGCGGCGCGGAGACCAGGGTGGCGGTGTCGATCGCGGAGATCGGTGCGATCGACCAGCGCGCCCCGCTCGCGCAGGGACGGCGGATCGTGCGGCTCGAGGTTCAGATCCCCAACGCACTGCTGGCCGACGGCATCGCGCTGATCGACACCCCCGGCGTCGGCGGCCACGGTAACGCCCATGCGGCGGGCGTGCTCGGACTGGTGCCCGCCGCGGACGCGGTGCTGGTGCTGTCGGACGCGTCGACCGAACTCACCGAACCCGAGCTGGCGTTCCTGCGGCAGGTGCGGGAACTGTGCCCGACGGTGGCGGTGCTGCTCACCAAGACCGACCTGTACCCGCACTGGCGTCAGGTGCACGAGGCCGATCTGGGCCATCTCGCCCGCGCCGGCCTCGATGTGCCGATGATCCCGGTGTCGTCGCTGCTGCGCAGCCACGCGATGCGGTTGCAGGACCCACAGTTGGGTGTGGAATCCGGCTTCGGTGTGCTGTACACCTTCCTGCGCGATCAGGTGGTGGCCCGCGATCAGCTGGCCACCCGCACCGCCGTGGCCGGCGACATCCGCTCCGCGGCAGAGCATCTCGCGCTGGCGCTGGGCAGTGAGCTGGTCGCGGTCCGCGATCCCGCCCAGGGCGCGGCGGCGGTGCGCGAGCTGCAATCCGCCCGATCCGCGGCGGAGGAACTGCACCGCAGGACCGCCGCCTGGCAGCAGACGCTCGCCGACGGCATCACCGACCTGGCCGGGGACGTGGACCACGACCTGCGCGACCGCCTGCGCAATCTGGCACGCACCACCGAGGAATGGATCGACGAGCACGATCCCGGCCGGCACTGGGACCGCATCGCCGAACACCTCACCGGCACCGTCGATACCGCGCTCGGTGACAATCTGCTGTGGACGCACGCGCGCGCGATCCAGCTCGCCGAGCGCGTCGCCGAACATTTCGCCGAGCTCGGCGCCGTCGACCTGCCGGATGTGCGCCCGGGTGTCGGCGCCGACACCGGCCGCGCCATCACCGGCACGCTCGCCGATCTGGAACCCGACATCGGTTTCGGCAGCAAGCTGCTCGTCGGCATGCGCGGCTCCTACGGCGGCGTACTCATGGTCGGGCTGGCCAGCACCTTCGCCGGGCTCGCCATGCTCAACCCGATCTCGATCGGCGCGGGATTGATCGTGGGCGGCAAGGCCTTCCGGGACGACAAGCAGGCCAGGCTGGCCAAGCGACGCAGCGAGGCGAAGGCGGCGGTGCGCCGTTTCGTCGACGATGTGGCGTTCCAGGCGGGCAAGGAGTCGAAGGATCGGCTGCACCGCATCCACCGCGCGTTGCGCGACCATTACGCTGGCGTCGCCGAACGCAGCCTGCGCTCGATCGACGAGTCGCTGCGGGCCGCGCAGGAGGCGGCGTCGATGGTCGCCACCCGCCGCGCCGAACGCGGCGCGCAACTGGAACAGCAACTGCGCGTGGTCGCCGAACTACGCCGATACGCCGATGCCATGCAGACCGCACTACCGATGGGACCCGCCGGTACGGTAACCCCGTGAGACGTGATGGTGACGCGGTGCCGGGAATCGTCGCCGAGGCGCATCGGCTGGTCGGGGCTGCGCAGGCGGCGCTCGCGGGGGAGCCGCGGCCGCGTGCCCTGCTGGCCGACTGCGCCCGCCGATTGGATCAGCCGCTGCGGGTCGCGCTCGCCGGTTCCATCAAGGCGGGCAAATCCACGCTACTGAATTCACTTGTCGGACAGGACATCGCCCCGACCGACGCGACCGAGTGCACCAGGGTGGTCACCTGGTACCGGTACGGTTCCACCCCCAGCGTGACGGCGTACGCGCCCGACGGTGCCCGCGCGCACGTCGTGGTCCGCCGCGGCAGCGGGACGCACGGGCTGACCTTCGATCTGGACCGCCTCAACTGGAACGCCCCGGCCCCGCGCGAGGTCGACCATCTCGAGGTCGAGTGGCCTGCCGCGACGCTGGCGCACACCACCATCATCGACACCCCCGGCACGTCGTCGCTGTCGCGCGAGGTATCGCGGCGCACCGCGCGTCTGCTGACGCCCGGCGCGGACGACGAGCGGTCCGAGCAGAGCATCGCCATCCCGGGCGCCGACGCTGTCGTCTATCTGTTGCGCCGGCTGGATGCGACGGACGTGCAGTTTCTCGAGCGCGTGGGCGCCGGGACCGCCGTGGCGAACGGTGGGCCGGGGGCGCCGGGTCCGCTCGGCATCGTCGGCGTGGTCTCGCGGGCCGACGAGATCGGGGCAGGCCGGATCGATGCGCTGCATTCGGCGCGTGAGGTCGCCACGCGTTTCGCCGGGGAATTGGAACGAACGGGTCTGTGCCAGGCGGTGATCCCGGTCGCCGGGCTGCTCGCGTTCGCCGCGGCGACGCTGCGTCAGCAGGAGTTCGCGGCTTTCGAGACGCTGGCGCGGGTTCCGGTCGACGAGCTGAGCGCCGCGTTGCTCTCGGCGGATCGTTTCGCGCGCGCCGACGTGCCGCTTCCGGTGCCGCCGGAACTGCGCGCGCAGCTCGCCGAGCGGTTCGGGTTGTTCGGCATCCGGATGGCGGTGACGCTGATCCGGCTCGGTGTGCGGGATTCGGCCACGCTGGCCGCCGAGTTGACCAGCCGCAGCGGCGTGGACGAACTGCGCTCGGTACTCGATGTGCAGTTCGGTCAACGCGCCGACCAGCTCAAAGCGCATTCCGCGCTGACCGCGCTGGCCCGGGTGCTGACCGCCTTCCGCGGCACCCAGGCCGATCGCCTGCTGCCCAGGGTGCGCACCTTGCTCGCGGACGTGCACGGTTTCGCCGAATTGCGCCTGCTCGGCCGCCTGCGCACCGACGATCTGGCGCTACCCGCGGACGATCTCGCCGAACTGCACCGCCTCATCGGCGGTTCCGGGATCGCACCCCATCTGCGCCTGGGTCTGCCGTTCGACGCGCCGCTGCCGGCGCAGCGCGCCCAAGCGGTGGCCGCGGTACGGAAATGGCGCGCGCGGGCACGTCACCCGCTCGCCGACCAGTTCACCGCCACGGCCTGTCTGACCGCCGCTCGCAGTGCGGAGGGCACCTTGAGCGTGTTGCCGGAATGATCGCACCGCCGCCTCGGCCGGCGCGGTGACCTGCGAGGACGTCGCACCTGTGCCCGGACGGGCGGTGTAGCCGACGTCCGCCCGGGTATGCGCCCAGGTAGCGAGAGGAGTCAACGATGAGCCAAAAGGACGTCGTACACGAATTGCTGGTCCGTGCGGGCACAGGATATGCCGAGGAAGCAGGTATCACGCTCGACGACAAACCGGCCGCACTTTTCCAATTGCTCATGCTTTCCCAACTGCTCAGCACCCGCATCGCCGCGGAGATCGCCATCGAGGCCACCCGCGAGCTGATCGGCAGCGGTTATCGGACGCCGCACCGCGTGGCGGACGCGAGCTGGCAGGAATTGGTCGACGCGCTGGGACGGGGACACTATCGCCGCTACGACGAGAGCACCGCGACACGACTGGGCCACAACGCCTCGCGCGTCCTCGACCGCTACCACGGCGACTTGCGGGAACTGGCGAAGAAGGCGGACAACGACCCGCAGCGCGCCGCGGAACTGCTGCAAGAGTTCGACGGCATCGGTCCGACCGGAGCCGATATCTTCCTGCGCGAGATCCAAGACATCTGGACCTGGGTCCGGCCGTACTTCGACGAACGTGCCCTGCGCGGCGCGAAGCGCGTCCAGTTGCCGGAGGATCCCGACCGGCTGGCGAGTCTGGCGCCGGATCACCACACCGCCGAGCTCGCCGCGGCCTTGGTGCGGGTAACGCTGGACGAGAAGATCGCCGACGAGGTCTTGGCCGCCGCGCCCTGATCGAGCGCGTTCACAGCGGGGCCGCGCCCGACACGCCCGCGGCCTTCAGCATGCTGATCACCGCCGAACCGATCGGCCCGCAGCCGATGACGAACGCGGTCTGCCTCTTGCCGCGCCCCGGCGCACGGCGTGCCAGGCCACCGCCATCGGCTCGGTCAGCGCGGCGTGTTCGGCGGACAACCCGTTGGGCACCGGCATGGTCATCGATTCCCGCACCACCACCTGTTCGGTGTAGGCGCCGGGCGCGGCGGTCATCAGCCCGACGAAGAGGGGTTGCCCGCCGTGCCGGACGATCAGCAGGGCGACCACCGGCGTCCCCGGTTTCCACCTTCGATGGCAGTCCGGGCCCTCCGAACGCATGAAGTGCCCGTTGCCCGTAGCCCGTTGCCCGTAGCCAGTAGCCCGCAGCCACGGCGAGGTCGGCCAGGTCGGCGGCGTGCGCGCGGGCATGCAGGTCCGAGCCGCAGATACCGATCAGCAGTTGACCCGCGCCGGGCCGGGGCGTGGGCAATTCCGCGACCTCGAATTCGGCGGCGGTGACGACGGCGGCCCTCGCGGCGACTCCTCGGATCGATGGCGCGCGGTGGACGCCCCGCCGTCACCCTACTGCCGCAGGGTCACACGGACTGTCGACATCCCGGCTCCCCCGCCGCCTCCTAACGTGTCACAGATCACAGTCGAGTGCGGCCGTCCGGGAATCAAACGTGCGAGTCGCCCGTTGAGTATTTCGACAATATTGAGTGCGGTGGGCTCAAGTTTCGGTTGACTCCGAGACTCCTGCGGGGCAGGATTGAGCCGACCACGCTCAGTGTTGCTGGGGCCGTGCTCCGTGAGGTGCTAGGGGCGAGGTCTCGTCGGCGTCCGCAGCGGGCATCAAGGGCGGTATTCGCCCGGCACCGACACACATTGGTACGTCAATTAGGAGGAACCACCATGGCTCGTGCGGTCGGAATCGACCTCGGGACCACGAACTCGGTCGTCGCCGTTCTCGAAGGCGGTGAGCCGGTCGTCGTCGCCAACTCGGAAGGATCGCGCACCACCCCGTCGATCGTCGCGTTCGCGAAGAACGGCGAGGTACTCGTCGGCCAGCCGGCCAAGAACCAGGCAGTCACCAACGTCGACCGCACCATTCGCTCCGTCAAGCGGCACATCGGCACCGACTGGTCGGTGGACATCGACGCCAAGAAGTACACCCCGCAGGAGATCAGCGCGCGCGTGCTGATGAAGCTGAAGCGCGACGCGGAGTCCTACCTCGGTGAGGAGATCACCGACGCGGTCATCACCGTGCCCGCCTACTTCGAGGACGCCCAGCGGCAGGCCACGAAGGAAGCAGGCCAGATCGCGGGCCTGAACGTGCTGCGCATCGTCAACGAGCCCACCGCGGCGGCGCTCGCCTACGGCCTGGACAAGGGCGACAAGGAACAGACCATCCTGGTCTTCGACCTCGGTGGCGGTACCTTCGACGTCTCGCTGCTGGAAATCGGCGAGGGCGTCGTCGAGGTCCGCGCGACCTCCGGTGACAACCACCTCGGTGGTGACGACTGGGACGAGCGGGTCGTGCAGTGGCTGGTCGACAAGTTCAAGGCCAGCTCGGGCATCGACCTGACCAAGGACAAGATGGCCATGCAGCGGCTGCGTGAGGCCGCCGAGAAGGCCAAGATCGAGCTGAGCTCCTCGCAGAG
This sequence comes from Nocardia aegles, assembly GCF_052545135.1. Taxonomy (NCBI): domain Bacteria; kingdom Bacillati; phylum Actinomycetota; class Actinomycetes; order Mycobacteriales; family Nocardiaceae; genus Nocardia; species Nocardia aegles. The sequence continues at coordinate 56,921 of NZ_JBQWRI010000005.1, forward strand.
CACCTCGATCAACCTGCCCTACATCACCGTCGACGCGGACAAGAACCCGCTGTTCCTCGACGAGCAGCTCACCCGCGCCGAGTTCCAGAAGATCACCTCGGACCTGCTCGATCGCACCCGCGCGCCGTTCCAGTCCGTGATCAAGGACGCGGGCATCAAGGTGTCCGACATCGACCACGTCGTGCTGGTCGGCGGTTCCACCCGGATGCCCGCCGTCACCGACCTGGTGCGCGAGCTGACCGGTGGCAAGGAGCCCAACAAGGGCGTGAACCCGGACGAGGTCGTCGCCGTGGGCGCCGCCCTGCAGGCCGGTGTGCTCAAGGGTGAGGTCAAGGACGTCCTGCTGCTCGATGTCACCCCGCTGTCGCTGGGCATCGAGACCAAGGGCGGCGTGATGACCAAGCTCATCGAGCGCAACACCACCATCCCGACCAAGCGCTCGGAGACCTTCACCACGGCCGATGACAACCAGCCGTCGGTGCAGATCCAGGTGTTCCAGGGTGAGCGCGAGATCGCCTCGCACAACAAGCTGCTCGGTTCCTTCGAGCTGACCGGCATCCCGCCCGCCCCGCGCGGAGTCCCGCAGATCGAGGTCACCTTCGACATCGACGCCAACGGCATCGTGCACGTCACCGCGAAGGACAAGGGCACCGGCAAGGAGAACACGATCAAGATCCAGGACGGCTCGGGCCTGTCCAAGGAAGAGATCGATCGGATGGTCAAGGACGCCGAGGCGCACGCGGCCGAGGACAAGGCGCGTCGCGAGGAGGCGGAGACCCGCAACCAGGCCGAGTCGCTGGTCCATCAGACCGAGAAGTTCATCAAGGAGAACGAGGACAAGGTCCCCGCGGACGTCAAGACCAAGGTCGAGGCGGCCATCGCCGAGGCGAACGAGGCGCTGAAGGGCACCGACATCGCGGCGGTCAAGGCAGCCGTCGAGAAGCTGGCGACCGAGTCGCAGGCCCTCGGCCAGGCCATCTACGAGGCCTCCGCGGCGGGCGCCGCCGCGCAGGGCGACGGCGCGTCGAGCGCCGCGTCGGATGACCAGGTCGTGGACGCCGAGGTCGTGGACGAGCCGGTCGACACGGAGAAGAAGTGACCGAGGGCAACTCCGAGAAGGAGCCGATCACCTTCGTCGACAACCGGAAGATCGATCCGGAGACCGGTGAGGTCAGGCAGCCGGCCGCGGACAATGGCGCCGCGGCCGCGCAGGCCCCGCAGGTGGACGAGGGCGTGGATATCGACAACGACGACGCCCTCGCCGACACCATCAGCGGCGAGCTCGCCGAGCGCACCGCCGACCTGCAGCGGCTGACCGCCGAGTACGCCAACTACCGGCGCAGGGTCGAACGCGACCGCAAGGCCGTCATCGACAACGCCAAGGCGTCGGTGGTCACCGAGTTGCTCGGCGTGCTCGACGATCTCGACCGTGCGCGGGCGCACGGTGACCTGGAGTCCGGTCCGCTGCGGTCGGTGGCCGACAAGCTGTCGGCCGCGCTGCTCAAGCAGGGCCTCGAGGAGTTCGGTTCGGAGGGCGAGCCTTTCGACCCGACCCTGCACGAGGCCGTGCAGCACGAGGGCTCCGGCCATGACCCGGTGATCGGCATTGTGATGCGCAAAGGCTATCGCTTCGGCGATAGGGTGCTTCGGCACGCGCTCGTCGGGGTAACCGACGGCGTAGCCGATTTGACGGAAAACGCTGTTCAACCGACCGAAGAGGCATCGGATGTTGATGCCGGCGCGAACGATCAATAAGGACGCGAGAGGAGGAGATGCTCGGTGAGCCAGCGGGAGTGGATCGAAAAGGACTTCTACAAGGAGCTGGGTGTTTCCTCCGGCGCCTCGCAGGACGAGATCAAGAAGGCCTATCGCAAGCTCGCCCGCGACTTGCATCCGGACGCCAACCCCGGTGACACCAGAGCCGAGGAGCGGTTCAAGGCCGTCAGCGAGGCGCACGCCGTGCTGTCGGATCCGGACAAACGCAAGGAGTACGACGACACCCGCAAGCTCTTCGCGGGTGGGGGCTACGGTCGCGGTGGCTTCGGCGCCGGTGCGGGCGGCGGCTTCTCGCAGGAGTTCAACCTCGGGGACATCTTCGGCGGCGCCGCCGGTGCCGCCGACGGTGGCCTCGGCGACCTGCTCGGCGGTCTGTTCAACCGGGGCGGCGCGCGGACGTCGAGCCGCCCCCGGCGCGGCGCCGACGTGGAGACCGAGACCACGCTCGGCTTCCGGGAGGCGGCCCAGGGTGTCACGGTTCCGCTGCGGATGACCAGCCCGTCGCCGTGCACCACGTGTCACGGCAGCGGCGCCAAACCGGGCACGAGTCCGCGAGTCTGCCCGATCTGCAACGGAACCGGCATCGTCAGCCGCAACCAGGGCGCGTTCGGCTTCAGCGAGCCGTGCGACGAGTGCCGGGGCAGCGGGTCGATCATCGACGACCCGTGCCTCGACTGCCATGGCAGCGGCATCCAGAACCGCACGCGCACCATCACGGTGCGGATTCCTCCTGGAGTCGGTGACGGGCAACGGATCCGGCTGGCCGGTCAGGGTGAGGCGGGACTGCGCGGGGCGCCCTCGGGTGACCTGTATGTCACCGTCCACGTCAGCCAGGACAAGGTCTTCGGCCGCAACGGCGATGACCTGACCCTGGTGCTGCCGGTCAGTTACAGTGAATTGGTCCTCGGCACTACCGTTTCGGTGCCCACGCTGGAGGGCCGGGTCGGCGTCAAGGTGCCTCCCGGCACCGCCGACGGCCGTACCCTGCGGGTACGCGGCCGCGGCGTGCCCAAGCGCGGCGGCGGCGCGGGTGACCTGCTGGTGACGGTGAAGGTCGCGGTGCCGCAGAAGCTGGACGACAACGCCGTCGAGGCGCTGAAGCGCTATCAAGAGGCCGAGCGGGCAGGCGGCTTCGATCCACGTGCGGGATGGGCAGGTGCGTGATGTCCTCGGAACCGAAGAGCGCGTCCGGCGGGTCGCGGGCCGAGTTCTTCATGATCTCGGTGGCGGCCCAGCTGGCCGGCATGCACGCGCAGACGCTGCGCACGTATGACCGTCTGGGACTGGTCACGCCGCAACGTACTTCGGGCGGTGGTCGGCGCTACTCGGCCCGGGACGTGGAGCTGCTGCGCGAGGTGCAGCGGCTGTCCCAGGACGAGGGCGTCAACCTGGCGGGCATCAAGCGCATCATCGAACTGACCAACCAGGTGGAGGAGCTGCGCCAGCAGGTCGCGGAACTGTCGGCCGAGCTGGAGCGGACGCGGGCGGCGTACCGTCCGGATCTCGCTCCGCAGCAGCGCAGTACCGCACTCGTCGTCTGGCAGCCGCGGCACCGTCGCGAGGACGGGCAGCGCAGACGATAACCGGCACGACGTCGGCCCCGGCCTCGGTCGCACATCGCGATCCGGCGCCGGGGCCGTCGTCGTTACCGGCCGTTGTCATAGATATTTGCTGAAGGTAAACCAGTACGTTTTCGGCGGAATTTGGTGCGGCCATGTGCATTTCGTTTTCGATCAACTGTAAATTTCTGACGTAGATCTGTTTACGCAACCTGTTCGGATTGTCCGATTCGATCTCCCGCGGGCGCTCGGAGTGTTGCCCCGAAGTCGCTAGAACAGACCAATCGGGACGTAATTCCTCGGGCGGGCCTTGGTAATTCGGTGTGCGCACGACTGAATTCGGGCCGAATCTGCGGTCTCGCAGTCGGTTTCTCCGGCGTTTCGCGTTGGATACCCCTCGTTTCGGTGAAATAGCGCGCGGTATGTTCCTTCGAAAGATTCCGTAGCTGGCAAACCTCGCCTACACTCCTTTCCATCGGCTGCTGTCGAGTGGCCCCGCAGCACCTCACTCGCCGGCATGGTTCGTGAACGAGGGCGAAATGGGGTTGTGAGACCAATGGATTCACGCACTGTCGCTTTGATCAGGACTACATTCAAGGCGGTTGCTGCGGAGGATGGGGGGACGGAGAAACTGGCGAGATCGTTCTACGCGATCTTGTTCACCGATTACCCGCACGTCCGCGATTTCTTTCCCGCCGCGATGGACGCCCAGCGCGACCGCCTGGTCAAGGCGATCTCCTATGCGCTGGACCGATTGGAGGAGCCGGACAAGCTGCTGCCCTTCCTGGCCCAACTCGGCAGGGACCACCGCAAGTACGGCGTGCAGCCCGAGCACTACGCCGCCGTCGCCACCGCGCTGAAGACCGCGGTGCAGATTTTCGCGGGCACCGAGATGTGGACCGACGAGGTGGACCGGGCCTGGGACGAGGGCCTGGAGATCATCTCCGACACCATGATCGGGGCGGCGGAGAAGGAGACCACGCCGTCGGTGTGGACCGGAACGGTGATCGAGCGCCGGGAGGTGCTGCCCAATCTGGTCGTCGTCCGGCTGCAACTGGACCAGCCGATGCGCTACGCCGCTGGTCAATACCTCAGCGTGCAGGTCCCGTCGCGGCCGCGCATGTGGCGTTATCTCTCGCCGGCCGTACCCGCGAACGCCGATGGTGAGATCGAGTTCCACGTCCGCAGCGTGCTGGGCGGCTGGGTCAGTTCGGCCATCGTCGGCCAGACCGCCATCGGCGACCAGTGGCTGCTCGGCTCGCCGCTCGGCGGCCTCGGCGTTCCGCGCAGCGCCAAACGCAAGATGCTGATGGTCGGCTGCGGCACCGGCATCGCGCCGCTGCGCGCGCAGCTGATGTCGATGGCGATGCGGCGGATCAATCCGAAGGTGCATCTGTTCGTCGGCGGCCACCACCCGTGCGACCTCTACGACTTGGCGACGTTGAACGATTTGGCGATGGCCAACCGCTGGCTCACGGTCACGCCGGTGAGCGAGCACGACGAAAACCCCTGGTGGTACACCGAACCGGAGGAGCCACGCGCCGCCTGGCCCGGCCTGGAACCTCGGGTGACCGGTCAGATCGGCAAGGTCGTCGCCAGTTTCGGCGCCTGGTCCGACCGCGACGTACAGATCGCCGGTTCCCCCTCGATGGTGCAGACCACCAAGTTCCGCCTCATGGCAGCGGGGACCCTCGCGAAGAACATCCGCCACGATCCGTTGTATTGATCGAAACGCAGCGGCCCGGCTCCTTGACCATTCGAGGTCAGCGGGCGGGCCGTGGTGGTCGACGCAGCTATGTGGGGTTCTTGCTGTCACGAACGCCGACCTGCCTCCGTCGAGATGCGGTGCGGGAAATTCCCGACGGTCGGGTGTTCACCCGCAGTCAACGTAGCCCGCTCCGTTTCAGGAGCGCGCTACTGGGCGTTGCGGAGACTTCGGTTTGTTACCCGTCGGCGCGGCCGATTTGACTGTGCGGTCAGCTCTCGCGGTACCGTGCCAGAACCTGCTTTACGGCGTCCGTGACCGGTGGCTCTTCGACCAGGCTGGTCCAGGTGTATGCGTCGTGTTCGGTCAGTTCCACGGGCTCGGTCTCGCCGACCTCGACGGTGAAGTTGAACTGTCGGCTTTTCTTGCCGCTGCCGGATTGGTAGTCGAACTCGCCGAGGTAGTTCGTGATGGCGGTGACGTCGAGGCCGGTCTCTTCCTTGACTTCCCGAATGAGGGCTTGATCGATGGCTTCGCCGGGATCGACTTTGCCGCTGGGGAGTTCCCAGATTCCACCCATGAAGTCGTCGGCGGGGCGTTGCAGTAGGAGGACTTTGCCGCCGTGCTGGACGACGGCACCGACGACGCGTTGTTGTACCTCGTCCTGGTCGGCTTCCCGTGTCAACTTCTCCAGCAGTGTGGTCTCGATCATCGAGCCCTATCCTTTCAGGTCGGTGTGGTGGGTGATCACTTTGTGCAGTGCTTCGATGTAGCGGTCGACGAGCGGGAGGTCCTCGTCTCGATGCCAGACGGGGAGCTTGAGCGTGGCGTGGTGCAGCGCTTCGGCGCGGGTAGTCACCGGGGGCATATGCCAGCTTGCCAGTGAAGGCCGGGAACAGCGGACGCGAGGCGGCGTGGAAGCGCTCGACCGGCACGTCATCGAAGAATCCATCGTCGTAGCGAATCGTGAACCCATACCAGGCTGGTCGCGTGTGCGATTCATGCCAAGTGGTGGTCAAACCCGGCACTCGCCGGAGTTCGTCGTGAATGTGCTCAGCCCGTGGTGGTCGACGCGCCTATCGGCGGTTGAACTCGCCGTTGTTCACAGCTGTGGTGAAGGCGTCCCACTCGCCGGGAACGGATACCACGGTCCGGTCGGGTTCTTGCTGTCAGGGATGCCGACCCTGCCCTGTCGCGATGCGGTGTGGGAAATTCCCGTCGGTCGGATATTCACCCGGCCGTGATCGGTCGTGCAATGGGGCGGTGGCAACCACGATCCGCCAGTGGCGAACCGTAATCACCGCCTCAGCGCGCCGCCAACATCCCCAGGAACTCCCGTACCTCCGGCACACGGGCATGCGGCCGAACCGCTGTGGCGACAGTGTCGAGCTTCTGATGAACCCGTGTCGACCCGATCTGACTGATCGCGTCGTAATGGTCGGTCAACACCTGGCAACCCCCTGCGATGTCTCCGGCCTGCACCAGGTTGCGGCCGAGCTGCACCTGCCACTCCGCCTGTTCCCGCGGCCAAGCCGCCGATCCGTCGATCGCCGCCCGGATCTGTTCCGACGCAGCCGTATGTTCGCCGAGGTACATATGCATGATTCCGGTCATACCGCTCAGCAAGGCGTCTGGAAGATAGACCCATTCCGGGTCGAACCCGCGACTGGATTCATACGCCCGGTACGCCCGGCTGAGTGCATCGGTGACCGCCGCTTTGTTGCCACTCGGATCTTGCATTCCCAGCGCATCCGCCTCGCGAATTGCCATGAGTGAGCGCAGCTTTGGACCGCCATGGCTCATTGCCGCACGCGAAGCCGCTTGGGCGTATTGCACCGCTTGCCGCGTGCCTGCCGGGGTGCCGCCATTCCATTCAGTCAGCAAGGAACTCGCGTTGCCCAGGGCATGCGCCACGGCGATGCCATCACCGGCTGCGGTGGCGGCTTGAGCCGCATCGGCATAGTAGCGACGCGCGTCATCCAGCCGTCCGGCGTCGTAGTGCACCCAACCTGCGGCCGTCATCATTTCAGCCGCAGCACTGGTCAAGGCCCCGCCTACCTCGTCAGTGTAGGTTCCGCTGTCCAGCAACTGCCCGACGTAGCGCACTTCGTTTGCCGCTACCCGGCACAGCCGGTCGCCGCCCACCAGCAGGTCCAGTTCGTGAATCTGGTTCACTGTCGCGTTGATCTCGGCGACGTCGCTGGCACCGATTCGGACACTGCCTGCTGCTGATGGGGTGCTTGCCCCCGCAGTTATGGCCGCACCAGCACCGATGGCGCCAGTTCGTAGGAAGTTGCGACGGTTCACATCCGCCTCCTCGTCAGACTCCACTACCAGTATGGCAAGTGGAACGTGGAGCGCCTTCGCTACTCGGCGTAGTACCCGCACATCGTGCACTGCGGCACCCCCATGTTCAAGCTGAGAAATGGCGGGCTGGGTATACCCGAGAATGGCTCCCAGTTCCGCCTGGGTCATGCCCAGCGACTTGCGGATGCGGCGGATGACCTCGCCCGTCTTCATGTGCATCCCGTTGTCTCCGCTCTCCTTCACGAAAGTGCATTTGCAAGAACGTTCAGATATCAGGGGATGCGTTGCCCAGCAATGCTTTTCGCCCCCACGAAGCACTTTATACGGTTCCAGTTATTTTCCAGAAGCTTCGGCTATTTGCGCCGGTCAACGGCGCAAACGGCGGCTTACGGTCGGGACCGGTACCCGGTACGGGGGTGACGCGATTTCACGTCGCTTGCCGGGCGAACCACAAACCGTCATTCGATGTGAATCGAGGTCTACTGGTGGATGAAACAGCGCTGGGTGATACACCGGTGTCCCGGTGTCAGTTCTATCGGCGCGAGTGCGGCCTACCTGCGGTGATCGATCCGCCTGAGCTGGGCCGGATCATCCTGCGCGCGGGCAGCGTCTGGGGCGTCACTATGCCGGTGCCGCTGGGGCAGCGGGTGAAAGCTCATTTGCAGAGTTGCGGAGATCGACTCGGTCCGATCATCGCGCATCCACGGTCGGGTCGGTGGACGTTCTTGGTCGACCCGGATATCCGTGCGGATGATATGGACCAGTACGCGAGGCTGTTCCGGCTGGATGTGTCGATCGCCGATACCGGCTCGACGATCGCGCTGCCGTCACCGTCGCCGGGCGGCGCGATACGGCGATGGATTGTTCCACCGCGCAACGCTTTCCGGCCTTCGGGCCGAGACGTGCTGACCGCGCTGCGGGTATGGCGTGATGACAAGCCGGTGAACCATGACCGATGACGAGGGTCGAGCACCCGCGACCGTGCCGGTGTCGGACTGCGCTGGAGCGGTGTTCCGCGCGGGCGATGCCATGTTGGCGATGGTTGTCTGCCCGAGGTGCGCGGTCACGGCCGCGGTCGCCGGCGACATGCACGCTCATAGCGATGGCGTGTGCGAAGCGAGAGGTGTGCGGGTTTTCGATGACCGCGTGACGCCGATCGCAGCGCAACAGCGGTCCATCAATCATGGTGCGGCGGCGTCGGGATTGGGGATGAGCCGATGATCGTGTTGCTCGCCGCCGCTGTCACCGCATGGATCATGACGTGCTACCTCGTGGGTACAACCGTGCTGGAACGGTGCGTCGACCGCGAAGGACTACCTGACCAGGCCCCGCACTGCTCGTGCCGGACCGGGCGAGGCGGTCTGAAATCCCTTCCGCCGCAGCCAGCGTTTGCCCACTTCGATACCTCAGCCATCGAGCGAATGTGCGACCGCACCGAACCGCTCGACGCGTTGCTGGCTAGCGAACCGATCCCGGCATAACCGACTGCCGCAACATATTCCGCGCTCCGACCCTATATCCCGCTGGTCGTCACCCGCACTGCCGAAGAGGTTTGGATATGACGATTCCCAAGACCGCGATCATCTTCATGGACCGAGGCCGCATGTCCCGCCTGGCCGTCGAACTGGAGGTAGCGGCCCGCGACATCGCCTCCTGCCACGGCCTCACCGTGGTGGGTGTCGTGATCGCACCCGCCGACCGCCCGGACGTGCTGGAAGACACCCTCGAACGCATCGCCCGCGCCGACATCACCGCCATCATCACCCCCACCCTCGCGCACATCGCACGCGAAACCCGCCGCATCCGACGACTCTGCGTCCTGTTGACCTGCAACCCACCCGCCACCTACACGCGAATACCCCGCCAATCCTGAGTCCACCCACCCGCCACGAAGGACCACACGATGAGCTGGATCATGGACTACTGCAACGACACCAACCCGCCCGCCGACCACAAACACGCCCACGGCCTACTGAAACTCCATGCGGTGTGCATACCGGCATGCCCCCGCAAACTCGCCGCCCAAGAGTGGCTCACTCGGCACACCGAAGCTCCGCCTGCCGAAAACTGAGGAACTGAGACTGTTACAGCCAGAGTGGCCGGGGCGCCTTCCGCTGGGACAGGCCGCCTCAGCCTCTCCGATCACCGGCCCGCCCACAAGATCTCAGACAGTCCCCTTGCGACTGCCACCCGTTCGGTCGGGATCGCCGTGGTCCATCGTGGGGATCGCGGAGAAAGATCGCGCCTTCTGGCATGTTAGTTGGCCGGCTTCTTCGATCGCGAGGTGTTACGCGCGATCATGCGAGTCCGGTGTGCTCGTCAGTCGCGGCTTCATATGATGGGCGATCGTCGCTGTCTACCAGCGGCTTTCACCCTTCGGCTAAGCGGCTGTTGACAACTTGGGCGCGGTAGGCCACCATCTTCGCAGCGGGCACAACTGTGTTCTCTTCCCGGATATGCCGGAATCTTCTCCCTTTCAAGCTTTCCGGTGTACCACTTTTTCGAAGCCCTGATTCCGTGTTCGGATCGGGGCTTTTTGCCTTCCCGAACCGTATCTGTCCGGTCGATTCCGGCCCGGCACATCCCTGTTCGAACCCCGGCGCAGCGGGCCTACGTGGTCATCCGTCGTTGGTGTTGAACCGGTGCTGCCACGTGCCCCGCCTGGCCGTGGTGAGCCGCACACCTGCACGGTCGACACGGCGGTGAAGACCAGCGACTCCATGACCATGCGGTTCAGGATGTTCGGCGACTTCGCCGACCATGCCGAACCCGACCATCCCAGCGGCTGCTACGCCCTGGGCCGGGGTGGACAACGACAACCATCCGAAATCCGCGACATCAGACGAGCGGCCCGCACCGAGTGCGGGCCGCTTGTCGTATCCGCGTGCCGCGTGCCGCGTGCCGCGTGCCGCGTGCCGCGTGCCGCGTGCCGCGTGCCGCGTGCCGCGTGCCGCGTGCCGCGTGCCGCGTGCCGCGTGCCGCGTGCCGCGTGCCGCGTGCCGCGTGCCCCGTGCTGCGTGCGGGCGTCGGCGTCGCGCCGTCACAACCACATACCGATTTTCCGCGAGGTGTTCCATGGCATCCCCCGACCTTCTTCCGCCGCGGCCTGACTACTCCTGGGTCGCAGAACGTGCCGCCTGGTTTCGATCGATCACCCCGGCGGTCGATCCCGACCTCACCACCGAACCGGAGTCCGGCAGAGGTGGGCGGGTCCACACCTTCCACGGCATGACCCCGGACTCGGCCGCCCGCGCCCTCGACCGGGTCTTCCGCCGCCGGGAACTGGTGGCCTCCTACAGTGAAACCACTGTCGCCGTACCCGTCGAGACCAGCACTCCAGCGCAAGCCGAGACATCCGCAGCCACGACTCCCGTACAGGCACCAGCTCCGAAGCTGACCCCGATCGGTTTGCCGACCAGGCCCGACGCACCGGGAGCGAACGGTAATCCGCCTCCCAACCGCACACCACTTCCGAGCCTGGAGGGAGAAGAAAGGCTCGGCCCGCGCGGGGATACTGGTCCGTTTCCCTCGAAAAACCCGACACCGCAGACACCGTCGAAACCCTCGACGCCACCGGCTCCTACCACCGATCAACGAGGCAACCCCACACCATCCACGCCCGCACAGTCACCGAACCAAACCCCTTCGACCAGCCCTCAGTCAGCAGACACGACCGGCGTCTCTCCCACGATGCGCGTGATCCTGGGGCTCGACAACCCACCCGCCGGGTCGAACCCGCCCAACGGCGACAAACAGCTCGTCGAGACGCTCCTGTTGCCCAGCGACGCCACCGTCACCCACAGCGACGACGGCACCACCACAGTCGGTATCCCCAACCCGGCCACCGGTGGCATCAGCACCACGGTGACCAACGCCCACGGCGCCGTGGTCGCGACCGCCGAATCCGAGATCGTGCCCGGCACAGGCGGGTTGAGCCGCGACACCACCATCACCGACGCGGCAGGCCACACCACCTACGCCCGCTCGGTCGACGACGGATACGGCAACATCACCACCTGGACCGCGAACCCGGACGGATCGCACTCGGTGCGTTACCCCGACGGGCTGATCGTCAAAGAACCCGCACCCGGCTCGAGCACCCCCGCCGAGGTCGTGCAGTTGTCACGTGACGGACGCAGCGGTCACGTCATCGAATACAACCTCGATAACACCATCACCGAGGCCAGCTTCAGACCCGGCGTCCTCGGCACACCGGTCACCGACATCACCAACCCCGATAACACCCACATCCAGGTCGTGACCGTGCCCGGGAACGCCAACGGTGCACCGTTCAGCATCCTCACCCAATCCGACGGCAGCCGCAGCGTCCTGCAACCCGACGGCACCAGCGTGCCGATCGACCGCTACAACAACGCGATCGCCGGCCCCGGCTACGGCAACCAGTTCGACCCCTTCACCGGCACCTGGAGAACCGACCTGGTCACCCGCCGCGGCCCGCTCACCACCGCACCCGACGGCACCAGCACACAAGAATGGTTCTACCACCCGCGTGGCGGTGAAGAATACTCCGTCACAGTCCATTTCGACACCAACCGCAACGTGGCGCGGCTGGAAAACGCCGACTACACCGGCATCACGATCACCGAATACCGAACCGTCGACGGCATCACCTTGCCCACCACACAACACCGCCTCGACGCCGGCCGCGTCACCGACGACGCCGCGCTGGTCTTCGACACCGCCTTCCTCGTCACCGGAGTGGGCGACGCATGGACCATCGGCCGCTGGATCGGAACACGCCTGATCGCATGCCAACTCACCGCCCGCGCAGCCACCCCAACCCAGATCGACCTCATCACCAGTCAACTCACAGCACGCGCAGCAACAACCTTCACCCCCACCATCCCCCGCCAATTCGGCCACACCCCAGATAAGGCCGGTGGGGCAGGAAACAGGAGCGGCGGACGGGCTGGCAACACTGCGGCACCGACACAAGCCGCCGACGCGGCGAAGCCATCCTCATACTCCGATGGGACAGCGTACGCCGACGCAGCAGTACAGGTCGAATCCGGTTCCACAATATCTACAGATTCCGCGCCGCTCGAACGTTCAGGTGCGCCTGGCGCCCGACAAATCCCCCTGGCACCAAAGCTTTCCGATGTATCGACGACAGGTGGCCACCTATTCGGTGGGCTGCTGTCAGCTCCGCGGCGGGCGTATGAACTGCCATCCGATGTCTTTCAGGTCCCGCGCTGGTTGCGCAGCAAGCACTCGGACCTCGACCCTGCGGTGAGACCGCCTCGCGATACCCATTTCCTGGACCCCGATGCCGATCCCCTGCGGCGGCATGGTCCAGCCGCGGAGACACATCCGGAGCAGGTCCAGGAGTTAAAGCTGGAAGCCAAGCGTCTAGAAGTCGAGATCAACTATGGTAATGGTATGGCGTATGGACCCGCTGGAACCCCTGGTAACCCGGGTACCATCACGATGGATCCGGACGCTTCATTCGGCGCGTGGCTTCACGAATTCAAGCATATGCGAGACGATGCTGCAGCGGGGTGGCCCGCAATGGGACGTTCCCTGGAACTTGACTACCGGGCACGTATGGAGAGTCGAGCCTACCGTGAAGAGATAAAATATGCCCAATCTATCGACGACAAGCATTCGATGGTGCTACTTTATCTCAACCTTAAGGAAGAGTTGAAAAAGATCTACATGGGGGATATGAAAAAGGTTCGAAGAGCATTGAAAGGCTTCCGAGATGAATGATGACGATCTTGTGATGCAGGAAGTAATCGAGTTCTTGGAAATGAGTGATGCTGAATTTGAAGCGATGAGTATCGACGATAGAAAGGCTGTCGTCTCTCCGGAGGGCCATGAACGCGTTCCCAAACCAGATTTTCGGGCGTTGAGTATCGTTGAACTGGACGCTCAAGCTCGGCATAGAGGGCCACACTGGATTGCTGCGGTATATGAGCTCACAGACCGGGCCGCGTATGACGACACTGCGGCACGAACTGCGGCGGAGCTGGCGAAGCTTCCCCTTCTCAGAGAAGAACGAGTCTTCCATTGGGCTTCTGCCACGTGGGCTGTGATAAATGAGCTCCTAAGGGCGGACTCGCCCGTAGCACGTTCGTGCGCCTGCGAAGTTTTCGATACTATTGACGAGGCTGAGCAGGCCGATATCCTCATTTGGCTCAAAGCGTCTAGTATCGAACTTGCCCGAGTTGAAAAGAATAATTCTGACAAGTGGGTTCGGGGGGGATATAATAACGTTCCGGATTCTGGTTAGAGATTTACAGAACTTGAACCGCCAGGTCTTCGATGAGCCGGACTCTACCTGGGTGCGTTTTGTCGAAAATCATCTCAGCGGGCGTGCTTTACATGACTATGTCTGGTAGGGGGCCTTTCGTTGCAAATCCTTAAGTGATAGGTGGCATTGCGTGATGGGAGTCGGCATGGTGAACGGGTTGATTAGGAGCCTGCTCTACATTGATTTCGATGGGGTCGCCGTCGATGATCCAGACGATGTCATTCTCGAAGCCCTGGACGATCCCCGCTATAAGCAACGGATCGCCCCGCTCGCGCGATTCCTTCAGGATGCGACAGCTCCGGCGTTCGACCGTTTCCTCGCTTGCTGTGCATTGACCGCGTGGGCTGAACCGGTCGGCTACCGTGCGGTGATCGCGGCCGCCTCGGCGGGAGATGAAGCGGTCTGGTTCGGCGCTCTGCCTCATCGGCTGTTTTCCACGGATGAGACCTTTTCCCAGCTTGCGCACGCGGTTTGGGTCAGCAAGGACTTCGTGCAGGAGAAATCAACGCAAGCGGATCGCTCGGCCGCCTTACGTGCGCTGATCGGTATCGCCGATCGATACTATTTCGACTGGACCCTTGCAGGTGCAATAGATGAAAGTACCGTGGGCACTGTCTGTGACGATGTAGCTGCCACTGTGCGGCGTGGTATTTCTGTGTTGGCCATGAAGAATGAGCGACCAAGTTTCGAGCTCGGTCCCCAACTGGCGGATCTGGCGGTTTCGATGATTTCTGTGGACGAGGCATTGGCTGTTGAATTATGCTCTGCGCTGGCCCGAGTCGATCACTCCACGGGTACTCTCATCCGTCTCGCGGCGATCGTCTCGCACGGAGTGACACCACAAAGCCGATCCTTCGGCGAATATCTGACGACGGTCGGCGTGGCGGATGTTGTCGCTGCGGCTTCTCGGGCATTGTCGAGGCGCAACTTTTAGCTAAATCGGGGGCTGGCGTTAGTAGGTCGATGAATACCGCAGACAGGCCTCAGCAATCGTCGTGTAGATTACCAATTTACGGCCTACCAACGGCACAGTCAACGGAAAGCTGATCAAACCGTGACAGATAAGTTGCTGCAGTTCAGAATCCCTTCCTCATTCGTCGACGCACAGGCTCGGCTGACCGCGACAGAGTTGCGCTATGGCTTTGCCAACCATTGGCTGACTGCTGCCGACGTCGTACAACTGTCGCTCAACGGCAGCGTCATGCCGGACAGGCGTTCGATGGAAATCGTCGATGCGCTGTCGTTGCTGTTGTCCGACGAGCTCGAGAAAGTTCCCGAACTGCTCTGCCAGCTCACCCCCGACGACAGGGCCGTATGGGTGTATCTGGCCTTGGCCTGGGTATACGAGCACCAGTCCGACTTCGCTGATCCGCTCAGGGCCATCGAAATGCTGTACGTGGACTTCGACTACCCCGATGAAATGGAGCCATTCGTCGCATTCATGCCAGTACCCGACGGTGGCACTCCCGGCATCGAAGGGCCGAAGCAACGATGGAGGGAATACCTGACCCAAAGTTGGACGCGCTTTCGCGAAGAAAGATCGGCACACGATACTAACTAGTGTCACGGCATCATCGCTGTTCGCTACGGCGGTTGAGATCGGCGCAGCCGTCGCTGCGGAGAACGATCGCGAGCGAATCGACCTGGACCGTAGGCGGTTTCCGGTTTGAACTCCCGGGTTTCCGGGCCGCGAGTCGGTCAGAGGCCCTCGAATCGGATTCGCTCTGCGGGAGTTCCGGTTTCGAGGAGGCGGTCTACGGTGGTTTGGACCATGGCGGGGGAGCCGCAGACGAGGACCTGGTGTTCGAGGAATGCGCCGTGGGAGCCCAGGACGTCGGCGAGGGTGCCCTGCAACAGGTCGTCGGGTGCGAAGCCGATGTCGACGCGGGACTGCTCGTACCACTCGTCGACCCAGTCCGGGTCGTCGAGGCGTTCTACCACCGGAACCACAGTGAGCCAGGGCAATTCGGCGGCCAGCAGGCAGAGCATGTCCGAGGCGTACAGGTCGCGGGGAGACCGCCCGCCGACGAAGAGGTAGGTGCGTGGCGGCGATGGCTTGCGTGCCAGCTCGAGGATCTGCGCGCGCATGGGCGCCAATCCCGTTCCGCCCGCGATCATCACCACCTCGTCGCCGTCGGGGTCGACCCATAACCCGCCGGCCGGAGCGCCGATCCGCCACTCGTCGCCGGGCTGGGTGTCGGCGACGATCGCGCCGCTGCACCAGCCGCCCGGCACGGTCCGCACATGGAACTCCAGTTTGCCGTCCAGTGACGGCGGCAGCGCGGGGGACAGCCTGCGGCGTACGCCGGGATGCTGCGGCACCCGCACCTCGACCGACTGTCCGGCGGCGAACGGCACGAACTCCCCGATCAGACGGATCACCGCGAGATCGTGTCGCAGGCGGTGATGGCCGACCACAGTCGACGTCCACTCCGGTGCCTGATGACCATTGCCGAGCATGCTCGGATCCCCCAACGGGGCCTCCTTCTCCTACACAGGGTCGCAGCTGATGTTCTGCTCCGGCGTGCCGACCGCGATGAGCGCGCGCCGGGTGTCGGCGATCATCCGGGCCGAGCCGGCGATCTGGATCTGCCGGTCTTCCCACGCGCCGAAGCTGGCGACCACCGCGCCAAGGTTACCGATCAGGCGCCGGTGCATGCCGTACGGTGCGTCCTGCGGCGGATGCGGGTACCACCACGGATTGGTCTTCTGCTCACATACCGGAACGATGGTCAGCCACGGGTTGCTCTGCGAGAGCTGCCACATGTTCTCCACGTCGTACAGGTCGCACGGGTAGCGGCCGCCGATGAAGAAGTGCACCCGCGGGTTGATGCCGCGCTGGCCCATCTCGATCAGCTGGGCGCGCAGCGGTGCGATGCCGGTGCCCGCGCCGATCATGAGCACGTCGCGGCCGCTGTCCCGGTCGACGTGCAGTCCGCCGAGCGGGCCCGCGATCTGCCATCGGTCGCCCACCCTGGTCTCGTTGACGATCGCGGAGCTCACCCAGCCGCCGCGGATCTTGCGCACGTGGAACTCGATCTCGCCGTACGGGTTCGACGGGATGGCCGGGGAGAAGTAGCGCCACATCTTGGGCCGCTGCGGAATGGTGACCGGCACGTACTGCCCGGCCTGGTAGGGCACCGGCCCGTCGGATTGCAGCCGCACGATGGCCAAGTCCTCCAGTACGCGACGATGGCCGACCACAGTGGCCTCCCACACCGGCTGCGACTTGTCGGAGTTGGCGCCGATGGCCATGGACGCGGAGATCAGGATGGTGATGTCGCGCCAGCCCTCCTCCAGGCTCCGATTCCAGGCCGCGCCGTGGTAGACGCGGAAAGCCGCCAGCAGAGCGCGGCCCGCCATGTCGTAGTGCGCGGCCTCCACGCCGTATTTGCGATGGTCGCGGGCGAGTTGCTCCAGGAACTTCTGTGCCCGGTCCCAGTCCTCCAGGTGATCGAGGACGTACTGGATGGCCGTGGCGATCCGCTTGCCCTGCATCTCCATGGCGGGCGGGAACAACTCGCGCAGCCGTGGGTTCTCGGCGAACAGATGTCCGTAGAACGCACTGACCAACCGCTCGGGTCCATTCGGCGACTCGATCACCGAACGAAAATTGGCGCGGACCAGCGCAGCCGAACGCGCATCCACGACGTGGAGCTTCCTTTCCCTCAGTTCTGCCCGGGGACATACCCGTTACCGGCGGTCTCCCGCCGACAAGTATCCCCGAAAATGCCGTGGTCGTGTGGGTATCAGGCCCAAGACCCGGGCAAACGGTAATCGGTGGGCAAACGGCGGATGCCGCTGACCCGTCGGCTACCGGCGCCGGAGGAGGACCAGGCCGGGTTTCCGCGTCGATGCGGTATGGGCGGATGCGGCTTCCGGCTGGTCAACCTGTGCCGGTACGCACCGCAGGCACGACCTGCTCGGTGTAACGACGGATCTGCTCGTCCAGTTCCCCTCGGTCGGGCAGAAGACGAATCCGTCGATCCGCCGGCCACGGTGCAGGCCCGGCAGGTCGTCGACCCCAGCGCTCGGGCGGGCCCTCCAGGACGCCGCGACCGGCCCGTCGGCGGTGCTGGTCCCCGACACGTTCGACACCCGCGCCACCGTGACCGGAACCCGCGGCCCGCTTCGTCGAGGAACCCCGGCGGCGCCCATGCGGCGGACCGCACCCAGCCGCCGGCGGCGCGTCGTCCGGTCCGGCCGGAGTATGCGGGGACGCCGACCAGGTACCGCTCAGATGGCCAGTACGGTCTTGCCGCGTGCGCCGGGCGCTCCGATGACCGCGGGTCCCTCCGCGAGTGGGACGGTCGCGTCGATCGGTACGACCACGTCACCGGCGGCGACGCGCTGGATCAGACGGGCCAGTTCGGGTGCCCGGCCCGTGGATTCGATGTTGCCGCCGCGGAGCGATCGCGCGCGCAACGCGTCCTCGTCGGCGGCGAAGGTGGTGGAGTAGACCGTGCCGCCGTCGCGGACCAGCGTGGTCAGTTCGGCCAGCGCCTCGGGCGGGCTCACCAGGTCGAACAGGACGTCGATGCCGTCCGGATGCGCGGCGGCGACCTGGTCGCGCACCGGTCCCGCGGTGTAGTCCACCGTCTCGGCCGCGCCCAGCCGGGTCATCTGATCGGCGGAGTCACCGCGCGCCGTGGCGATGACATG
The DNA here is from genome assembly GCF_052545135.1 of Nocardia aegles. Classification (NCBI taxonomy): domain Bacteria; kingdom Bacillati; phylum Actinomycetota; class Actinomycetes; order Mycobacteriales; family Nocardiaceae; genus Nocardia; species Nocardia aegles. Next base: position 75,204 of record NZ_JBQWRI010000005.1, read on the forward strand.
CGCGCCCGCGATGTTCGCCAGTTGGACAAGGAAGGAGCCGACGCCGCCGGTCGCGCCCACGATCAGCACGGTCTGGCCCGGCTGGATATGGGTGGCGTCCACGAGGTCCTGCGCGGTCACCCCGGCCGTCGGCAGCGCGGCGGCCGCGACCGTGGGCACGCCGGGGGGGATCGGCACCAGCGTGCCGTCCTCCGGGAGCACCGCGTACTCGGCGAAGCTGCCGTGACCCACCGGCGGTGTGAGGAACTTGCCGACCACCCGATCGCCGACGGCGAAGCGGCTGACGCCCGCGCCGACCGTGGCGACCGTGCCCGCTCCGTCCACCCCGAGGATCATCGGAAAATCATGCGGCAGTTTGCCGTCCAGGATTCCGGACGCCACCTTCCGGTCGAAGGGATTCACCCCCGCCGCCTGGAGCTGGACCCGCACGGATCCGGGCCCGGGCTCGGGCATCGGCATCTCGGCTAGTTCCGGCGTCGCTCCGAACTTCTGTACCACGATCGCGCGCATCCATTCGCTCCTCGAGTCGGGGTGAAGAGTGCTGCAACAACTGATGGCCGAGGTCATCGTAGGCATCCCAAGCCCGTCGACGTGCGGAATCATCGCATCGGCGGTGTCACGGAGCGTCGCGTTCGCCGGTGTCGGGGCGTAGCGTTCGACACGATCCGGCGGCATCACGGCGGCGCGTGAAATTTCTGAACTTGAGCGGAACAGACTCAACCTTTTGGACGTTGGACGGATAAGAACGGCGCCGGGCCGAAGGCGGAGCGGGACGAGGCGAGGGCTTCGGTCGAGCGATCACGCTCGGCGCCGTGCGAATCGACTCGACTAGTAGGAAGGTGACTCGTGGACTCGTTCAATCCCACCACCAAGACCCAGGCGGCACTGACCGCCGCCCTCCAGGCGGCCTCCGCCGCGGGCAACCCGGAGATTCGTCCGGCGCACTTGCTGGTGGCGTTGCTGGATCAGACCGACGGCATCGCCGCGCCCCTGCTGAAGGCCGTCGGAACCGATCCGGCGGCCGTGCGACGCGAGGCACAGGACATCGTGGACCGGCTGCCGCGGGCGACCGGCGCCACCACCACGCCACAGCTGGGCCGCGAAGCGCTCGCCGCGATCACCGCGGCGCAGCGCCTGGCCACCGAGCTCGGTGACGAGTACGTCTCCACCGAGCACGTGATGGTCGGTCTCGCCGAAGGTGACTCCGACGTGACGATGCTGCTCACCAAGTACGGCGCCACCGCCGACGCGCTGCGTGCGGCGTTCACCGCGGTACGCGGCAGCGCCCGGGTGACCAGTCCCGATCCGGAGGGCACCTACCAGGCGCTGGAGAAGTACTCCACCGACCTCACCGACGCCGCCCGCCACGGCAAGCTCGACCCGGTCATCGGCCGCGACACCGAGATCCGCCGGGTGGTGCAGGTGTTGAGCCGTCGTACCAAGAACAACCCGGTGCTGATCGGCGAGCCGGGTGTCGGCAAGACGGCCATCGTCGAGGGACTCGCCCAGCGCATCGTGGCGGGCGACGTCCCGGAGTCGCTGCGCGGGAAGTCCGTCGTGGCGCTGGATCTCGGCGCGATGGTCGCGGGCGCGAAGTACCGCGGTGAATTCGAGGAACGGCTCAAGGCCGTGCTCGAGGACATCAAGAACAGCGCGGGCCAGATCATCACCTTCATCGACGAGTTGCACACCATCGTCGGCGCGGGCGCCACCGGTGAGTCGGCGATGGACGCGGGCAACATGATCAAGCCGATGCTGGCTCGCGGCGAGCTGCGCCTGGTCGGCGCGACCACGCTGGATGAGTACCGCCAGCACATCGAGAAGGACGCGGCCTTGGAGCGGCGCTTCCAGCAGGTGCTGGTCGGCGAGCCGTCGGTGGAGGACACCATCGGCATCCTGCGCGGCATCAAGGAGCGCTACGAGGTGCACCACGGCGTGCGCATCACCGACTCCGCGCTGGTCGCCGCGGCCACGCTGTCGGACCGCTACATCACCTCCCGGTTCCTGCCGGACAAGGCGATCGACCTGGTCGACGAGTCGGCCTCGCGGTTGCGCATGGAGATCGACTCCCGCCCGGTGGAGATCGACGAGGTGGAGCGCGCGGTGCGCCGCCTGGAGATCGAGGAGGTCGCCCTCGCCAAGGAGACCGACGAGGCCTCCAAGCAGCGGCTGGAGAAACTGCGCGCCGAACTCGCCGACGACCGGGAGAAGCTCAATCAGCTGACCACCCGGTGGCAGAACGAGAAGAACGCGATCGACCAGGTGCGCACGCTCAAGGAGGAACTGGAAGCGCTGCGTGGCGAATCCGAACGCGCCGAGCGGGACGGCGACCTGGGCAAGGCGGCCGAACTGCGCTACGGCCGGATCCCCGCGCTGGAGAAGCAGCTCGCCCAGGCCGAGCAGTCGTCGGCGACGGCGGGCGACGGCGAGGTCATGCTCAAGGAAGAGGTCGGCCCGGACGACATCGCCGAGGTGGTGTCGTCCTGGACTGGCATCCCGGTGGGCCGGATGCTGGAAGGCGAGACCCAGAAGCTGCTGCGCATGGAGGATGAGCTGGGTCGCCGCGTGGTCGGTCAGACCGAGGCGGTGCAGGCGGTGTCCGACGCGGTGCGCCGGGCGCGCGCGGGTGTCGCCGATCCGAACCGCCCGACCGGCTCGTTCATGTTCGTCGGCCCGACCGGCGTCGGCAAGACCGAACTGGCGAAAGCGTTGGCGGACTTCCTGTTCGACGACGAGCGCGCCATGGTCCGCATCGACATGAGCGAGTACAGCGAGAAGCATTCGGTGGCCAGGCTGGTCGGCGCCCCGCCCGGCTACGTCGGTTACGACCAGGGCGGTCAGCTCACCGAGGCGGTGCGGCGCAGGCCCTACACGGTGGTGCTGTTCGACGAGATCGAGAAGGCGCACCCGGACGTGTTCGACATCCTGCTCCAGGTGCTCGACGAGGGCAGGCTCACCGACGGCCAAGGCCGCACGGTGGACTTCCGCAACACCATCCTCATCCTGACCTCGAACCTGGGTGCGGGCGGTGACCGGGAGTTCGTCATGAACGCGGTGCGTTCGGCCTTCAAGCCGGAGTTCCTCAACCGCCTCGACGACGTGGTCATGTTCCACGCGCTCGACGAGGAGCAATTGGAGCAGATCGTCGACATCCAGCTCGAGCAGCTGCAGAAGCGGCTGGCGCAGCGCAGGCTGAAGCTGGAGGTCAGCGATTCGGCGCGGTTCTGGCTCGCGGTGCGCGGCTACGATCCCAGCTACGGCGCGCGCCCGTTGCGCAGGCTGATCCAGCAAGCCATCGGCGACTCCCTCGCCAAGGAACTGCTCGCGGGCGAGGTCACCGACGGCGACAGCGTCAAGGTGACCGTCAGCCCCGACGGGGACGGCCTGATCGTCGGACGGTGACGAGCGAACAAGCGGCCTCGCGCGTGCGGGGCCGCTTACCCGTCCCGCGGTAACTCGTGCGCGCCAACCCGTTTCAGCGACGCGGAAACGATTGCCGGAAGGTATTGCCGTACGGACGCGGTTCGGCCGGAGGCGCACCGGTCCATCCGGTGCGGGTGCGTGCGACCGAACAAAGCCTACGCTGGACGACATGACCAACCCGAACGATCCCTGGGGGCAGCGGCCGGAGGATGCACCGACCGAACACCTGGGCCTGCCGGGCAAGTCCGGGTACGTGGGGCCCGAGCACACCATGGAGTACCCCGACGCGTACGGCGCCGGCGCCCCGTCGGTGTATCCCCCGACGGAGCGGTACGGAGCCTGGGGCCCGCCTGGAACGAACGCGACCCGCGAGTTCCCGGCCTACGACTCGCAGTGGGCCGCCTATCCGGACACCGCTGCGGGCGCGGCCGGTCCGCCCGGCGGCGCGCTGCCGCCCGGTGGTGGACCGCCGCCGGGAACACCGCAGCCGCCGCGGCGCAACACCGGCCTGTGGATCGCTCTCGGTCTCGGCGTGGTGTTGCTGATCGGTGCGATCGGGGTCGTCGCCGGCGTGCTGCTGGGCGCGGGCGATTCCGCTTCGACCGACACCGCGGCGGCCTCGACCACGCGCGTCACCACGAGGCCCGCTCCCGGGACCAGGAACGCGCACCCGACCCCACCGAGCGGGCTGCCCAGCGTGCCCGGCCTCGGCGACGCCGACGGACTCGGCGCGACCATGGGCACCATCACCGCCAATGACGGGGGCACCCTGACACTGAATTCGGTGATGGGCAACACCATCACGGTGCGCACGGACGCGAACACCCAGGTGATCGCGTTGTCGGGCACGAAGGTATCCGATCTGGCCACTGGTGAGCTGGTGCTGATCCAGGGCGACAAGGCCGCGGACGGATCGATCCAGGCCAAAGTCATCCTCGGTACCGCGCTGCCCGGCGGCGGACGATGAGCCGCGCCGGGCACGGCCCGCGCGAAGCGCCGGGGGTAATGACGGACCATGTCCGGCCGGGACCATTAGGCTAGGCGTCGATGACGGCAATGTGGTTCGGGTTGGCGGCGATCGCGCTCGTGGGCGCGATCGTGCTGCTGTATTTCGATCGGCTCCAGCGCCAGCGGACCGGTCATGCGCGACAGGTCTGGGCGAAGTCGCAGGGCTATACCTACGTGTCCGTGGAACCCGCGCTACCGTCCACCTGGCGGCGAGGCGCGCTGACCAAACTGGGCTATCTCTCCGCGGTCGACGTGGTCTCGGGCATGCGCAAGGGCGAGAAGTTCGTGCTGTTCGACCTGGAGGACTCCGCGACGCTGGTCGCCGTCCGCCGCCAGATCGGTTCGGATATCGACGTGGACATGCGGCTGAAGACGGCCGCCCCGCCCAAGGACCACGACTTGGAACTGCTCGGCGCCATCGGTGATCGCGTGGTGTTCGCGACCAATCCCGAAATCGCCAGGCACGCCATCGATCAGCGCATGGTCGCCTTCATCGAGAACCTTCCGGACAGCGTGCAGATGCTCTGGAGCGAGGGCAACTGGACGCTGGGCATGCTGCTGGTCGGCACCACCCCGAAGGACTGGGAAGGCGCGATCGACGCGGTGCTGCGCCTGTCCGGTCTGCTGCACGTGCTGCCACCGGTCAGCGAGCCGCGCTTCGACGAAGGCGGACCCGAACCGGGCCGCCCCCGCCCCCGCGAGCGTCAGCGGGGCGAGAGCGTCCGGGACGCCGAGGACGACGCGGGCGACCGTCCGCGCCCTGAGGACGAGGGCGGTGAACGGTCCGAGGACGACTCGCACGCCGGCGAGCGATCCGAGGAGCGGGGATCGGAAGCGGCGCGCCGCCCGTCGCTCGCGGTCGTGCCGAACACCCGCGCCCGTGCGCGCGCGGACGAGCCGCCCCGGCCGCGTGAGCAGAGCGACGAGCGTGCCGCCGACAGCCGGCCCGAGCCCGACTCGCGGCAGCGGCCCGCCGACCCGCCCGGCGGACCGTTCCACCCCGGCTTCCGCCCCTACCAGGGACCCGTGCCGAAGTGACCGGCCGCGCGCTCACCGCGGTCGGACCCGAGCGACTGCGATCGATCGCGCCGTCATGACCGAGCATCCCCGGCTGCCCGGCGCCACCCGCCCGGTGGCTCTGATCACCGGACCGACCTCGGGTATCGGCCGTGGTTACGCGACCCGTCTGGCCTCGCTCGGCTACGACCTGGTGCTGGTCGCCCGGGACGAGCAGCGTCTCACCGCCCTCGCGGCCGAGGTGCGGCGCCGCTTCGGCACCCGCTCGGAGCTGATCCCCGCCGACCTGGCCAGGGCCGAGAACCGCGAGCGGGTCGCCGCCCGGCTGGCCGAGGGCGTCGAGTTCCTGATCAACAACGCGGGTTTCGTGCACTCCGGCGAGTTCTGGACCTTGCCGCCCGAGCAGGTGCAGGCGCAATTGGACGTCAACGTCACCTCGGTGGTGCGGCTCACCAGGGCCGCCTTGCCGCCGATGATCGCGGCGGCCAACGGCCGCGTCGTCAATGTGGCAGGCGTGGCGGGCCTGATTCCCGGACGAGGGTCGACGTACTCGGCGTCCAAGGCGTACGTCGTATCCTTCACGGAAGGGTTGGCGGGCGGATTGGCCGGAACCGGAGTCCGGGTCCAAGCCCTGTGCCCAGGATTCGTCCGCACGGAATTCCACCAGCGAGCGGGCATCGAGATGTCCTCGCTGCCGAAAGCGTTGTGGCTGAGCGTCGAGCAGGTAGTCGCCGGCTCACTGCGTGATCTGGAGAAGGGCCGGGTGCTCAGCGTGCCCGGTATGCAGTACAAAACGTTCACGACCGTCGCCGGAATGATCCCGCGAACCCTGGGGGCCCGGCTCAATCGCGGGCTGTTCGACGCACGCGGAAGGACTTGACATGATCGACGTGATTACCAACGACAGGGACCGGCTGGCCGCGCTGGTACGGGAGCTCGCCGTCGTGCACGGCCGGGTGACCCTGTCCTCGGGCAAGGAGGCCGACTACTACGTCGACCTGCGCCGCGCGACCCTGCACCACGGCGCGGGCCCGCTGATCGGCAAGCTGCTGCGCGAGCTCGTCGCGGACTGGGACTTCGACGCCGTCGGCGGCCTGACCATGGGTGCCGACCCGGTGGCACTGGCCATCATGCACGCGCCCGGCCGCCCGATCGACGCCTTCGTGGTGCGCAAGGCCGCGAAGTCGCACGGCATGCAGCGCCAGATCGAAGGCCCGGATGTCGTGGGCAAGCGCGTGCTGGTCGTCGAGGACACCACCACCACCGGCAACTCACCCCTGACCGCGGTGCGCGCACTGCGGGCGGCGGGCGCTACCGTGGTCGGCGTCGCCACCGTCGTCGACCGCGAAACCGGCGCCGACCAGGTGATTGCCGCGGAAGGACTGGAGTACCGTTCGATCCTCGGCTTGACGGATCTCGCCCTGGGATAGCCTGGACGATGGTCTAATTCTTCGAAGGTGAAGGGTCGTGTGAGTCACCAGTGGTGAGCATTGCAGTCAACAGGAGCCGCGAGAACGTCGCGATGCTCGGAATCGGCGCTTACCGACCCCAACGCCTGGTCAGCAACGCCGAGGTCTGCGAGGTCCTGGATTCCACCGACGAGTGGATCTACGAGCGCACCGGTGTCCGCAATCGGCGCTGGATCAGCGGTGACGAGACGCTCCGGTCGATCGCCGCGGCGGCGGGCGAACGTGCGATCGTCAACAGCGGGGTGGACCGATCGAAGATCGGCGCTGTGATCCTGGCCACCTCCAGCTGGCTGACCCTCACCCCGCACGGCGCGCCGCAGGTGGCTTACGACATCGGCATGAACGGTGTCCCCGCCTTCGACCTGACCTCCGGCTGCGGCGGCTTCGGATACGGACTCGGCGTGGCCGCCGACATGATCCGGTCCGGCTCGGCCGAGTACGTCCTGCTCATCGGCGCCGAGACGATGACCGTCGGGCTGGACCCCACCGACCGCGGCACGGCGATGATCTTCGGTGACGGCGCGGGCGCGGTCGTGGTCGGCCCGAGCGACGAGAACGGCATCTCGCCGACCGTGTGGGGCAGCGACGGTGAGAACGCCGCCGCGATCAGCCAGGACATCGATTTCCTGGAGTACATGCGGCGCGCTCAGGCCATGCAGGGGCTCGACCCGGCCGTGGATCCGGTCGGCCGGATGTCGCTGCGGATGGAGGGCCCGCGAGTCTTCCGCTGGGCCGCGGTCACCCTGCCGCGCGCGCTTTCCACCGCGCTCGAGGTCTCCGGCGTGGCCAAAGAGGACATCGAGGTCTTCGTTCCGCACCAGGCCAACGCCCGGATCAACGAGTTGATGAAGAAGAACCTCGGGCTGGCCGACGAGATCCCGATGGCCAACGACATCGAGAACACCGGCAACACCTCGGCCGCGTCGATTCCGCTCGCGATGGAGGAGATGCTGGTCACCGGCAAGGCCAAGGGCGGGCAGACGGCGTTGCTGCTCGGCTTCGGCGCGGGCCTGAGCTACGCGGGCCAGGTCGTCACGCTGCCGCCCGCGCCCGCCGAGGCGAGCTTCTGACCATGCGGCCGTTCCGAGCCGGGTATCTCGCGGCGGCGGCGCTCACCGTCTACGGCGCTGTCACCGGGCGGGAGAGGGTGCAGTGGATCGCGAAGCCGCTGCTGATGCCGCTGCTCGCGGCGGACGTGGCCACCGCAGGGACCGAACTGCGGTCCACGGAGCGCACGGTGTTGATCGGCTCGCTCGGTGCGGCCACGGTCGGCGACATCCTGCTCATCGATCCGGATGACGACCGCAGACTGATCGCGGGCGCGTCGTCGTTCGCGGTGATGCAGGCCGGATACGCCACGCTGTGGTGGCGGATGGGTGGCCGACCCACCGCCCGGGCGGTCCTACCACGAGTGGCTGCCTGGCTGGGGGCGGCCGGGTTGCTGCGGAAGCGGGCCTCCTCGGTGGCCGCACCACTGACCGCCTATGGCGTCACCTTGGGCGCCGCGGCCGTGCTGGCATCGGACCCGGCGCTGGCGCCCGCCCCGAAAACCGTTGCCGGCATCAACCGTCCCGGCGCCGATCCGCGCAGCCGACTCGGGCTCGGGGCCCTGCTGTTCACCGTTTCGGACGGGTTCATCGTGGTGCGGCGGTTGTTCGCACGCGGTCAGCGAGCCCGCCGGGTGACCGAAGGGGTGATCCTGGCGACCTACGCGGCCGCGCAGTATCTGCTCGCCGATCCGAAAGCACACGTCAAGCCGGTGCTCACAGCACCAGAATGATGCGATCCCGGTTCGCCGGGTCGACGCGAATCGAGAGGATCTCACCCACCGCGAGCCGCGGTTTGTCGGCCGGGGCTGCGTCGAAAACCACAGTGCCCCGGTAACTCTCGGAGCCCGGTACGGTCAGCTCCAGATCCAGTTCGGTGAGTTCGGTGTGATGATCGGTGTGTTCCAGCGGGTGCACGCCCTCGACGGTCGCCCACCCTTCCAAGCCGTGCCGCCACAATTGGCGATCCGCCTTGGACGGCCGCCCGGCAAGCATCATCCCGATGCCGACGCACGAGCCGAACAACCCGACCAACGCCACGATCTGATAAGGCACGGTTCCCGGCGGCGTCCGGTGCACCACCCACCCCAGCCACAGCGCCAGCAGGATCAGATACCCGGCGGTCACTCCGAGCACCGTGCGCAGTATCCGCTCGTGATCCATCCCAGCCTCCACCGCGAGTGCCAGACTTCCAGGATAGGCCTGAAACACCCGGTGGAAGGCGCTATCGGCCCGCTCGGCTGCTGGTCAGCGCGGGCAGGTCGATCGTGATCGGGGTCCCGGCAATGTCGAGTGTCAGGGTGCCGGGTCGTTCGGCGACGAGTTCGTAGTCGCGGCCGATGAGGTGATAGGCGGCAAGGCTTGTGGGCTTGTCGAGGTCGATCAGCCAGTAATACTCGATACCTGCCTCGGCGTACTCGAAGAATTTCGTCACCCGGTCGGTACGTCGTGAACCGGGTGACAGAATCTCCACTGCGAGCAGCACGTCGGCCGCGTCATAGCGCGGGAGATCGGCCTCGATACCGGCCTCTGGGACCACGAGAATGTCCGGAACTCGGATGGTCGGCAGCGAACCTGCGTCGACCACCACTTCGGTATCGGCCAGCACGCCGTGGGTGCCCGGTAGTTGCGGTTCCAACTGCGAGCCCAGCCGCAAGATAGCGCGCTGATGTTGCGACACCAGCTTCGGTGACACGACCAGAACCCCCTCGACAAGCTCGTTATCACGGCTGCTGTCCTCCGGCAGCGCGATCCAGTCCTCCAGGGTCAGCAGATGATCAGGCCAGTTCACGTCGACGGTCATCGCTTCCTCCCCTCCCCGCACGGATACCGCGTTGCGGCCAGTCTGGCACACCATGCCGACAACGACAGCGTCGTCGGCCCTCGGGTTTGTGCTGTGCCAATGCTGTGCCAATTCATTGGACCGTTCGTGGGCAGCTCGTCCGGCTACTGAGCCGCACGTCGCGGGCCCAGTGCCCGGAATTAGCATCGTGGGGATGAGTCACCCAGCACCGGACGCGGCGGAGCAGGACCTACCCGGCCCGACTGAGTGGGGCGAGCACCCCAACGGTGTCGGTCCGTGGGCGAGCGAGCACGCCGAGCCGCCGCCGGATGACCCGCGCCTGGACCCCGAACTGCTGGCCGGTGGCGACCGCCGCAACGTGGTCGACGCGTACCGGTACTGGAGCCGCGAGGCGATCGTGGCCGACATCGACCGGCGCAGGCACCCGTTCCACGTCGCGATCGAGAATTTCGGGCACGACGCGAACATCGGGACGGTGGTTCGCACGGCGAACGCTTTCGCCGCCGCGGCCGTGCACATCGTCGGCAGACGGCGCTGGAATCGCCGGGGCGCCATGGTGACCGACCGCTACCAGCACATCCGTCACCATGCCGATATCGGCGAACTGCTGGCATTCAGCGAGCAGGCCGGACTGACCGTGGTCGCCGTCGACAACGTGCCTGGTTCGGTGCCGCTGGAGACCGTGACGCTGCCGCGCGCGTGCCTGCTGCTGTTCGGCCAGGAAGGCCCCGGGGTCACCGACCACGCCAAGCGGGCCGCCGCGCTGACGGTGTCGATCGCGCAGTTCGGCTCGACCCGCAGCATCAACGCGGGCGTGGCCGCCGGGATCGCGATGCACGCCTGGATCCGGCAACACGCCGATCTGAACGCGGCATGGCGACCGCCGGACGCCGCTTCGGCCGTGTGAGCAGGCGATCTTCCACCGCGGAAAGCCACCGGCACGATCGCACATCGCTTTCGTAACAAATCGGGCGCATAAATGCGTTCTGGCCTGGCACCATTGAGCTATGACCTCGCGGAGCGACGATATCGAGGTGCCGAGCGTGGAGCACGCCGAGACGGGCTCCGCGGTACCGCGTCCGCCGGCCGGCCGGGCATCGGCGGGCCGGGAGGCCGTCGCGCCGGCGATCCTGTGGTCCGAACGGGCCGACATGGCCGAATCGGCGATCATCTCCCGGCACCTGCGCGCGCTGTGGGCGCTGCCGGGCACCGAACTCGGCGTGGTCGGCTGGCCCGCGACCAAGCGCGAGCGGGTCTTCGGCGCGTGGCACTACTGGTGGCAGGCGCATCTGATCGAGTGCGCCACCGACGCCGCGAACCGGGTGCCGACTCCGCCGCGCCGCAGGCGGATCGCCGCGCTCGCGCGCTCGCTCCGCATCCGCAACATCACCGGCTGGACCAACCGCTACTACGACGACATGGCCTGGCTGGCCATCGCGCTGGAACGCGCCGAGCGCACCCAGGGCACCGACGTGCGCAGTGCGCTCGCGGCGCTGGAGAAGCAACTGCACGACGGCTGGCAACCCCAGGTCGGCGGCGGTCTGCCGTGGCGCATCGGCTCGGACTATTTCAATGCGCCGGCGAACGGTCCCGCCGCGATCGCGCTGTTGCGACTCGGGCGCGTCGAACGCGCCGAGGACATGGCCGACTGGTTGGACGCGACGCTGCGCGATCCGGAGACCGGGCTGATCCTCGACGGCATCCACCTACCCTCCGGCGAGGTCGAGCGCCCCGTGTTCACCTACTGCCAGGGGGTGGCGCTCGGCCTGGAGACCGAACTGGCCGTGCAGACCGGCGAGCCCAGGCACACCCAACGCGTGCACCGGCTGCTCGCGGCCGTCGAGGAACACCTGACCACCGACGGTGTGGTCGACGGTGGTGGAGGCGGCGACGGCGGACTGTTCAACGGCATCCTGGCCCGGTACCTGGCGCTGGTCGCGGTGATGCTGCCGGGCGAGGACGCCGAGCAGATCGCCGACCGCCGTGCGGCCGCCGCGATCGTCACCGCGTCCGCGACGGCGGCGTGGGCGAACCGGCTCCAGGTCGAGGGTGAGCCGCTGTTCGGGCACGACTGGAGCAAGCCCGCGCGACTGCCCGGCGGCAGCGCGGGAGCCGGTTACCTCACCTCCGGCGGCTCGGTCACCCCGTCGAAAGTGCCGGGACGCGACCTGTCGGTGCAGTTGTCCGGCTGGCTGCTCATGGAGGCGGCCTACCAGGTCAGCGCCGCCGGTCTGTGACCGCGGATCAGCCCTCGGACTCCAGCACGGTGCCCGGAGCCGCTTCCAGCGCGAAGTCCTCGGCGGGCTGGGACATCTCCTGCCGGTAATGTCGCACGCCGAGCACCGTCCCGATGATCAGGCCGACCACCAGCGTGCCGATGACGATCGGCATCAGCCACGGCACACGCTGCAGGAAATTGCCCGCGTAGTACCCGATGAGCAACAGCACCGGCGCCCAGACGATCGCGCCGATGGTGCTGGCGACGGTGAACTTGCGGTGGTCCATGCCCGCGGCGCCCGCGACCGACGGGCACAGGGTGCGCACCCACGGGATCCACCGGGCGAGCAGGACCGCGACGAATCCGTGCCGACGCAGCAGTTCCGCGACGCGTTGCAGGTTGCGGACGTTGATATATCTGCCGTTCTTACGGGCCACGAGATGTCGTCCGGTTCGGTGCCCGATGGCGTAGCCCACCTGGTTGCCCGCGATGGCCGCGACCATCGCGCCCAGCGACAGCGCCCAGACGTGCGCCTCGCCCGACGCGTGCGACGCCATCACGATGCCCGCGGTGATGAGCATGGAGTCGCCGGGCAGAAACAGCCCGAGGATCACCGCGCACTCGAGGAAAACAAAGGTCAGCACCACCGTCCAGACGAGCGCGGGGCCCGCCGACAGTAGCGGATCGAAACTGCCCACGGCTAGGGGCGACGATTCCGTCGTCACCGGCTTCAGCGGGTGGACTCGCTGGTGGAAGCGGTCAGCTTCGCCTCGGTCTGCTCATGCGCCTTGGCATCGCGGCCGAGCAGCTTCTTGGCCACCGCGGTGATGCCGGGCAGGATCGACACGAAGACGATGAGCAGGAAGATCGCCTCGACGTGGTCCCGAATGAACGCGACGTTGCCCAGGAAGTAGCCGAGCACCGTGACACCGCCGCCCCACAGCAGCGCGCCGACGATGTCGAACGCCACGAACTTGCGGTAGTCCATCTTGGAGACGCCGGCCAGCACCGGCATGAAGGTGCGCACGATCGGCACGAAGCGGGCCAGGATGATCGTCTTGGGCCCGTGCTTTTCGAAGAACTCGTGCGTCTGCGTCACGTAGTGCTTCTTGAAGAACCGGGTGTCCTCTTTGTGGAACAGCGCGGGACCGATCGCCCGGCCGATCCAATACGCGCACTGGTCTCCCGCGAAGGCGACCAGGACGACGGCGGGCACCAGCACCCAGATCGACACCGGCGGATTCGGCTGTGCGGCGAGCAAGCCGCCGGTGAACAGCAGCGAGTCGCCGGGGAGGATCGGGAACAGCAGGCCGGTCTCGATGAAGACGATGACCAGGATGGCCGGCAGCACCGCGTCCTTCAGCCACGTCTCCGTGAGCAGGTGCATCGGGTCGAGCAACTCCGTCAGCGCGAGGTTGCTCGTCACCGATTCTGTCGCTGCCTGCAGAATCACGTGGCCTCCTGTCCCGATACGGCTGGCCTGAATCGCTTGCCACCGCGTCGGAAGCTGCCAGCGCAAATTACCGGCCCCACAGTACCGGCTTCGCCGGAGAATGCTCGTGCTGTGCGCAAAATTACCGGTGCGTCAGCCGCGCACTCCCTCCCTGCGTACCAGGCGAAACACCGCTGCCTTAGGGTAAAGGCTGACAAAATAGGTCTTTGCCGCACAACACGGAGGTCTTACAGTGCCCATCGCGACTCCGGAGGTCTACGCCGAGATGCTCGGTCGGGCCAAAGCCAATTCCTTCGCCTTCCCGGCCATCAACTGCACGTCGTCGGAGACGATCAACGCGGCCATCAAGGGCTTCGCGGACGCGGGCAGCGATGGCATCATCCAGTTCTCCACCGGCGGCGCGGAATTCGGCTCCGGCCAGGGCGTGAAGGACATGGTCACGGGCGCGGTGGCGCTGGCCGAGTTCGCGCACGTGGTCGCGGCCAAGTACGACGTGACCATCGCGCTGCACACCGACCACTGCCCGAAGGACAAGCTGGACACGTTCGTCCGCCCGCTGCTGGCGATCTCCCAGGAGCGGGTCAACGCCGGCCGCAACCCGCTGTTCCAGTCGCACATGTGGGACGGTTCCGCGGTTCCGATCGATGAGAACCTCGAGATCGCCAAGGAGCTGTTGAAGGCCACGCACGCCGCGAACATCATTCTCGAGGTCGAGATCGGTGTCGTCGGCGGTGAGGAGGACGGCGTCGAGGCCGAGATCAACGAGAAGCTCTACACCTCGCCGGCGGACTTCGAGAAGACCATCGACGCCCTCGGCGCGGGCGAGAACGGCAAGTACCTGCTCGCGGCCACCTTCGGCAACGTGCACGGCGTGTACAAGCCGGGCAACGTGGTACTCAAGCCGGAGGTGCTCGCCGAGGGCCAGCGCGTCGCCGCGGCCAAGCTCGGTCTAGGCGCCGACGCGCAGCCGTTCGACTTCGTCTTCCACGGCGGTTCGGGCTCGCTGAAGTCCGAGATCGAGGACTCGCTGCGCTTCGGCGTGGTGAAGATGAATGTCGATACCGACACCCAGTACGCGTTCACCCGGCCGGTTGCCGGGCACATGTTCGCCAACTACGACGGCGTGCTGAAGATCGACGGCGAAGTGGGCAACAAGAAAGCCTACGACCCGCGCAGCTACCTGAAGAAGGCCGAGGCGTCGATGGCGGCGCGCGTGGTGGAGGCGTGCAACGACCTGCACTCGGCCGGACGCTCGATCAGCGCTTGACCCTGATCCACCCGGCTTGGTGCACATGAGTCTGGATGTGCGCGTGCTCGGGCCCGTGCGGCTGCTCGTCGGTGGTGAGCCGGTGGCGGTCGGCGGGCCCAAACCGCGAGCTCTGCTCGCCGCGCTCACGGTGAATCGGCGGCGCGCGGTGTCGTCGGCCGCCCTCGCGGATCTGGTGTGGAACGAGGAACCACCCGACGCCTATGCCGCCAGTCTGCAGGTCTTCGTCTCGAATATCCGCAAGGCGCTGCGCAATTCCGGGGTGGACCCGGCGGCGGTGCTGCGCACCGAGTCGTCGGGCTATCGGCTGGAGATCGACGACACCGCCTGTGACCTGGGACGTTTCGAGGCGGCGCGGGAGGCGGGCACCCGCGCCGCCGAGGCGGGCGATCACGCCGGGGCGGCGCAGTTGTTCGGCTCCGCGTTGCGCGAGTGGAGCGGCCGGGCGCTGGCCGATCTGGCCGGATCGCAGTTCGCCGATGGTTTCGCCACCGCCATGGACGAGGAGCGGCTGCTGGCGGCTGCGGCCCGGATCGATGCCGAGATCGCTTGCGGGCGCGCGTCCTCGGTGATCGGCGAGCTGGTCGGCATGACCAATGAGCACCCGTTGCGGGAACCGCTGTGGGGCCAGTTGATCACCGCGCTGTATCTGTCCGGACGTCAGGCGGACGCGCTGGAGGCGTGCCGGAAGGTGCGCGGCGTGCTCGCCGACGAACTCGGCATCGACCCGGGACCGGCGCTGATCGACCTGGAGCAGCGTGTGCTGCGGCAGGAGCCGCTGAGCACGGTGGAACTCCGGCAGGTCGAGCGTCTGGCCGCGGCGATGACCGAGACGGTCACCGAGGTGCCGCGTGCGGTGCGCAGCGGCCAGTTACGGATGCCGGACGGTCGGGTGGTGGCGATCGCCCAGGGCGGCCTGCGGATCGGCCGGATGACCGACAACGACTTGGTGCTGGAGGATCCGCGGGCCAGCCGCTACCATGCGCACATCATGCCGAGTCGCTCGGGTCTGCTCATCAAGGACCTGCATTCGGCCAATGGCGTCTTCGTCAACGATGATCCGATCGACAGCGGCGTCCTGCTCGCCGACGGCGATCGGATCACGATCGGCGCGACGATCCTGACCTTCCAGGCACTGCGCTAGGCGCGGGCGGGACGGCGGAGGCCGCTCCCGGGTCGGTCGGTACGACCTACTCGCAGGCGATTCCGTCGTTGTCGCGATCCAGGTGCGGGGCGTAACCCGGCTGTCCACGCAACAGTGGGGCCTTACCGGCGTTGCGGACCTCCGTGCAGTTCTTGTAGTAGGGGCCCGGGGGCGTTTGCGGCGGCGGGTTGTTCGCCGGCGGGTTGTTCGGGGCCGGTGGATCGCTCGGCTTCGGCGGAGTTTGCGGCGGCGCCGCCTGCGGTGGACAGAACTGTGCGGATCCGGTGCCGCACAGCAGGTCGGTGAGTGGATCGGCCGCGGCGACGGGCGAACCGAGGGTGACAACGGCGGCGGCGAGCACACCGGCGGAGCCGATACCGAATACGGCGCGCAGGAGTGTGTTCTTCATCTGATCCGTTCTTGGTCGGGGCCGGGCGTGCTGGAACACGCTCGGCGGCAACGAGTTCGATCTATCCCGGAGTTACGCTCCGGACGGCGGCTCCCCCCGACTGGAGTTGCCGTGAGATGGACGCTAGCAAACCCGGGGCGGTTCCCCTTCCAAATGAAGCAAATTCATACTTTTTATTGAGCGTGTCGGTCTGCGCGTATTCGAAAGTCGAACGGGGTAGGGTCGTTCCGCTGGTTCGTATTCGCAAGGTCCGTATCCGCAATGGATTTCGAGGGGTTTTGCTATGGCGATGCGAATGCTCGCCACGGTCGGTGCGATCGTGGTCGGCGCGGGAATGCTCGTCTCCACCGACGGGCCTGCCGCCGCCGCGCCCGAAGCGGCAGGTCCCCTCGCGGGAGTGGGTCCGTGCGCGACCGATCCGGTGGCGACCCACGAGCCGTTGGTGCCGAAAACGCTGGAGGTTCCGATTCCCTATCCGGTGGTCACCGTGCTCCCGCCGCAGCTTCCTGAACCCGCGCCGAAGCGAACGCGGATGGAACTGCCGCCCGATCCCTGCGCCGATCCCTGTCCGGATCTCACCGATCTGCCCGACGCGCCGCCGGGTCTGGCCGCCCAGCTGGGGATTCCGGAGATCCTGCTCAGTCCCAAACCATTCCATTTCGCGATCCCCGGCCCCGGCCCCGACCCCGGCCAGGTGCCCGCACCGCCCGCGCCGGTGCGGCCGCCGGTCGAACCCGCGGCGCAGTCTCCCGCTCGCCCCGCGCCGCGCCTCGGCCCGGCTCGCGAGGTGGCGAAGCTGACCGGCGCTAACTCGGTGAACCGCACCGACAAACGCTGGCAGGTGGACGGCACCGACCTCGGCATCATGTGGGAGAGCGCACCGGGTGAGATCGCGACCGCGTTCGGCGACACCGTCGGGCGCGGCTTCCATCCGCCGGGCGGCATGGGTCTGGATTGGCGCAGCAACGTGCTCGCCTTCAGCACCGACCGCGACCTCACCGACGGGATGACCTTCGACCGCATGGTCACCGACGACCGCTGCCACGCGGCGGAGGTGCTCTCCAGCCGCAAGCTGGACAACGTCGAGGTCACCACCATCCCCACCTCGGGTTTCGCGCTGGGCGGGCGGCAGTACCTGAGCTACATGTCCATCCGGACCTGGAACAGCCTGCCCGGCACGTTCTTCACCAACTACGGCGGCATCGCCTACTCCGATGACCACGGCCAGACCTGGACGAAGGATCCGCACGCCCGCTGGGACAACATCTTCGGTCTGGCGAATTTCCAGGTCAGCGCGATGGTGCCGCACGGAGGTTACGTCTATATGTTCGGCACGCCCAACACCCGCCTCGGCGCGGTCGGCCTGGCCCGGGTGCCCCAGGACCAACTGCTCAACACCACCGCCTACCAGTACTGGCGCGACGGCGCCTGGACACCCGTGGGGGGCGCAGCCTCGGCCACGCCGATCGTGGACGGTCCCGTCGGTGAACTGTCGGTCCGCTACGACGCCACCCGCGCGGTCTGGCAGATGAGCTATCTGGACACCACGAAAGCCGCGCTCGTCGTCCGCGAGGCGGACGCACCACAGGGCGTGTGGTCGGAGAGCACGCCGACGGTGTCGGCGCTGAGTTATCCGGAGCTGTACGGCGGCTTCATCCACCCGTGGTCGTCGGGCCCGGATCTCTACTTCACGATGTCGACCTGGAGTGACTACAACGTCTACCTGATGCACTCGGTCGTCGGCGAGTGATCCGCTCGGGTCAGCGCAACCGGACCTCGGCCAGCGCGCGGCCGAACAGCTTGCGCCCCTCGGAGGAGCCGCTGAGCAGGATGGTCGCGGTACGCGCGGGGGAGTCCAGCGACTTGATCCGGCCGGTGAGCTCCACCGTGCCCGCCGTGTCGGCGGCGACCGGAACGAAGCCCGAGAACCGCACGCTCAACTTCTGGATCGCGGTCGGATCGCCCAGCCAGGAGGTGAGATAGCCACCCGCCAAGCCCATGGTCAGCATGCCGTGCGCGACCACCGTCGGCAGCCCGGCCAGCTGCGCGGCATGGTCGCTGAAGTGGATCGGATTGGCATCGCCGGACACGCCCGCGTAGTTGGCCAGGTCGCCGCGGGTCAGCCGGAACGCGCCGTCGGGCAGTTGATCGCCCGCGGCGAGATCGTCGAAGGCGGGCAGCGTGTGCACCGGCGTGGACTCGTGCTCGGCCGGCTCCACCAGTGGGCTGACGCCGAGCGACACCAGCACTTCGTCGTTCGCGCGGTCGGCGCTGCGGGCTTCGGCCGGGGGGCCGTGCATCATGATGTTCTCCACCACGTCGTCGAGCGTGGCGTCGACCTCGGCGCCGCGGCGCGCGACGATCGTGGTCGACCCGACGATGGCGACCTCGCCGTGCTGGTTGCTCAGCGTGAAACGCACCGAGATGAAGTCGTTGTCGCCGAACTGGCGGATCGATTCGATGACGATCTCGCTGCGCATTCGGTCGCCGGCCAGGATCGGCCGGTAGATCTCGAAGACCTGATCGGTCTGCAGGAACTGGGAGAGGTCGTATTCGGTGAGCACCGAATCGAGCAGCGCCCTGGTCCCGGTCATCCCGATCACCGAGGCGAAGGTGGGCGGCGCGATCAACCCGGGATATCCGAGCGCGCGTGCGTCGGTTTCGTACTGGTGCGCCGCGTGGTGGTTCTGTACCGCGCGGGCGAATTCCCGGACCTTCTCGCGGCCGACCTCGTAGTGGTCACGCACCCGGAATCGCTGTCCGATCGGCGTGACCGCGACGACATCGATATCCGGCCGTGTCATCGTCTGCTCCCTGCCCATGATCCGGGCCATGCTACTGCCGAACCGGACCATTGACCAGGCGTGTGTGACGTGCACGACCGGCATCGCGATGCGTGCCGGCGAGCACAGTGCGGGGCCGGTTACTGGCTGGTGGGCGGGTCGCAGACCTTCCATCCGTGATCAGTGCGCTGCAGGTCGAAAGTGCGTGCGGACCGCTTCGCCGGGTCGGCCTCGGTGTACACCGTGGCCTGCGCGATCGCGGTGTCGTCGGTGATGCGGATGGCGTCGATGCTGTCCACGACCGGGATGTTCTTGCGTTCCATCGACAGCTTGTGCACGCCGGCGAACTGGTCGCTCGGAATGCCCTGATAGAAGTCGTGCAGCGGACCGCACGTGCTGGAGCGAAGCGCGTTGAGGTCCCCGCTCTTCAGGGCGTCGGTGTAGCTGGTGATGGCGCTGCGCACCTGAGCCTCGGGGGAGTCGTCGCCGGACATCGTGACAAGCGACACGATCACCGCGATGAGCGCGATCACCGCCACGGCCGCCGCGCCCAGCACGAGCAATCGCCGATCGGGCCGAGCGGGACCGGTGGCGGACGCCCCGGCGCCCTGCGGTGCGGGGGGGATCCGCTGCGGCGGCGGGACGGGCCGGGTCTGCGGCGCCCGCGGACCCGCCATCGGTTGCGCGGGCACGGTCTGCTGGAGGTCCGCGGGGGACGGCGCGGTCGCCACTTGTCGCGGTCTGCCCCCGGGCCGCTGTGGTGACGGACGCGTGTCGTCGACTCCCGGCCCGTGCTGCGGCGGCGCGACAGGTCCGTGCGGGCCGGGTTGTTTGGGACCGGGAGCCGGCCGCGGCGTGCTCGGTGGCTTGGTGACCGGAACCGGACCCGCCGGTGGCGTGACCACGCGATCGGTGCCGGGCCTGCCGCCATCCCCGGGGCGCTGGATGGGCAGCGCGACGGTCTTCGCGTCGTCCGAGCCGACCACCGGCATCGCCATGGTCACGTCATCCGAACCGGGCGGGTTCCGCGGCTCGGCCGGGGTGGACGCACCGGTCCGCTCCGGCGCGGGAGCAGGTCCGGCCGACGGCCGCGGCTTGCGCATCACGACGGTCGCGGATTCGCCGCCCTCGGGGCTCGTCGCGGTCTCGACCTCGGAGTCGGGCTTGCCGCCGGGCGGAGTGGAATCACCGGCGGACTCGGGCGGCGCGCCCGGGCTCGTCTCGGCGGATGTGGTCGCCCCGCTCGTCGAGGCGGCCGCGGCACCGGTGGCCGCCTGTCTCGCCTTCGCGCCGGGCGCGGGTGCCTTGTCTTTCGCCGGTCGATCCGGCTGCGCCGCAGTGTCTTTCGAAGCGGCGCCGCCAGCGGGGGCGGTGCCGGACGGAAGCTGATCCCGTTTGATCACCACGGTGCGCGACTGGTCCGGAGTGGAACCAGGCTTCGAGTCCGCTGGTCCGGAAGGCGCTGTGCCCTTGGCGCCGGGCGCGTTCGACGCGCCTGCTTTACTGCCCCCGGAACTCGTCGCGGGCCTCGCCGCCCCGGCAGGATTCGCCGCGCTCGACGGGCCGGAGGCCGGTCGGACTTTGGCGTCGGTCCCCCCGGGGGCGTTCGATCCGGCCGAGGTCCCGGCCGCCTGGGACTTCGCGGGAGCGGGCCGCTCGGTGGCTTTCGCTTGGTCGCCGGGGGCCGCGGTCTGCGGACCACCGGGCCGTGTCGAAGCCTGTGGCCCGGGTCCCGCGCTGTCCACGGGCGCGCGGCCGCCCGCATTCGCGGCGGCGGAGGCCGGTGAGTTCGTATCGCCCGCTGGACCATTGGCCGGTTTCGCGCCCGCCGTGGCCGCGTTCGCGGCTTTCCCGGAAACCGGACCGCCGGGCGCCTGTTCCGGTTGCCCGGCGAGCGACGAGCCGGGGGCTGGATTACCGGTTCCCGCGTCCGCTTTCGATCTTGCCGCCGAAGGGTCCGAGGTGGTCGCGCCGGCATCGCCCGACGGCGTCGCACCCGGGCGCTGCGCCTTGGCGATGCGCTCGGTGGGAGCGGCCGACGCAGCGCGACCGCTCTTGTCCGAGGCCGGGATACGTTCGGTGGCGGCGTCGGGGCGTGCGTCGGCCCCGGCAGCGGCGTCGGCCGGTCCGGCACTGTCTCGCGCCGTGCTCTTCTCGTCGTTCGGGTCGGACACGCACACCCCTCGCTAAGCGGAACTGTTGAACTCGACGGCCAGCCTAATGGGCGCGGCCCGGCGAAGTCCGGCATCAGCCCACGTCGAGCCGAACGAATGCCGACCCGCCACCTGACCTCCTGGTTCGACCTGCGCGCTTGCGCGTGGAGGCGAGGCGGTCGCTTGTCGGGCACACCGTCGCGCGGTGCACAATGAACCGCATGACCTCGTTCGGTGATCTGCTCGGACCGCAGCCGGTATTGCTACCAGAACTCTCCGACGCCGAGGACGCGCTCCTCGACGGCGCCGATCCGGTGCTGGTCGCGGCCGAGTACCCCGCCGCCTCGATCGCCTGGGCGCACCTCGCCGAAGCGGCGCTGTCTCGTGGCGAAGCCGCGGACGAGGCGGTCAATCACGACATCGTCGCCGCATACGCGTTCGCCCGCACCGGCTACCACCGTGGACTCGACCTGCTGCGCCGCAACGGCTGGAAGGGCTTCGGTCCCGTGCCGTGGAGCCACGAACCCAATCGCGGGTTCCTGCGCAGCGTCGGCGCGCTGGCCCGCTCCGCCAAGCTGATCGGCGAGACCGATGAGTACGCTCGCTGCCTGGATCTGCTGGAAGACTGCGACCCCAGGGCGGCCGCGGAGCTCGGCCTCGACTAGTCGTAGTGATCGGAGCACCGCGTAGCGATTCGATGAGAGGTAGCGGCCGGGTGACGGGTGCGTTCGACCCGATATCCCGGGTCGGCGCGGCCCGCGCGAGCGGCATGGCGAGATTGCGCACCTCCTCGGCGCGGTTGCGCGGGTCGCTGCTGCCGATCATCCAGTGTTCGGTCGGCGCCGCGCTGGCCTGGTTTCTCGCGCATCACGTCATCGGCCACGCGCTGCCGTTCTTCGCGCCGACGGCCGCCGTGGTGTCGATGGGCATCTCCTTCGGCGCGCGGCTGCGGCGATCGGTGGAACTGGTGGTCGGGGTCGCGGTCGGCATCGGCATCGGCGATCTGTTCATCTCTCACGTCGGCACCGGCGTGTGGCAGATCGCCCTGGTGGTCGCGGTAGCCATGGCCGCGGCGGTGTTCCTCGACGGCGGTCCGGTCATCACCGTGCAGGCGGCGAGTTCCGCCGTACTGGTAGCGACATTGTTGCCGCCCTCCGCCGGCGGCGGACTCTCCCGGATGATCGACGCTTTGGTGGGCGGTCTGGTCGGCGTGGTGGTGGTCGCCGCGATTCCCCTGCATCCCGTGCGCAGGGCGCGGACGCTCGCCGCGGACATCCTCGCCGTGATGGGCAGATCGATCACCGAATGCGCCGACGGACTGCTCGAACAGGATCCGGAGAAGCTGCACCGCGCCCTCACCGCGATGCGCGCCACCCAGCCGCAGATCGACTCGCTGCGCGCCACTCTCGAAGGCGGCCGCGAGATAAGCCGGATCTCGCCGCTGTACTGGAACTCCCGTCCGCGGCTCGAACGCATCAGAGCCACGGCGGATCCGCTGGACAACGCCATCCGCAACACTCGAGTGCTGTTGCGGCGCTCGCTGAGCCTGGTGCGCGACGACGAAATCCTGCACCCCGGTCTGATCGACGAGGTGGAGCGTCTCGGCCAGGCCGTCGACGTGGTGCGCCGGATGATGCTGGCCGACCCTGGCGAGCAGCCCGACCGCGCCGAGGCGGCCCGCGTACTGCGTTCGGTCGCGAAGGGCGCGCGCCCGGAATTGGTGACCGGCGCGGGGCTTTCGGCGCACGTCGTGTTCGCACAGGTGCGTTCGACGCTGGTCGACCTGATGCAGGTGTGTGGTGTGCAACGTATCTCGGCGATCGCCCTGCTGCCGCCGACGGTCAAGAATCCCTACGTCCGGCCCGAGGTCTGACGCCGTACTACTCAGCGGTATTCGGACATTCGCGTCGGGCACCGTGGTCCCGCGCCCGGCGCGACGCGCCGGAAGTTCGATCTTCGGGTAGTCCGCTACTCGGGTTCCGCGCGCCGTCTCGCCGTAGCTTTGCGATGTGACCGCGAGTCGCGGGGTATCGCGGTCGACTACTTCGCACGTGGACGAAAGGGCCTCCCGGCCAAGGGGTGTGGCAGCCGGGAGGTAGGGCGGATCGGAAGCGGCGAAGAAGCGGGGCCGCCCGGTGACCCGACCCGGGCGGCCCCGTGTCCACGTCGCGCGCGGCGGCCCGGAGATCAGGTCCAGAATCGGGTCAGGTAGCCGCCGTAGCGCGACCAATTCGACGGAACGCCGGACAGTTCGAACAGCGCGTACACCGCGTCGAAGAAGACCTCGTTGATCGCGGGTGTGAACAGCAGCGCGAACAGCACCAGCATGCCGAACGGCTTGAACTGGTCGAGCGAGCGTCTGGTCGGGTAGCCCAGCGACGGTTCGAGGATGCCGTAGCCGTCCAGTCCCGGCAGCGGCACCAGGTTCAGCAGCGTGGCCGTGATCTGCAGGAAGGCAAGGAAACTCACGCCGAACCAGAATGCGGCGTGGGTGGTGGAGCTGCCCCAGATCCGGACGGTCACCAGCAGCAGCACGGCGCACAGCGCGTTCACGGCGGGCCCGGCGCCGCTGATGACGCGCTGCGTGCGCGGCGCGACATCGTGTGTGTGCACGTACACCGCGCCGCCGGGCAAGCCGATCCCGCCGAGCGCGATGAACACCATCGGCAGCACGATCGACAGCAGCGGATGGCTGTACTTCAGCGGGTTGAGCGTCAGATAGCCGCGCAATTCCACCTCGCGATCACCCGCGCGCCACGCCGTGTACGCGTGCGCGAACTCGTGCAGGCATAGCGAGACCACCCAGCCGAACACCACGAGGACGAACACGCCGGCCTTGGCCCTGGTGGAGTCCAGCGGGGCGTCCCAGGCCAGCGCGCCGCCGACCGCGGTCACGACCACCACCAGCAGGAACACCGGGCTCGGCCGGACCGCGCGCGATCCGCGGTTGATCCGGGATCTCATCGCACCAGCAGCCAGGGTTGGTGATGGCGGTAGAAACTCGAGCGCGGCACCGGGCGATCGGTGCGGACGCCGTCCCTGGTCACGATCGCGCCGGGTGTGCCGAGCTGCGCCGCCCGTCCTTCCACCCAGCGTAGTTTGCGGAACCTCCGCCGCACGGCGGCTTGCACACCGGGCGGTTCGAGGCACGGCGAAACGAGCATGGCCGTCACCTCCCCGGAGAACAGCAGCGTGTCGTCGACGTAGGCCTCGCCGGCGAGCCGCTCGCCGTCGATGCCGGTGATCACCGCCCGGCCCGCGAGCACCTTGCCGGTGTCGTCGCGAACCAGCGGCGTCTCCACGGCGCGGCCATCGATGGCGCGCTTCGCGGCGGCGTTGCCGGTGCCGGTCTGATAGGCGTGCGAGGCATAGGTTTTGTCGACCGGCACGTACCCGATCTCCACGTGCAGGCGCTCGGTGCGCATCAGATGGGTGAGCACCGCGGCCAGCGCGGCGTCCTCACCGAGCACGATCAGGCGCGGCAGGCTGTCGGCGGCCAGCACGGGAAGCAGTTCATCAATCACGGTGAGATCGGGGATGGCGGCCGTCTGGGTGGTCGGCAGCGCCGCGAGCGCGATGGGTACGGGAGCACCGTCGCAGCGGAGAACATGGGTACTCAAGCTGCCGTACACCCTCCTCGGTTCGAGCCGACACCGTCGGGCCCATCGCCATTGGCCTGCGAACCCGCTGCGGTTCGCCCGTGCGCGCCGCGCTGCCGCTCGGCGTGCCGTGCAACCATAGCCCTGCCCGGCCGCGACCACACGGTTGTCGAGCCTACGACGAGATCCGCTGCGATGCCGCCGGGGACGGGTCGACTAGACTGTGCTTCCGGCCACCGCCTCAGTACGGCAGGTAGCTGCAACACACCGGTGTTGCCTGTCGAACCGTAGGAGACACGACCATGCCGGCAATCGTCCTGATCGGCGCCCAGTGGGGCGACGAGGGAAAGGGCAAAGCAACCGATCTGCTCGGTGGTCGGGTGAACTGGGTGGTCCGGTACCAAGGCGGCAACAACGCGGGTCACACCGTGGTGTTGCCCAACGGCGACAACTTCGCCCTGCACCTGATCCCTTCCGGCATCCTGACCCCTGGCGTGACGAATGTCATCGGCAATGGTGTCGTCGTGGATCCCGGCGTGCTGCTGGACGAGCTGGCGGGGCTGGAGCAGCGCGGGGTCGACACGTCGGGACTGCTGCTCTCGGCCGACGCGCATCTGATCATGCCGTACCACGTGGCCATCGATAAGGTCACCGAACGCTTCCTCGGCAACAAGAAGATCGGCACCACCGGACGCGGCATCGGGCCGTGCTATCAGGACAAGGTGGCCCGCGTCGGCGTGCGCGTCGCGGACGTGCTGGACGAGAAGATCCTCACCCAGAAGGTCGAGGCGGCGCTGGAGTTCAAGAACCAGGTGCTGGTCAAGATCTACAACCGCCGCGCGCTGGACCCGCAGCAGGTGGTGGACGAGGTGCTCACCCAAGCCGACAGCTTCAAGCATCGGATCGCCGACACCAGGCTGAAGCTGAACCTGGCACTCGAGCGCGGTGAGACAGTGCTGCTGGAGGGCTCGCAGGGCACTTTGCTCGACGTCGACCACGGCACCTACCCGTACGTCACGTCGTCGAACCCGACTTCGGGCGGCGCTGCGGTCGGCGCGGGCATCGGACCGAACAAGATCAACACGGTGCTCGGCATCCTCAAGTGCTACACCACCCGGGTCGGTTCCGGACCGTTCCCGACCGAGCTGTTCGACGAGTTCGGCGCCTACCTGGCCAAGACCGGCGGCGAGGTCGGCGTCACTACCGGGCGCGCCCGCCGCTGCGGCTGGTTCGACGCGGTGATCGCGCGCTACGCCACCCGGGTCAACGGCATCACCGACTACTTCCTCACCAAACTGGACGTGCTGTCCAGTCTGGCGACGGTGCCGATCTGCGTCGCTTACGAGATCGACGGCGAACGGGTCGAGCAGATGCCGACCACGCAGACCGAATTCCATCACGCCAAGCCTGTTTTCGAGCACATGCCCGGTTGGTGGGAAGACATTTCCGGTGCGCGCGCCTTCGAGGAGCTGCCCGCCAACGCCCAGGCGTACGTGTTACGTCTGGAGGAGCTGTCCGGCGCCCGTATCTCTTGCATCGGCGTGGGTCCCGGGCGGGATCAGACCATCGTCCGGCACGACGTACTCGGCTAGAACCTGTTCGAATTCGGCGTGGGCCAGCGGAATTTCGGCAACATCACCGGCGATTCGCCATAGCTGTCGTGGTTGCTCGGCTTCGATCATGATCGGTGAAGAACTACAGTTGGTGCATGGCTCGGAACTGGCCGATGATCGAGCGCGAAAGCGAATTCGGGGCGATCCGTGCGGCGCTGACCGGTCCGGAGCACGTCGGCGTGGTACTGACCGGCGACGCTGGGGTGGGCAAGACCACCCTGGCCCGGCACGCCACATCCGCGATCGGCGGCAATGTCCGCTGGGTGGCGGGCACCGAGTCGGCGCGCAGCATTCCGCTGGGGGTGTTCGCGCACATGGTCGGCGTGTATACGGCGCACGATCCGGTCACGTTCATGTCGGCGGCACGTGAGGCGTTGCTCGCCGACGGCGACACGGTGATCGGCGTCGACGACGCGCATCTGCTCGATCAGCTCTCCGCCACGCTGCTGCTGCAACTGGCCATCGACAAAGCCGCGCACATCGTGGTCACCGTGCGCAGCGGAGTCCCGGTGCCGGACGCGGTCACCTCACTGTGGAAAGACGGCCATCTGACCCGCGTCGACCTGCGCCCGTTCACCCAGCGCCAGAGCGTCGAGCTGGTGGAGTCGATGCTCGGCGGGCAGCTCGAGGGGTTCACCGCCAATCTGATGTGGGAGTCCTCCGCTGGAAACGCGCTGTTCCTGCGGCATTTGGTGGAGGGAGCGCTGGAGGCGGGCACGCTGCGTCAGGTCAACGGCGTGTGGCAACTGCGGGGGCGCGCGGCGGTGACCTCGGAGTTGGCCGCACTGCTCGAAGACCGGGTCGAGCAGTTGCCCGAGCCGGTGTTGCGGGTGCTGGAACTGCTGACCTTCTGCGAGCCGATCGATCTCGATGTCCTCGCCGAATTGGCCGGCGAGGACGCGGTGGAGGCCGCCGAAACGCGCGGCGTGATCCGGGTGGTGGAGAATTCCCAAGACCTGATGGTGCGCTACAACCACCCGCTGTTCGGTGAGGTGATCCGGCGCAGGCTCGGCATCGCCTCGGCGCGGCGGCTGCGCGGCAGGCTGTATTCGTCGCTCCGGGAACGCAAGATAAATTCCGCCGCCGACCGCATCCGCCTGGCCGAATTGGCGCTGGACAGTGATAAATCCGCGGATCTGGAATTGTTCGAGGCGGCCGCGGCCGACGCGATCGGATTGGCGAATCTGCCGCTGGGCGAGCGCTTCGCCCGCGCCGCGGTGGAGCGGCGCGGCGGCGTGGAGGCCGCCGACCTGCTGGCGCGCGCCCTGTTGTGGCAGGGGCACCGGATCGAGGCCGAGCGCACCCTGGCCAGCTTCGACCCCGACCAGCTCGACGAGGTGCAGCTGGCGCGCTGGGGCAGTACCAGGGTGGCGAACCTGTTATGGGCCATGGGTGATGCCGAGCGCGCCGACGAGGTGCTGAAGCTGGTGCGCGGGAAGGTGCGGCATCCGAAGATCGCGGCCATCTTCACCGGTCTCGCGTCCGCGAGCCTGGTCAACGAGAACCGGGTCGACGACGCGATCGCCGAAGCGGAGACGGTGATGTCCGCCGACGGCGCACCGCCGTGGGCGGTGTGGTGGGCGTCGTTCGGCGGCGGCCTGGCGTCGGCGTTGACGGGCAAGGGGGAGGCGGCCAGGCAGTACGCGGCCCGCGGGCACGAGGTGGAAGAGCACATCGACGGGCTCAACCGCTTCATGTCCACGCATGCCGAGGTGCTCGCCCTGACCTTCGCCGGTGATCTGGAGGCCGCGCGGCGCTGCGCGGGTGCGTTCGTGGGCTACTCCTCGCCAGGTCAGTATCTGGCCTGGGGCATGTCGAAGATCCTGCAAGGCACCGTCGATGTGGCGCAGGGCCGGTTCCCGGACGGCATCGACAATCTGGAACAGGCCCTTGCCGCATTGGCCGCCGAGGGCGCGGCCGCTTGGATGTTCCCCGCGCGAATTCGGTTGGCGGAAGCGTACTCGGCGCTCGGGCGGGCCGCCGAGGCCGCCGAGTCGATCGCGCACGCCACCGCGCGGGGCGGCAGGCACAGCGCGGTGTACGAACCGCAACTGGAGGTGGCCCGCGCCTGGCTGGCTGCCGCCGAAGGAACCCTGACGCCCGCCATCCGGATCGCGGTGGGCGCCGCCGACGCGGCCGCACGTTCGCATCAGCACGCCATCGAGGCCATGGCGCTGCACACCGCGGCCCGCTTCGGCGACCATTCCGTGTCCGGCCGACTGGCCGAGTTGGCCGATCGAGTGGAAGGGCGGCTGGTCCGGGCACAGGCGGGACACGCGGTGGCGCTCGCCGCCCACGACGGACCCGGGCTGGACGCGGCCGCGGCCGAATTCGAGCGGATCGGCGCGTTGTTGTCGGCCGCCGACGCCGCGGCGCAGGCAGCGTCGGCGCACGAGCGAGCCGGGGATCGGCGCAAGTTGCTGGAGTCCGCCGCCACGGCCAACCGGCTCGCCGCGGCCTGCGGCGGAGCGAGCACCCCGGCGCTGCGGCAGGCCGCGCAGCCCTTGCCCTTGACCGCTCGGGAACGCGAGATCGCCAACCTCGTCGCCGCGGGCCTGTCCAACCGGCAGATCGCCGACCGGCTCACCGTCTCGGTACGCACCGTCGAAGGCCATCTCTACCGGGCCTGTATCAAGATGGACGTCACCGATCGGGAGTCCCTCGGCGCGTTGATGCGCGGCGAGTCCGGGAACGGAGGATGATCGTGCGACCGACCACGCTGATCGCTGTGCTGGCGGCCGGACTGGCACTGGCCGCCGGGTGCTCCGACGGGCAACCGCCACCGGTCACCAGTTCGGCGCGTCCCTCGGCGACCGCCCCGAAGACCGAGACGCCGCAGGAGCGCAACGCTCGGATCAGGCAGAAGCTGATCGAACTCGGCTGCTCGACCAACGCCTGCATCCAGACTTACTTCGGCTGCGAAGAGGGTTACATCACCGGAGAAGCCTGCGACTTCTTCCGTGCCCATCCGGTGTTGTGATCTGGGGTCGGCCTTTGTTCGGAGAACGGGGTTGGGGTGTGCTGGGCGTGTCGGTCGTGATCGTGCTGTTCGGTCTGCACCGTCAGGCGGCTGGGGATCGCCGCTGGTAGCTCGGGTCGCTGGTTGCTTGCTGGGCGCGAGGCCGCGGAATCAGCTTCAGAACAGTGTGGGTTCGCCGAATCCTGGAGTGCGTTCGATGGTGAGGAGGCGCTGCTTGGTGTCGATGCCGCCGGGGGCGGAGAAGCCGTGCAGGGCGTTGTCGGCGGCCAGCACGCGGTGGCACGGAATGATCAGCGGGATCGGGTTGCGGCCCAATGCTTGTCCGACCGCCTGCGCGCCGCCGGGCGCGCCCACCCGGTGGGCGACCTGGCCGTAGCTGAGGGTGTGGCCCGGGTCGATGGCGCGTGTGACGGCGTAGACGGCGCGGTGGAATTCCGGAATTTCGCTGGTGTCCACGGCGATCCAGCGCAGATCGTCGAGTTCGCCCGTGAGGTGGGCGCGGATGCCCGCGATGGCCGCGGCGACGGCTTCGGTCGGCGCTTCTTCGTGGATCTGCTCGCCCGGATGTCCGGCGCGGCCGCGCGTGATACGCGCGCGAGTGGCGGCCGGGCTCGCCTCGGGCAGCTGGAATCGGATCACACCGTGCTCGCTCCACGCGATCGCGCAGGAGCCGATCGCGGTGTCGAAAACCGTCGCCGCGATCGTGCGGACCGGCGCGGGACGGCCGGAGCCCGCGGGCTCGGTGGCCTCGATCGCCGGGCGGTCGGTGGCGAGGCGAGTGGCGTCACTCATGGGTCAAGTCTGCACTGCGGGACCGACAAGTTCGCGATGGGGAGTCCAGTTTTTCGGAGCTGGCCTTATATCCACTGTGGAAGGGGCTATCGCATTCCGCGCCGCTGGGCAGGTCCGGTTCCGGCACGTCGCCACGGCGGTGGATCGCCGCGAGATCGGAGTATCGCCGCTGGTGGTCGTAGTACGAAAGGGACTGGTCGGACAGCGGTGTACCGGGGTGCGCGGCACTGGCCTTGCCAATAAATATCCAATCAGTCGATACTGGACCGTATGGCGACAAGAGTGATCGGCGCGGGCAGCCTGGCTCGCGATCTGGGCCACTGGCGGCACGCGCACGACGGCGATCCGGATTCGGCCGGGCGGCGCTCCAGCCGCCCGGCCTATCTGGCGCTCGCCGAAGGCATCCGGCTGCTGATCCACGACGGGCGCGCCCCGCTGGGTGTCGCCTTGCCCAGCGAGCGGGATCTCGCCGCCACCCTCGGGGTCAGTCGCACCACCATCACCTCCACCTACGCGCTGTTGCGCGAGCACGGTTACCTGATCAGCCGCCAGGGCTCGCGCAGCACGGTGGCCCTGCCCCGCGACGTGCAGCACGACGGCGTCAAACCGGCGCGCGGCATCCTGGCGATGATGGCCTCGCCCGAACTGCCCACCGTCGACATGACCTATGCCGCCATGGACGCTCCGCTGGAGATGCAGGACGCGTATTCGGCTGCGCTGGAAGGAATCCCGGCCTACCTCGGCACGCACGGTATGGACCCGGTCGGTGTGCTCGCGCTCCGCGAGGCGATCGCCCGCCGCTACACCGCGCGCGGGCTGCCGACCGAGCCCGATCAGATCCTGGTCACCCTCGGCGCCCAGCACGGCCTGCGCCTGCTGCTGAACGTGCTCACGGCGCCCGCCGCCCGCGTGCTGATCGACCATCCGACCTATCCGAACGCCATCGAGGCGATTCGCGACGTCGGCGCCCGGCCGGTGCCGGTGCCGCTGCGTCCGGAGGACCCGGCGGGCGGCTGGGATCTCGACGGTATCCGCAGTGCCGCGCGGCAGACCGCGGCCAGTCTGGCCTACCTGGTGCCGGACTACAACAACCCGACCGGCCTGCTGCTCGACGCCGACGGCCGCGCCGAACTGGCCGCCATCGCCAGGGATACCAGGATGACCGTCGTCATCGACGAGTCCATGGCGGATCTCGGGCTCGATGACGATCTTCCGCGACCGCCGGTCGCCGCCTTCGCCAGAGGCTCCGAGATCGTGACCATCGGCTCGGCCTCGAAATCGTTCTGGGGCGGTTTGCGCGTCGGCTGGATTCGGACCAACCAGGCGCTGATCACCAAGTTGCTCGGCATTCGCTCCACGGTCGACCTCGGCACCCCCGTGATGGATCAGCTGGCGACCGTGCACCTGCTCGAGCACGCGGAGGTGATTCTCGCCCGCCGCCGTGACCAGTTGCGTTCGCAGCGCGCCGCGCTGCTCGACACGCTCGCCGAGGAACTGCCGGATTGGCGCGTCACCGTCGGCGCGGGCGGCATGTCGGTGTGGGCGCAGCTGCCGACCTCGGTCTCCACGGCGCTGGCCGCCACGGCCCCCAACCACGGCGTATTGCTCGCGGCCGGGCCTCGATTCGGCGTGCAAGGCGCGTTCGAACGGTTCCTGCGGTTGCCGTTCACGCACCGGGAACCCGAATTGCGTTTGGCGGTCAAGTCCATCGCGTCCGCCTATGCGGCGCTCACGCCGCGCGCCGCGGACCCGTTGACGCCGTTGACCTGCTACTGAGGCGATTTCGCCGCTGGGGAGGACCTCCGCGGGCGGTATGTCTCCGCGAGCACCGCCGAGCACGATCGGTCGGCCACCCCTCGGGGCCGGCCCTCGTCGTGCTCGGGCGGTGTACAGAAGCTCGCACGGCGCGGCGGCCTCCAGCTCGAGCGGCGGTCAAGGGGCGGACCGGACGAGGTTCGCGATTCTCGAAAGCCGCCTGCTCGCGGACAGTATGGCAGGCTCGGCAGGGAACTGTCGAACCGGTTGGTATGTGAAAGTTTCGATTATCGGTCGCCGACCCAGACCGCCTCGATCGGGGTGGCGGTGGTCGGCGGCGGGGTGGGAATCCCGTTCGGAGTGCGGGAGAATCGCGGCGCGGGAGCGTGCTGGGTGATGTTTTCCAGTTCCAGCAACGAGCCGCGGGCCGCGATGTGCTCGTTGCGCGTCGCCTCCTCGAAGGTGAGCACCGGAGAGACACAGGCGTCGGCGCCGATGAAGATTTCGGTCCACTCGTCCCGGGTCTTGGTCCGGAAGCGTTCGGCGAAGAGCTTTTTCAGCGTTTCCTGTCCGGCGGGGTCGAGCTGGAAAGGCAGGCCGTCCGCCTCGATCTCCAGCCCGGCCAGCAGCTGGGCGTAGAACTGCGGTTCGATCGCGCCGACCGCCATGTACTTGCCGTCGGAGGTTTCGTAGGTGTCGTAGAACGACATTCCGGTGTCGAGCAGGTTCACGCCACGCTCATCGGACCAGGCGCCCGCGCCGCGCATGCCCCAGATCATGTGCGAAAGGGCAAGGGCGCCATCGACCATGGCCGCGTCGATCACCTGTCCCTTACCGGACCGCTGCCGCTCGACCAGCGCGGCGAGGACGCCGACCACCAGGAACATCGAGCCGCCGCCGAAATCGCCCACCATGTTCAACGGCGGGACCGGGCGTTCGCCCTTGCGGCCGATGGCGTGCAGCACGCCGGTGATGGAGATGTAGTTGATGTCGTGTCCCGCGCGATCGGCCAGCGGACCGTGCTGTCCCCAGCCGGTCATCCGCCCGTAGACCAGGCGCGGGTTGCGGGCGAGCGCGTCGTCCGGGCCGATGCCGAGCCGCTCGGTGACGCCGGGGCGGAAGCCCTCGATCAGCACGTCCGCCTTCTCGACGAGACCGAGCACTTTCTCGAGGTCGGCGGGGTCCTTGAGGTCGGCTTCGACGATGGTCCGGCCGCGCAGCTGCGGACGGTCGAACCCGCCCGGTAGCTGGCCTGCGCGCTGCACCCGCACCACGTCGGCGCCCAGATCGGCCAGCAGCAGCGCGGCGTGCGGTCCGGGGCCGATCCCGGCCAGCTCGATGACCTTGACGCCCGCGAGCGGGCCCTGCTCGGCGGTGGATGGAGTGCTCACGCCCTACCTCGGTTCGTCGTTCGATGCAGCGCACCGGTGACCGGTGCGTCCTCCCGGAGGCGACCGGGAAGGATGTATTGACAGTATGACAATAGGCCGCCGCCACAAGATGGCGCATCGTCGAGGCCCGCGGTCGCGGACGTTGCGCCCGTGTGTGAGTACGGCGGCCGGTCTGCGGCTACGGCTCGCCCGCCCCCACGCCCGGCTCTAGGCTGCACGTGTGGAAACGCTGTCGGATCAGGGGTGGTACAACCTTCTCGCCGGTCTCGCGATTCTGGTCGGTCTGCTGGGGATCGTCGTGCCGATCCTGCCCGGGGTGATCCTGATCTTCGCGGCCATCGCCGTCTGGGCCTTCCTCAC
This sequence comes from Nocardia aegles, assembly GCF_052545135.1. Lineage (NCBI taxonomy): Bacteria > Bacillati > Actinomycetota > Actinomycetes > Mycobacteriales > Nocardiaceae > Nocardia > Nocardia aegles. The sequence continues at coordinate 108,888 of NZ_JBQWRI010000005.1, forward strand.
CGGGGGCGCCACGGCCTGGACGGTTTTCGCGGTCAGCACGGTGCTGCTGGTGCTTTCCGGCGTGGTCAAATACACCTGGCCGGGGCGCAGGATGAAAGACGCGGGAGTGTCCAACCGCGCGGTGCTGCTCGGCGCGATACTCGGCGTTGTCGGCTTCTTCGTGATCCCGGTGATCGGCCTGTTCGTGGGTTTCGTTCTCGGCGTTTACCTGTGGGAACTCCAGCGGCTGCGCGTCAACCGGCAGGCGTGGCAGGCGACGGTGCACGCGTTGAAGGGCGTCGGGCTGTCCATTCTGATCGAACTCTTCGGCGCGTTGCTGGCCACCGGTGTCTGGCTCGCCGGTGTCTTAGCGATCTGAGCGTCAGCGATCGATCGCGGGAAACGGAATCGTGTCGCCCGCGCGGCTTCCCGGGAGTTCGTCGCGGCGCAGCCGGAGGGTCGGCGGTTCCGGCCGGTGCAGCGGCAGGGTGGGGGCCGGGTCGTCGTCGACGACGCGCTCGCGGGCCGGGAGCCGGTAGAACGCGCGGGCGTTGTCCTCCAGCACCGCGTACATGTCGGTGCCCACCACGTCGCAGAGCAGATCCACGTCCGAGTCCCGGAACGGGCGTCCGGCTCGGGTGCCGGGCAGATCGGTGCCGAACATGAGGGCTTCCGGATTCACCGCGTGCACGCGGCGCAGCGCGTCGGCGACGTTCATCGCGACCCGGCCGAACCCGGTCGCCTTGACCTTCGCTCCGCGATCGACCAGGTCCAGCAGGAAGGGCAACCCTTCGGCGGACATCCCCAGATGGTCGACCGACAGCGCGGGCAGTTTGGAGATGACCGGTTGCAGCGAGGCCAGCATCGTGCCGTCGATATAGACCTCGACGTGCCAGCCTGCCAGTTCGTAGGCACGCAGTGCCTGCAACGTCATCCCGGTGATGTCGGTGGCCGCGCGCTTGAGGTTGAAACGCAGTGCGCGCACGCCGATCCGGTCCAGTTCGAGGATCTCCTCGTCGGTGGCATCCAAGTCGAGCCGGGTGACACCGACCCAGCCCTCGCCGAGTTCGGCGAGGGCGGCCTTCAGGTAGGTCTGGTCCGTGCCCTGGAACGACCCGCTGACCACAGCGCCGCCGCTGATGTCGTATCGCGCCATGCGCTTGCGATAATCGGCGATGGTGAACGGGTCGGGCAGGTAGCCCTCGTTCTCGGCCAGCGGAAACCGCGGGTCGAAAATGTGCAGGTGGGCATCGAACACTTGTACAGAATGCCTCAGGGTCGGATTTTCCGCTGCCACACCTGGGACGTCGCGTCGGCGGCGGAGTCGGTCACTGCGGCGTTCAGACCTTGTGCGGTTCGCTGGCGCGCAGCATGTCCTCGCGCTCGACGACTTTGACGCGCTCGCGGCCCTCCGGCTCGCCGAGGGAGCGTTCGTGCGCGTCGAGTCGGTACCACCCGGCCCAGGTGGTGAACGGGATGCCCTTGCCTTCGAGGAATTCGATGACGGCCTCCGGGTCGGGCCGCTCGGCCGGGGTGAAGCCGGGCGCGTCGTCCAGCAGGCAGGCGATGGTCTCGTTGGCGTCGCCCTTGGTGTGGCCGATCAGGCCGACCGGGCCGCGCTTGATCCAGCCGGTGACGTAGGTGGCGGGCAGGTAGCGCGCCGCGCCGTCGGCGTTCTCGTCGACGAGCACCCGGCCCGCTTCGTTCGGCACGGTGCCGGCCTGGTCGTCGAACGGCAGGTTGGTCAGGTTCTGCGACAGGTAGCCGACCGCGCGATACACCGCCTGCACGTCCCAGTCCTTGAACACCCCGGTGCCCTTGACGTTGCCGGTGCCGTCGAGCTGGGTGCGTTCGGTGCGCAGGCCGACGACCTTGCCGTTCTCGCCGAGCACTTCGGCGGGGGATTCGAAGAAGTGCAGGAACAACTTGTGTGGCCGGTCGCCCGCATCGCGGATGGCCCACTGCTCGAGGGTGTTGGCCACCATGTCGACCTGCTTGGAGTGCCGCCGCGCGGCTTCGGAGCCTTCGTCGTAGTCGATGTCCTCGGGATCGACGATGACTTCGATGGTGGGCGAGTGGTCGAGTTCGCGCAGTTCCAGCGGGGTGAACTTGGCCTGCGCGGGACCACGGCGGCCGAAGACGTGCACCTCGACGGCCTTGTTGGCCTTGAGGCCGTTGTAGACGTTCGGCGGGATCTCCGTCGGCAGCAGCTCGTCGCCGGTCTTGGCCAGCACCCGGGCGACGTCGAGCGCGACGTTGCCGACGCCGAGGACGGCGACCTTCTCCGCGTCCAGCGGCCAGGTGCGGGGGACGTCGGGGTGGCCGTCGTACCAGGAGACGAAGTCGGCGGCGCCGTAGGAGCCGTCGAGGTCGATGCCGGGGATGGGCAGCGCCCGGTCGGCGTTGGCTCCGGTGGAGAAGATCACCGCGTCGTAGAAGACGCGCAGATCGTCGAGGGTGATGTCGGTGCCGTAGTCGATGTTGCCGAGCAGGCGCACCTGCGGCTTGTCGAGGACCTTGTGCAGGGCGGTGATGATGCCCTTGATCCGGGGATGATCGGGCGCGACGCCGTAGCGGATCAGGCCGAACGGCGCGGGCATGCGCTCGTAGAGGTCGATCGACACCTCGGCATCGGACTTCATCAAGGCGTCGGCGGCGTAGATCCCGGCCGGTCCGGCGCCCACGATCGCGATGCGGAGCGGGCGGGGCTTCGCGGTGTGCGCGTCAGGCCCGGAGGAGGAAGCCTGCGTCACCACGGAGGGCTCGCGGACACCGCCATCCTCTACTGCACTCTGTTCGGTCATCTCTTTACGCGCACCTTTATGGTCGAAATCAATTACGTATGGCTTAGCTTAGGCTGACTTGACGCACCGGCTCGGTCGCACCCGTCCGGCGCGGACGCCGGTGTGGCCGGCTCATGGCTGCGCGGTGCTCCGTCCGCCGCGGCGTGGAGCTGCCGGTTCGCTGTGGCAGCAGGCCGCCGTCCAGCGATTCTATCGGGATGGCGGATGCCGCCCCACGTCGGTGCGTGAACTCGATGCGTGCCATCGACAGTCACGATCATCGGTTACCCGCTCGCGCGCGGTCTACGGTCGCCACTCGCCAGGGGGCAGCCGTGTGCCGATTCACAGCCGGGGGTCGAGCGCTCGATACCGGCGCCGACCAGGGATCATCGAGCCATGACCGAACAGCAGCCCGCCGCGGGCGAGGACGAGATCATTCGGGTCGATCAGACCGACAGACGCTCGGCGGTCCCGTTCGTCGCGGCCGCGGTGGTCGCGGTGATCGTGCTGATCGCGGTCGTGCTCGGCGGTGTGCTGTCGCCCGCTGAGAAAAATGTCACAGACGCCGATCGCCTCACAGCGGCCGTGCGCGACTTCGTCGACGGCTCCAATCGCAGTGCCGCCGTGCCGCCGCCCGGCACCGCATGCCAGGGCTTCGACGCGAGTCGCTCACCGCTCGCGGGCCAGGACGGTGCCGGAAAGCCCGTCGAAATCACGAAAATCGACCAGCCCATGGTCGACGGCGACCGGGGCAAGGCGACCGTCACCACGAAGGTGGGCGGGCAGGAGAAGACGACGACCTGGAATCTCACCAGGTCTGGCGACAAGTGGCTGGTGTGCACCTGAGCGTTCGCGTAGGGTGCGCCCCCGTTTGACACGGCGACCCCGGTCAGTGCAATCTCAGTCGGAGGTCATGAGAACCAGCGTCAAGCCCCGGCATTGCTGGTCGGCAACCCTCCTCCGCGGTGGGGTGCTCCGGGTGACGACCTGGCGGCGCCTCGGTCCCGGGCGCGGCAAGTGCGGATTCGCAGGAGGTGCACATGAGTTATGCCGGTGATATCACCCCGCAGCAGGCTTGGGAGCTGCTGCGGGACCATCCCGAAGCCGTCCTCGTGGACGTGCGGACGGAAGCGGAATGGAAGTTCGTCGGTGTACCGGACACGAGCTCGATCGAACGGCCGACCGTGCTGGTCGAGTGGGTCGATTCCACGGGCGCGCGCAACGAGGCGTTCGTCGAGCAGTTGAAGCAGGCGCTCGACGGTCACGACCCGGGGGCGCCCGTCGTCTTCATCTGTCGTTCCGGTCAGCGTTCGGTGGGCGCGGCGATCGCCGCCACCTCGGCCGGCTACCACACCTCCTACAACGTGCTCGAGGGCTTCGAAGGCCCGCTCGACGAATTCGGGCATCGCGGCGGCTCCGGCTGGCGCGCCCTCGGACTGCCCTGGCGGCAGTCGTGATCACCGGCGGCGCGTTCGACAAGCCGCTGCCCGACGGCGTCGGCCCCGCGACGCTCGGCGTGCGCGGCGGGCTGCGGCGTTCCGGTTTCGAGGAGACCGCGGAGGCGCTCTACCTCACCTCCGGCTTCGTCTACGAGAGCGCCGAGGCCGCCGAGGCCGCGTTCACCGGCGAGGTCGAACACTTCGTCTACTCCCGCTACGGCAACCCGACGGTGGCCATGTTCGAGGAGCGGATGCGGCTGCTCGACGGCGCCGAGGCGTGCTTCGCGACCGCCAGCGGCATGTCCGCGGTGTTCACCGCGCTCGGCGCCCTGCTCGGCGCGGGCGACCGGCTCGTCGCGGCACGTAGCCTGTTCGGCTCGTGTTTCGTGGTGTGCAACGAGATCCTGCCGCGCTGGGGCGTGGAGACGGTCTTCGTCGACGGCGAGGATCTCGACCAGTGGGAACGGGCGTTGTCGGTGCCCACCCAGGCGGTCTTCTTCGAGACGCCGGCCAACCCGATGCAGACGTTGGTCGACGTGCGGCGGGTGAGCGAGCTGGCGCACGCGGCGGGCGCGAAAGTCGTCCTGGACAACGTGTTCGCCACCCCGCTGTTGCAGCGCGGCTTCGAGCTCGGCGCCGACGTGGTGGTCTATTCGGGCACCAAGCACATCGATGGCCAGGGCCGCGTGCTCGGCGGCGCGATCCTCGGCGCCGAGGACTACATCGACGGCCCGGTGAAAACGCTGATGCGCCATACCGGTCCGGCGCTGAGCCCGTTCAACGCGTGGACGCTGCTCAAGGGCTTGGAGACGATGCCGCTGCGGGTACGTCATTCGGCGGAGTCCGCCTTGCGCATCGCCCGCTTCCTGGAGAGCAACCCGGCCGTCAGCTGGGTCCGATACCCGTTCCTGGAATCGCATCCGCAGCACGCGCTGGCCACCGGCCAGATGAGCGGCGGCGGCACCGTGGTCACCTTCGAGCTGAACGCGTCCGAGCACGAGGCGAAGAAGCGTGCGTTCGAAGTGCTCAACCGGTTGCGGATCGTCGACATCTCCAACAACCTCGGTGATGCCAAGACCCTGATCACCCATCCGGCGACAACGACACACCGCGCCATGGGCCCCGAAGGCCGGGCCACCATCGGCCTGTCCGATGGCGTCGTGCGCATCTCGGTGGGCCTGGAAGACGTGGAAGACCTGCTCGGCGACCTCGACCAAGCCCTCGCTTGATCGCGACGGTGTAGCGGCGGTCAGCGGATCGGCACGGTGACGCCGGGTGACGACGGCGCGCCGTGCAGAACCACGTGGGTCGCGACCTCGTCTTTCTTGTCGTTCTTCTTGCCGTTCTTGTTCTTGCCGGGCAGGTCGAAGGCCAGCCGTATCGTGCCGCCGCGGCCGGGAGCCAGGCGCGCGAAGTCGTCGCCGGGCGGGTTCAGTTCGGCGGTGCCGGCCGGGTCGGGCGGCAGCGAGTGGCCGCCGGTGGTGACCAACCGTTGGTCGGCGATGGCGAGGGTTTGTTCGTGGTCGGACAGGTTGGTGACGGTCAGCGTCACGATCGTGCGGGCACCACTCGCGGCTGCCGCGTCGTAAACCACGTCGGTCACGGTGAAAGCGAAGTTCCCGTCACGCACGGCGGGTACGGAACTCGCGGGTTGCCCGCCGGCCGGTGGCAGCGAATCGCTCGATGGGGCAGCTGCGCGAGTCGTCGTTCCCGCGACCGGCGCGGACCCCATGTCGATGCCGTCGACCAGAAGAAACAGCGCCGGAGTGGCGACGAGCGCCGCCGCGGCGGCGATCAACCATCGCGGCTTCAGCCGAGGACCGTGCTGCCCGGGCGCGGCGGGTGGCCGGACCTCGGGCGTCGGCTGCGCCGAGGTGGGGGCATGCATGACCCGGGTCGGCGTGCGGCCGCGAGGTGCCGTGGAACCAGCGACCGGCGGGCTCGGTCGTGCGGGCGTGGAACGGTTCAGGACTGCCGACGCCGCCGCGGCGAATTCACCCGCGCTGCCGTAGCGTGCGTCGGGCTCCTTGGCCATCCCCTTGGCGATGACATCGTCGAGCGCGGCCGGGACGCCGGGGGCGGACCGTGCGGCGCGGGGCGGTTCGGCCATCAGGTGGGCGCGCATCTGCTGGGCCGGATCGCCCGTGCCGAAGGGCGGTTGCCCGGTGAGGGTTTCGTAGAGGACGCAGGCCAGCGAATAGACATCGGACCTGGCGTCCACCGTTCCGGTGAAGCGCTCCGGCGCCATGTACCCCAGCGTGCCCACCACCAGCCCGGTGGCGGTGAGGGCGGTGCCGTCGGCGGCGCGAGCGATACCGAAGTCGATCAGATACACGAAACCGCTGGTGTGCAGGAGGATGTTGCCCGGCTTAACATCGCGGTGCACCAGTCCGGACGCGTGCGCGGCATCCAGCGCCGCGGCGGCCTGGGCGATGACGTCGACGGCCCGATCCGACGGCAGTGGGCCGGACTTCAGCCGGGTACCGAGGTCGACACCGTCGATGTAGGTCATCTCCAAGAACAGATGGCCGTCTACTTCGCCGAACGCGTGGACGGGCACGATGTGCGGGCTGCGCGCCGTGGCGCCCAACCGAGCTTCCCGCTCGAACCGCTGCCGATAGAGCGAATCGGCGGTATACGCCGCCGACAGCACCTTGAGTGCCACGGCGCGGCCGTGCTGATCATGTGCCAGCCACACCTCGCCCATGCCGCCACGGCCCAGCAAGCGTTCGAGGCGATAGTTCCCGAACGTGCCACCGGGCCTGTGAACGGACATGGCTCGACCGTATCGCCGGGAGTCGTCGATATCGAAAGCGGGAGCCGCGCCTCAGGCGCTGTCGACGCCCCGCCGCAGGTCGAGGCGGCCGTACTTTCCTCAGGTATCGCCGGCGCGTTCGATGTCGGCGAGATGGGCGATGTTCGCCCGGTCGTCCGGAGCGGAGCTCGGCTCGGTGGTGAACCAGGCGTCGAGGATCTCCCGGAGTTCGGCGCTGGAGGTCGAACGCAGGCTCAGGGCAAGGACATTGGCGTCGTTCCAGGTGCGGGCGCCCGCCGCGGTCGAGGCGTCCGCGCAGAGTGCGGCGCGCACCCCGGCGACCTTATTGGCCGCGATCGAGGCGCCGGTACCGGTCCAGCAGCAGACGACGGCCTGGTCGGCGCGGCCGGAGGCGACGTCGCGGGCGGCCGCTTCGCTGGCCCAGGCCCAGTCGTCGCGTTCCTCCTCGGACAGCGCGCCGTGCGGCACGATCTCGTGGCCGCGCTCGACCAGTTCGTCGACCAGTTCCGCGGCCACACCGACCCGCTCGTCCGCCGCCACCGAGATTCGCATGCGTCCACCGTAATGTTCGCGGCGGATCGGCAGGGGGTCTGCTGCCACGGGGGCGCGGCGATCAGTCCGTGAACGGGGCTTTGGTCTTCCCGATCAGATCGGCGACGGAGTCCACCACCATCGTGGGGCGGTAGGGATAGGCCTCGTAGGACGCGCGGGTGGAGATACCCGAGGTGACCAGGATGGTGCGCATGCCCGCTTCCAGGCCGGAGATGATGTCGGTGTCCATCCGGTCGCCGATCATCACCGTCGACTGGGAATGGGCGCCGATCCGACGCAGCGCGGAGCGCATCATCAGCGGGTTCGGCTTGCCGACGTAGTACGGGTCGCGTCCGGTGGCGCGGGTGATCAGCGCGGCCACCGAGCCGGTGGCGGGCAGCGAGCCCTCACGGGACGGGCCGGTCGGATCCGGGTTGGTCGCGATGAAGCGGGCGCCTCGCTCGACCAGCCGGATCGCGGTGGTGATCGCCTCGAAGGAGTACGTGCGGGTCTCGCCGAGGACGACGTAATCCGGGTCGCTGTCGGTCAGCACATAGCCGATCTCGTGCAACGCGGTGGTGAGGCCGGATTCGCCCACTACGTAAGCGGTGCCGTTGGGACGCTGTTCGTCCAGGAAAGTAGCGGTGGCCAGCGCGGAGGTCCAGATCGCTGCTTCCGGGATGTCGAGCCCGGTGTGCCGCAGCCGAGCCTGCAGATCGCGCGGCGTGCGGATCGAATTGTTGGTCAGCACCAGGAAGGGCGTGTCGTTGGCGCGCAGTTCGGCGAGGAACTTGTCGGCGCCCGGGATGAGGTGGTCCTCGTGCACCAGCACGCCGTCCATATCGGTCAAGTAGGACAGGATCGGCTCGTCGTCTGCGGTCACGCGGCCATTATCCGTTATCACCCGCGGCGGCCACCGGGGAAGCGATTCGCCCCCGGCGGGCGTTCTCCGCCGTGAAGATCATCCGCGTCGGCCCGTCGGCGCGACGGGCGGCAGTGTTGACTACTGTCGATGACGGATCGCGATGGTGGCGAAACGAAACGCGAGGAGCGTGGCAGATGAGCGGACTCAAGCTCGGATACAAAGCATCGGCGGAGCAGTTCGGTCCCCGGGAACTCGTCGAGATCGCGGTGTCGGCCGAAGAACACGGCATGGACAGCGCCACCGTGAGCGACCACTTCCAGCCCTGGCGGCACAAGGGCGGACACGCGCCCTTCTCGCTGGCCTGGCTGGCCGCGGTCGGCGAGCGCACCCAGCGCATTCAGCTCGGCACGTCGGTGCTCACTCCGACGTTCCGCTACAACCCCGCGGTGATCGCGCAGGCGTTCGCCACCATGAGTTGCCTGTACCCGGATCGCGTCATGCTCGGGGTCGGCACCGGTGAGGCGCTCAACGAGATCGCCACCGGGTACACCGGCGAATGGCCCGAATTCAAGGAGCGTTTCGCGCGCCTGCGCGAGGCGGTCGACCTGATGCGCGCCCTGTGGACCGGTGACCGCGTCGACTTCGACGGCGAATACTACAAGACCGTCGGCGCCTCCATCTACGACGTGCCCAAGGGCGGTGTCCCGATCTACATCGCCGCGGGCGGTCCGCTGGTCGCGCGCTACGCCGGACGCGCGGGCGACGGCTTCATCTGCACCTCGGGCAAGGGTATGGACCTCTACACCGAGAAGTTGATGCCCGCCGTCGCCGAGGGTGCGGGGAAGGCCGGGCGCAGCGTCGACGACATCGACCGGATGATCGAGATCAAGCTGTCCTACGACACCGATCCGGAGCTGGCCAGGGAGAACACCCGGTTCTGGGCTCCGCTGTCGCTCACCGCGGAGCAGAAGCACAGCATCACCGACCCGATCGAGATGGAGGCCGCCGCCGACGCGCTGCCGATCGAACAGATCGCTAAGCGCTGGATCGTCGCCGGCGACCCGGACGAAGCGGTCGCCCAGATCAAGCCGTACCTCGACGCGGGCTTCAACCATCTGGTCTTCCACGCCCCCGGCCACGATCAGCGCCGCTTCCTCGACCTCTTCCGACGCGACCTGGCCCCCCGCCTGCGCGCTCTGGTCTGACGTCCGCGATCGGCACACCACGGCGAGGTCTTTTCGGCCGAGGCCACCGTGGTGTGATCGGGTCCGGTCGCCGCTGGTTCACTAAGCTCTCGGACATGGCCGACAACGCTCCATCCGTCGTGTACATCGCCTCGCCCGAAGGCGATACCGGCAAGTCGACGGTGGCTCTCGGGGTGCTGCAGGCGCTGTGCGCGACGACCGCGCGAGTCGGGGTTTTCCGGCCGATCACACGCTCGACCACCGAGCCCGACTACATCCTCGAACTGCTGCTCGAGCACAGCACGGCCGACATCGACTACGCGCAGGCGATCGGCACCACCTACGAGCAGGTGCACGCCGACCCGGACGCGGCGATCAGCGAGATCGTCCTGCGCTTCCACCAGGTGGCCGAGCTGTGCGACGCGGTGGTCGTGGTCGGCAGCGACTACACCGACGTGGCCGGCCCCAGCGAACTGCGCTTCAACGCCAGGATCGCGGTCAATCTGGGCGCACCCGTGTTACTGGTGCTCCGCGGTGCGGGGCGCACCCGGGACGAGGTGCGGCAGCTGGCCGAACTGTGCGCGGCCGAACTGGCCCACGAGCACGCGCGGCTGGTCGCCATTATCGCCAACCGCTGTGACCCACAGCGGTTGGCGGAGGTGGCCGCGGCGCTGACCGGGTTCGATGTCCCGTCCTGGACCCTGCCCGAGGTGCCGCTGCTGATCGCCCCCACCATGGCCGAGCTGTGCGCCGCCATCGACGGCGAGATGTACAGCGGCGATCCGGAATTGCTGCACCGCGAGGCGCTGAAGGTCATGGTCGGTGGCATGACCGCGGAGCACATCCTGGAGCGGCTGTCGGAGGGTGTGGTGGTGATCGCGCCGGGCGATCGGTCCGACGTGCTGCTCAGCGTCGTGAACGCGCATGAGGCGGAGGGTTTTCCGTCGCTGTCCGGCATCGTCATGAACGGCGGCCTGCTGCCGCATCCGGCGGTGGCGCGGCTCATGGACGGCCTGAAGCCCAAGCTGCCGATCCTCACCACCGAGCTCGGCACCTACGACACGGCGGGCGCCGCCTACCGCACCCGCGGCCGCATGTCCGTGGGCAACCCGCGGAAGGTGAACACCGCTCTGGCTCTGATGGAGGAACACGTGGATGCCGCGGAACTGTTGCGGCGCATCGATGTTCCGCACAGTGCGGTGGTCACGCCCCAGATGTTCGAGTACCAGCTCATCGAACGCGCGCGAGCCGATCGCAAGCGCATCGTGCTGCCGGAAGGCGACGACGACCGTATCCTGCGCGCGGCCGGACGGGTGCTACAGCGCAAGATCGCCGATCTGGTCATCCTCGGCGAGGAGACGACGGTGCGCGCCCGCGCCGCCGAACTCGGGGTGGACATCTCCGCCGCGCAGGTGCTCGACCCACGCACCTCCGGCTACCTGGAGGAGTTCGCCGCCGAATACGCCGCACTGCGCGAACACAAGGGCATGACGCTGGAGCGGGCACGTGAAACCGTCGCCGACATCTCCTATTTCGGCACCATGATGGTGTACCAGGGGATCGCCGACGGTATGGTCTCCGGCGCGGCGCACACCACGGCGCACACCATCCGCCCGGCGCTGGAGATCATCAAAACGGTGGAAGGTGTCTCCACCGTCTCCAGCGTGTTCCTCATGTGCCTGGCCGACCGGGTGCTCGCGTACGGCGACTGCGCGGTCGTGCCGGATCCGACGGCACGGCAACTGGCCGATATCGCGATCTCGTCCGCGGCGACCGCCGACCGCTTCGGCATCGAGCCCCGGGTCGCGATGCTGTCGTATTCCACCGGCGAATCGGGTAGTGGGGCGGACGTGGACAAGGTGCGCGTCGCGACCGAGCTGGCGCGTGAGCGCGCACCGAAATTGCCGGTGGAGGGGCCGATCCAATACGACGCCGCGATCGAACCGACCGTCGCCGACGCCAAGCTGCCCGATTCGGAAGTGGCCGGGCGCGCGACGGTGTTCGTGTTTCCCGACCTCAATACCGGCAACAACACCTACAAGGCGGTGCAGCGCAGCGCGGGTGCGATCGCGATCGGGCCGGTGCTGCAAGGTCTGCGCAAGCCGGTCAACGACCTGTCCCGCGGCGCGCTGGTGGCCGACATCGTCAACACCGTGGCGATCACCGCCATCCAGGCGCAGGACAACTGATGCGGGCGGTCGCCGCCGCGTGCAGGAACGAGCGCGTCGTCATCGTGGTCGCCGAGCGAGTGTGCCGGTCGCACGGGACACAGGAGGCATGATGAGCGAGACGGCCGATGACATGGTGCTGGTGATCAACTCCGGGTCCTCGTCCATCAAATACCAGCTGGTGGACCCGGATTCGGGGGTGGTCGCGGCGTCGGGCACGGTCGAGCGGATCGGCGAGGACGAAGGCGGGATCGAGCATCGCGCCGACGGCGCGAGCATCGAGCGCCGCGAGCGGATCGCCGACCACGCCGCCGGGCTGCGACTGATCTTCGACATGTTCGCCGCGACGGGCCACGACCTGGTACGTGAAGGCGTGCGGGCGGTCGGGCACCGGGTGGTGCACGGCGGCGAGGTGTTCTACCGCCCCACCCTGATCGACGACGACGTGGTGGCCGCGATCACCGAGCTCGCCGCGCTGGCGCCGCTGCACAATCCGGCCAACGTCGCCGGGATCGAGAGCGCGCGGGCACTGTTGCCCGGGGTGGCGCAGGTCGCGGTGTTCGACACGGCGTTCTTCCACGGCTTGCCCGCCGCCGCCAAGACCTACGCCATCGACGCTAAAGTGGCGGCCGCGCACGGTATCCGGAAATACGGCTTTCACGGCACCTCGCACGAGTACGTGTCCGGCCGCGTGGCCGAGCTGCTCGGGCGCGACCCCGGTGAGCTGAATCAGATCGTCTTCCACCTCGGCAACGGAGCGTCGGCGTCGGCCATCCGCGGGGGGCATCCGATCGACACCAGCATGGGCCTCACGCCGCTGGAAGGTCTGGTGATGGGCACCAGGTCCGGTGATCTCGATCCCGGCATCATGGCGCACCTGGCGCGGTCCGCGCACCTCGACATCGATGCGATCGACACGCTGCTCAACCGGGATTCCGGGCTCAAGGGCCTGTCCGGCGTCAACGATTTCCGCGAATTGCGCCGCCTCATCGAGAGCGGGGACGAGGCCGCGCGGCTGGCCTACGACGTGTACATCCATCGGCTGCGGCGCTACCTGGGCGCGTACTTGATCGAACTCGGCGGGGTCGACGCGATCACCTTCACCGCCGGAGTGGGCGAGAACAGCCCGCAGGTGCGCGCCGACGCCCTGGCCGGTCTCAGCGGCTTCGGCATCGAGGTCGATCCGGCGGCCAACACCGCGCACGATCGTGCCGCGCGGCGTATCTCCCCGCCCGGCGCACCGGTCGCCGTGCTCGTGGTGCCGACCAACGAGGAATTGGCCATCGCCCGCGCCGCGCGGCACCTGGTCGACGGCTAGATCCAGGTCTTCGCGCGAATGGAGTTGGCCAGGTCGACGAGCGCGTAGCGGTGCCTGCGGTTGGGCGCTGCGCGAGCCAGCGAGCGCAGGCTCGCCTCGGCGCCCGCCCGCAGTTCGCGTTCGGTGAACGGCGCGCCGAAGAGCGTGGCATCGGGGCGTTTCGGCGTGTTGCCCGCCTGCAGCCACGCCAGAGCCGCGCCGAGCACCAGTACCCGCATCTGCGCCGCCCGACTCTCGCCCGCGGGCAGGCTCAGCACCCGGGACGCCGAGATGTGCAGGGCGGCCTCGTCGAGATCGGCCACCGGCACGGCCGTGAGCATGAGCAGCACGGCCGTCATCCGCGCGGTGGTGAAATGCCGCGACGCGGCGGGCACGGCGTCGAGCGCCTGTACCGCCCGGTCCACCCGCTTGTCCGCCGCCAGTTGTCTGGCCAGCCCGAAGGCGGCGCTCACCACGGTGCGATCGGTGCGCCAGACGGTCTCGTAAGCCTGCTCGGCGTAGCCGCGCCATTGCTCGGGATCCGGCGAATCCCAATGCTGGAGCACGAGTTCGGCGGTCGCGGCGAGCGCCAGCTGGGGGGCGAGTTCGCCGGGAAGCACGCGGAAGACCTCGTCGAAGTTCGTGAAGGCGCGCTCGTATTCCCGGTCGAGCAATTCGGCCATGCCGCGATACCAGCTCACCCGCCACTCTCGTTCGGGCAGCCGGGTGAGCAGGTCCAGCACCGTGGCGGACTCGCGCAGGTCGAGCCGCATCCTCGCCTCGGCGAGGGTGAGTTCCAGATCCAGCGTCTCCGGGACGTTGCCGGGATCGGCCTCGGCTCGTTCCCGGACCTGCCGCAGCGCCTCCAACGCGTGGACGGGGTCAGGATGCACGGCGGCCGCGAGCAGGGGCGCCGACGGGTCGGCCGGATCGAGCAGCGGAATAGGCAACGCGGCCACCACATCCAGGGCGTCCAGCATGCTGCTGCGCGGGCGGCCGTCGGTGTAGGCGTCGATCTGGCTGATCAATTCCTCGGTGCCGAAACCGGCCCGCGGCGGCGTGAAGACGGTGGACAGTTGCGGGTGCTCGGTGTCGGTCTCCAGCGCGAGGATCTCCCGCAACACACCTGCCAGCTGAGCGGACATCGCACGGGCGGAGGGGAAGCGGCGTCGCGGGTCCGGGTCGGTCGCGCACAGCAGCAGGCGGTGGAAGCACCGGTAGCGCGCCAGCACCGGCTCGTCGGCGGGGTCGGGTATGCCGTCGAGGTAGCGTCCGTGCTGCGCGGGCAGGTTCAGGGTGAGCACCGCGAGCGTGCGTCCGACGGTGTAGATGTCGGAGGCCACGGTCGGTCCGGTACGCGCGATCTCCGGCGCCTGGAACCCTCTGGTGCCGTAGAGGTTTCCGTACGCTTCGATGGTGGCGACCGCCCCGAGGTCGATCAGTTTCACCTGGTCCTCGGTGACCATCACGTTGTCGGGTTTGAGGTCGTTGTAGGTCAGCCCGGTCGAGTGCAGGTAGTCCAGTGCGGGCAAGATCTCCAGCAGGTAGGCGATCGCCTCGGTGACCGGCATGCGTTTCGGGCGTTCGTAGGAGTCGAGGATGTCGCGCAGCGACCGGCCGCCCACGTACTCCATGACGATGTAGCCGACGGGTACGCCGTCCGCGCCGGTGTGCTCGACGAAGTTGTAGATCTTGACGATGCTGGGATGTGCCATCTCGGCGAGGAATTGGCGTTCGGCCACGGCGACCGCCTGCGCTTCGGCGTCACCGGCGTGCAGCAGCCCCTTGAGCACGACCCAGCGGTCGCTGACATTGCGGTCGATCGCCAGATAGATCCAGCCGAGTCCGCCGTGCGCGATGCAGCCCTGGATCTCGTACTGCCCCGCCACCATGTCGCCCGGGTACAGCGTGGGGCGGAAGTCGAAGGGCGCGTCGCAGGTCGCACAGGTGCCCGCGGTGGTCGCGGGCCGGGTCGCCGTCGCCCGGCCCACCGGTTTGCCGCAGCGCCAGCAGAATCGCTTGCCCTCGGAGACCACCGCGCCGGTGAGGACGGCGTCACGCGGGTCCGCGGGCGTCACCGTCGGGATCGGCACCAGCCCCGCACCCAGCCGCCGCACCGCGGGCCGGGTCCGCGCGGTGCGCACACTGCGTCCGGAGGTGCGCTGCGGACCCGACGCGGGCGTGGAATCCGTGCGCCGGGTCTCGTCCGCGGTCGCCGGCTCGTACGCCGCCATGCCCTGGGTTTCGTGCGCTCCCGCTGTCTCCTGCCGTTCGGTGGGGTCGTGTGTCCATGCCGCCGTGCTCGATGTCGCTTCCCGATCCGCGCGTGCGCGCCGCCCCGCTCCAGCGTGAGCCCCCAGTTGTCGCGGGTCCGCATGGCCGGCGCGCGGCGGTGTCGCCGCCGTGTTCCGGTGCGGCCCGGCCGCCGCGGTGGGGCCGGCCTCGAATACGTCGGCCCGGCCGGGTCCTCCCGTGGCGTTCTCGTCCGGGTCGGGCTCGGGGGCGGGCCGTGTGCTCATCGACCCGTCAGTCCTGATAAGTGGGTGCGGGCGGAGCGGGTACGGGGCCGAGGGCGGTGAGATATTTCTGGTACAGCCCCTCCCAAGTGCCGTCGTTGCGGATGCGTTCCAGCGTGCCGTTGACGAATCGGACCAGGTCGTCATTGCCCTTGGTGATGCCGATGCCGTACGGCTCCTCGCTGATGCTGCCGCCGACCAATTCGGTGTACGGGTCCTGCGCGGCCAGACCGGCGAGCACGGCGTCGTCGGTACTCACCGCGTCGACCTGGCGCTGTTGCAGCACCACCAGGCAGTCGGCCCAACTGGGCACGGTGAGGATGGTCGCGGCGGGCTGGTCGCGGCGCATGTGCTCCAGCGACGTGGTGCCGGACACGATGCACACCCGTCGGCCCGCCAGATCGGCGAGGCTGCGGATCCCGGAGTTCTTCACCGCGAGCACCCGTTGGTTGGCGCGCAGATAGACGGTGGAGAATGTGACCTTCTCGCGCCGCTCGCAGGTGATCGTCATGGTCTTGGCGACCAGGTCGACGGTGCGGTTCTGCAACGCCGTCTCCCGCTCGGCGGAGCCGAGGCTGCGGAATTCGATCAGATCCGGGCTGCCGAGCAGATCGCGGGCCACCTCCCTGGCGATGTCGGCGTCGAAACCGACGATGGCGCCGGAGATCGGGTCGCGGTAGCTGAACAGATTGCTGCCGGTGTCCAATCCGACGAGCAGCCTGCCCCGCGCCCGGATCGCGTCGATCGCCGCGCCGCGCGCCGCCGCGCCCGCTCCGGTCGGACGCAGGCCTGCGGTCGGGTCCCCGCACCGCGACGCGCCCGCCGCGGGTGGGACGGGGGAATCGGTGAGCACGGCAACGGCCTTGGCCGGCAACGGGGGATCGGTGTACTTCGGCGTCTTGCTCGACACCGGCGCGCCGGAATCGCTCGCACAGCCGCTCGCCAGCGTCAGCACGGCGAGGGCGGTCACCAGAATGCCGCGCGCGGATCTCATCGGTACTCCCGAAGCCGGGGCCAGATGCCCAGTCCCACCAAGCCTGCCGCCAGAATGCCGAGCACCATCGCGCCCGCGCCCAGGAAGTCCAGGATACGCGCCGCCTGGGAGATCTTGCCGCGCAACGTGTCCCTGGTCGCGGCGACCGCTTGCTCGAGCGAACGGTCCAGCGCCTCCACCTGCACGGTGGCGTCCGCTGATCCGGGACCGGTCGCCACTACGGCCGCGTTGTTGAAATCGCCCTTCGCCAGCGCGTCGTTCATGCGCTGATGCGCCGCCCGCCAGCGCGCCAGCGCCGGTAAGGCATTGCGCATTTCGTTCGCCGCCGGTGCGGAACCGGGGTACTTGCCGATCAGATCGGCCAGCCGTTCGACGTCCGCGTCGTAAGTGCGGTCGTAGTCGCCGGTCGCGTCGCGGCGCACCAATTTCAAGGTCTCCGCGGCGCGGGCCTGCTGCACCAGGATTCGGCTCTCGGTCACCCGGGAGGAGGGCACCGCGCCGTCGTCGCGGGCGCTGATCATCGCCGCCGCTGACACCGAACCCGCGATCACCGTCCACGCCAGCAGGATCAGCATGGCCGCCGACGCGAGCACCAAGCCCGGATTGAATACCCGCCGCCAACGGCGCGCGAGATCACGCTGGACCCAGACGAGCACGCCGAGGGTGAGCAGCAGCAGCCCGATCGCGGACCACGGCGGGCGCACGTGGTCGCGCTGCGCGTCGGTCACCGCCGCCGAGCGATGATTGTGCAGTTCCTCGGCCATCGGTAGCAGCGTCGTCTGCATCTGGTTGGACGCCTCGCTCAAATACGCGGCGCCGACCGGATATCCGCTGCGATTGTTCGTCCGTGCGGTTTCCACCAGACCGGAGTACACCGGCAGGCCGGTGACTATGCCGGTGCGCAGCCGCGCGTCCGGATCGCTCGCCGCGTCGGATTGGGTCACCAATTCCGCGGCCGCTTCGCCGAGAGCCTGGGTGTAGCGGTCCCGCACCGCCCGCGGCTCCAGGCCACCCGCGATGAACGCGGTGCTCGCCGCGGCGTCGGCGATCGACAACGAGGTGTAGAGCCGAAGCGCGGAGTGCGCGTTCGGTTCGGTGTCCAGCAGCAACACATCCAGGCTCTGCTGTCGTTCACCGACCGTCGCCGCGGTCATCGAGCCCGCGGCCAGGCACAATCCGATGAGCAGCAGCCCTAGCGCGATCAGCCGTCCCGGTGAGGAATTGGCGAACGACCGCAGATCGGCCAGGTCGAGACGTTCGCGCACCACCGCGACGCTCAGGCCGCCCGGGTCGTCCCGGCCGGCGGGCTCGGGCGCGGACGACGGCCGGAGTTCGGCCGTCGTCGGTTCGGAGCCGGCCATGTCCACCTCCCCAGTTTGGGCCGCGTACGCGGATTTCTCGACGGATCGATCGGATATCCGATCGATCCGTGCGTGTTGGTGCGGAGTTTATTGTGGTCATACGGGCGCCGCGGCGTGTGAAACACCCTCGATTGGGAGGAGACGGCGGGTGGGCGCTGCCGCGGCTGGACGAGGATGGGTAGGACATGCGTGGTGACGGTGATGGTTGGTCGCATAGCCCGGACGGGCTGCGGCACTGGGGGCGCTTCGGCGCCGCCGGGCTTCTCCTGCGCGCTCCGCTGGCCGATGGTGGTTCCGCGGTGCTGCTGCAACACCGCGCGCCGTGGAGTCATCAAGGCGGGACCTGGGCGTTGCCCGGCGGTGCGCGGGACAGTCACGAGACGCCCGTGCGCGCGGCGGTCCGCGAGGCGTGGGAAGAGGCGGGCATCGATCCCGCCGCCGTCCGGGTGCGTGGCGAGCGGGTGACGGCGTCGGCCCTGAGCGGCTGGACCTACACCACGGTCGTCGCCGACGCGGCGATGACCCTGCCGACCACCGGCAATCGCGAGAGCACCGAGCTGGCCTGGGTTCCCGAGGACGAGGTCGACGCCCGTCCACTGCACCCCGGCTTCGCCGTCTCCTGGCCCGTCCTGCGTGCCGCACCGGCGCGGGTGCTGCTCGCCGACCTCGGCGACGACCGAGCCGTCGCCGCGGCGCTGCCGCGCACGCTCGACCTCGCCGACTTCGGTTTCGTGTGGCTGCATTCGGATCCGGCTGGGCCGGGCGACTACGCCAGGATCGTCGACGAGCCGGACGCGGCGGCCGCGGAACCCGCGTCGAACGGGAACACGGCGGTGGAGACCGCGCTGTCGTTCACCCGCGGGCAGGTGCTTTCCTGACCGCGGCGCTCACGCGTTCGCCAGCAGGGCCGTTTTCAGCTCGCGCGCCGCGGCTTCCGGATCGCGCGCCTCGGTGATCGCACGCACCACGACGACTCGCTCGGCTCCGGCTTCCAGCACTTGCGCGAGGTTCTCGGCGTTGATCCCGCCGATCGCGAACCAGGGCCGGGTGGGATGGGCGTCCGCGGTGGAGCGGATCAATTCCGGGCCCGCCGCCTGCCTGCCGGGTTTGGTCGGGGTCGCCCAGATGGGCCCGGTGCAGAAGTAATCGATGTGCTCATCGATCGCGGCGAGCCCGGCCTGCGCGCGATTGTGCGTGGATCGTCCGATCACCACGTCGGGCCCGAGGATCCGGCGCGCGTACCAGGGCGGCAGGTCGCCCTGGCCGAGGTGCAGCACGTCGGCGGTCGCGGCGAGGGCGATGTCGGCGCGATCGTTCACCGCGACCAGGCCGCCGTGCCTGCGCGCGGCGGCCTTCAGTTCGGCCAGCGCGCCGAGTTCGGCCCTGGCCTCCAGCGGGCCGAATTCGGCCTCGCCCGCTGATCCTTTGTCCCTGAGCTGGATGATGTCGACTCCGCCTGCGAACGCGGCCTCGGCGAAGTTGGCCAGATCGCCCTTCTCCCGACGGGCGTCGGTGCACAGGTACAGGCGCGCGTTCGCCAGACGCTCCCGCGGCGAGGCGGGTCGATTGGGGTGGGAGGGTTGCACGCTCTCGACCGTAGCCGCGCTACCGTGGGGATGCGAAACAGGAGGCAGGTGGATCGGATGCGGACTCTGGCCGTCGTCGGTGGCGGCGCTGTCGGGCTCGCCGTGGCCTGGCGGGCCGCGGAGGCCGGTTGGTCGGTGACCCTGTTCGATCCGGCGATCGCCACCGGGGCCTCCTGGGTGGCCGGGGGCATGCTGGCACCGTTGTCGGAGGGCTGGCCCGGCGAGGAGCGGGTGCTCGAATTCGGCGCCGCGTCGCTGGCCCGCTGGCCGGAATTCGCTGCCCGGCTCGATGCCGCGACCGGTGTCGCGGTCTTCGTGGCCGACGAGACCATGACCGTCGCGCTGGACGCGGCCGACGCGGCCGACCTGCGGACCGTGGCCGACTGGGTCGGCGCGCGCGGGCACGAGCTGCGCATGCTCGACCGCCCGGGTGTGCGCGAGCGGGAACCCGGCCTGGCCAGGACGGTGCGGGCCGCGCTGCTCGCACCGGCCGAACCCGCCATCGACAATCGCAAGTTGGTCGCCGCGCTGCGGCAGGCCGCCGCGGCGGCGGGCGTCGTGGTGTGCGCCGAGTCGGTAGCCGCGCTGACGGAACTTCCGCACGACCAAGTCGTGCTCGCGGCGGGAGCCGCGTCGGCGGCATTGTGGCCGGAGCTGCCGGTCCGCCCGGTCAAGGGCGAGATCCTGCGCCTGCGCCACCGGCCCGGTGTCGCCCCCGCGCCGCGCCGGGTGATCCGGGCCAGAGTGCACGGGCGCGCGGTGTATCTGGTGCCGCGCGCCGACGGGATCGTCGTGGGCGCAACGCAGTACGAGGCGGGTTTCGACACCGCGGTCACCGTCGCGGGCGTACGTGACCTGATCGCCGACGCGGAGGCGGTGTTCCCCGGCATCGGCGAATACGAACTCGCCGAAGCGAGCGCGGGTTCCCGGCCGGGCACCCCGGACAACCTCCCGCTGATCGGCCGGCTCACCGACCGGATCGTCGCGGCCACCGGGCACGGCCGCAACGGCATGCTGACACTGCCGCTCACGGTGGACGCGGTGGCGAGCCTGCTCGGCGGGGCGATGCTGCCCGAAGCGGAAGTAGCCGACCCGCAACGGTTTCCGACGACTGTAGGAGGAATTCGATGACGCTGTCATCCGTCCCCATCGGTGTCACGGTGAACGGCGACGAGCACGAGTTCGCCGAGCCGCTCACCGTGCGTGAGCTGCTGGAACGCCTCGAATTACCAAGTCGGGGTGTCGCGCTCGCGGTGGACGGAGCCGTATTCCCCAAATCGCGCTGGGACGAACCGGTCGGGCGCGGCTGGCAGATCGAGGTGCTGACGGCGGTTCAAGGTGGCTGAGGCGGCGACGGCATCCGCCGGGTCCGACGCCCCGCTGCGGATCGCCGACCGGGAGTTCGGTTCCCGCCTGATCATGGGCACCGGCGGCGCGGAGAATCTCGCCGTCCTGGAGCAGGCGCTGATCGCCTCTGGCACCGAGTTGACCACCGTGGCCATGCGGCGCGTCGATGCCGCGGGCGGTACCGGCGTGCTCGACCTGCTGAAGCGGCTGGACATCGCGCCGCTGCCGAACACGGCCGGTTGCCGCACCGCGGCCGAGGCCGTGCTCACCGCGCAACTGGCCCGGGAGGCGCTGGACACCAACTGGGTGAAGCTCGAGGTGGTCGCCGACGAGCGCACTCTGCTACCGGACCCGGTCGAACTGCTTACCGCCGCCGAACAACTCGTCGACGACGGGTTCGTGGTGCTGCCCTACACCAGCGACGACCCGATCCTGGCCCGCCGCCTGGAGGAGGCGGGCTGCGTGGCGGTGATGCCGCTGGGCGCGCCCATCGGCACCGGCCTCGGCATCGGCAATCCGCACAACATCGAGATGATCGTCGCCGAAGCGAAGGTCCCGGTCATCCTGGACGCGGGCATCGGCACCGCGAGCGATGCCGCCCTCGCGATGGAACTCGGCTGCTCGGCGGTCTTGCTGGCCACGGCCGTCACCAGGGCGAAGCACCCCGAGCTGATGGCCGCGGCGATGGCGGACGCGGTCCGCGCCGGATACACCGCTCGCCTGGCCGGACGCATCCCCAAACGGTTCTGGGCCCAGGCGTCGTCCCCGGCGCTGTGAGGCGTCGGGACAAGATCGGTTATGTTGTCCTGTTCCGGTCGAGTGACCGGATAGCTAGGGGATGAGAAGTGAATATGAAGAAGTACGTCGCGACGGCCGTTCTGGCGATCGGTGCCATGGCTGTTACGGCGGGAACGGCCTACGGGTCGCCCGCGCCGGCCCCCGCCGCGGACACCGCGGCGGTGCTGACGGATCAGGGAATTGATCACGGGATCGAGTACCGGTCGGTGCTGGGCAGCGACGCCCGCCTGGTGACCACGGTCGCGGACGGCCGGTTCTCCCTCACCAGCGACACCGTCACCCTCGCCGACCAGCACGGCGCGCCGGTGGCCACGATTCCGCTGGCCCACCAGATCGGGGAACAGAAGATCACGCTCGTGCCCGTCGTCGCCGACGACGGCCACCGTCTGGAGCTGACCAACACCGCCGTGCCGACCGGCACGGACATCAGCTACGCCGGAGACCAGTACCGCCTGCAGCGAGCGGGCCAAGCGGCAGGCATCGGCGCCCTCATCGGCGCGCTGCTGGGCCTCCCGCTCCTGATCGGCATCATCCCGGGCGCCATCTTCGGCGCCCTCCTGGGCGCCGCGGTCGGCTACTTCACCCCGGTTCCCGACGAAATCGAACACCCGTAACCGTCCCCGCGAGTGGCACCTGGTGGAAAGTCTTCTCGGGCTTCGCCGCGACCATGTGCCACTCGCGGTCCGTTATGTCCGAGCTGCGCGGCGGGAGCGGGCGAGTTCGTAGGCGGTGCGGAGGAGGACGCGGGTGGGTTCGTCGGTTCGGGCGCCGGGGTTGATCACTGCCAGCCAACCGGCCGATGCGTAGACCGGGTGGGGGATCACAGTGTCCACCGCGCTCGGATCGTCGGGAGTGAATGGTTCGCGGGGGGTGTGGCCGGTCCAGTGGGTGAAAGCCTCTTTTCCGGCGGCGATGTTGACGCGAAATGCATCGGGGCGGTCCAGTCCCGAACTTTCGTCGCCGGGGTAGTTCTTCGTGACGATCGTCGCGAAGGGCTGGGTCGCCTTCGGTACGGCGCCGTCCGGCGAGTAGTAGAAGAACGTGTCGCCCCAGCTGATCTCCGGTGAGCCGTCACCGGGGCCGGGGCGAAGTGCGCGAACTCCGTCGAGGGCGCAGACGAAGCCGATGATCTCGTCGATGGTCATGTGTTCCAGCGTTTCATTAAGGTGCTTGTGGCGACTTTGAGTGAGAGATGCAGGTCAAATGGCGTGATCAGTCGCAACTCCACGTTGCGCACGGCCGACGTGGCGCGGCAAGTCGGGTACTCCGTACAGCAGATCCGCAACCTCGAACGCGACGGCGTCCTTCCGACCGCTGTACGCACTGCGACCGGCTATCGCAGATACGGCGAGGTGCATGTGCGTTCCGCACTCGCCTATCGGGCGCTGGCGGCGGGCGTCGGCCCCGTCGAGGCCAAGCGCATCGTTCGCGCCGTCCACGAGGAACCGTTTCCCGAGGTGCTGGCCCGGCTCGATGCGGCACACGCCCGGCTCGACCGGGAGCGCACCGATCTGGCACTCGCCAAGCAGGCGGCTGAGGTGATCGCCGCCGAGCCGATCGCCGACGTGCTCCCGTCGGACGCGATGAGCGTCGCCGAACTCGCCGACGCACTGGGCGTGCGCCCGTCGACACTGCGGCATTGGGACGCGGAGGGGCTCGTCGTCCCGGATCGCGCGACCGTACAGGGCGCGCGGCGGTACTCTCCCGCCCAGGTCCGGGATGCCCGGATCGTCCATCAGCTCCGCAGGGCCGGATACCGCGTCGACACGCTGAAGACCTTGATGCCCGACCTGCCGCGCGGCCACCGATCCGATGACGTCGAGACGGCATTGGCGGCCCGGGACGCGAGCATCACGGCTCGCTCCCGCGCGCTACTCGACGCGGCGGCCGAGCTCGCCGCCGTGATCGCGCTCGCGGTGTGAATCCCGGCGTCGCCGAACTGCAGAGCCGGTGAGCCGTCGACCTCGACCCTTAGGGGTGCCCTATGCCATCCCTCATCCTCGAGGATGATGCGACTCGGCACCAATTACCGACGCGCGCGCCCGCGATGTGCGGAATGCTGGGCGGCATGATCGAGCTGAAAGGCCTCACCAAGCACTACGGGCAGACCGTAGCGGTGCAGGATCTGACCTTCACGGTTCGGCCCGGGCAGGTGACGGGGTTCCTCGGACCGAACGGCGCGGGCAAATCGACCACCATGCGCATGATCCTCGGATTGGACAGACCCACCGCGGGCACGGCCCTGATCAAGGGCAGGCCCTACCACGAGCTGGACCATCCACTGCGCACCGTCGGGGCGTTGCTGGATGCCAAGTGGGTGCATCCGAACCGGTCGGCGCGGGCCCATCTGGAGTGGATGGCGGCCTCCAACGACATCGCCAGGTCCCGGGTGGAGGAGGTGCTGCGGCTGGTCGGCCTGTCGGAGGTGGCGGGCAAATCCGCGGGCGGTTTCTCGCTCGGCATGTCGCAGCGGCTCGGCCTGGCCGGCGCGCTGCTCGGCGACCCGGAGGTGCTGCTGTTCGACGAGCCGGTGAACGGCCTCGATCCGGAGGGCATCCTGTGGATCCGCCGGTTCATGCAGCGACTGGCCGTCGAGGGCCGCACGGTGCTGGTCTCCAGTCATCTGCTGTCGGAGATGGCACAGACCGCCGAGCACCTGGTGGTGATCGGACGCGGCAAGCTCATCTCCGACTCCACCACCCACGAATTCATCGAACGCGCCTCCGAGCAGTCGGTCCGGGTGCGCAGCCCGCAGCTCGATCAGCTGCGCAGCGTGCTCACTTCCAATGGCATGACCGTCCGCGAGGACGGCGCGAGCACCGACGGACCGGCGCTCATGGTGGCGGGCGTCACCAGTGACGCGGTGGGCAAGCTGGCCGGCGAGAACAACATCACCCTGTTCGAACTGGCCCCGCGGCGCGCGTCGCTGGAAGAGGCGTTCATGCGGATGACCGGCGGTGTGGTGCAGTACCACGGCGAAGGCTTCGATTCGCCGGTCCCCACCGACGGCGGCTCCTACACAGCGATGGGAGGTGCGCTCTGATGGGCGTGCTGGCAGCGGAACGAATCAAGCTCACCTCCACCAGGTCGCCCTGGTGGTGCTCGGCGATCGTCATCGCCCTAGCGCTGGGCATGGCCGCGCTGCTCGCCTCGGTGGCGCGTGCGTCCTACGGCACGGAAGGCGCGATCGACCTGACCGTCGCCACCGCGGCGGTCGGGGTCAGCGGCATCGGCGTGATGGTCCTGATGATCATGGCCACCTTGTCCGTGACCAGCGAATATCGCTTCGGCATCATCCGGACGACGTTCCAGGCGACGCCGCATCGGGCCAAAGTCATCGTCACCAAGGCCGGCCTGGTAAGTGTGTACGGCGCGCTGCTGACCATTGTCCTGTCGTTCCTCGCCTACGTGGTGGCCAAGGCCATCAGCGGACCGGAAGCGGGCGCGGCCCTCACCCTGTCCAGCGCGGCCGACTGGCGCGAGGTCTACGCCATCCCGATCTACGCATTCCTGTGCGTGCTGCTCGCGGTCGGTGTCGGCGTGCTGGTACGGCAGTCCGCGGCGGCGATCTCGCTGATCGTTTTGTGGCCGCTGGTGATCGAGGGGCTGCTCGGCGCGTTCGGCAGCTTCGGGCGCAACGTCACCCCGTTCCTGCCTTTCGCGAACGCGAACCGTTTCATGAGCGCCTCCCCGTCCACGGCCAACTGGCACTGGGGACCCTGGGGCAGCCTGCTGTACTTCACCGTCTTCGTCGCGATCGTCTTCGGCGCATCCCTGGTCGTGGTGAACCAGCGCGACGCTTGAGGCGAGTTCACCTGACGACCCGAGTCGCCTTCCCTCGCCACTCGGGTTGACAGGGCGCCGACCTTGTCGGGAGGTCCGGCGCTCCCGGCACCGTCCGTCACTGCCCGGCGGACGGTGCTCTGATCGGCCCGGTGCGAATGCTCGCGCCGGGCCGATCGTACGTATGAACATCGAGGAAACTATGCCGCTGGCCGCTTCCGAGACCCCTTCTCACCCGAGTAGCCTCGGTTCAGCAACCAGCTCGTTATCTATTGCCGGGCCCGAAGATGTGCTCGCTGAGGTTCGCAGCGGAGGTGCATATGGTGTTGATCGGTGACCTGTCGACGACGGATCGGCTGAGACACCCTCTAGGCGTGCGTGGCGCACCGTCCGGCGGCGCCGAGCCGGGGCCGGAGGCCGATGGCGGCGTACCGCCCGAGGCGGTCATTCCATTGGAGCCGTCCGATGCTCACCGCCGTTCTGGCGGATCCTGCCGTGGTCAGCTATCTGCGCTGGTGAGCGCGGCGAATCAGCGGATGGGCCTGATCGGCGCGCTGCGCAAGGCGCGGGAGCAGTTGCCGGGTGACCCGGCTTTCGGCGACCCGTTGTCGGTTTCCGGGCCCGGTGGCGCGCGAGCGGTCGCGCGGGCAGCGGACAAGCTGGTCGGCGACGCCCCGAGCGCCGCGCGAGAGATCGGCTTCGGCGCTTTGCAGGTCTGGCAGGCCGCCCTGGAGCGGATGGGACGCGGCAAAGGTAGCCAAGAAGTAACTGTAATGTTTACCGACCTGGTGGCCTTCTCGCGCTGGTCGCTCTCGGCCGGTGATGAGGCCACCCTCGAACTGCTGCGCATGGTGGCCACGGCCATCGAGCCGCCGATCGCCGATCGCGGCGGACACGTGGTCAAGCGCATGGGCGACGGCTTGATGGCGGTGTTCCCCACGGCCGACCGGGCGGTGCGCGCAGCCGTGGCCGCCAAACGCAACCTGTCCGACGTGCGGGTGCACGGCTATACCCCGCGGATGCGAATCGGTTTGCACACCGGCTCCCCGCGCGAGATCGGGGGCGATTGGCTCGGGGTGGACGTCACCATCGCGGCCCGGGTCATGGAGGCGGGCGGCAACGGCAACACCATGCT
Source organism: Nocardia aegles (assembly GCF_052545135.1). NCBI lineage: Bacteria > Bacillati > Actinomycetota > Actinomycetes > Mycobacteriales > Nocardiaceae > Nocardia > Nocardia aegles. Next base: position 135,430 of record NZ_JBQWRI010000005.1, read on the forward strand.
GTCGGAGGCCACGCTCCAGGCGTTGCGGCGAGAGACGCCGGCGGAACTGGGTTTGGCGGTCAAGCAGTATCAGCGCGGCTTCTTCGCCGCTGCGCTCAATGGAGTCCCCGACGACCTGCGGATCTTCCGGCTGTCGAAGGGCTGAGCCGCCTCGCCGTCGCTCGGCTCATCCGAGCCACCAGGCCAGCGCGCCGCCCGCGGCGAGGACGGCGCAGGCGGCCAGTGCGATCGACAGCGGCCGGGCCGTCTTCCAGGTGGTGTAGACGCCGCCGAGCAGGAAGCCCGACAGGGCGAACAGAACGATCACGGTGACGTCGCTGGACACGCTGCACATCTTGCTCCAGGCTGCTCGGCCGGGCAGCGGCCGGGGTGGCGGGGCGGCAATTAACAATCACTCATGCTTGCTTTTTTCGGGGCGCGGTGTGATGCTGGTCACGGAACGCGGACTTCACGGGTGCGGCAGGCGGCTCATCCTGACAGTTCGCCGCACAGGAGGCATTCCCGCTGATGAGTATGCTGGCCGCCGACCCGGACGTGCTCCGGATCGGCAACTGTTCCGGCTTCTACGGTGATCGGCTCGGTGCCATGCGCGAGATGCTGGAAGGCGGGCAACTCGACGTCCTCACCGGCGACTATCTCGCCGAACTCACCATGCTGATCCTCGGCCGGGACCGGCTGAAGGACCCGGACCTCGGCTACGCCAAGACCTTCGTCGCGCAGATCGAGGACTGCCTCGGGCTGGCGCTCGAACGCAACGTGCGGATCGTGGCGAACGCGGGCGGCCTCAACCCGGCCGGCCTGGCCGAACGTGTGCGCAAGGTCGCCGCCGACCTCGGGCTGGACGCCAAGGTCGCGCACGTCGAGGGCGACGACCTGCTCGCGCGCGCCGCCGCCCTCGGCTTCGGCGCGCCGCTGACCGCCAACGCCTACCTCGGCGCATGGGGCATCGTCGAATGCCTGAACGCGGGCGCGGACATCGTGGTCACCGGCCGGGTCACCGACGCGTCCGTGGTCGTCGGCCCGGCTGCCGCGCACTTCGGTTGGGGCCGAACCGATTACGACCGCCTGGCCGGCGCGGTGGTGGCCGGGCACGTCATCGAGTGCGGCACCCAGGCAACCGGCGGCAACTACGCCTTCTTCACCGAACTCGCCGATCTGGGCAGGCCGGGCTTCCCGATCGCGGAGCTCCACGCCGACGGCAGCAGCGTCATCACCAAGCACGCGGGCACCGGAGGCGCGGTCACCGTCGACACGGTCGAGGCCCAGCTCATGTACGAGGTCCAGGGAGTGCGCTACGCCGGGCCGGATGTCACCTCCCGGCTGGACACCATCCGGCTCGACCAGGACGGCCCGGACCGGGTGCGGATCAGCGGCGTCACCGGTGCGGCCCCGCCGCCCCGGCTCAAGGTCTCGCTGAACACCCTCGGCGGCTTCCGCAACGAGATGGAATTCGTGCTCACCGGTCTGGATATCGAGGCGAAAGCGGAACTGGCGCGACGTCAGCTGGAGTCCTGGCTGCCGACCCGCCCCGCCGAGCTGACCTGGACCCTCGCCCGCCTGGACCGCCCGGACGCCGAAACCGAGGAGCAGGCCAGCGCGCTGCTGCGCTGCGTGGTGCGCGACCCGGACCCCGGCAAGGTCGGACGCTCGTTCTCCAACGTCGCGGTGGAGCTCGCGCTGGCCAGCTACCCGGGATGCAGTTTCACCACCTTGCCGGGCAACGGTTCTCCCTACGGCGTGTTCACCCCCGGTTTCGTCGACGCCGCCGAAGTGCCGCACACGGCGGTGCTGCCGGACGGCGCCCGCGTCGAGATCGCACCGCCGGCGGAGACCGCCGAACTCGCCGCCGTCGCCGAGCCCCCCGCCCCGGAGCCGCTGCCCGCCGGGGAAACCCGCCGCCTGCCGCTGGGAACCATCGCGCTGGCCCGCAGCGGCGACAAAGGCGGTGACGCGAATGTCGGCGTGTGGGTGCGCACCGACGAGCAATGGCGCTGGCTGGTGCACACGCTCACCGTGGAGCGGGTCAAAGAACTACTCCCCGAGGCGGCTTCGCTGACCGTCACCCGGCACGTCCTGCCCAATCTGCGGGCGCTGAACTTCGTCATCGAAGGCTTACTCGGACTCGGCGTGGCGTATCAGGCCCGCTTCGACCCGCAGGCCAAGGGACTCGGCGAATGGCTGCGGTCTCGTCACCTCGACATTCCAGTGGAGCTTTTCGCATGACCGGTCAGGCCCGGAGGCGGCAGCTCGCGTCACCACGCAGGGGCCCCGGCCATGCGAGAGAGGACACCGCATGACGAAACTCTGGGAAACGCCGGAACGCCGCGAATTGCGTTCCACGGTGCGGGGGTTCGTGCAGCGCGAGATCCTGCCGTACTTGGACGGCTGGGAGCGCGCCGGCGAGATCCCGCGCGAGCTGCACCAGAAGGCGGGTGAGCTGGGCCTGCTCGGCGTGCAGTTCCCGGAATCCGCCGGCGGTTGCGGCGGCGACGGCGTGGACGCCATGATTGTCTGCGAGGAGATGCACCAGGCCGGTGCGTCCGGGGGGTTGTTCGCCTCGCTGTTCACCTGCGGCATCGCCGTGCCGCACATCATCGCCTCGGGCAACGCCGAGCAGATCGAGCGCTGGGTGAAGCCGACGCTCGCCGGCGCGAAGATCGGTTCGCTCGCGATCACCGAGCCCGGCGGCGGCTCCGACGTCGGGCACCTCACCACCACCGCCCGCCGCGACGGCGACCACTACATCGTCAACGGCGCCAAGACCTACATCACCTCGGGCGTCCGCGCCGACTTCGTGGTCACTGCCGTGCGCACCGGCGGACCCGGCTCCGGCGGCATCTCGTTGCTCATCGTCGACAAGGACACGCCCGGCTGCACGGTCGGCCGCAAGCTGGACAAGATGGGCTGGCTGGCCTCCGACACCGCCGAGCTGTCCTACGTCGACGTCCGGGTGCCGACGCAGAACCTGGTCGGCCCGGAGAATTCCGGATTCTCCCAGATCGTGGGCGCGTTCGTCAGCGAGCGGGTCGGCCTCGCGGTGCAGGCGTATTCCAGCGCGCAGCGCTGCCTGGATCTGACCTTGGAGTGGGTGCGCCACCGCGAAACCTTCGGTCGTCCACTGATCAGCAGGCAGGCGGTGCAGAACACGGTCACCGAGATGGCGCGGCGCATCGATGTCGCCCGCGTCTACACCCGGAATGTGGTGCAGCGCAGCGCCGAAGGCGAGACCGACCTCATCGCCGAGGTGTGCTTCGCGAAGAACACCGCGGTGGCGGCGGGCGAGTGGGTGGCCAACCAGGCCGTCCAGTTGTTCGGCGGTCTCGGTTACATGCGCGAATCCGAGATCGAGCGTCAGTACCGGGACATGCGCATCCTCGGCATCGGCGGCGGCACCACGGAAATACTGACCGGACTGGCGGCGAAACGATTGGGATACCAGGCATGACCATTCTGCGCAGCACCTTGGACACCACCGCCCCCGAGTACGCGGCGGCGGCGGAGGCCATGACCGCCAAAGTCGCCGAGGTCGAGGCGGAGTTCGCCAAGGCCATCGCGGGCGGCGGGCCGGACAAGCTGGCGCGGCATCGCAAACGCGGCAAGCTGACCGCCCGCGAACGCATCGAACTGCTCGTCGACGAGGACTCGCCGTTCCTGGAGCTGTGCCCGCTGGCGGGCTGGGGCAGCGAATTCCACGTCGGCGGCAGCACAGTCGCGGGTATCGGCATCGTGGAGGGCGTCGAGTGCATGATCGTCGCGCCCGATCCAACCGTGCGCGGCGGCACCTCGAATCCGTGGACGCTGCGCAAGACGTTGCGCGTCAACGACATCGTGCGGGAGAACCGGCTGCCGGTGATCTCGCTGGTGGAGTCCGGCGGCGCGGACCTGCCCACGCAGAAGGAGGTCTTCGTCCCGGGCGGCCGGATGTTCCGCGACCTCACCCAGGCCTCGGCGGCGGGCATCCCGACCATCGCGCTGGTATTCGGCAACTCCACCGCGGGCGGCGCCTACATCCCCGGCATGTCCGATCACGTGGTGATGGTCAAAGAGCGCTCCAAGGTGTTCCTCGGCGGCCCGCCGCTGGTCAAGATGGCCACCGGTGAGGAGTCCGACGACGAATCGCTCGGCGGCGCGGACATGCACGCGCGGGTCTCCGGCCTCGCGGACTACTTCGCGGTGGACGAGCAGGACGCCATCCGCATCGGCCGCTCCATTGTCAAGCGGCTGAACTGGCGCAAGCAGGGCCCCGCCCCGCGCGCCCAGGTGCTCGAGCCGCTCTACGACGCGGAGGATCTGCTCGGCATCGTGCCGCCGGATCTGAAGACTCCGTTCGACCCGCGCGAGGTGATCGCGCGCATCGTGGACGGGTCGGACTTCGACGAGTTCAAGCCGCTCTACGGCAGCAGCCTGGTCACCGGATGGGCTGAGCTGCACGGATATCCGGTCGGCATCCTGGCCAACGCGCGCGGTGTGCTGTTCTCCGAGGAATCGCAGAAGGCCACCCAGTTCATCCAGCTGGCCAACAAGACGAACACCCCGCTGCTGTTCCTGCACAACACCACCGGCTACATGGTCGGCAAGGAGTACGAGCAGAAGGGCATCATCAAGCACGGTGCGATGATGATCAACGCGGTCTCCAACTCGAAGGTGCCGCACATCTCGGTGCTGATGGGCGCGTCCTACGGCGCGGGTCACTACGGCATGTGCGGCCGGGCCTACGACCCGCGCTTCCTCTTCGCCTGGCCCAGCGCGAAATCCGCCGTCATGGGCGGCGCGCAGCTGGCGGGCGTCATCTCGATCGTGGGCCGGGCCGCCGCCGAGGCCAAGGGCGTGCCGTTCGACGAGGAGGCCGACGCCGGGATGCGCGCCATGGTGGAGGCGCAGATCGAGGCCGAATCGCTGGCGATGTTCATGTCCGGGCGGCTCTACGACGACGGCGTCATCGACCCGCGCGACACCCGCACCGTGTTGGGAATGTCCCTGTCGGCCGTTCACAACGCCCCGATCAACGGCGCCGACGGCTTCGGCGTCTTCCGAATGTGAGGCCGAACATGACAGGTGCGCTGATCACGAACGTTCTCGTCGCCAACCGTGGCGAAATCGCCCGCCGGGTCTTCGCGACCTGCCGCCGGACGGGTCTGGGCACCGTCGCGGTGTACTCCGACGCGGATGCCGCCGCGCCGCACGTCACCGAGGCGGACGCAGCGGTGCGCCTGCCCGGCGACACACCTGCGGAGACCTACCTGCGCGGTGAGCTGATCATCGAGGCCGCGCTCGCCGCAGGCGCCGACGCCATCCACCCCGGATACGGGTTCCTCTCGGAGAACGCCGAATTCGCCAAGGCCGTGCTCGACGCCGGGTTGATCTGGATCGGCCCGCCCGTCGAGGCGATCGAGCAGATGGGCTCGAAGGTCGCCGCGAAGAAGATGATGGACGCCGCGGGCGTGCCGGTGCTCGCCGAACTGGACCCGGCCGAGGTCACCGCCGCGCACCTGCCGGTGCTGATCAAGGCGTCCGCGGGCGGCGGCGGGCGCGGCATGCGCGTGGTCCGCGAGCCGGCCGATCTGGCCGCGCAGATCGAGGCCGCCCGGCGCGAGGCGGAATCCGCCTTCGGCGATCCGACGGTCTTCTGCGAACGCTACCTGGAGACCGGCAGGCACATCGAAGTCCAGGTGATGGCCGACGCGCACGGCACGATCTGGGCCGTCGGCGAGCGCGAGTGCTCGATCCAGCGTCGGCATCAGAAGGTGATCGAGGAGGCTCCGTCGCCGCTGGTGGAGCGCACCGAGGGCATGCGGGCGCGGCTGTTCGAGGCGGCGCGGCTGGCGGCGGGCGCGATCGGCTACACCGGTGCGGGCACCGTCGAGTTCCTCGCCGACGAGCAGGGCGAGTTCTTCTTCCTGGAGATGAACACCCGTCTGCAAGTAGAGCATCCGGTCACCGAATGCACTACCGGGCTGGATCTGGTCCGGCTGCAACTGGACGTCGCCGCGGGTGGCGCGCTGCCCGCGCAACCGCCGGCGATGCGCGGACATGCGATCGAGGTCCGGCTCTACGCCGAGGACCCGGCGCACGACTGGCAGCCGCAGAGCGGAACCCTGCACCGGATCGCTATCCCGTCGGTACGCACCGAGTTCGACGTGCTGGACCGCCCGGGCGTGCGGCTGGACACGGGCGTGGTGGACGGCTCGGTGGTCGGCGTGCATTACGACCCGATGCTGGCCAAGGTCATCGCGTACGCCGAAACGCGGGCCGAGGCAGCGCGATTGCTGGCTTCGGCACTGCACCGCGCGAAGATCCATGGCCTGGTGACCAACCGGGACCTGCTGGTGCGCGTACTGCGTCATCCCGCCTTCCTGGCCGGCGACACCGACACCGCGTTCTTCGCCACACACGGACTGGAGGCCTTGGCCGCGCCGCTGGTGCCGGAGTCCGACGAGGCGCTGTCCATCGTGGCCGCCGCGCTCGCCGAGGCCGCCGCCAACCGCCGCAGCGCCCGGGTGGGCGGCGGGCTGCCCAGCGGGTGGCGCAACCTGCCCGCGCAGTCGCAGCGCAAGTCCTACGAAAGCCGGGCCACCGGGACGCATGAGGTGGGTTACCGGTTCGGCCGGACCGGCGTCACCGTGGACGGTCATGAGGGTCTCGCTCTCGTCGAGTCGGCTGCCGATCGCGTCGTGCTGTCGGTCCCGGGCGAACGCGGCCCGGTGCGCAGGCAGTTCGAGGTCGCCCGCTACGGCGACCAGGTCTACGTCGACTCACCGCTGGGCCCGGTGGCGCTGCGCAGGCTGCCGCGCTTCAGCGACCCGGCCGACCAGGTGGCCACCGGCTCTCTGCTGGCGCCCATGCCGGGCAGTGTGCTCCGGCTCGGCGCCGAGGTCGGCAGCCACGTCGAACCGGGTCAGCCGATCCTATGGCTGGAGGCGATGAAGATGGAGCACACCATCGCCGCGCCCGCCGCGGGCGTGCTCAGCGCCGTCAACGTCACCGTCGGCCAGCAGGTCGACGTCGGCGCCGTGCTCGCGGTCATCGAACCCGTAGCAAACCAGGAGACGTTATGACTACAGCATCGCGCGGCGATTCGGTGAGCGGCGTGCCGGGTGGCCCGTTCATCGAAACCGAGGAGCAGAAGGCGCTGCGGGCCGCCGTCGCCGCGCTGGCCGCGAAGTACAACTACCGCGACTACGTGCTGCCGAAGGCCCGCAAGAACGAACCGCTGGACGAATTGTGGCAAGAGGCGGGCGAACTCGGCTTCCTCGGCGTGAACCTGCCGGAGGAATACGGTGGCGGCGGCGCGGGCATGTACGAGCTGTCGCTGGTGCTGGAGGAGCTGTCCGCGCAGGGCGCGGGCCTGCTGCTGATGGTGGTGTCCCCGGCCATCTGCGGCACCATCATCGCCAAGTACGGCACCGACGAGCAGAAGCGGGAATGGTTGCCCAAGCTCGCCGACGGCTCCGGCAAGATGGTCTTCGGCATCACCGAGCCGGACGCGGGCTCCAACACCCACCAGATCACCACCACCGCGCGCCGCGACGGCGACGACTGGATCCTCAACGGCCGCAAGATCTTCATCTCCGGCGTCGACCAGGCCGAGGCCGTACTGATCGTGGCCAGGACCTCTGACCGCAAGACCGGCAAACTCGCGCCCGCGCTGTTCATCGTGCCGACCGACGCCGAAGGCTTCACCAAGACGGCGCAGGAGATGGACATCATCGAGCCCGATCACCAGTACACCCTGTTCCTCGACGACATCCGGCTGCCGTCCACCGCGCTGGTCGGCAGGGCGGACGCGGCGCTGATGCAGCTGTTCGCGGGCCTGAACCCGGAGCGGATCATGGGCGCGGCCATGGCGATCGGCATGGGCCGCTACGCCATCGACCGCGCCGTGGAGTACGCCAAGCAGCGCACGGTCTGGAAGACGCCGATCGGTGCGCACCAGGGCATCGCGCATCCGCTGGCGCAGGTGAAGATCGAAGTGGAGCTGGCGAAGCTGATGATGCAGAAGGCCGCGATCCTGTACGACGCCGGCGACGAGATGGGCGCCGCCGAGGCGGCCAACATGGCGAAATACGCCGCCGCGGAAGCCGGCATCAAGGCGCTCGACCAGGCTGTCCAGACCCATGGCGGCTCCGGCCTGACCAAGGACGTCGGCCTGGCGGCCATGCTCGCGGCCGCTCGCATCGGACGCATCGCGCCGGTGAGCCGGGAAATGGTCCTGAACTTCGTCGCCCAGTACTCGCTGGGCCTGCCGAAGTCGTACTGAGAGGACGCGTATGACCGAGACGGCTCCGTTCGTCCGCTACGAGGTGAGCGCGGGCGTCGCGACGCTCACCTTCGACTCGCCGCACAACCGCAACGCGCTGTCGTCCAAGCTGGTCGCCGAACTGGTGCGCGGACTCGACGACGCGGCTGCCGACGAGAAGGTGCGCGTCATCGTGCTCGCGCACACCGGTAACACCTTCTGCGCGGGCGCCGATCTGAGCGAGGCGGGCGATGCCGATCCGGCCGTGGCCGCCGACGAGCGCACCCGGGTCATGATCGGCGTGCTGCGCAGGCTGGTGGAGATCCCGAAGCCGGTGATCGCGCGGGTCGACGGCAACGTGCGGGCCGGCGGCATGGGCATCGTGGCCGGTTGCGACATCGTGGTGGCCGGGCCGGGCAGCAGTTTCGCGCTCACCGAAGTGCGGATCGGGCTGGCGCCGTTCATGATCTCGCTGACCTTGCTGCCCAGGATCGACCCGCGGGCGGCCGGACGGTACTACCTCACCGGCGAGAAGTTCGACGCCGCCGTCGCCGCGGCGATCGGCCTGGTCACGGTGACCGCCGAGGATCCGGCCGCCGAGGTGGCGCGGCTGTGCGGGGAGCTGCGCAAGGGCTCCCCGCGGGGGCTGGCCGAGGCCAAGCGGTTGGTCAACGCGAGCATCCTCGCCGAGTTCGATGCCTCCGCTGAGGAGCTCGCGCGGCGCTCGGCGAGCTTCTTCGGCACCCCTGAAGTGCACGAGGGCATACTGGCCTTTGTGCAGCGTCGTCCGCCGAGCTGGGCAGAATGACGACCATGGCGACACCCCACGAACCGAAGCAGGACCGCAGCCGAGCCACTCGGCAGCGCCTGCTCGAGGCGACCATCGACTGTCTGGCCGAAATGGGCTGGGCGGCCGCGACGGTCGCGGTCGTCGCCGAACGGGCCGGGGTGTCGCGTGGCGCGGCGCAGCATCACTTTCCCACCAGAGAGGATCTGATCACCGCCGCCCTGGAGTACATGTTCGACACCCGCAGCGGACAGGCGGTGCAGGAGGCCTCGACGCTGACGCAGCTCGGCGACGGCGTCGCCCGCACCGAAGCGGTGGTGGCGGGGCTGGTCGAGTCGTACACCAGTCCGCTGTTCAAAGCAGCGTTGCAGGTGTGGACGCACGCGGCCGCCGACCCGGTGCTGCGCGAACGGATCGTTCCGCTGGAAGCCCGCTTCGGCCGCGCGTCGCACCGCCGCGCGATCGAGGCCCTCGGCGTCGACGATTCCGATCCCGTCACCCACCACCTGGTCCAAGCGACCCTGGACATGGCCCGTGGCCTGGGCTTGGCCGACGTCCTCACCGACGACTCGGCCCGCCGCAAGCGGATAGTCGAGCAGTGGGCGGCCACGCTACACGCCGCCTTGCACGCACCTCGCTGAGGATCGTTCTACACCCCGTCGACAACCAGGAGACGGGCGACGAGAGTGGACGCGATGAGCACTGAGGCCGGCGATGTCCGCGGGGGCGCTCTCGTCCTCGTCGGTGAGGTGCCCGGGGAGCGTCAACCGCAACAAAGTCACCTGCCCAGCAACCCTGGCTGAGGTCGAAATGTGCCGTTTGACCAGCAAATCCGGTGGTCTTTCGGCGGATGCTGCGGCAGACCACACACGGCAGCGCGAAGCGGTGGATCCGCTGTCATCGGCACCCGAATGAACCGAGCGACAGGGGAATTCGGGTTAGCGTGCCAGTCACCAGCTATTCTGGACTACCTGGCTGATCTACGGATACCGGCCGGGCAGTCCAGCATCGTGGGGGCTGGTCGTGTATCGACGGTCGGGGCAGGTGGGGAACCTCCCTGGGTGGGAGGGCGGCGCAAGTGCGAGGGTTCGGCAAGGCTCTGGCCAGTTTGCTCACTGCCGGCGCGCTTCTGTGCTTGTTGGTGGGCTTGGTCCCGATCGCGATCGGAGTCATCAACTTGTCCAAGGACCCGGCCGCTGCTCCGATGTGCGACCGAAAGCCGATGAGCCCCGACACCGAATGCGTGGAATACGAGAACGGTGTGAGGACCGGCCGCAGAACCACCTATGACGAAGCGGTCAAGGAGCAGTCCCACGAGACCGGCATCCATCTGATCACGATAGGCGCCTCGGTGGTCGGCGCAGGCCTGGTTGGGATACTTCTCGGCGGGTGGCTCGACGCATTGCTGGAGCCCGGGGTGGGACTGACCACCACACTGCTACACCCCACCTTGGCCCTGCGTCTGTCCCTGTCACCACCACAGCCGCCGCGGCCGGTACCGGTACCGGCCGCGGCACCTCCTCCGGACAACTTCCGGTTGCTGCTGTCCATGGTGGGGGGCGATACCGCCACCGCCCAGCGCCTGATCGAATACGAACGCCGACGCTACCCCGCCGCCGACCGGGCGACATTGATCGCCAAGGCGATCGAAACGCTGCAACGCGACCGCGGACGATAGTGCTGTCTGGATGAGGTCGTCGAGCGGGTTGTCGTTTTGGGGTACACCCCAACACCACAGCCTTGACCGGACTGAAAAGCGTCAAAATAGAGTCAACTTCTATATTTCTTGACACTCATCCGCTGGATTCTTAGACTTCAACTTGACATTTCAAGTCGTGGAGAGGTCAGTTATGCGCGTCGGCTATATCAGGGTGAGCACGGTCGACCAGAACACCGTCCGGCAGCTCGACGGGATCGACGTCGAGCGCACCTTCACCGACAAGGCCTCCGGCAAGGACACCGCACGCCCACAGCTGGACGAACTGATCGCATTCGTCCGCGACGGCGACACCGTGATCGTGCACTCCATGGACCGCCTCGCCCGCAACCTCGACGACCTGCGGCGGCTGGTGCGCACCCTGACCGGCAAGGGTGTGCGGGTGGAGTTCGTGAAGGAGTCGCTGACCTTCACGGGGGAGGACTCCCCGATGGCCAACCTGCTGCTGAGCGTGATGGGTGCCTTCGCCGAGTTCGAACGCGCCCTCATCCTCGAACGCCAGCGCGAGGGCATCGCCGCGGCGAAGGCCCGCGGCGCCTACACCGGCCGCAAACCCGCCCTCACCACCGAGCAAGCCGCCCAACTGCGCGACCGCGCGGCCGGCGGTGAATCCAAAGCCGCGCTGGCCAAGGAGTTCGGCGTCAGCCGCGAAACCGTCTACGCGTACTTGCGGGCCGACGCCGGGTAGAAGGCAACCGCGTACTCAGCGCCTCTGGCGCGATTCTTACTGGTGCCTTGAGAGGAAGCAGCTGCGGCACTACGGAATTTATATACATATGCGCACTTAGGCATATATTATTGGGGGCTCCGCTCCCCAGAGAAGTGGGCATTTTTTCCGCGCGCTACTTCTTCTGGCTGTTCACCTTGGCGAGCCGGATGGCGCGTTTGTTCGCGCGCTCCGAAACCAGCGGCAGAATCTCCACGACGGCAGCAGTGATCCGCGGGATCACCATGTAGACCGTCAGGAGAATGGCGCCGGTGGTGCCATGGTTTTCAGCCAGAGAGACAGCGGCAGGGAGCAGATTCTCCAAGACGCCACCTCCACTCTGGGGGTGGTAGGGCCCGACCCCGATGAGGCAGGCCGGTGGACCGCAACGGGTTTCCGCTACGGAGTTCGTGAGCCCGTGCGCGGGCATGGAAAAACCCGACCCGGCGTCGCGGATCGGGCTATGGGCAGAGTTGTGCTACTGCACGAACAGCTTGCCGGAAGGTTCTACAAAGTTCGGTACGGCCGACGGCGTGTCGGCGAGGAACTCCTCTGACATGGGAAAACTTGCTCACAGGCCCGGATCTGGGCACAGTTGTGCTACCTGCAGATGGAGTGCCAAGCACGATACCTGAGGTACACCTCGAAGCCGTGACAACATGGCCGACAGGACCTGCAAGCTGGCCGAGACGAAGAAATCCGGCTCGTTGGCCGGATTTTGGGCGCGAAAGATCGCTGCGCTGAGCGTAACAGATTGCGCGTTGCGGTGGCTACAGCGTCAACTGGTGGGTAGGCCCCGACCGCGTCGACTTCACACTCACCTCAGCCACCAACCCGCACTCGAAGTTGCCCGATAACCGGAAATCGGACCGGTAGCGCCGACCGGCGTTCCGGCAGTTCGGGCAGCCTGATCGTAGGCAGTGTTGCTCGATAACCGTAGTTATCAGGCAACATCTCTCGTTAGTCACTCGGGGCCGAATGAGGTTGCTGGTCGCTCCGTTCCGGCATCATCTGATGATGCGATTCTCCGAGCGCCGTGGACTTGTTCCTGTCAGGTCCGTCGTCCAGATCGAGAGCATGGACGATCCTCTCCGCACCCAGCTGTGGAACGTGACCTTCGCGTTCTACTTCGAGAGGAAAATGAACCTGATCGGCGAAGGATTCACCGAGTTCTACGGGATCTGGATGGATCTGATGGAGCAGGACCTGGACCAGTTTCCCGGCCGCGTGATCCATGATGTGATCAAGAACTGGATCAAACATCGCGACTGGTACGAGGTATACGACTTGCTCGAGGAACTCGTCGCGATCAACGAAAGTGTGGTCGACTTCTTCAACGGTGTCCTGGAGAAGTACATGGCGGGGTACCGGCTGGTGGCCGGCAAGGTAGTGCCGATCGCGGACAGCCACGAGCTCTCCGAGGTCGAAGGCGCACTGGCGACCGAAAGCGACGCGGTCAAGCACCATCTGCAGACCGCACTGGGCCTGCTGGCGGACCGCGAAAAGCCGGACTACCCGAACTCGATCAAGGAGTCGATCAGCGCTGTCGAGGCGTTCCTGGCACCGATCACTGGCAAAGACACTCTCGGACAGGCGCTGACGGAACTGAAGCGGATCAGCAACTTCGCCCACCCAGCGCTGCTGAACGCGTGGTCGAAGCTCTACGGATGGACCAGCGATGAGGACGGAATCCGACACGGAGGCGAAACCGTGCCTGCCGAGTTCATCACCCAAGCCCTCGCACGGTACGTACTCATCAGCTGCTCGGCCTTCATCAACCTCATGATCGCCGAACAGTCGGAGGGCCGCGTCCCCATACCCGCTCAGTAATCGGCCCGCACGGCTGTCCGGCACCCTTCTTGGACACATCGAACCGGTTAGCGTCTTGCGACTTCCGTCCCGATCGCCGAGTGTTCGGAAACCGATCGTTTCTCAACACCCCCGCCGACGAGTTCGGCGGCGGATCGACACTAGTCGTGCGGTGTCCCTGGTACTGAGCGAGCGCTAGAAGAAGGGCGATTCGTCGTCGCCGTGCTTCGTCACGCTGCGCCGGTTAGACGCCGGTGACGATGCCCACGGGTCGCTGTTGTTCACGGCCCCGGGCCGATTCGCAGGCCTCGGCTCGGCGTCGGTGTCGAGCTTGGATGTTTCCGGTGCGGCGTCGGGCTTGGATGTTGCTGGTGGGACGTACAGCGGATCCAGCTTGTAGAACCGGCGCTTGGTGGTGCGGTAGCCGACGTCGTGCGCTGCGTCGACGTAGTCCTCGCGCATGGTGGCGACCCCCAGGTTCACCAGCGTGTTCAGCCCGTTGAGACGGGTCGCCTCGGCCATTCCATGGCGCTGGCGGAACGCGGTGTTGGAGAACCAGATCTCGTTTCTGGCGTCCAGGTTGGTGTAGTAGATCAGGACCAGGTACATCGCCAGCGCCCGCGCGTCGAGCTTGCCGACGAGGCCTCTGGTCCACAAGGTTTCGGGAACTCTGATGAAACTCGGGTACGGATCCAGATACGGCCGCACGTACGGCGCGCCGGTGCCGAGCTCGCTGCGCAGGCTCACCTCCGGTAGGAGGCCGTCGCGACCGGCCTCGAGAGCGATGAATCCTCTGCGGTCGAGTTCTCGAAGATTCGCGACCACAGAACGGCCGGCCGCCTGGCCCCGAGGATCCGGCAGCCCGATCATCTCAGCCCACCAGCTCGCCGAGTGCTTCGTGCTGTGGGGTTCCCGCGAACACACCCACAGCGCGGTCAGCAGCAACGCCAAGCGCTGCCGTCCTCCGCGCCCGCCACCAGCTGCCGTCCGGCTGCTCATGAGCTGGTTGAGTGGCGTCGGCTCGCCGCTCTCCGGACGGACCAGGAACTCCCGGCGCACAGGCGCACCGTAGTGCCCCCGCAGACGCGACGCCACCTCGCTGGCCGCGGTCAATCGGACCGGCTTCCCCACGATGACCTGCTCCCCTTCCGAACTCGACGGACCGCCGCTCTGATTAGTAATAACATTCGGCCTCACGATACAGGGGGGTAAGACATCACGCTAGCGTTCAAGGTTCGGTTCCGATTCTTGCGCGGGGCGCTGCTGCTGCTCTAACGTCGAAGCCGCAACGTCGTCGACACCGCATCTGAAACATCTCCTCGGGAGATGGCACCGTCGACCGCCCCTCCAGAGCGCTCTGGAGTTGGCGCACAAAGCGTTCGCGGACCCCCGGGGGAGGCCAGGTATGTCTTCCCCGGGGTTTCCGTATCTGGGGTGGCGTCCCCGCACCCGGTGGACGCGAACTCGGCCCAATTGGTGCGCGTCATCGCGGCGAGCGGCATAGAACCGAGGGCTGTGGCCCGTCACCCGCCACCAGGGGCGTTACGAAAGTCCCTGAACGAGCTCTGCGCCCGCACGAACGCCGGTTGCGCAGTATGTTTCGCTCCTGCGGCCGCTGTCGGAGCGTGCGCGTGCAGTGCGCTATATTGGTCCCGCTGGGCACAGTTGTGCCCCGGAGCCCCGATCACCTGATCGGGGCTTCTGTCGTTTCAGCACATCAAGATCACCCCACCAAGCCCTCGGCGTCGCGCCGGGGGCTTTTCTCGTATGCGGAGGCGCGCTTTGTCCACCCACGTCTCGGTCGTCTCGTCGCTCTTGTCGGCGGGGCTAGGACCGTTGCTGATCCTTGTCCTCGCCGTGGTCGGGGTAACCGCTGTTGCTCTGCTTCGAGCGGAGAAGCAGGATATCCCTGAGGTGTTCGCCTCATTCGCCCAAGCTTTCGGGTTCCGTCGCACCTCCAGCGGCCCGGAGCTTCACGGTGGCGGTGACCGGACGACTGCACCCGCCCAGGAGACGGAACGGCCCGAGGAGGCACTGTGACTCGTCGACCTGTCCGCCGCGACCGAATCGAGGAAAGGGCTGTCGGCAACATCGACCTCATCGAGTTCCACGCCACGATCACGGTGGCGTTGCGCGAGATCAAATGGGATGACGGCCGCGAACCGCCGAGCGTCGAAGAGGTGAGCTGCCTAATCGACGCGCTGGCCCACACCGGTCTCGTTGAGGGGCCGGTAGCGCTCGATTGGATCAAGGCCTTGTTTGCCCGCGTGGAGCACGCTGGCGCTGTAGGGCCCGCGCGAGTGGAACTCGCGCGGAAGCTGGCGCAGATCCGACTTGGCGTTGGCGCCAAACAGAAGTCGATCAACTTGACCTGGTGCGACTGGCACGGCTACACCGAGCCGCTGGGCTTCAAGGTCTGTGCAGCATGCCCTTGCGAGATGTGGACTGGGCGCGTTTACAGTCTCGACCGGATAGGCCGTCCGCGGCGGCATTGCACCAACGCCTGCCGACAACGGGCGTACCGGCAACGGCGCCGGGACCGGTCCGCAGGTACGGCCGGACTCGCTGAGGTCGCTCAGTAGGGTCCCTGCCAGTTCGGAGCCCCATCTACGACAACGGCGTCGATACACGACCTTGCGAACAAACTGCATGCCGCGTCCGTGCCCCCACCAGGGCCGTTCGGACGGCCCCTGGTGGAGTTGTATCTCAGCTGAGCTGCGGTTCTGGGGTTCGTCAGGGTGGTGAAAGTGGACAACCTCGCGGAACTTCTCAGCATTTATCCGATTGTTGACCTGTTCGCAGGCACGGGCGTCATTTCCGACGGTGCAACCGATTCGGCGTCTCGACCTTGGGACTTCGGTTGCGCGGCTGCATGATCGCGTTCCGCGTGGGTGGGCGATCATGCTGGTTCGCAGGTGTGCGGTCGGAGGGGTGTCGCGAGACTGCACTAAGCTTCTCGGAAGTCCGATTCGACGGCTCTGCCAATCGAATCCAGTACGCGCTCGAACCTCCGCGGTACCTCGAGGATCGGGAAGGCCCCGAGCCTGGATCACCTTCGGGTGATGCGTACACAGGAGGACACGCGTGGAAAACCGCGAGTCGGATCATCCGGAGAACGAGCCGCCACCCTGGTGGGTCCGTCTCTGGGCCGTGGTCGTCGAGGTAAGTGTGGTCGGGACGTTTGGGCTGGACTTCGGCAGATTCCTCACGGAGGAAGCCGACGCCAACTGGGCAACGATCGTCACCCAGTCGACGCCTGCGGTGGTGCGTGCGGTCTGGTCTCTCTTCTCCTAACCGCCCGCGCCGGTGTGGCCAGAAGCCGGGGTGTGGGGTGCGATCCCGCCCGGGTTCTCTGGTTTCTAACGCGCTTGTCGCGGTACCAAACTAACTCCCCCGGTGCACCTGCACCACCACCGCCCCCGCACACGCGTCCTATCTGTCTGTGACATAGATCACAGCAACGCTATCCAATTTGGAACTCAAAAATGGAAAATATGCAGGTTGGTGAGCTGTCTCACGAACCTTGCAGCTGAAGAGTTATGCACATCAGCTATGTGTAAGGTGACAAACGCTCTTTTGAAGTTCACAAATTGACGGTGCGCGGTTGCCAAACGAGGTTGCCTATTCGCGCGAACTTCGCACGGACAAGCATCGTTGGCGGCCGTCTGTGGCTTCCAAACCCGTTAGCGTTCCGCCACATCCATCGCGCCTTCGCGTTTGGTGCCTTGTTCAGAAGACTGTCGCTGTTGTCGGCGGCTGGGCGTAGGGTGGCCGACCATGCCGTACGAGCTGCCCCCGTGGGCGGAATCGAAGCTGCGGGGTGTGACCGCTGAAGAGGTGGACCAGGTGCTCACGGCACGCCGACGCTGGCCCCGTCTATCGACTGGAGGCCCGGTACCGGTCACACTGATAGCAGGCCGCACCAACGCGGGAAGGCCTCTGGTGGTCGCGGTCCGTGAGGTGGCCCGGTTCCACTCGGTCGTCATCGCGGCGGGCGAACTGACCGGCGACGACCTGACCGCGTTCGAGGAATGGGAGGTGCGCAGTGAAGAACCATACGACGGATGAACAGCGCGCCAGCGACGCTGTGTACCGCGAGCTCGTCGACGCCTTCGGCGAGGACTGGAGCATCGACGACTTCCGGCCCGACCCGGATGCGGCGCCGGTAGAGGCGGAGCGTCCGGAGCAGCCCGGCGAGCTGATCGTCACCCGCACCGTGGAACTGCATATCCCGTTGTCGATCGAGCAGCGGCTCACCGCCCGCGCAGAGGCCGCCGACGCCAGCGTCGACGAGCTGGTCTCCGAATGGGTGACCGCCGAGGCCGCCGCCGACGACACCATCAGCCGAGACGAGATCCTGGCGTTGCTCGCCCGCCGGCACCGACGCTCAGCCTGACCGCCGACGCTCAGCCTGACCGCCGACGCTCAGCCTGACCACCGACACGACGACGGGCCCCGCCGATGGCGGGGCCTTTCTGCTGTGTCGGGGTGGTGACTGGATGTCTTCGATCCGGAGGCCCGCTACAGCGAAGTACCGCACGACCTGAGCAGGGCAGAGTCCGGTTTCGCGCACGAAAATGAGGGCCTGGTGGTTGGGTCTCGAGGTGCTGCCGCGCTCTCCCTCAGCGGGAGAGCGTGCCTCCGGTCTTGGCGCACCGACGCGGGTGTCCCTCACTTAGACCGTCCAAGTCCATAACTTGCTCGGGGACCATCCGAAACATTGTGGGCGGGGCGGGCCCGGCAGGCGTATCCCGGAGGAGGGGCACGAAGTGCGGAAGGAGTGCGTTCATGTCGAAGTCTGGTGGGAAGGGCCACCGCGGCGGCACGATGACCGCTGCGGCCGCGTCCCGAGTCCAGTCCGCGGCGGCGAGGAACCCGGGTAGCAGTTCGGCGAAGTCCGGCTTCGCTTCCCGTGCTCAGTCGAGCGCGGCGAAGTCCGGTAGAGGGAAGAGTGGCGGGAAGAAGTAGCCCCCAGTACGTAGGGCAGCCCCGGAACGTTGGGTGTTCCGGGGCTGCCCTACGTACTGGGTTGGTCAGATGTCCTCGATTCCGATGGTGGCGACGGTGAAGTACCGCACCGCGCCGGAGCTGGTGGTCCTGCGCCGCCATTCGCTGGTGCGGGTGTATCCGGCGGCTGCCAGCGCTTGGTCGAGTGCGTCGAGGCTGGCCGGGCTGCCGGGGTCGGTGGGGATGGATTCCCAGCGGCAGCTGACGGTGCGGCCGTGGATGCTGCCGTCGTCGTGTAGAACAGTTCGCACCCGTACAGGTCGGCGACCGCACCACCGGCGGGGTCGTCGAGGCGGGCGATCACATGCAGATCAACGATTTCGGTCACCGCCCGACCTCCGGGGTATGCAGGTTCCGCCGCCGTGCCGGGGCAGGTGAAGCGGTTTGCGCTGTCCGGTCGAACCTGGTCGCGCAATTGCGGCCCGGGCGAGGGCTGCGGCCGGCGGCGGCAGCCTGGCGTTTGGGCGATCGCGTCGTCGCGGCGAGCGATGATCTGGTCGACGCGGGCACTCCAGCGGGTGCGGCGCTCGGCGGCGGCTCGGCCGTACTGCCCGGCTTCTCGCGCCCGGTCGTCGATCAGTTCGCGGACCGCGGTTTTGGTGTAGCGGTGGCCACCGGCCTGCGTGAGGGCCTTGCCGAGGGCGGCGCGGTTGTCGATGAACTGCTGGCGTTCGGAATCGACACCGTCGACCGCGCCGCCGGCCACGCTGTAGAGGGTGTCGCCGATTGTGGACACCGCGGAGTCGAGTACCCGCGCCTCGCGGCTTTTCGGCTCGACGCTGCCGCTGGCCTCGATCAGCTGCCGCGCCTGCTTCCTGGTCGCGGCCGACAGCGTGGCGGCGGGCCGGTCGCTGCGTGTCTGGTCGATCTCGGCCTTGCTGCGCTCATCCACCCACATCAGCTCGGGCAACTGCTTGTCGTTGCGGATGAGGCAGGTGTCGATGTCGTCGAGGACGGCTGCGAGCTGATGGCGTTCCATGGAGGTCAGGCCCAGGCCGTCGACGGCGGCGACGTGCAGATGTTCGCGGCGGGTGGCCATGCGGGTGATCCGCTCGCCGATGTCGTCGCTGACACCGAGCTGCGCCAGGTTGGCACGCAGCTGCGCAAGGCGCTGCGGGAGTCCGCCGCCGGGGCGTGCGCGGTGAGTGTCGGTCGTGGTTCGGTGACCGAGCGGGCCTTCGGATCTCGGCGTGCTGGTACCCGCGACCGATCAGCACAGTCCTTGCTGCTCGAGGCGGCCGGAATCGATGGCGTAGGAGGAGGCTCCGACGGCGGCGCCGATGAGGCCGACGATGATCGCTCCGGGGATCGCGCCGATGAAGAAGACGGGCAGGCCGACCAGCGCGCCGATGGCGGCGCCGATCGCCGCGCCGACGCCCGTACGCAGTTCGATCGTGTCGCCGGGCGGCAGGCACGCCTTGATGTAGGTCACCTGCGGGAGTTCGCTGGTCGCCGCGGCGATCGGTTCGGTGCGGTCGGCGGGCACGGCCGACGCGGTGGCGGCGAATCCGACGGTGAGCGCGGTTGCGATCAGTGCGCTGACCACCGTCACGGCCAGCTTCGTGCGAGCGTTCAACTGTTTTCCTGCATGTTCGCGGTGGACACGGGACCTGATGGTCCGGCTCCCGGCCGGAAGCCGTCGTAGGTCCGACCATCATCGCTGGACTTGTGCGGGATGCCAAGAGCGGGAGCCGAATCGGCCGCGCCGGTGCGCGAACGCGATCCGCACCGGCGCCGAGGTATGACGCCGGTGCGGATGCGGTGTTCAGCGGACGCAGGGGAGACGCGCTGAACACTCCGAAGGCGGTACGGTCCCGAGGGAGTGCAGGGCGACGGACCGCACCGCGTGGTCAGTGGGTGGCGGTCAGGTCGTACACGGTCACCCCGTCCACCTGGATGGCGGTGAAGTTCTCCTCGACCCACTGCGAGATCTGCGCACTGGGGGAGGAACTGGACGAACCCGGTCCGCCATGGCCGCCGCCGACGAAGTAGTGGATCTTCCTTCCGGCGACATACTGTTCGAACTGCTCGAGGGTGGGTGAGGGGTCACTGCCGTTGAAGCCGCCGATCGGCATCACCGGAAGTTCGGTGGCCAATTGCAGCCCCGCGGCGCTGTTCGAGCCGATGGTCGCGGCAACCCAGGTGTAGTCGCCGCCGTTGTGCTCGAGCAGGGCGACGATCTGTGCGCTCGGTTCGCGCGCCCCGAGCAGTCCGCCCATGCCACCGCCGCCATTGGGGCCGGGACCGCCGCCGCCGGGCATACCCTGCCCCTGCGGGACCATCGCGTCATTCGGTGCCTGCCCGCCGGGTGCGTCGCCCTGCGCAGCGGTGCCGGGAAGTCGGTTGCCCGGCTGCGGAATTCGACCGTTCGCTGTCGTGCCCTGCGGACCGGTCCCCGGCGAACGTCCACCCGGTGGCGTACCGCCCGGTGTTTGCCCGGCGCCGTCGAGGCCCGTGGTTCCCGCTCCGCCCCACATGCGGCGGCCCATTTCGGGCATGCCCTCGCCCCACGGTGGCCGGCCGCGCATCGCGACGTTCGGTCCGGCGGAGGGGATCGAACCGGCGTGCGACGTCGCGATGGTGTCGACGGTATAGGCGACCGGTCCGGCCAGGAAAGTGAACGCGACGGCCAGCGCCGACGCCACCGCGAGCTTGCGCGGTGCGGGGAAGAGCACGGCGAGCGTCGCGAGCACGCCGACGATCAGCACCGTCCAGCGCAGCCACGGCTGCCATTCCGGGCTGCGGGACAACAACATCCACGCGGTCGCCGTGGTGACGCCCACCGCAAGCGACGTCGCCAGTCGCACCCACAGCCGATGCCGTCCCCGCCACGCGAGTATCGCGCCCGCGCCGACCAGCGCGGCGATGGCCGGAGCCAGGGCCACGGTGTAGTACTGGTGGAAGATCCCGGCCATGAAGCTGAACACCAGCCCGGTCACCAGCAGCCAGCCGCCCCAGAGGACGAGCGCAGCGCGCTGCCGATCAGTGCGGGAAGCCTTGCCGCACAAGATGATTCCGACGACGAGCGCGACCAGCGCGGCGGGGATCAACCACGCGATCTGACCGCCCTGCGCCGGTTCGAACATCCGCGTGATGCCGGGTTGCCCCCACATGCCGTTGCCGCCGGGCGGGAGATCCCCGCGCGGTCCGACGCTGCCGCGCTCGTTGCCGTTGAGCCGGCCGAGCCCGTTGTAGCCGAGGGTGAGTTCCAGGATCGAGTTCTCCTGCGAGCCGCCGATCCACGGACGCGACGAGGCGGGCCACAACTCCACTGCCAGCAGCCACCAGCCCGCGGCCACCACCATCGCGGCCGCGGCCGCGAGCAGGTGCAGGATGCGCTTGCCGAGCTTCGGCGGGCCCGCGAGCAGGTAGGTCAGCGCGAGCGCCGGAACCACCAGCAGCACCTGCAATTGCTTGGTGAGGAATCCGAAGCCGATCAGCGCTCCGGTCAGCACCAGCCACCGCAGGCGGCCGTCCTCCACCGCCCGGGTCATCGCCCAGGCGGCGGCGATCATCAGGAACACCAACAGCGCGTCAGGATTGTTGAACCGGAACATCAACGCCGCGACGGGCGTCACCGCCAGCGCCGATCCGGCGAGCAATCCGGCCGCCGGCCCGAACGGCCTGCGCACCGTCGCCCACAGCAACGCCACGCCGGCCACCCCGAGCAGCACCTCCGGCACCAGGATGCTCCAGCTGCTGAGTCCGAAGGCCCGCACCGACAGCTCCATCAACCACAGCGAGGCGGGCGGCTTGTCCACGGTGATCGAGTTCGCCGCGTCGGACGATCCGAAGAAGAACGCCTTCCACGAGACCGAGCCCGCTTGTACCGCGGCCGAGTAGAACGAATTGGCCCATCCGTTCGAGCTCAGGTTGCACAGATAGGCCACCGCCGTGCCGAGCAGCAGCGCAGCCAGCGCCGGATACTCCCAGTTCCGTTCGGCTCGTGGTCGTGGTTCAGCCGCGACCGGTAGCGCGGTCAGAGTCGCCGTCATCGGCGAACCCCCACGGCGGAAGCCGATGCGCTCGACTCCCGATCGCCTCCGCTGTCGCGGAACACCCAGCGCAGCCCGACGAACCGCAACAGCGTCGCCACGAGGTTGGCCACCACGAGGACGAACAGTTCCAGATGCACCGAGGCGTCCGGCGCCCACCGATGCAGCGCGAACAACGAACCGCTGGTGAGCGCCAGCCCGATGCCGAAGATCACCAGACCCTGGAACTGGTGCGAGACGGCCCCGTTCGAGCCGCGCACGCCGAACGTGAAGGCGCGGTTGGCCGCCGTGTTGCCCACGGCCGTAATCAGCAGGGCGGCGAAGTTCGCCACCTGCGCGCCGGTCAATGGTTGCAGTGCCACGTAGAGCAGGAGGTAGGCCAGTGTGCTGAGCACACCGACGATCGCGAACCGCATCAGCTGCCCCACCATGCCCAGTGGCACTCCCGGCACCAGCGGTTCCCGGCCCACCGCGCGGCGCAGTTCCTCCAGCGGCAGCGCGCCGGTCGCCAGCGCCCGACCCAGCCGCCAGATGCCGAGCAGGTCTTTGCGCGCGGTGTCGATGATGTCGACGCGGCTGTCCGGATCGTCGATCCAGTCCACCGGAACCTCGTGGATCCGCAGGCCCGCCCGCTCGGCGAGCACCAGCAGTTCGGTGTCGAAGAACCATTCCCCGTCGCGCACCAGCGGCAGCAGGCGGCGCGCCACCTCGGTGCGCATCGCTTTGAAGCCGCACTGCGCGTCGGAGAAGCGCGCGCGCAGCGAGGCCTTCAGCAGCAGGTTGTAGCAGCGGGAGATGATCTCGCGCTTGGGTCCGCGCACCACCCGGGACGCGGCGTCGAGCCGGGTGCCGATAGCCAGGTCGGAATGCCCGGTGATCAGCGGGGCGACCAGTGGCAGCAAAGCGTTCAGGTCGGTGGACAGGTCGACGTCCATATAGGCGACCACCTGCGCGTCCGAGTGTTCCCACACTGCGCGCAGCGCGCGCCCGCGCCCCTTGGCGGACAGATGCACGACGCGCACGTTGTCCAGTTCCTCGGCGAGCAGTCGCGCGACCTGAAGTGTGGCGTCGGTGCTCGCGTTGTCGGCGACCGTGATGCGCGCCCGGAAAGGGAACCCGTCGCGCAGGTAGGCGTGCAGCCTGCGAACGCACACGCCGAGGTCGGTCTCTTCGTTGTAGACGGGTATCACCACGTCCAGCACGGGCGCGCCCGTGGTCTCGGTCCGTTCCGTCGCCGCGACGGTCGAAGTCTCGGTCATGCGGACCAGACTCGACGGCCACACTGCCACCGGGCTGGGGCTCAGCTGTGAGGTTCCTGGTAGCTCGGAACCAATGGGGAAAGCTTGGCGGAGGCCCGGCTATCGAAATCACTCGATGCAGGTGGCATCGAGCAGTTCGCCAGCGGTCTGTCCTCGGGGCCTATCCGAGTGAGATCATCTTCGCGCTGGTGGCGGCGAGCGCTCGGTTGCACGGTGTCGCCATGCGGCCGCACCTCGCTCTTTCCACGTTGTGACCGGAGCGCCCCCCGGGCCGGGCGCCGAGGTCGTGCCGCGTCCACGCCGAACGTCGTTGTTCCGATCGCCTCGCCGTTGAAGCCATCCGTGTCCGCGACGTTCTCAGTATCGCAGCGCCCACCGACAAGAAATGGCGCCGATCAGCTCCGGTGCAACCGCCACAGCGGGGACACCGGCCCGTGGCCCGCGCCGAGATCGTAGGACGCGGCCAGGCAGCGATAGGTCCACTCCTTGGCGAACTCGACCGCTTCGGGCACCGGATAGCCGTGGGCCAGCGCGCAGGTGATCGCGGCGGCCAGCGTGTCGCCGCCGCCGTGGTCGTTGCCGGTCGCGATGCGCGGCGCGGTGAACTCCAGGAATTGCTCGCCGTCGAACAGCAGGTCGACGCTGTACTCGGAGGAACGCAGATGCCCGCCCTTGACGATGGCCCAGCGCGGCCCCAGCTTGTGCAGCGCCTCCGCCGCGCGCCGCGCCGAATCGTCGTCCTTGACGTCGATGCCCGTGAGCAGGCGGACCTCGTCCAGGTTCGGCGTCACCACGGTCGCGAGCGGAATCAGGGTGCCGCGCAGCGCGTCGAGCGCCTCGGCGTGCAGCAACGCGTCGCCGTGCATCGAGGCCGCCACCGGATCGACGACCAGCGGAATCTCGCCGTCGCGGCCGATGCCGACCTCCTGGCACACCGCCGCGACCGCCTCGATGATCGCAGTGGAGGCCAGCATGCCGGTCTTCGCGGCGCCGACGCCGATATCCCCGGCGACCGAGCGCACCTGATCGGCTACCACCTGCGCGGGAATCTCATGAAAACCGCTGACGCCCACAGTGTTCTGCACGGTCACCGCCGCGACCGCGACCAGGGCGTGCACCCCGCACAGCGCCATGGTGCGGGTGTCGGCTTGGATTCCGGCGCCTCCGCCGGAATCGGTACCGGCAATGGTGAGCGCCCGGACGGGGGTCTGCCCCTCGGCGGGCAGCGGCAGCATTTTCACGACACAAACCCTACGGCGAGGTCGTCCCTCCGCGGCGGGCGACCGGGACCCACCCGTTCGGAGGCCGGATACCGCCGCCCGCCCGTGCGGGCTAGAGGGAGTCGATCCAGCGTTGCAGGCGGCGGCCCTCGGTCGCCATCAGTTCAGGCTCGCGGAAGGTGTTGGTCAGCACCGAGATCCCCTGGTACGCCGCGATCAGCGCGACGGCCAACTCGCGTGCGTCGCGCTGGTGTCCCAGCTCGCGGAACTGCCGTTCGGCCCAGTCGACCAGGCTGCGCATGTGCTCGGCGAGCTTCTGGTCCAGGCCGTCGGCGCGCTTGTCCAGTTCGGAGGCCAATGTGCCGGTGGGGCACCCGTACCGCGCGGCGAGATCGCGCTGATCGACCCAGCCTCGGATGAGGGCGTCGAGTCGCCGGCGTGGTGTGGGCAGCGCGTCGAGCTCGGCGAGCAACGCGCGCAGCGCGTCGCCGTGCGCGCCGATGGCGGCCTCGACCAGCTCGTCCTTGGTCTTGAAGTAGTAGTAGACGTTCCCGACGGGTACATCGGCGGCGCGCGCGATGTCGGCGAGCGTCGTCTTCTCGACCCCCTGCTCGTGCAGGACGGTGGCCGCGGCGGCGGTGAGACGTTCCCGCTTGCCCGGTTCGCGCGCAGTTGAGTGAGTCACCTGACTAAGTCTAGACAAGTCGGCACGCGCCGCCTAGCGTCTAGTAAGTCAGTTAACTAACTAACTAACTACCAACTGACTCTGAGGAGTAACAGTGATCGTGGTAACTGGCGCGACCGGAAACGTCGGCGGCGAGCTGGTCCGAATTCTCACGGCTGATGGCGAGGAGGTGGCCGCGGTGTCGCGCCGATCCGGGCCACTGCCGGACGGCGTGGCGCACCGGGCCGCCGACCTCGGTGATCCGGACGGCCTGCGGGACGCGTTCGACGGAGCCGACGGGTTGTTCCTGCTCGTCGCCGGCGACGATCCGGACGCGATTCTCGGCATCGCCAAGGAGAAGGGAGTCCGGCGGGTTGTGCTGATGTCGTCACAGGGCGTCGGCACACGACCGGCGGCGTACGGGCACGCGGCGATGTTCGAGGCCGCGGTGCGCGACAGCGGGTTGGCCTGGACGATCCTGCGCTCCGGCGGTCTCGACTCCAACGCGTTGGCGTGGGCCGAGTCCATTCGCGCCGACCGCACTGCCGCCGCACCGTTCGGCAACGTCGGGCTGCCGAACGTCGACCCGGCCGATGTCGCGGCGGTCGCCGCGGTGACGCTGCGCGAGGACGGCCACATCGGCCGGACGTACGAGCTGACCGGCCCGGAGTTGGTAACCCCGCGTGACCGGGCCGCAGCTATCGGCGCCGCACTGGGTGCCCCGGTGCGCTACGTCGAACAGACCCGCGACGAGGCGCGAGCCCAGATGCTCGCATTCATGCCCGAACCGGTCGTCGACGGTACCCTCGCCATCCTCGGCGACCCGCTGCCCGCCGAACAACGCATCAGCCCCGACGTGGCGCATGTCCTCGGTCGTGCCCCGCGCACCTTCGCCGACTGGGCCATCCGCTCCGCCGCCGCCTTCCGGTGATGGTTCAGGCGTTCCGGGCCGAGCCGCGGATCGCGCACCACGATCCGCTCGGACGGCACCCCGCACTCGACCGCATCCGCACCCGGCCCCGGCCGGCTGCTCGCCCCGGACCTGCTCGGCATGGGGCACTCGGGCAAGCCCCCGATCGACTACGCGTTCGCCGACCACGCGCGATACCTGGATGCCTGGTTCGACGCGATGGAGTTGGACCGGGTGGTGCTGGTCGGCCACGATTGTGGCGGCGCGCTCGCGTTCGACTGGGCGGCCCGCCATGTTGTGCCGGGCGGTAGCCGGGATCGTTCGCTGTCTCGGCACAGGGTCAGCCGATCGATTCGTTGACCAAGCTCATGAGTTCGTCGGCAATGGCGGGTGAGACGGCAATTGTGTCGGAGGAATCGAGGCTATGGCGGCGGGAACTCGAGTCGAGGACGACAGCACCCGCCTCGCGGGCGATGAGCACACCGGCCGCCGTATCCCAAGGCTTGTTGGACAGCATGACGCAGGCGTCGGTCCGCCCCTCGGCAACCCACACCAGATCGAGGGCGGCGGATCCGAACATTCGGACCCGCTCCACGGTTGCCGCCAGCGCGGCGGTGAGAGCGATGCGACGCTCGTTCTTCGGCTCCGCCTCCTGCCCGACCGCGTAGTCGCCGATGGAAACAACTGCTCGGCTGAGGGTTTTCGTGTCGCTGGCTCGGATCGGCTTGTCATTGCTCCACGCGCCGCCCTCGGCGGCGGCGTAGTACTCCAGGCCGAGGAACGGCGCGCCGATGACTCCGATCACCGGTTCGCCGTTGTGCACCAGAGCCAGCGATACGGCGCAGAGCGGCAGCCCGTGAATGAAGTTGGACGTTCCGTCGATCGGATCCAGAACCCACATGTACCGCGCGTCGTGATCGAGCGCCCCGCCATCGAGTTCTTCACCGAGAAACCCGCACTCGGGTGTCGCGGCGGCCAGATACCGTCTGATGTCGTCTTGGATTCGATGATCCAAGCCGGTCACGTAGTCGCGATCGCCCTTGGTGCGGATCGTTCCTCGATCGGCGGTGTGAAGAAGTTCGGCCCCCTGCTCTACAGCGGAACGGGCGATTTCGAGCAACTTGTCCCGACTCGCTGTCATAACGGCGACACCTCCCTGGCGCTGGACCACATCGTCTCGAAGACTTCGGAGAACGTGTCGAAAACCCCCACTCGCTCCGACTTTCGAGCGACGAGCGTCGGCGATTCGACTCCCCGGGCTCGAGGCAGGTATGGCTGAATGACGCACACCGCCGAATCGATCAGGGTGATATTGAAACGCACCGTCTCATCGTAGGTGCGGATCTGGATAATGTTTTCGTGCTGTGTAGCGTAATTCTTCTGCGCTCGAATCAAGCACTTCATATTGAGTTCGGTAAGGCTCGACAGCACGCCGGGTGCGTGACCCTCCTCGGCCTCCCGTGCCCGGATGTGCGTGCCGCTCGGGTCTAGGAAGAGGCACCGCAGAGTGGTGCCCGATTCGAGCAGCTTCACGAGATCGGTATCCGAGTACTGCTGGCAGAGTAGATTCAATGACAGGCCCGCCATATCGATCCGCCGAGGTTTTGCTGTCTGGGATCTTTCGCCTGGTCATTACATACTCCACGCCGCCGGAGGCGCCGTGATCGATCTGCACGGCGCTTCGATACCGCTGGACTACGATTTGAGCTCCTTGTCCGCCATCAAGGAGGCGATGAACCGATGTCAAAAATTCATCGCCGCCGGAAATCTCGCTCTCGCAAACGAGATTCGGACAACGCTTCTGACTCGAGAACGTTCATGACCTAGGGTTTCGGCAGATCGCTGTGGTGTCACCGGGCATGTTATGCCAATAGTCTCCGGCCGTTGTGGCGCAGGCACACATAGAAGGCTCCCGAACACGGTGCTGGATAATCGCTGCCCGCCGCATCTTTAGGACGCGGCGGGCAGCGGGCGGTGATTACGAGACGACGGGCAGATAGACCGCGTTGCCCCGGCTGGCGAACTCGGCGGATTTCTCCGCCATGCCCGCCTCCAGCGCCTCGGCCTCGTTCAAACCCTGACGTTCGGCGTACTCCCGCACGTCTGCCGAGATCCGCATGGAGCAGAACTTGGGCCCGCACATGGAGCAGAAGTGGGCGGTTTTGGCGGGTTCGGCGGGCAGTGTCTCGTCGTGGTATTCGCGGGCGGTATCCGGGTCGAGGGACAGCGCGAACTGGTCGCGCCAGCGGAATTCGAAGCGGGCCCGCGACAGCGCGTCGTCGCGTTGCTGGGCGTGTGGGTGGCCTTTGGCGAGGTCGGCGGCGTGGGCGGCGATCTTGTAGCTGATCACGCCGACCTTCACGTCGTCGCGGTTGGGCAGGCCGAGGTGTTCTTTCGGCGTGACGTAGCAGAGCATCGCGGTGCCGGCCTGCGCGATGATGGCGGCGCCGATGGCGGAGGTGATGTGGTCGTAGGCGGGGGCGATGTCGGTGGCGAGCGGGCCGAGGGTGTAGAACGGCGCCTCCTCGCACAGCTCCTCCTCGAGCCGCACGTTCTCCACGATCTTGTGCATCGGCACGTGCCCCGGGCCCTCGATCATCACCTGCACGCCGTGGGATTTCGCGATCGTGGTCAGTTCGCCCAAGGTGCGCAGTTCGGCGAACTGGGCCTCGTCGTTGGCGTCGGCGATGGAACCGGGCCGCAGGCCGTCACCGAGGGAGAAGGTGACGTCGTAGCGGGCGAGGATCTCGCAGAGTTCCTCGAAGTGCGTGTACAGGAACGATTCCCGGTGATGCGCCAGACACCAGGCCGCCATGATCGACCCGCCGCGCGAGACGATGCCGGTCACCCGCTTGGCGGTCAGCGGAATGTAGCGCAGCAGCACGCCCGCGTGCACGGTCATGTAGTCCACGCCCTGCTCGCACTGCTCGATCACGGTGTCGCGATAGATTTCCCAGGTCAGCGCGGTCGGGTCGCCGTTCACCTTCTCCAGCGCCTGGTAGATCGGCACGGTGCCGACCGGCACGGGGGAGTTACGCAGAATCCACTCGCGGGTCTCGTGGATGTTCTTGCCGGTGGACAGGTCCATGATGGTGTCCGCGCCCCAGCGGGTGGCCCACACCATCTTCTCCACCTCCTCGGCGATCGAGGACGACACCGCCGAGTTACCGATGTTCGCGTTGATCTTCACCAGGAACTTCTTGCCGATGATGGTCGGCTCGAGCTCCGGATGCCTGTGGTTGGCCGGGATCACCGCGCGGCCCGCGGCGACCTCCTCGCGCACCAGCTCCGGTGCGACGCCTTCCCGCGCGGCGATGAAGCGCATCTCCGGCGTGACGATGCCCTCGCGGGCCCACGCTAGCTGGGTGCGCGGGCCCTTCCCCTCGGGTTTGGCCCAGGTGTCGCGCAGTTTCGGTAGACCGCCGTCGAGATCGATCGTCGCCGACTCGTCGGTATACGGGCCCGAGGTGTCGTAGACGTCGAAGTGCTCGCCATTGGTCAGATTGATCCGGCGCACCGGAATACGCAGGTCATCGACCTCGAGATAGTGCTTGACACTGCCCTCGATCGGGCCGGTGGTGACGCTGTCGACGGGTGCGGATCGGCCGTCGGACGCAGCGGCGCGTGCCATCTTTCCTCCCTACGCCGGCATTACCCGGTCAGGTTCATACGGTCGACGGCCCTGACGCCTCGCGGCTAGCCGTCCTCTCAGCCCGCTGGTGCGAGCCCCCGTTGGTTTGTGGAATTTTCCCGCCCGACCATACCCGGACCGCCCGGACGCCTGTGCGGCGATTCGGTGGGATCGAGTGAACTCGCAGGCAGCGGCGTCAGCGCTGGAAGGTGTCGACCTCGCCCAGCGCGGGCAGCGTCAGATGATCACCGGGCCGCGACCCGCCGGAAAGGCCGGCCGCGATCAGGCGTCTTCCGTTGTCCCCGGCGTGGCCGAATGTCCCGGCGCGCCGTGGGTGCGGCGAGCTTCTTTCATCTCGGCCTCGTAGACGTGGCGGCGGCCGTCGAGCAGTTCGTCGCGGGCGGCACGCTCGATGTCGCGGAACAGGTCGTAGTAGCCGTCGTCGTATTCCTCGACGATCTGGAATGTCCAGCGTCCGGCCAACACGTTGTGGCCGATCAATTCCGCTGAGATCCGGTCGGCGATGTGCGCGTGACCCGCCGCGCGGAACAGCTCCACCGCTATGTCGAGCGCCAGATCGGCCCCGCCGGTCAGCTGGTGGAAGGCGTACAGGTGGCCGCGGGCGCGTTCGACGATCTCCAGCGCTTCCGAGAGTTTGCCGGTGGCGGCCACGGTGACGTCGTCGACTCCATCGGGGCGGCGGTGACGAGCGGCCGGGCGATCGGTCATGACCTCGCTCCTTGTCCGGACGATGGGTGCGGCCGTGAACTCCGCGCGGTCCGGCCGGGCAGCGGAGATCGAGGCGCTCGGTAGCGGCGGCGTACCCGGGGAACGCCGTTCTCAAGCAGCCCGCATTCCTGGGTGTCGCCGACGCCATGACTCGCAGCACCTCCGCCGCGCGGCCGGCGGTCGGTGTCGAGTACGACAAGGAA
The DNA here is from genome assembly GCF_052545135.1 of Nocardia aegles. NCBI lineage: Bacteria > Bacillati > Actinomycetota > Actinomycetes > Mycobacteriales > Nocardiaceae > Nocardia > Nocardia aegles. The sequence goes on from NZ_JBQWRI010000005.1 coordinate 166,303, forward strand.
TTGGACGAGCAAGCCGAATCGCATCCTCCGGTGCGACGCAACCGGGAACGTGTTCAGCGCGGGTGCGCCGGAATGATACGGCCGGTGACCTCGCCCAATCCGATCCTGACGGTAGCCGGGCCCGGAGCCGATGCCGTGATGGTCACTTCGTCGCCGTCCTCAAGGAAGGTGCGTTGCCTATCGCCGACCGAGACCGGGCGGCTGCCGCCCCAGGACAGCTCGATGAACGAACCGCGCTGGTCCGGTTCGGGGCCGGAGATGGTGCCGGAGGCGTAGAGATCTCCCGTGCGCGTCGACGCGCCGTTCGCGGTGAGATGAGCCAGCATCTGCGCCGGTGACCAGTACATCCGGGAGTAGGGCGGGTAGGTGACCGGTTGACCGTTCCAGGTCACGGTGAGCTCGATGTCCAGGCCCCAGTGCTGCGCGCCGAGCAGGTAGGGCAGCGGCGTGGGCGACTGCGCGGGCAGCGGTATGCGCGCGGACTCCAAGGCGGCCAGCGGGGTGATCCACGGTGACATCGACGTCGCGAACGACTTGCCGAGGAACGGGCCCAGCGGCTGGTACTCCCAGGCCTGGATATCGCGGGCGGACCAGTCGTTGACCAGCGCGACGCCGAAGACGCGGTCGGCGAACTCGTCGATCCCGACCGGTACGCCGAGCGGCGAGCCGACGCCGATCACGAAGCCGAGCTCGGCCTCGATGTCCAGCCGTCGCGACGGACCGAAATCCGGTGCGCCGGAGTCGGTTCTGCGCTGCCCGCACGGTCGGGCGACAGCGGTGCCCGACACCACCACGGTGCCCGCCCGCCCGTGATAGCCGACCGGCAGATGGCGCCAGTTCGGCAGCAGCGGCTCACCGTCCGGCCGGAACAGGCGACCGAGGTTCGTCGCGTGGTCGATGCTCGCGTAGAAGTCCACATAATCGCCGATGTGCACGGGAAGCCGCAGCTGCACCTCGGACAGGCGGTGCACCGCGGTGCCGTCGAGTTCGCCGTCGACCGCCGCACGAATCCGCTCGCGCACCGCGCGCCAGCGTGCGGGTCCCTGCGCCAGGAAGGCGTTCAGACTCGGCTGGGCGAACACCGAATCATCGAGCAACACCGCCACATCGATGACATGCTCGCCGAGCCGCACCCCCACGCGAGGGTCTTGTCCGGTCGGCGCGAATACCCCATAGGGCAGGTTGTCTGGCCCGAACAAGGACTCCGGCGCTACCTCGACCCTGGTCCTCACGCGGGGCCCCGCCCCGACCAGGTCCACGCGTAGGCCGGGTCGTCGCAGGCCAGCGCGCCTTCGCCGAGTTCGAGCGGGCGAAAGGTGTCCACCATGACGGCCAGCTCGTCGAAGTACTCGATGCCGATGCTGTTCTCGTAGGCGCCGGGCTGTGGTCCGTGGGCATAGCCGCCGGGGTGCACCGACACCGAGCCCTGGGTGATCCCGGAGCCCTTACGCGCTTCGTAGTTGCCGCCGCAATAGAACATGACCTCGTCGGAATCGACGTTGGAGTGGTAGTACGGCACGGGAATCGACAGCGGGTGGTAGTCCACCTTGCGCGGAACGAAATTGCAGACCACGAAGTTGCCGCCCTCGAACGCCTGATGGACGGGCGGCGGTTGATGGACGCGACCGGTGATCGGTTCGAAGTCGCTGATATTGAAGGTCCACGGATACAGGCAGCCGTCCCAGCCGACCACGTCGAACGGGTGGGCGGCGTAAACCATCCGGGTCCCGACGACCTGACCGCCGGGGCGGTGCTTGACCAGCACTTCCACCTCGGTGCCGGTCGAGGTGATCGTCTCGGTGGGTCCGTGCAGGTCGCGCTCGCAATACGGGGCATGCTCGAGCAACTGGCCGAACTTCGACAGATAGCGCTTCGGCGGCGTGATGTGACCGGTCGCCTCGATCACATAAGCCCGCAACGGTTCCGGGCCGGTGGGCCGCCAACGGTGCGTCGTGGCACGCGGAATGAGCACCTGATCGCCCTGCCGCGCGGACAGTGCGCCGAACACGGTCTCCACCACCGCCGCGCCGGACTCCACATACACCAGTTCGTCGCCGATCGCGTTGCGGTACAGCGGCGATCCGCCCTTCGCGACGACGTAGGAGATGCGCACGTCCGCGTTGCCGAGCAGCAGGCGGCGGCCGGTCACCGGATCGGTCTCCGCCGGGGTGTCGCCGGGGAACAGCGTGTGCAGGCGCAGATGGCGGTGACGCAGCGGATGGTTGGGCGTGGTCCGCTGATCGGGCAGCTCCCACACCGTCGAATCGACCAGGGCCGGCGGCAGGCCGCGGTGATAGAGCAGGGAGGAGTCGCCGGAGAAGCCCTCCTCGCCCATCAGCTCCTCGTAGTAGAGCCGGCCTTGCTCGTCACGATGCTGGGTGTGCCGCTTCGGCGGTACCGCACCCACTTGCCGATAGAACGCCATGACCGTTCCTCCGCCAGCCGGTGGTCGGATACTTGATCACCATCGTAGTGCGGCCCGATCGTCCGTCAGGCGTTTCGCGGGGGCCGGTCACCGCTGCCGCGGCGGGGAGGGGCCGCGCCGGGCGGGTCAGGAGGGCCGGGGTTCGTCGGCGAACTCGGCGATCACCGGGGCGTGGTCGCTGGCACCCTTGCCTTTTCGCGCCTCGCGATCGACCATCGCGTCGGTCGCGGTGGCGGTGAGCGCGGGGGAGGCGAGGATGAAGTCGATGCGCATTCCCTCTTTCCGCGGGAAGCGCAGCTGGGTGTAATCCCAGTAGGTGTAGACGCCCGGGCCGGGCGCGAACGGACGCATGACGTCCGTGAACCCCGCGTCCACCACGGCCTGGAAGGCATCGCGCTCCGGCTGCGAGGTGTGCGTCTTCTCGGCGAAGTACTCCACCGACCACACATCGTCGTCGGTCGGCGCGATGTTCCAGTCACCCACCAGCGCGATCTTGGCCTGCGGGTCCTCGGCCAGCCAGCGCACGCCGTTGTCGCGCAACGCGGCGAGCCATTCCAGCTTGTAGGCGTAGTGCGGATCGCCCAGCGTGCGGCCGTTGGGCACATACAGGCTCCACACCCGAACGCCGCCGCAGGTGGCGCCGATCGCCCTCGACTCGACGACCGGCGCGCTGATCAGCGACTCGCCCGCGTCCTTGTCGAAGCCGGGCTGGCCGGGAAAGGCGAACTCGACGTCGCGGAGGCCGACACGGGAGACGATCGCCACCCCGTTCCACTGGTTGATCCCCAGGTGGGCGACTTCGTAGCCCAACTCGTCGAAGCGCTCGAACGGGAACTGGTCGTCGCGGCACTTGGTCTCCTGGATGGCCAGCACGTCGATGTCTTGGCGATCGAGCCAGTCCGCGACCCGGTCGAGCCGGGAGCGGATGGAGTTGACGTTCCAGGTGGCGAGACGCACTGCGGCCTTCCTTCGCGGGGGACAGATCTGTTCTACCGCAGGCCGCCGGGCGCGGTGAGCGGTCGCGGCGCGGCGTAGCGATAGGTGTGGTGTTCGATGAAGCCCAGTTCGCGGTACATCGCGCGGGCCGGCTCGTTGGTGGCTTCCACCTGGAGACAGGCGTGCGTCGCGCCGCGGTCGCGGCCCCAGCGGATCAGTTCGGCGCAGACCAGCGAGCCGAGTCCGTGCCTGCGGTGCGCGGCGGCGACGGCCACGCAGGACAGGCCGATCCAGCGTCGTCCGTCCGGGGCGGTGGTGAGCGCGCCGCGGCCGATCGCGATGGGACGCGGCAGGCCGAGCGAGGCGAAGCCGAGTTCGCCGCCGAGGACCGCGGTGAGCACCTCGGGATCGGGTGCGGGAAACGACAGCGCGCCCGGCTCTTCGCCGCTGTAGCGGTGCATCTCCAGCCAGGCGGTGTCCGGGGCGGGTGCGATCCGCACCATCGAAGGACCTTGGGGCAGTATGAAATTGTCGATATCGATAGCCAGCATGAGGGTCTCGCGCCAGCTGTGCCAGCCGGGCGGCACCGGGGCCAGCCGATCGGGCAGCGCGAGCTGCACGGGCAGGCCGTGCGCGGTGTACCACGCGCCGATCCGGTGCAGCGTCTCCGCGGACACGATGGCCGGCCCATCGGAATTACCCAGCGGCACAGCGGAATTCGCGCGGCCAGTGTATCCGTGGCCCGCGCGCGCCAGCCAGCCGTCGATCCACGCGTGCTCGACGCCCGGCCAGGCGTAGGCGGCCGCGGCCTCCAGCGCGCGGATCTCCCGGACGCGGATCGGCCTCGGACCGATGGCTTTCAGCGCGACCACGCGCTCCGGCGTCACCGAGACGATCTCCCCGCCCGCGCCGCGCACGGTCGGCGGGTCGAGGGAGACGAGTTCGCCGATCACGTCGGTCAGCGGTTGGGGATAACCCGCGGGCAGTCGATAGCGCAGCACCACGCGGCGGCCGAGCGGAATATCGGGCAGGCCGGCGGCGGGGTCAGTCGTCATGCCCGAACGGGTCGGGGTCGGTGCCGGGCAGCCAGCTCAGACCCGGTGTGCCCCAGCCGTTGCGTTTGATCGCCTTCTTGGCGGCCCGTGCGTTGCGGCCGATCAGCACGTCCACGTAGAGGAACCCGTCGAGATGCCCGACCTCGTGCTGGAGCATGCGGGCGAAGAAGCCCTTGCCCTCCAGCTCCACCGGCTCGCCGTGCTCGTCGGTGCCGGTCACCTTCGCCCATTCGGCGCGTCCGGTGGGGAACTGCTCGCCGGGCACCGACAGGCAGCCCTCCTCGTCGTCGTCCGGATCGGGCATGGTGTCCGGGATCTCCGAGGTCTCCAGCACCGGATTGACCACGACGCCGCGGCGGCGGGTCGCGGTTCCGTCCGCGCCGAGGTCGGGGCAGTCGTAGACGAACAGCCGCAGCGGAACGCCGACCTGGTTGGCCGCGAGCCCGACGCCGTGCGCCGCGTCGAGCGTCTCGTACATGTCCGTGATGAGCGGAGCCAATTCCTCCGGCGATCGGTCGACCCGCTCGGTCGGGTTGTGCAGAACCGGGTCGCCGACGATCACGATCGGGAGGATTGCCATGGCCCGATTATTGCCGTGGGCGCCACGTCACAACTCCTCGGGTGCCGCAGCGGGGACCGGAACTACCCGCTGGTAGGGAACACGCCGCGGCGCGCGCCGGGCGATTCCGCGCGCGCGTGGTTGAATGTTCCGCGACGTACAAGCACCATTTTCGTCTGGTGGTCACTCGGCGAGGGAGCGAGATGGACGGCGCAGCGGCACGGAATCTTTCCGCGACCCACAACGGCCCTTCCGCGAGCGAAGACGGCACGGCGGAGCACGCCCGGGCCGACGGCGCCGGACTCGGCCGCCGCGAACTCGACATCCTGGCCTTCGAGCGGCAGTGGTGGAAGTATGCCGGGGCCAAGGAAGAGGCGATCCGTGAGCTGTTCGCCATGTCGCCGACCAGGTACTACCAGGTGCTGAACGCGGTGGTCGATCGGCCGGAGGCGCTGGCGGCCGACCCGATGCTGGTCAAGCGGCTGCGCAGGCTGCGAGCGAGCAGGCAGAAGGCGCGCGCGGCGCGGCGGCTGGGTTTCCAGGTCTGACCCGGCGATGCGGACCCGGACCCGTCTCGTGCGACTAGGCTCGCGAACGTGAGCTACCCGAATCCCACCTCCGGTGGGCCACCGTTGCGTGCCCTGGCGATGGTGCTGATCGCGTTGGCCATCGTCTTCGCCGGTCTCGGCGCAATGTCGCTGTCGCGTTCCGATGCCGGCACCGACGCCTCGGGAACCAGCACGCCGCCGACCTCCAGCGCGAGCGCCGCGCCCCAGGTCCCGGCGAGCACGATCGCGCCCAAGGCGCCGACCTCGGGCGTGTCCTCGGCCACCGCGGCGCCGACCACCACCGCCGCGGCGACCACCACCACGGCGGCGCGTTCGGTCCCGGTGCGCGTGCTCAACAACAGCATGGTGGCCGGACTCGCCGCGAAAACGGCGAGCCAGCTCGAGGCCGGTGGGTGGACGATCGCGGAAACGGGCAACTACCCGGGCGCGAACATCGCCAAAACCACGGTGTACTACGGCGATTCATCCGGTGACAAGGAAGCCGCGCAGGCCATCGCGAACCAGCTCGGCGCGTCGGTAGCACCGAAGTCGAGTGCGATCGGGGATACCGCGCCGGGTGTAACGGTGATAGTCACGGGTAACTGACCTGTGTGGCCGCTGGTCGCAGGCCCGGACCAGCGAGAACAGGTGAGGGCGCGCCGCCCTGTCCGGGGCACGGCGGGACGGCGTGGCATCATCTTGTCCGGTAACGAACGTGTCCACCCACCCTTACTCGTAAACTCGGTACTCGTAAAGGAGTTCCCCGATGGCCCCGTCCACAACTCGACGCCCGTCCTGGCGGACTGTGACCCCGGTGCTCGCGGTCGCGGTCTTCGGCCTCGCCGCCTGCTCGAACAGTCAGCAGTCGAGTGACGTCCAGGGAACGACCCCGCCGGTGTGGAGCGGGTCGCCCGCTCCGGCCGGGCAGTCGAGCACCGAGCACGGCGGCTCGCCGAACGCCGAGCAGGGCGTGAACGTGCAGCTGAAGGACCCCTCGGGCGCCTCGGTCGGCACCGCGAACTTCGCCAAGGATGGCAACCACCTGCAACTCACCGTCGAGGCGCACGGGCTGCGTCCCGGCTTCCACGGCCTGCACGTGCACCAGATCGGCAAGTGCGAGCCGAACTCCGTCGCCCCGACCGGCGGCCCGGCGGGCGATTTCCTGTCCGCCGGTGGTCACCTGCAGGTCGGCAGCGCCAACGCGCATCCGGCCAGCGGTGACCTGACCTCGCTGGAGGTGCGCGGCGACGGCGTCGCCAAGCTGGTCACCACCACCGATGCGGTGACGCTGGACGACGTGAAGGGCAAGGCTCTGATCATCCACGCCGACGCCGACAACTTCGGCAACATTCCCAACCGTTACTCCCGTGCCGATGGCGTCGCGGGCCCCGACGAGACGACCCTAGCGACGGGCGACGCGGGCGGCCGTGTCGCTTGTGGCGTGATCCAATAGCGCGGTGGCATATGGCCGGGGCAGGAATCGAACACGTTCCCTTCGATGGTTCGCCCCGGCCCACCATCGGGGTCGAATGGGAGATCGCCTTGGTGGACAAGGCGACCCGCGACCTGTCGAATACCGCCGCGGCGGTGTTCGATTCAGTCGGTGATCTCCGCGCCCACGACGGCACACCGCAGGTCACCAAGGAATTGCTGCGAAACACAGTCGAACTCGTCACCGGTGTGCACGAGACCGTGGGCGCGGCGCTGGAGGATCTCACCGGCACCATGAACACGGTGCGTCGCGCGGCCGACCCGCTCGGCGTCGACTTGTTCTGCGCGGGCACCCATCCGTTCGCGCAGTGGTCGGCCCAGCAGCTGACCCGGTCGGAGCACTACGACGAGCTGATCGAGCGCACCCAGTGGTGGGGTCGCCAGATGATGATCTGGGGCGTGCACGTCCACGTCGGAGTGTCCCACCGCGACAAGGTGTTTCCCATCCTCAACTCGTTGCTGCTGTCGTATCCGCATCTGCTGGCGCTCTCGGCGGCCTCACCGATGTGGGCGGGATCGGATACCGGCTACGCCAGCAATCGAACGCTCATGTTCCAGCAGCTGCCGACCGCGGGCCTGCCCTTCCAGTTCGAGAACTGGACCCAATTCGAGCGTTTCGTGTACGACGAGCGCAAAACCGGCGTCTTCACCCAGCTCGGCGGCATGCACTGGGACATCCGACCGGCGCCGAAGTGGGGCACCATCGAAGTACGGGTCTGCGACGGCATCTCCACGCGCGCCGAGCTCGCCGCGATGGCCGCGCTCATCCATTGCTTGATCGTCGACCTCGACCGCCGCGTCGAGAACGGCGAGCACCCGCCCACCCTGCCGCCATGGCACGTGCAGGAAAACAAGTGGCGCGCCGCACGTTACGGGCTGGACGCGATCATCATCACCGACGCCGACAGCAACGAGCGGTTGGTCACCGACGATCTGGACGATCTGCTGAACCGGCTGGAGCCGACCGCGGCGCGGCTGGGCTGCGCGGACGAGCTCGCGCTCGTCGCCGAGATCCCCAAGCGGGGAGCCTCTTATCAGCGGCAGCGCCGGGTTGCCGCGGCGTCGCAGGGCGACCTGGTCGCGGTGGTGGACGCGCTGGTCGAGGAGCTGAAACAGTAGCGATCGGCCGCGTATAGGTCGGTTGCTGTTCAGCTGGCCAGGGGGCTGGCGTTCACCCCCCGTTTACTATGGTCGGATGCTTGTCGAAAACCCGGGATCCAGAGTAGGAAAAGCGGTCTCGCGCCGCCGCGCACCGCAGACTCGGATCCGGGTCGTCGCGGCGGTGGCCGCGGTGCCGGTCCTGCTGATCGTGTTGCAGGGCGTCGCCATGTGGCAAGGATTCGAAGGTCCGCTGGAAAGCTTGGGGCGGGACTACATCGGTACCCCCAAATCCATGTCGGTGCCCTGGGCCGGACTGGTCCTTGCGCTGGTGGGCATCTCGGCTCGGCGCCGTGTGATCGCGGTGAGTGCCGCGATAACCGTCGACGTGGTGTGGGCGTCGGTCCGCCTGCTGACGGGCGAGCCGTTCGCGATCGGAAACGGGCCCGTGCTCGTGCTCACCGGCCTGGCGCTGGTGGCCTGGCTGCGCTGGTCGGGAGCCGAACGGCGGAACGCGCTGCACGCGGTCGCGCTCGGCGCGCTGTTGGTCCTGGCGACCAAGGTCGGCGATGTCTGGCTGCACATCACCGTGATCGGCCGACCGACGGTGCTGGACGAATACGTGATCCTGGCCGACCATGCGCTGGGCGACCCGTCATGGGTGCTCGGGCGGGCGGTGGACGCGCTCGGCCCGATGGTCTCCGCGGTGCTGCACTGGGTCTACATCGAGCTGCCCGTGGCGGCGATCGTCGTGGCGGTGTGGCAGCTGCGCCGAGTGGCGACCTCGGGCCGGTGGCCGTCGCACTATCTGGTGCGCACCTTCCTGGTACTGGGCCTGATCGGTCCCCTGGTGTACGTGCTCTTCCCGGTGGTCGGGCCGATGTTCGCCTACGGGCCGGACGGCAACGGGCTGCAATTGGGCAACTACTGGCCGGGTGTGGTGCCGCCGATCGATCGGAATCCGCTCCCGCTGCCGTTCGACGCGGCGATTCCGCGCAACTGCATGCCCTCGATGCACACCGCGTGGGCGCTGTCGGTGTTCCTGCACACCCGCCGCGACAGCGACGGCGAACCCGCTCCGGGCTGGCTGCGCTGGGGTGGCGCGTTCTGGCTGCTGGCCACCCTCGCCGCCACCCTCGGGTTCGGCTACCACTACGGGGCCGACCTGGTGGCGGGCGCGGTGCTGTGCCTCACCGTCGAATCGGCGCTGCGCGAACCGGAGCGCGGCTGGGAATGGTTCCGCATCCGGCTGGTCGGTTCCGGCGCGATCGTGCTGGCCACACTGCTGCTGTCCTACCGGTACCTCGCCGTGCCGATGGCCGAGTATCCGGTGCTCGCCGGCACGGTCGTGCTCGGACTGCTCGCCGGACTGGCCGCGGCGTTCCACGCGACGTGGTTCGCGACCGAGCGGCAGCCGCCGCAGGTCGTGCGCGAGGTGGAGCCCGTCGCGCACTGAGCCCGACTAATCGACGTCGTCGCGCATTTCGTTGACGCGCAGCAGGCCGTCGCGGTGGCGTTGCTCGCGGTAGGCGGTGCGGCCGATGAGGTGGGCGATCACTGGGGCGGTGAGCAGGGTGAACAGCCCGACCAGGACCAGCGCCCAGACGTTGCTCCGGCCGCCCAGCTGGATCGCGGCTCCCGCCAGCGCCAGGATCAGGCCGACGACCTGGGGTTTGGTGGCGGCGTGCATCCGGGTCAGCGTGTCGGGAACGCGCACGATCCCGATCGCCGCTGCTCGATACCCCGGCTCCCTCGCCACGACTACGCCGTGTCGGGCACCGCATCCGTACCGGCCGGCCGCGCAAAACGCCTCTGTGCGGCGTCCTGGCCGGGCGGGGATCCGGGGATATCGGACCAGAGCCCCGCTTCGTCGTCAGCCCATGGTTTTCTGGCCGTCGATGGCTTCGCGGAGGATGTCGGCGTGGCCCGCATGTTGCGCGGTCTCGGCGATGATGTGCAGCAGTACCCGCCGTGTCGACCAGCTGGTCTCCTCGAACCACGGAGCCTTCGGCAGCGGCCAGGCGGTGTCGAGATCGATGGTGGCGACGATGTCGTTGGTGCGTGCGGCGACCTCGTCGTAGGCGGCGAGCACACTGTCCAGGGTTTCGCCGGGCAGCATCCGGAACTCGTCGGCGCGCTTGGCGAAGTCCTCCTCGGTCATGTCCTCGAAGTTCTTCATCGCCGAGGTGCCCTCCACGATGAAGTCGGCCCAGCCGCGCTCGACCTTGGTGACGTGCTTGATCAAGCCGCCCAGGCACAGTTCGCTGACTGTGGAGCGCTGCGCGGCCTGCTCGTCGGTGAGACCGCGGACGGTGTAGCGCAGGAAGAAGCGGTGCTTGTCGAGCATCGTCAGCAGATCCGCGCGCTCACCGGAGAGAGCCTGGTTGCTTGTGGTCGGCGTGGTGGTGGTGCTCATGGTCTTCGCCTTTCGCTGTGGATTTCATCGACGGATCGTGGTTCGAGGAGAACGCTATGCCCTATTGCGGCCAGTTTTTGACCTCAATTGCGGGGAGAATGAAAAACATGGCGAACACGAGTACTCGGACACTGCGGTTGCTGTCTCTGCTCCAAACGCACAAGTACTGGCCGGGAACTGAGCTAGCCGACCGATTGGGCGTCTCCGCGCGCACCTTGCGCCGCGATGTCGAGCGGTTGCGTGAGCTCGGTTATCCGGTCGAGGCGCACCGTGGCGTCGACGGCGGTTACCAGCTCGCGCCGGGCGCCGCGCTGCCGCCGCTGATGATCGACGACGACGAGGCGGTCGCGCTGGTGGTGGGGCTGCAAGCTGCCGTGCACGGCGCTGTGGACGGCATCGCCGAATCCTCGGTTCGGGTGCTGGCCAAGGTCGTTCAGGTGATGCCGCCGCGCCTGCGCAACCGGGTCGACGCCCTGCGCGCGATGACCCTCCCGGCGACCTGGGGCTCGCCGGGTGACATCGGCACAGATCCCGGCGCGCTCACCACCGTCGCTCTGGCCTGCCGCGACAACGAACGCCTGCGCTTCTCCTACACCGCAGCCGATGGTCGCCGCACCGACCGGCACACCGAGCCGCACCGCCTGGTATCCCTGGGCCGACGCTGGTACCTGGTCGCCTACGACCTCACCCGCCATGACTGGCGCAGCTTCCGGCTGGACCGCCTGACCGAGCCGCACAGCGACGGCTCCCGCTTCCGCCCTCGCGATCTCCCCGCCACCGACGCCGCCGAATTCCTCCGCGCCGGCCTGGACCAAGCGCGCCGCCCGCACCGGATCGAAGCCGTGGTCGAGGCCCCCGCCGACACCGTGCGCGCCCGGATCGGCCGTTGGAGCATGGTCGAGGAGATCGCCCCCGGCCGCTGCCGCGTCCGCATGACCGCCGACTCGCTGGAATGGCCGATCATGGGCCTGGGCACCCTCGACGCCGACTTCGAGATCATCGAGCCGGACGTCATGCGCGACCAGATCCGCGCCTGGGGCGCCCGTTTCAGCCGGGCGTGAGGAACTTCCTCGCCGAGCCCCGGCGATTTATGCAGGGAGCCCAAGTATTACGGTTCCCGCTATCGGAACGGCGACACGGCAGCAGCTTTCGGAACGAACTGGCATGGTAACCAAGACGGGCACCGGCCGCTGCAAATCGGTTACTCGTAGAAATCCAAAATATATTTACGATGCTGTTCCGGATCTCCGGACGGAAGCCGCCACCACCAGTGGGTATCCGGTAGATCCAGCCGGGGTATTGGCCGTCGGTCGGGGCGGGGGAGGACGAGGCCACGGGTTTCAGTGGCGACGGGGTGTTCGGGGAGGCTGGTGGGGGCGAGGTATTGGGCAGGGTCGGTTTGTACGGTGCCGGTGTGCCGTCATCGCTGGGTTCCCATGGCCCGTTGACGAACTGAAGCCTTGGCTGGGGCGAACGCTGAACATCCGTCAGGGAGAACCGGTCGAGTTCACGACGCGCCTCGATCCGCGCGACCATGCGCGCGGATGATTCGGAGTTCATGCCGTGGAAGTTGTGGACCCGCCTATCCCGACCGCTGTCGGTTCCCGAGTCGGGGCCGAGTTCGGGATCGCGAGCAAGGGTCAGCGAGTCCATCCAGGTGTAGCCAGAGTCGGCAGTCATTGTGTGATGGGCCATGTCGATGCGAGGGTGGTGTGGATGCTGGCGAGAACCGCCGCGCGCTGGCGGTCGTTGCTGTGGTGACTGTCGTTGAGCCAGGTTCGGCCGCACCGCAAGGTGGTGCGGCTACAGGGACAGCCGTTCGGCTGCCGGTTCCTCGCTCGCCGCGACCAGTGCGGTCCTCGCGATCGCTGCCGCGCCCCGCGCAATCAGTCGGGCCGCGACCAGCCCTCCTGAGTTGCCGCTGGGAACCACAAGGATCCGACCTGCCCGGAACTGGTGTCCGCTCCCTGCGATTTCCGTCGCCCATAACGCGTCAACCGCTACGGCCCGGCCCGCTGGCCCCGAAGCGGTTCGGCGAGCCGAGCCGGTTTCGTTGTACCGATAGCGACTATTCGACGTCGGCGTCGCGCATCTCGTTGACGCGGAGCAGACCGTCGCGGTCGCGTTGCTCGCGGTAGGCGGTGCGGCCGATGAGGTGGGCTATCACCGGGGCGGTGAGCAGGGTGAACAGCCCGACCAGGGCCAGCGCCCACACGTTGCCCTGGCCGCCCAGCTGGATCGCGGCTCCCGCGAGTACCAGGATCAGGCCGACGACCTGGGGTTTGGTGGCGGCGTGCATCCGGGTCAGCGTGTCGGGGAAGCGGACGAGCCCGATCGCGGCGGTCAGCGCGAGGGTCGAGCCGAACAGGATCAGGGTGGCCGCGAGGATGTGCCAGAGGTTCATTTGTCGTCCCGTACTCGGAATCGGGACACTGCGGCCGAGCCCAGGAATCCGACGAGCGCCAGCGCGACGATCGCGGGCACCACGGTGGTGTCGGCGCTATAAGCTGCCCACACGGCCAGTCCGGAGGCGGCGAGGGCCATCAGCGAGTCGATGCCGACGACGCGGTCCAGAGTGCTCGGTCCGGTGATTACGCGATAGGTGGTGAGCAGTGCGGCGGCCGTCAGTAAAACGGCGGCGAGTACGGCGACGACGGTCACGAGGGCGCCTCCGGGGGCGAGATCGGCTGGGAACGAGGCCATCCGGTCGGACGTTCGAATACTTCGATCAGCAGGCGTTCCAGCCGCCGGGTGGTCCGGTAGAACTTGTGCACGGCTGCTTCGCTGCCGACATCGAGGACGTGCACGTAGACGACGCAGCGTCTGCGGTCGATCTCCAGCACCATGGTGCCGGGGATCAGGTTGAGCAGATCGGTCCACAGCACCAGCACCAGATCCGATCTGGTGCCCGAGTACACCCGCAGCACGCCGGACACCGGCATCGGAGCCGGTCGGATCGCGAGCCAGGCGACCTGGAGGCTCGATTCGAGTGCGTAGTAGGCGCTGACCACGATCAATTCGACCAGCGGGAGCGGGTTCAGCCGACCCGTCACCGGCACTCGCGGCAGGGCCAGCGCGCCCATGATCAGGGCGGCCACCACCAGCCCGCCCAGCACGTTCGCGATGCTGAGATCGCCCCACAGTGCCAGCCAGACCACGGTGAGCCAAACCAGGACGCCGACGCGCACGACCGTATCGCGCCGTCGCCCGCCGGCAGTCGGCTCGCCGCTCACCGGAGCGCTCCCGAGTCGAATGAATCACCCAGCACCGCACCGACATACACACCCGGATCGCGCAGGTCGACCGCCGCGCGATCGGCGATCGCGAGGATCGGACCGGCCAGCACCGTCAGGCACAGGCCGACCGCGATCAGCGCGGCGGTGGACAACACCATCAGCGGCGGCATCCGGCCCGGATCGGTGCGCTCGTCGTAGTGCACGACGGTCGATTCCTCGATCAGGGTGGGTGGTTTCGCCGCGGTGAGGTGACCTTCCGGCGCGTCCTCGCGGGGCCGCCAGAACGCTTTGCTCCACGCCCGCGCGACGGTGTACAGGGTGAGCAGGCTGGTGAGCACGGCGCCGCCGACCAGCACCCACGCCAGCACACTGCCGCGCTCCGCGCCCGCCCGCAGCAGCGCGACCTTGCCGATGAACCCGGAAAACGGCGGTATTCCACCAAGATTCAGCGCCGGGACGAGGAACAGTACGGCCAGCAGCGGGCTGGCCGCGGCGAGCCCACCCAGTCTGCGCAGCGAGGTGGATCCGGCTTGCCGCTCGATCAAACCGGCGACCAGGAACAGCGAGGTCTGCACCAGAATGTGGTGCGCCACATAGAACACCGCGCCCGACAGCCCGGCCGCATTGGCGAGGCCGACGCCGAACACCATGTATCCGATGTGACTGACCAGCGTGAACGACAGCAGACGGCGGATGTCGCTCTGCGCGATGGCGCCGAGGATACCGATGAGCATGGTGAGCAGGCCGCAAACCTGCAGCACCGAGTCGAAGCCGCCGTCGGGGAACAGCAGCGAGTGGGTCCGGATGATCGCGTACACACCGACTTTGGTGAGCAGACCGGCGAACACGGCGGTGACCGGAGCCGGGGCGGCCGGATAGGAGTCGGGCAGCCAGTTCGACAGCGGGAAGACGGCCGCCTTGATGCCGAACGCCACCAGCAGCACCGCGAAGATCGCCGTGCGCGTGCCCTCCGGCACGGCGCCGAACCGGACCGCGAGCTGGGCGAGATTCACCGTTCCGGTGGCCGCGTAGGTCAGCCCGATGCCGGTGAGGAAGATCAGCGACGAGACCATGGAGACCATCACGTAGGCCACGCCCGCGCGGATGCGTTCGGTGGTCGCGCCCACGGTGAGCAGCACGAACGACGCCGCGAGCAGGATTTCGAAGCCGACGAAGAGGTTGAACAGGTCACCGGCGAGGAACGCGGCCGAAACACCGGCGGTGAGCACCAGATATGTGGGCCGATAGATCGAGGTCGGCTGCCGCTCGTCGCCGTCTCGGATGTTCTGGCCCGCACCGTAGAGGTTGACCGACAGCAGCACGATGGACGAGACCAGCAGCATCGCCGCCGACAGCCGGTCTACCACCAGCGTGATGCCGATCGGGGCCGCCCAGTCGCCCACCTGCAACGCGGTGGTGCCGTAGCGGTCGACCAGGAACAGCAGCAACCCGCAGATCACCACGACACCGCTGAGCGATCCGACGCTGACCGCGCTCTGGATGCGCGGTCTACGGCCGAAGACGAGCGTGGCCGCGGCGCCGAGCAGCGGGACGAGCACCGGTAGCGGCGTGAGGACCGGCAGCAGGCCGGGGGAGAGGTTCACGTTTCCGGGTCCTCTCCGGCGCGACGCCGGGCGACATCCACGTCTTCTTGGTCGTTGGCGACGTCGTCGCTGGTGGTGAGCATGTAGGTGCGGTAGGCGAGGGCGAGTACGAACGCGGCGACGCCCATGGTGATCACGATGGCGGTGAGCACCATCGCCTGGGCGAGCGGGTCGGCCATCTCCTCGGTGTCGGCCGTACCGTGAATGGGCGGTTTGCCTGCGCCGCCGCCCGCGGTGAGAATCAGCAGGTTGACCGCGTTGCCGAACAGGATCAGCCCGAGCAGCATCTTCGATACGGCGCGTTCCAGGATCAGATACACCCCGCACGCGACCAGGATGCCGATCACCACCAGCAGAGTCAGATTCGCGGTCATCGCCGGGAACCTCCATTCGCCGAGGGTGTTTCGACATCGGCCAGCTCGCTGTCGAGGCGCGCGCCCAGGCTGCGCAGCACGTCCAGCACCAGGCCGACCACGATGAGGTAGACGCCGAGATCGAACAGCAGCGCGGTGACCACCTTGACGTGGCCGATCACCGGCACCGAGACCTCGATGATCGCCGAGGACAGCGGCGGCGCGCCGAGCAGCAGCGACGACACGGCGGTGCCAGCGGCCAAGGTGAGGCCGGCGCCGAGGATGTGGCCCGCGTCGACGGGCAGCGCTTCACCCAATTCGTAGCGGCCGCCCGCGAGATACCGCAGGGTCAGCGCGAGTCCCGCGGTGAGTCCGCCCGCGAAGCCGCCACCGGGCGCGTTGTGCCCGGAGAAGAAGAAGTAGACCGACAGCACCATGATGGTCGGGAACACCAGCCGCGTGGTGATCTGCAGGACCATCGAGCGTTCGGCCCGGTCGACCAACCGGCCCGCGGGCAACCAGCTGACCAGCTCCGGATCGTAGTCGGGCGAGTCGGTCGCGCGCGGCGCGCTGCCGAAACGCCTGCTGCGGAACACCAATGAGGCCACCCCGGTCGCGGCGACGACGAGCACCGAGATCTCGCCGAGCGTGTCCCAGGCCCGCAGGTCGACGAGCAGCACGTTGACGGCGTTCTTCCCGCCGCCGAATTCGTAGGCGGCATCGGGAATCCTGCGCCAGACGGGCTCGGCGGTGCGGGCCGCCACGGCGAAACCGGCCAGGACCGCGACCACCGTACCGGTCCCGACGGCCAGGATCGCCCTGCGCAGCTTGAACGCGGCTGTCCGGCTCGGCTCGATCGTCGCGGGAAAAGCGCGCAGCACCAGCACGAAGATGACCAGCGTCAGCGTCTCCACCAGGAATTGGGTGAGTGCCAGATCGGGCGCGCCGTGCAGCGCGAAGATCACGCCGCTGCCGTAACCGGTCACCCCGACGACCAGCACGCTCGCCAGCCGGTTGCGCAGCACCGTCGCGGCGAGCGCGCTCACCACCATGATCGCGCCGACGGCCGCTTGCAACGGTGAATCCCACAGCCGCAGCGTGACTCCGGTGCGGGCGCCGAGGGCGAGTAGGACGGTCGGCAGGACGATGAGCGTGACCAGGATCGCGGCTTGACTCAGCGGCAGCGACCCGCGCTGCACCGCGCCGGTCATCCGCAGCGAGAGGGTGTCCATCGCGCGCAGGGTGGCGTCGTAGGCACGGTCTGCGTTGCCCAGGCGCGGGTGCGGCGAGTCGGCGAAACGGTCGCGCAGCCGCCACAGCCCGACGCCGACCGCGACGATCAGCAGCGTCGCCGCGAGCACGGGATCGAATCCGTGCCACAGCGCCAGATGCGAAAGCGGTGCCCCGGCCAGCGTTTCGGCATAGGGGCGCAAACGTGCGTCGAGCCAGGACGGGGCGAGACCGGCCGCGAGGCTCGCGGCGGCGAGGATCACCGGCGCCGCGAGGAAGAGAGCACCCGGCGGGTGCCAGCGGAGACTGTGCTCGGCTTCCGGCTGCCCCTCAGCGACGGGTATTTCGCTCGGGTGGTGGGCGACGGGCGTGGCGCCTGGCGCGGGATCCGCTTCGCGGTCCTTGTCCGCGAACGCGCCCCACACGAACCTGATGCTGTAGCCGACGGTCAGCATCGAGCCGAGCACCACCCCGGTGAACACCGCAACGCGTACGGGCTCGGTGAGCACGTCCGCGGCCAGGACGGCGTTCAGCGCGCTTTCCTTGCCGACGAAGCCGAGCAGCGGCGGGATGCCCGCCATACTGAGTGCGGCGAGCACCGCGGTGGCGCACAGCACCGGAGCACGGCGGCCCAGCCCGGACAACCGGCGCAGATCGCGCGTTCCCGCACCGTGATCGATGATCCCGACCACCAGGAACAGGCAGGCCTTGAACAGCGCGTGCGCGACGATCAGCGTCACTCCGGCCAGCGCGGCATCGGGCGTGCCGATGCCGACCAGCACGATCAGGAACCCCAACTGGCTCACCGTGCCGAAGGCCAGTACCAGTTTCAGATCCACCACCTGGAGCGAGCGCAGCCCGGCCAGCAGCATCGAGGCCAGGCCGAGGGTGAGCACCAGCGGATGCCACACCGGACTTTGCGCGAACGCCGGCGCCAGCCGCGCGATCAAATACACCCCGGCCTTCACCATCGCCGCGGCATGGAGATACGCGCTCACCGGGGTCGGCGCGGCCATCGCGCCGGGCAGCCAGAAATGCAACGGCACCACGGCGGATTTGGTGAGCGCGCCCACCAGGATCAGGGCCACCGCGACCTGCACGGCCGTCCCGCCCGGGCGGGTTCCGGAGAGCAGATCAGACAGCAGGTAGCTGCCGTTCGCGGTGCCGAGCACGACGATGCCCGCCAGCATCGCGAGTCCGCCCGCGCCGGTCACCAGCAGCGCCTGGATCGCGGCCCTTCGGCTGGCCGCCTGCTCGGCGTTGTGCCCGATCAACAGGAACGACAGCACCGTCGTCGCTTCCCAGAACACGTAGAGCAGCAGCATGTTGTCGCTGGTGACCAGCCCGAACATGGCGCCGGCGAACGCGACCAGCTCGGCGGCGAACACACCGAGCCGCGGCTGGTCGTCTTCGAAGTACCGGGCGCAGTAGACCAGGACCAGGGCCCCGATGCCCAGCACGAGCGCGCACAGAACCGCCGCGAGCGTGTCGAAACGCAGATCGATGTCGAGGGCGATGCTCGGCGCCCAGGTCTGTCGAACACGCTGCGCTTCGGACCAATTCGCGATCACCCAGACGAAACCGCCGAGCGGGACGACAGCGAGCAGGTAGAAAGCGTTGCGTCCCAGTGCCCGCACCCACAGCGGAGCCACCAGGGCGGCCGCGGCATGAACGAGCAGGATCGCGAGCAAACTTCACTCCGTCGGGTCGGGGCGGCGGGGTGTCCGGCACAAGCCTACGGAAAGCGTGCATTTCCCGGAGCAGGGGTGAGTATGGCGTCCGCCATCCGCCCGAACCGACGCTATATATCCGCTAACGATTCGCTCTCTGGTTGCCCTTTCGTTCGCGGCGTGCTGCGCGGCCGCAATTTGCGCAGCATGACGAGCCCGACGGCGCTGCCGATGACGATGGCGAGCGCGGTGCCACCCGGGGTCGCGTCGTGCGCGGCCACGTCCTCGCGCCAGTCCTTGACCCGGTCCGGCATCACCGAGACCGCCGACGGCAGATACAGCGCGCTGAGCGCGAGCACGCCGCTCGGCGCGTAGTGCGGGCGCGCGGTGCCGCAGCAGTACCCCGCCGTCAACGCGATGACCCCGCTGATCACCGCGAACGCGACGGTGCTCGCGGAGGTCGAGGTGACGAGGGCGAATATCGAGATGCCCGTCAGCAGCAGGATGGCCAGAGCGGTCGACGGCATCCGGGCGCCGATGACGAGTCCGGCCGCGGTCAACGCGATGAGCACCGCGGAGGTCCAGCCGGGCCGCACCGCGTAACCCACGGCGTCGACCGCCGCGGTCAAACTCACGGCCAGGTACACACCGATGCCGTCGCGGCCGGGCAGCAGCATGGCGGCCGCGGTCGCGCTGACGATCGTCGCCGCGACGACGATCACGATCTCTACGACGTGACTTTCCCCTGGCAGTTTGCTGTACTGCCGGCCCAGCCATTCGGTGCCGGTCAGGACCACCAGCGCGAGCACCGTGGCGGCGAGGATCGGCGTCACCGGCAGCGCGATCGCCATGCGCGGTTCCTTCGTCTCCTCAGTGCGCTTCCAGTTGTGCGAAGTGCTGATCACCAGCAGGAGCAACGCCACCGCGATCATCCAGCGCGTCGGGGTCTCCAGGACCGCGTACGGATCGGTGTTGAGGTCCAGCAGGTCGGTGAGATCGCCGAAGCCGAAGAAGCCGACGCCGCCCACCGCGAACGCCGCGGCGGGCAGCGGTCTGCGCAGCACCACGGCGCCGAGCCCGCCGAGCAGGACCCCGGCGCAGATCGAGTCGATGTAGTTCTGCGTGGTCAGTATCTCGACCGTGGCCACCCGGTGTCCGGCGAAGTGGTTGATCAGCTGCGCCAGCGCGGCGGCGGTGGCCGTTGCCCACCCGGTCAGCGGCCGCGAGGTGGTGGCGACCAGCACGGCGACCGCCACGGCGACGATCACGCCGAGCGCCGCGCTGCGTGGCACGCTGTTGAGCAGCCCGGCGATCCGGTACGAGGTGGACTGGCCCTGTGTGCTGACGGTGACCGGCAGGAACAGCGTGACGCCCGCGACCGCGGCTCCAGTGAAGGCCGTGGTCGCGTCGACAATATCGCCGACTCTGCGCACGAGTGTCGAACTTACCCGGGGTGCGCGCGCGATCTTGTGATTGCTGAAAATTTGCCCCGAAATGTCTCCTGTGGCCGGAACGCCGGAGCGGGTCGTGGTCTACCCGCGACTGTCCGCGTATCGGCGCAGCGTGTCGATCTGCGAGGGGTCCAGCGAGGGGCGCACCACCGTCTGGGCGGCCAGCACGTCGGCGGCGGTGATGTCGGCCGCGTGCACGTCCCGGCGCATCGCCGCGAGCGCGGACTCGCGCAGCAGCGCGGCGCAGTCGGCGGCGGAGTAGCCGTCCAATTCCGCCGCGAGCGCGTCGAGGTCGACGTCGTCGGCCAAGGGCACCGCGCGGCTCGCGGTGCGCAGGATCTCCCGGCGGGCGGCGGCGTCCGGTGGCGGCACGAACACCAGCCGTTCGAGCCGGCCCGGACGCAGCAGCGCGGGATCGATCAGCTCCGGCCGGTTGGTCGCGCCCAGCACCACCACGTCGCGCAGCGGCTCGACGCCGTCGAGTTCGGTGAGCAGGGCCGCGACCACTCGGTCGCCGACGCCCGCGTCGGCGCTCTGCCCGCGCCGGGGAGCCAGCGCGTCCACCTCGTCCAAGAAGATCAGCGAGGGCGCGGAATCACGTGCGCGCTGAAACAATTCGCGCACCGCCCGCTCCGACGAGCCGACCCACCGGTCCAGTAGCTCGGCGCCCTTGACCGCGTGCACGCTGAGCTGACCGGTGCCGGCCAGCGCGCGCACCAGGAAGGTCTTGCCGCAGCCGGGCGGGCCGTAGAGCAGCACTCCGCGCGGTGGTTCGATGCCGAGGCGGGCGAAGGAGTCCGGGTGCTTCAGCGGCCACAGCACCGCCTCGGTCAGCGCCTGCTTGGTTTCCGCCATGTCGCCGACATCGTCGAGGTTCAGGCTGCCGATGGCGAGTTCCTCCATGCCCGAGCGCGACAGCGGCCGGATGACCTCGAGCGCGCCGAGCAGGTCGGACTGGGTGAGTTGCGGCTCGCCGTGCTCCCTGGCCCGCGACGCCGCGCGCAGCGCCGCCTCCCGGCACAGCGCCGCCAGATCGGACACCACGAATCCGGGCGTGCGCGCGGCGATCTCGTCGAGGTCCAGCGCCGCGGTCGGCACCCGGCGCAGCAGGTACTCCAGCAGCGCCTTGCGCACGCCGGTGGTGGGCAGCGGCAGCGCGAGTTCGCGATCGCACAGGTCGGGGGCGCGCAGGCGTTGATCGATGCCGGCCGGGTGCGCCGTGGTCGCCACCAACGCGACGCAGGGGCCCGCGATCGCGGCGCGCAGTTGGTCGAGGATGAGTGTGGCGACGGGTTCGGCGTCGGCGGGCAGCAGCGCGTCGATGTCGGTGATCAGCAGGATGCCCCCCTTGCCGCAGCCGATATCGGCCACCGCCTCGGCGACCTCGCGCAGCCGCGCACCGCTCTCGGCCGCGCCGATGCTGGGACCGTCCAGCTCCACCAGCCGCCGCGATCCCGCGACCGCGCGTGCCAGCGTGGCTTTGCCGACGCCGGCCGGGCCGGTGATCAGCACGCCGAGATTGGGTCGTGCGCCCAGCGTGCGCAACAGCTCGGGCTCGTCCAACGCCAGGCTGAGCCATTCCTCGAGCTTCGCGGCCTGGCTGCGCCCGCCCGCCAGAACTTCCACCGAGACGCTTTGCAGGTCGACGGCCGCCGTGGCCCGGACCATCGTGGCGCCGTTGTTGCCCGCGGCCGTGTCGAACGCGGCGGCTTCGGTGGCGGCCCGCGAGGCCTCACCCACCGGTATCGGGGTTCCGGCCCAGGCCAGATCGGCGGCGTCCCGCGCGGCGACCGCGCCCGCTCCCCAGCTGACCGCGGTATTCGGCTGCACGCTCACCGGCCCGCGCGGATCGGTGCCGGTGACGGTGAGCAACTCTGTGGTCCAGGCGATGCCGAAGGTGCGCGACAGCGCCTGCGCGGCCGCGGTGGAGTTGATGTCGGGGCCGAGGTCGCGCGGCAGCAGGGAGACCGCGTCGCCCACGGTGACCACCTTGCCCAGCAGCGCCTGCCGCAGCGTAGCGGCCGGAATCGAGCGGGTGGCGTGCACCGAACCGCTCACCGTGACCTGTTTCGCGCCGTAGACGGTCGCGGGGGAGACCACCACCGTCGCATCCTCACGCAGACCGGCGTTGGACAGCGTGACATCGTCGAGCAGGGCCACCCCGGCGGGCGTGCCCTGGCGGGCGACGCCGACCACCGCCGCCGTGCGCCGGGAGCCGACCAGCATGATTCCGTCCCATTCCCGCAGTCCCAGTGCGGTCAGCGCCTCCGGATGCAGCCGGACCACCCCGCGCCGGGCATCGGCGGCCGAAGGGTTCAGGCGGGCGGTGAGTGCCAGTTCTGCCACTGTGCCATTCTGCCGCGCGGCACCGCCATCGGTCACGGTCCATCGTCGCGGGAGCGTCCGCGGACGACGAGCGACCGGCTATTTCTTGACGATTCCGGCGGCGACCGCGACCGAGGTGTCGGCGACGCTCGGCGACAGGCACACCAGCTTCGCGGTGCCGAGCGCGACGTTCGGGCTGCCCTCGAACGGGCCGCCCGGGTTCTCCGCCAGGATCTGCTCGATCAGGGCTTTCTCCGCGTCGGTATCGAGCTTGCGGAACTCGCCGCAGGTGGCGCTCGACGCCGGACCGAGCGCCGGATCACGCTGCTTCGTCGGGGTGGGGGCGCCCGTATCCGCCGGGGAGCTCGGCGGCGCGATGCCGGGAGCGGTCGTGCGGGCGGCCGAGGCGGCCGCGGTCGCCGAGCCCTTGCGCAATCCGTTCGCGTCGGTGGACTCATCCCCTCCGCCGCAGCCTGCCAGCAGGAAACCCACCGTCCCGACGAGCAGGACGATGGCGGAAGTTCGTTTCATACCGTGCTTTCCCCGGTGGATCGTGGCGCCGGAGGCCCCGGCGTCCGCAGCAGCGTACCGGTTCCGGCGGCGTCAGTGGATGTGCGCCCGCCAATCCGCGGGGACTCGATCGCGCGGGCCGGGCACGCTTTGATCGGCGGGATGACTGCGCGGTGGCGCCAATTCCGGTCCGCCGGTGAGCAGCTCTCCGGTTTCGAAGTTGTAGTACCAGTCCTCACCCGGCTCGAAGCTCTGGATGAACGGGTGACCGGTGCTTCGCGCGTGCCGGGTGGCGTGCTGCGCGGGGGAGGTGTCGCAGCACCCGACATGTCCGCACTGGGCGCACCGGCGCAAATGCACCCACCAGCCGGAATGCTGCTCGCACTCCACGCAACCCGGTCCACTCGGCGGTACCGCGGGATCGATGCCCGCGAGTTGCTCGGTCATGACTGCCCTTCCGTGTCGGTTCCCGCGACGGCGTCGCTCCGATCCTGCTCGGGGCGGCGCAGCGGCAGCCAGACGGTGAACCGGGTGTCGCCCGGCTCCGAGTCGACCCGGATGTCGCCGTTGTGCTTGTCGACCACGATGCGGAACGAGATGTCCAGCCCCAGGCCGGTGCCCTCGCCCATCGGCTTGGTGGTGAAGAACGGTTCGAAGATGCGGTTACGGGCCTCGGGCGCGATGCCCGGCCCGGTGTCGCCGATCTCCACGACCGCGCAGTCGTTCTCCTGCCCGGTGCGGATGGTCAGCGTACCTTCGCCGTTCATCGCGTACACCGCGTTGTCGATCAGATTCGTCCAGACCTGGTTGAGTTCGG
The DNA here is from genome assembly GCF_052545135.1 of Nocardia aegles. Taxonomy (NCBI): domain Bacteria; kingdom Bacillati; phylum Actinomycetota; class Actinomycetes; order Mycobacteriales; family Nocardiaceae; genus Nocardia; species Nocardia aegles. The sequence continues at coordinate 190,027 of NZ_JBQWRI010000005.1, forward strand.
CCGCGTAGCACGGCACGTGCGGCAGCGTCCGGTCGTACTCCTTGACCACGTGCACGCCGTTGCCGATCTTGCGGCTGAGCATCACCAAGGTGCTGTCCAGCAGTTCGTGGATGTCGACCACCTGGAACGGCGCCCGGTCCATCTGCGAATACTGTTTCGCGGCGCCGACCAACGCGGAGATGCGCGTCGTCGAGTCGGCGATCTCGTTCATCAGCAGCTCGGTCTCGATGGTGTAGTTCAGCCAGCGGACGGCGCCTTGGAACACCTGCTCCGGTGCGCCCTCCAGGGTGGCGGCCACCCGCTCCAGCCAGTCGGCGTCGATCCCGGCCTGCACGAAGTTCGGCGCGAGGTTCCAGCCGTCGGTGATCCCGTGTTCCTCCAGCCATTCGCCGAGCGCGTCCTCGCGATCGGCGGCTTCCAGCGGGGTCAGCTCCGGCGCCTTCGCGACCTGGGCGGCGGCCTCCTCCTGCAGGCGCACCAAGGAGCCCAAGGACGACGGATCGAACTTGCCCTCCGCCATCATGGCGAGCTTGTGCCGCATGCCGGCGACGCGCTCGCGCAGGCCCGACGTGGCGCGCACCGCGGCGGCGGCCGGGTTGTTCAGCTCGTGGGTGAGGCCCGCCGACAGCGAACCGAGCGCCAGCAGCCGCTCGCGCTCGCCGATGCGCGCGTTGGCGTTGCGGTTGCCGAAGAACGCCCCTTCGAGCAGGTGCACGGCCATCGGGAACCACTCGTGCATCATCCGGGCGAAGCTGTCGGCGTCCAGCACGAAGAACCGCGACGGCCGCGTCACCCGCATCGATTGGGTGTAGGTCTGGTCGACCTTGTCGCCGATATAGGCCATCCACGCGCCCGCGTACGCGCCGCGGTGCTCGGTGCGGACCAGTTCGATCTCCGCGCCCGCGGACTGCTTGGTGAGTACCACCTCGCCGTCCATCAGCACGTAGAAGCAGGTGGCCGGTTCGCCCTCGCGGAAGACGAGACCGGGTTCGATGTTCTCGATCCGGCCGTCGGCGCACAGCCGTTCCAGTTGTTCGTCGTCCAGCTTTTCGAACAGGAACAGGGCGCGCAGCTCGGCGGGGTCGCACACCGAACGGCTGCTGCGGTCCGCGGTCTGGTTCGAAGTCATCTGCGCCTCCTGGTCACGCGAGATAGCGGTGCACGAGCATGACGGCCATGGCGCCTTCGCCGACGGCGGACGCGACGCGCTTGGCCGACTCGGCGTGCACGTCGCCCGCCACGAACACGCCGGGCACGCTGGTCTCGAGATGATGCGGTGGCCGCGGCAGCTCCCAGCCCGGGGGACGCGCGCCCTCGACCATCAGATCCGGGCCGGCGAGTACGTAACCGGCGCTGTCGCGGATGACGACGCCGTCGAGCCAATCGGTCTGCGGCGCGGCCCCGATGAACAGGAACAACCGCTCCGCGTCGGCCTTCTCCTCGGCGCCGGTCCTGTTGTCGCGCAGCACGATCTGCTGGAGGTGATCGGCACCGTCGGCGGCGATCACCTCGGTGTTGGTGTGCACCTCGATGTTCGCGATCTGCGCGATCTGCTGGATGAGGTAATGCGACATGGACCGTTCCAGCGAATCCGCCCGAACCACCAGATGCACGGTGCGCGCGTTGCGGGACAGGAACACCGCGGCCTGGCCCGCGGAGTTCGCGCCGCCGACGATGTAGACCTCGTGATCGGCGCACTCGGACGCCTCGGTCATGGCGGATCCGTAGTACACGCCGCGTCCGGTGAAGTCGTCGACACCCGGCGCCGGGTGGCGGCGGTAGTCGACGCCGGTCGCGATGATCACGGTGTGCGCGCACAGCGTGCCGCCGTCGGCGAACCGCACGGTGCGCGCGGACCCGTTCACCTCGAGCCCCACCACCTCGCGTGTGGTGATCACCTCGGCGCCGAATTTCGCCGCCTGCCGCCGGGCCCGGTCGGCCAGTTGCGCGCCGGACAAGCCGTCGGGGAAGCCGAGATAGTTCTCGATGCGCGAACTCTGCCCCGCCTGGCCGCCGGTGGCGGTCCGCTCCACGAGCACGGTGCGCAGACCCTCGGACGCGCCGTAGACCGCCGCGCCGAGACCGGCGGGACCGCCGCCCACCACGATCAGGTCGTAGAACTCGCCCGCCGGGTCGACGGTCAGGCCGACGTTCTGGGCCAGTTCACTGTCGCTGGGCTGCACCAGCGCCTCGCCCGCGGAGGTGATCACCACCGGACAGCGCTGGGGGTCGGCGCCCGCCGCTTCCAGCAGTCGCGCGCCCTCGGGCTCGTCGGCCAGGTACCACCGGTAGGGCAGCTGGTTGCGGGCCAGGAATTCGCGCACCTGCGACGACCGCGGCGACCAGCGATTGCCGACCACCTTGGTCTCGGTGACGGGCCGGTGCTCGCTGCCGCGCCAGGCGTCCAACAGCACATCCAGCACCGGATAGAGCTTTTCCTCCGGCGGGTCCCACGGTTTGAGCAGGTAGTGGTCGAGGTCGACGACGTTGATCGCATCGATCGCGGCGTTGGTGTCGGCGTAGGCGGTCAACAGCACGCGGCGCGCGTACGGGTGCAGGTCCATCGCCTGCTCCAGGAATTCGATGCCGTCCATGCCCGGCATCCGATAGTCGGCGATCAACACGGCGACCGGCTGCCCGCGCAGCTTCATCTCCCGCAGCGCGTCGAGGGCCTGCGCACCCGATTCCGCGCGCAGAATCCGGTAATCGGCGCCGTAACGGCGGCGCAGGTCGCGGACGACCGCCCGGGAAACTCCCGGGTCGTCATCGACGCTCAGGATGGCCGGTTTCGTAGCAGCGGGTGAAGTCACCTGACGAGTATGGAGCCTCGCGGCGCGGTCTGTCGTGGGCGTTCGCCCAGGGCTCAGAGCCGATGGCGCAGGACAAGATCGAGCTCACGCGGAGTGAGCAGACGTTCGAGGCGTTCTTCCTGTGCGGCCCCGCGCCTGCCCCGTGGCGGAAATACCGACGCGCCGTGTGTCTTTCGCCCGTCCTCGGGCTGGATCGCGGGCAGTAGCGGAACGCGGTCCGCCGGTCGACGATGGAGCAGCGAGCGCAGTTTCACGGCCGATCACCTCACGTTGGACGCCGAAATGTTGGAGGCGGTGTCTGTGCTTCATGTATCTGTTATTGTGCGCCGATCATTACACCGGCAGGTGCGCGAGTAGTGAAACTGTGACGGAACTGTCGGCGCGCCTAAAATGTGCGCGACTCGTACCACCGCGTGCGGACGGATGGGCGTTCGGATGGATGGCCGTCGGTCCGTCGCTCGAATCCCGGAGGAAGCGTTGCCGAAAAATCTCGAAGCCAGCATCGACATCTCGGCTCCCCCGGAGCGGGTGTGGGCGGTGGTCTCCGATCTGAAGCGGATGCCGGAGTTCAGCCCGCAGTGCGTTCGCATGGTGGCGCTCGGCGCGCTCGGGGTGGGCACCTGGACGATCAACGTCAATCGCGACGGCAAGAAATTCTGGCCGACCACGTCCCGCATCGTGCGGTTCGAGCCGAACCGGGCGTTCGCCTTCCGGGTCACCGAGAACCGCTCCGTGTGGAGCTACACCTTGGAGCCCACCGAGTCCGGCACGCGGCTGATCGAGCGGCGCGACATGCCCAACGGCACCACCTGGTTCTCCCGCAAGGCCATCGATGCCGCGCTCGGCGGCGAGGCCCCGTTCGAGCAGGCGCTGGTGCACGGCATGAACGAGACGTTGGGCAAGGTCAAGGCGGCGGTCGAAGCCGGCGCCTGAGTGCGCGACGCTCGCCGCGGCGGGTCGACCGGAGTGACCCGACCGCGGCGAGCCGGAGCGTCACTTCCAGTTCGGCAGGTTGACGACCTGAGCCGCGTAGGACAGGCCCGCGCCGAACGCGATGAGCAGCGCCGTGTCGCCCGGCTTGGACTCACCCTTGCGCAGCAGCGACTCCATGGCCAGCGGGATCGAGGCGGCCGAGGTGTTGCCCGCCTCCTCGATGTCGTTGGCGAGCGCGCAGTGCTCGGGCAGCTTCAGCACCCGGGCCATGATCTCGATGATCCGGCCGTTGGCCTGGTGCGGGATCATCGCGTCCAGATCCTCGGGGGACAGCCCGGCGCGGTCGATCGCGTCGCGACACACCTTCTCCAGCGAGTGCGCGGCCCACCGGAACACCGCGGTGCCCTCCATCACCAGATAGGGCCGCACCGCGTCCAGGCCCTTCTCGTCGATCTCGTGGAAGAACTCCATCCAGTCCTTGTCCTGCCGGATGGCGTGGTGCTGGGTGCCGTCCGAGCCCCACACGGTGGGGCCGATACCCGGCTCGTCGGAGGGGCCGACGATCACCGCGCCCGCGCCGTCGGCGAAGAGGAAGGCGGTGGAGCGGTCCTTCGGGTTGACCGTGTTCGTCAGCTTCTCCACACCGATCACGAGCACATGCGTCGCCGTGCCCGCCCGGACCAGATCCGACGCCAGCGCGAGCGAGTGGCAGAAGCCCGCGCAGCCGGCCGAGACGTCGAAGGCGGCGGCGCCGTTCATGCCGAGTTCGGTGGCGATGCGCGGGGCGGCGGCCGGTGTCAGCAACAGGTGGGTGGACGTAGCAACGATCACGCAATCGACTTGGTCGACCGCGATGCCGGAGGATTCCAGCGCGCCGCGCGCGGCGGCGACGCTCATGCTCTGGATCGTCTCGGACTCGTCGGCGAACCGCCGGGTCCTGATGCCCGATCTGGTCCTGATCCACTCGTCGCTGGAGTTGATCGGACCCGCCACCTCCTCGTTGGTGACCACTCGAGCAGGGCGGTAAACGCCGAGCCCGAGGATCGCCGTGTGCTCTGCCCCGGTGGTCTGGGCGATTCGAGCAGCCATCTGCGTCTCCTATGTACCTGCGGCGGCGCCGCCGGGGGTTCCCCGAAGCATCGATATCGGTCCCTCATCAGCCACTGCCCTTTGGCGAATAGACATGAGGCTTCCTCATATTAGCTTGGAAGTCGCTCGTCTGGCGCGCGTATTCCGACAATCGGTGGGTATCTCGTCGAAGCACGCCACTGCTGCACGAGGCGTGGCCCAACTGAATGCGAGGACACCATGCTCGGTCTCGGGATTATCGGATGGATCATCATCGGCGGTCTTGCCGGATGGATCGCGAGCAAGATCATGAAGACGGACGCCCAACAGGGCATCTTGCTCAATATCGTCGTCGGGGTGATCGGCGGTCTGCTCGGTGGGTTCCTGCTGAAGCTGTTCGGGGTCGACGTCGAGGGCGGCGGCCTGTGGTTCAGCTTCTTCACCTGCCTGGGTGGCGCGGTGATCCTGTTGTTCCTGGTTCGACTGGTCACGGGCGCCCGAGTCAGGTCCTGACGCCGCGTGCCACAGGCTCCTTTCCCGTAAGGTGTGAACGCTTGCGCCCGACCTATCGTTGAGGGGCGCGAACCGTCTGCATCGAGCACGAAAGAGGAGCCTGTGGCCCGCCGTCCCACCCCGCCCGGCACGCCTGAACGTACTGGAATCGGCCACGTCGTCGATCTGGTCCGCGACGCGATCCCGCCGTTGCATCCCGCCGGGCTTCCCTTCGTCGCCGCGCCTTTGGCGGTCGCCGTGGTCGGGGGCAGGCGCAAATGGGTGCGGCGCGGCGGACTGTTCGCCGCGGCGGCGTGTGCCACCTTCTTCCGTCACCCGCATCGTGTGCCGCCGAATCGGCGCGGTGTCGTGGTCGCCCCCGCCGACGGCCAGATCGCCTTGGTCGACACGGCCGCTCCTCCCGCGGAGCTTGGTCTCGGCGAAGCTCCGCTGCCGCGGGTCAGCATCTTCCTGTCCGTGCTGGACGTCCACGTGCAGCGCACTCCCGTCTCCGGCGTCGTGCGCACCGTGCTGCACCAGCCCGGCGAATTCCGCTCCGCCGACCTGCCCGAGGCGAGTTCGGTGAACGAGCGCAACAGCATCGTGCTGGAGACGCCGGAGGGCGAACAGGTCGTCGTGGTGCAGATCGCCGGGCTGCTCGCGCGCCGGATCGTCTGCGACGCCCAGGTCGGTGACGTGCTGACCATCGGCGACACCTACGGCCTGATCCGCTTCGGCTCGCGGGTCGACACCTATTTCCCGGCGGGCACCGAACTGCTCGTGCAGCCGGGCCAGCGCACCATCGGCGGCGAAACCGTGCTCGCCGTGCTCGGCACGTCCGCCGACGCGTGATGGAAGCGGCGGTACCCACCCAGCGGCGCAGGCGGCGCAGCGTCCGCCTGCTGCCGAGCATCGTCACCATCCTGGCGCTGTGCGCGGGGCTGTCGGCGGTGAAATTCGGCCTCGACGGCAAACTCGATATCGCGCTGGCCATGATCGGCGCCGCCGCCGTGCTGGACACCCTCGACGGCAGGCTGGCCAGGATGCTCGACGCCACCACGAAGATGGGCGCCGAGCTGGACTCGCTGTCGGATGCCATCTCCTTCGGCGTCGCGCCCGCCCTGGTGCTGTATGTGACCCTGCTCAGCAGCAACAGCGTCGGCTGGATCGTCGCGTTGCTGTTCGCGGTCAGCATCGTGCTGCGCCTGGCCCGGTTCAACACCCTGATGGACGACGACACCCGGCCGGATTGGGCGCGGGAGTACTTCGTCGGTGTGCCCGCCCCGGCGGGTGCGCTCATCGCGGTGGTGCCGGTGGCCCTGTTCGTGCAATTCGGCGACGGCTGGTGGGTCGGCTTCTACGAGGTCGCGGCGTGGACGGTGTTCGCGGCCGCGCTGTGCGTCAGCACCATCCCGACGCTGGCCATGAAATCGGTGTCGGTGGCCCCGCAGGCCGCGGCCGGACTGCTGGTGCTGGTCGCGCTCGCCGCCGCGGCGCTGGTCACGTATCCGATCGTGCTACTGCTGGTGCTGGTCGCCTTGTATCTGGCGCACATCCCGTTCGCCTGGCATTCCCAGCGCTGGGTGGCCGCGCGCCCGGAGACCTGGACACACAAACCGGCCGAACGGCGTGCGCAACGACGGGCGGACCGGAGGCTGCCCGCCATCCGTCGCCCGGTCATCCCCCGTCCAGCGATCCGCGGCTCGGCTCGTCTGCGGCTGCGCAGACCTGGGGCGAAGCAACGTCAGAACGGTGGTCAGCCGCCGAGCGCGGGCCTTTCGTAGCTCTTTCGGGCGACAACTGGTTTCGTGAGTACATGGGTAACTCGTCGGGCACGCCCAAACCAGCAGCGGCACTGAACGCAGGACCTGGAAGCAAGCCGGTACGGCCGGAGGACGCGGAGAGGCTGGCGTGCTTGCGGGAATTCGAGGGGCATCGCCCGCGGCTGTTCGCGCTCGCCTATCGGATGCTCGGCTCGGCGGGCGAGGCCGAGGACGCGGTGCAGGAAACCTATCTGCGCTGGGATGGGGCCGACCGCGGCAGTATCCGCTCCGCCGAGGCATGGTTGACCACCGCGCTGGTGAATCTCTGTCGTACCTGGCTGGTTTCGGCGCGGGCCCGGCGGGAGAGCTATGTCGGGCCGTGGCTGCCCGAGCCGGTGCCGACCGCGCGCGGCGAGCTCGGCCCGCTGGAGACCGTCGAGGAGCGCGAACAGGTCTCGCTCGCGCTGCTCACCGCGCTGGAGCGGCTGACCCCGATCGAACGCGCCGTTTTCGTGCTGCGCGAGGCATTCGGATACGCGCACCGCGAGATCGCGGACATGCTCGACATCACCGAGACCAATTCGCAGCAGATCTTTCGTCGAGCGGGCCTGCGGGTGCGCGAAGGCCGCGCCCGCTTCGGAATTGCGCCCGATCATGCCCGTGAGCTCATCGAGCGATTCCTGAAGGCGGCGCGCGACGGCGACGTGGCGTCGCTGGAGCGGATGCTCGCCGCCGACGTGAGCGCGACGGCCGACGGCGGTGGCAAGGTGCGCGCGGCGCGGCGGCCCGTGCGCGGTGCGGCGCAGGTGGCGCGCTACCTCGTGGGCCTGATGCGCTGGGAGGTGCCGGGCATGCGGCTGGTCGTGGAGGAGGTCAACGGCGCGCCCGCCGCGGTCGCGCGGGTGGACGGTGCGCCGCTGCTCGTGGTCGGCGTCGATGCGGCCGAGGGCGTGGTCACCGCGCTGCGGTTGATCGTGAATCCGGACAAGCTGGCCTATCTCGCCCGGGCGAGCGGGTCCGATGACGCGGTGAGCACCTTGCCGGACCGGCGTCGCCGTCGCATGTGACGCGCTTCACGCCGCCGGTCTGTCAGGAATCGGGCTGCTGTCCGGTCTGAGGAGTGATGGCCGATCGAAAGGAGCCTCAGCATGACCGGACAGCATCGGATCGTCGTTCTCGGCGCGGGGTACGCGGGACTGGCGGCGGCCCGCAGGCTCGCTCGCGCGGCGGGGGACGCCCGGATCACCGTGGTGGACGCCCACGCGTCGTTCGTCGAGCGCATACGACTGCATCAGCAGGCGGCCGGGCAGCAGATCCCGGCATGGGATCTGCGAGAAGCGTTGGAGAGCAAGGGAATCGGTTTCGTGCGCGCGCTGGCGACGGAAATCGACACGGTCGCGCGGCGGGTGGTGCTCGACGCGGCGCCCGCCCTCGACTACGACACCTTGATCTACGCGCTCGGTAGCGTCGCCGATTTCGACAGCGTGCCCGGCGTCGCCGAACACGCCTATTCGATCGCCACCCAGGAAGACGTGCGCGACCTGGCCGTGGCGGGCGGGCCGGTGGCAGTCGTCGGCGCCGGGGCGACCGGCATCGAGCTGGCAGCGGAACTGGCCGAATCGCACCCGGGCCTCCGGGTGGTGCTGCTCGGGTCGGAGGAGCCGGGCGCCTGGCTGTCGGCGAAGGCGCAGGCGCATATCACGCGGACGCTGAAGCGTCTCGGGGTCGAGATCCGGTCCGGTGCCAAGGTGATCGAGGTGACCGCCGACGGGCCGCGCCTGGCGGACGGCACGCTGGTCGAGGCCGCGGCGACGGTGTGGACCACGGGTTTCCGGGTGCCCGACCTCGCTGCCCGCTCCGGTGTGGCGGTGGACTCCGACGGTCGCGTGTCGACCGACGCCGCCTTGCGCTCGGTGTCGCATCCGGACATCCTCGCCGCGGGCGACGCCGCCGTGGTCGCGGGACCGGGTGGACGCGATCTGCGGATGGCGTGTGCCACGGCGCTGCCGACCGGCAAGCACGCGGCGGACACCGCCGTCGCCCTGATGCGTGGTCGCGAGCCGCGGGAGCTGCGGTTTCGCTATGTGCTCCAGTGCCTGAGCCTGGGCCGCGGGAACGGGGTCGTCCAGGTCGTGCACGCCGACGACGCACCGGCCAGAACGGTGCTGACCGGGCGCACGGCCGCCTGGGTGAAGGAACGCATCGTGCGCGGCGCGGCTTCGTCGGCGCGCCCGTGATTTCAATCGTCAACTAACGGTTGACGATGGCCTATCGTCAACCTATGGTTGACGCATGACCGCACAATTCCGCCTCGACGACCTGATCGAAGGCATCAAGAAAGCCCGCCCCGACAATGTGCTCGAGCAACTGTCCGACGCCGTCGTCGCGGGGAACCACCTCGGTGAAGTGGCCGATCACCTGATCGGCCACTTCGTGGACCAGGCCCGCCGTTCCGGTGCTTCGTGGACCGACATCGGCGCCAGCATGGGCGTCACCAAGCAGGCCGCCCAGAAACGGTTCGTCCCCAAGGTGCCCGATCCGGGCTCCGCGGCGGCCATGGACCCGAACACGGGCTTCGCCCGCTTCACGCCGCGGGCGCGCGCGGTGGTGGTGGCGGCGCAAGAGGCAGCCCGCAACGCGAGCAACCGGGAAATCACCCTCGGTCATCTCGTGCTGGGGTTGCTCACCGAACCGGAGGGTCTCGCGGTGCGCGAACTCGTCCACCAAGGCGTGGCCGTCGACGTGATCGCCGCCGCCGCGGCCGCGTCCCTGCCGCCGAGCGAGGGGGACCTCCCCGCGCTGATCCCGTTCGGCGCGGAGGTGAAGAAAGTTCTCGAGCTCACCTTCCGCGAGGCGCTTCGGCTGGGGCACAACTACGTCGGCACCGAGCACATCCTGCTCGCCTTGCTGGAACAGGAGAACGGCACCGGGTTGCTCAGCGATCTCGGCGTCGACAAGGCAAGCGCCGAAACGCATCTGGGCGAGCTGCTCGCGTCCATCAAGATCGAGGAATCCTGATTCCGGTGTGAATTGCCGTTTCGGGCAGACCGAGTGGGCCGGATCCACGTGATCCACGAATTCCCACGGTGATGGCCAGGGCCCGCCCAGAATTCGCGGGGCGGGCCCTCGCGCCTCCAGTAGCCGGCCTTCCCTGCCCTGCGGCCGGCAAACAGGGTGTCGTAAAGCAGTCGGTTGCTGCGATCAGAACAGGCATAGCCGAAACCGGACGAAACCAGACGAAAACGGACAAAAACGGAGTGGGAATTCGTTGCCGAAGTGCCTGCGCTGGTGGGTTACTGGAGGTAGCGGTTTTCCGGCAGATTCGGAATCCGTTGCAATATTCCCCTTTTCAGTGCAATTCCGTTTTTGGAGGCGGACCAATGGCACCTGTTCTCACCTCGCTCACACCCAGTTTCGGCCCTCCCGCGGGTGGAAACTCCGTAATCATCACCGGCTCCGGGTTCAGCGGTGTCGGTCCGTTGACGGTACGGTTCGGCACGACCGCAACCACATTCACCATCGACTCCAATACCCAGATCACCGCCATCGCTCCGCCGGGAACGGGCACGGTGAACGTCACCGTCAGCGCGAATCTGGACGGCACGAGCAACCCGCTGCCCTACACCTACGGCGCCGGCCTGGTCTACGCCAGCGATGCTGCCCTCTCGGGCACGGTGTATTCGATGCCGGCATCCGGTGGCATGGCAACGCCTGTGGTAACCGGCCTGAATCAGCCCATGGGCCTGGCCCACGTCGGCAACACCCTCTACATCGCCGAATTCGGAGCCAACCGGGTGGTCTCGGTGCCGGATACCGGCGGAGCCGTCACCCCGCTGGTGACTACCGGCCTGTCGGGCCCGGTCGATATCGCCGTGTCCGGTAGCACCCTGTTCATCACCGACAGCGGCAACCTCAGGGTGGTGTCGGCGCCGATCACCGGCGGCAGCCCCACTCTGGTCGCCAGCGTCCCCACCGGCGTCTTCGGTATCGCGGTGTGAACTTCGGTGCATGCTGAATGATTCGCGTGATCGTCCCCGGCCGCGGCTGTGGCCGGGGACGATCACGCGGATACGGGCGGCCTGCTCATCCTCGCCCGGCCAGACCTCCACCCCAGCGCGGCCAGCGGGCTTGCGGTTTCGGCTCGGGCACCAACGGTTCGCGGTGGATGTCGGTGACGTACAGGGGTAGTCGGGGTTCCAGCTCGGCGAGCAGTGCCAGGGCCCGACCGCCTTGCGCCGCACGGTATTCCCGCATGGTCAGCCCGACGATCTGCAAGAACAGCACGCGGCCGTGCGGGCTGTCGATGGCGCCCAGTTCCGGATCGGTCACGAAGCAGACGGCGTGACTGGTGCAGTCCGCGTGGTCCGCCGCGATCGGCCCGTTGGTCTTGATGGTGTGGCCCGGTTCGAACCACTTGCCGGACTGGAAGACGTAGCGGGCGAGGTTCTGCATGAAATTCGCCGGCCACGCGGGCGGTTCGGTGTCCTCGGGCCTGCGCGCCAACCGGAAGGTGAACTCGAAGCCCCAGCCGGACTCCGCCGGGTTGTCCCACTCCTTCTCGTACAGCTCGGTCATCCCGTAGCTGATGTAGTGCCAGTGCGGCACCGGGTCGGTGCGGGAGTAGGCGCTGATCCCGTCGAGAGGGTCCGGCCCGCCCAGCGACCACGGGTGGTCGGACGCCCAATGAAAAGGCTCGATTTCGCCGTACAGCGGCCGCAACGCATCGTCGATGGCATCCCAGCCGGTTCGCTCACTCACGCAGTCACCATAGGCAGGGGTGCGTCCGGCCCTGTCCGGGGTGTCGGGCGCGGCGACGGGTCAGACGTCCGGCACGTTGCGGTCGAGCTCATCCAGCCAAGCCGCCGCCGATGCGTCGCTCGGCGCGCGCCAGTCGCCGCGTGGCGACAGCGAACCTCCGGAGCCGACCTTCGGCGCGTTCGGCAGCGTCGAGCGCTTGAACTGGCTGGTCTGCACGAAGCGGCGCAGGAACTCGCCCAGCCAGTACTTGATCGTGGCGAGCTCGTAGGAGTTGCGCTGGTCGGCCGGGACCAGATCGGGCCACCGGCCGGTCGCGGGATCGGACCAGGCGTGTCTGGCCAGGTAGGCGATACGGCTGGGCAGGTAGCCGAAGCGCAACAGGTAGTAGAGGTGGAAGTCCTGCAATTCGTATGGGCCGACCGTTGCCTCGGAGCTCTGGGCCGGGGCGGAGGAATCCTCGTGCGGGATCAGTTCGGGCGAGATCTCGGTGCGCAGGATGGAGGACAGCACCTCGTTCGCCTCGGTGCCGAACTGCTCGGTGTCCACCGCCCAGGCGATCAGGTACTTGATCAGCGTCTTGGGCACCGACGCGTTCACGCTGTAATGCGCCATGTGGTCGCCGACGCCGAAGGTGCACCAGCCCAGTGCGAGTTCGCTGAGGTCGCCGGTGCCGATCACCAGCGCGCCGTGCATATTGGCCAGCCGGAACAGATGCGAGGTCCGCTCGCCCGCCTGCACGTTCTCGTAGGTGATGTCGTACACCGGCGCGCCGTCGGCGGCCGGATGGCCGAGGTCGCGCAGCATCTGGGTGGCCGACGGGCTGATGTCGATCTCGTGCGCCGTCACGCCGAGGGCGGCCATCAGACGGTGCGCGTCGGTTCTGGTCCTGGTGCTGGTCGCGAAGCCGGGCATGGTGTAGGCGAGGACGTTCTCCCGCGGCAGGCCGAGCCGGTCCATCGTCTTGGCCGCCACGATCAGCGCCTGGGTGGAATCCAAGCCGCCCGACACCCCGATCACCACGCGCTCGGTGCCGGTGGCACGCAATCGCGTGCTCAAGCCCTCCACCTGGATGTGGTGCACCTCGGCGCAGCGCTCGTTGCGCCGGGCCGGGTCGGCGGGGACGTAGGGGAAGCGCGCGATCTCGCGCTCCAGCGCGACCGAGTCCTCGGGGACGGGCAGCCGCACATCGACGTGCCGCAGCGTGGCCAGCCGGTCGCGATGGTCGTGCACATTGTCGGCGAAGCTGGTGGTGCGCAGTCGGTCGGCGGCCAGCCGGCGCAGGTCCAGGTCGGCGGTGATCAACTGGGGATGATCGGAGAACCGCTCGCCCTCCGCGAGCAGGTCGCCGTTCTCGCAGATCAGGGCCTGTCCGTCCCAGGCGAGATCGGTGGTCGACTCGCCGGTCCCCGCGGCGGAATACAGGTACGCCGCGAGATAGCGCGCCGAATGGGAGGTGCACAGCGAGCGCCGGTAGTCCGCCTTGCCGATCACGATGTTGCTCGCGGACAGGTTGACCAGCACGGTCGCCCCCGCCAGTGCGGCGAAGCCGCTGGGCGGCAGCGGGACCCAACCGTCCTCGCAGATCTCCAGGTGGAAGACGAAGTCCTCCAGATTGCTCGCGCGAAACAGCAGGTCGGATCCGAACGGCGCCCGATGCCCGGCGATGGTGACGTGATCCTCCAGCGCCTCTCGCGCCGCCGCGAACTGGCGCTTCTCGTAGAACTCCCGATAGTTCGGCAGGTAGCTCTTCGGCGCCACGCCGAGCACGATGCCCCGGCAGATCACGATCGCGCAGTTGAACAACCGGTGCTGAACCCGCACCGGCGCGCCCACCACGAGCACCGTGTCGATGTCCGTGCTCGCCGCGACCACCCGGGCGAGCGAAGCCTCCACCGCCAGGTCCAGCGCGTCCTGGTGGAACAGATCGTCGGCGGTGTAGGAGGACAATCCCAGCTCGGGGAACACCGTCAGCACCGCACCGGCCGCCGCGGCCTGCGCGGCGAGCTCCACGGTCTGTTCCACGTTGTAGGCGGGGTCGGCCACCCGGACCCGGGGCACCGCGACCGCCACCCGGGCGAAGCCGTGCCGGTAGAGCGAATCGAACGGCAGGTCGTCCACCCGTGTCCCCTTCCGGGATGAGGTTGATCATGGTCCACCCGGAATCTACGCCGCCACGGTCGCCCCGGCGCGGTGTCGAGGTCCCCGACTCCGCGGAACGGGGGTGGTGACCAGTGCTTTTCTCGTCAGCGCGGGGCGACGCGAATCGTCCGGCTCGAGACGTGAACCCCTGGCGGCTAAGCTATAGCAATGGCGGATGACACGGATTCCGACCTAATAGCAGGGGAGCGGCGCGCAGATCTGCTGCGCGCTCTTCCGTATGTGTCCACCGAGTCCCAGCCGGACGGCGGCACCGTGGTGAACGGCGACCTGCCGCCCGACGTCGCCCCTCCGTTCATTCGCGCCATCATGCGGGTGGAAGCGGAGCTGCTGCTGCGCGACGCCGAACTCGTCAACGAGTACGGCGAGCCGCGCACCCAGGAGCAGCGCCGCAACGACGCCATCATCGCGCTGCTGTTCCGCTTCGACGACCGCTAGGACCGGCGCGGACCTTGCACTCGACCCCCCTGAGTGCTAAAAATGCTCTTGGCACTCTCGACCTGTGAGTGCCAGGTCGGGACGGTGAGACCGGGTTCCGTAGACACCCTCGGTCGTCCGTCGCGGGCACCGAACCTGGCCAGCGTAACTGGGGCGACCCAACCGGCGGTCGTCCTGTGTGTCAGCCATACACATGGAGGATCTCAACAACGCCATGGCCAAGACAATTGCGTATGACGAAGAGGCCCGCCGCGGCCTCGAGCGGGGTCTGAACAGCCTCGCCGACGCGGTCAAGGTGACGCTGGGCCCCAAGGGTCGCAACGTTGTCCTGGAGAAGAAGTGGGGCGCCCCCACGATCACCAACGATGGTGTGTCCATCGCCAAGGAGATCGAGCTGGAGGACCCGTACGAGAAGATCGGCGCCGAGCTGGTCAAGGAAGTCGCTAAGAAGACCGACGACGTCGCGGGCGACGGCACCACCACCGCGACCGTGCTCGCCCAGGCGCTGGTGCGCGAGGGCCTGCGCAATGTCGCGGCCGGCGCGAACCCGCTGGGCCTGAAGCGCGGCATCGAGAAGGCCGTCGAGGCCGTCACCGCCAAGCTGCTCGACACCGCCAAGGAGGTCGAGACCAAGGAGCAGATCGCCGCCACCGCCGGTATCTCGGCCGGCGACGCGTCCATCGGTGAGCTGATCGCCGAGGCCATGGACAAGGTCGGCAAGGAAGGCGTCATCACCGTCGAGGAGAGCAACACCTTCGGCCTCCAGCTGGAGCTCACCGAGGGCATGCGCTTCGACAAGGGCTACATCTCCGGCTACTTCGTCACCGACCCGGAGCGTCAGGAAGCGGTCCTCGAGGACCCGTACATCCTGCTGGTCGGCTCGAAGGTCTCCACCGTCAAGGACCTGCTGCCGCTGCTGGAGAAGGTCATCCAGGCGGGCAAGCCGCTGCTGATCATCGCCGAGGACGTCGAGGGCGAGGCCCTGTCCACCCTGGTGGTCAACAAGATCCGCGGCACCTTCAAGTCGGTCGCCGTCAAGGCTCCCGGCTTCGGTGACCGTCGCAAGGCTCAGCTGGCCGACATCGCCATCCTGACCGGTGGCGAGGTCATCAGCGAAGAGGTCGGCCTCTCGCTGGAGACCGCGGGCGTCGAGCTGCTCGGCCAGGCGCGCAAGGTCGTCGTCACCAAGGACGAGACCACCATCGTCGAGGGCGCGGGCGACGCGGAGGCGATCAAGGGCCGGGTCGCGCAGATCCGTACCGAGATCGAGAACTCCGACTCGGACTACGACCGGGAGAAGCTGCAGGAGCGTCTGGCCAAGCTGGCCGGCGGTGTCGCGGTGATCAAGGCGGGCGCGGCCACCGAGGTGGAGCTCAAGGAGCGCAAGCACCGCATCGAGGACGCCGTCCGTAACGCGAAGGCGGCCGTCGAGGAGGGCATCGTCGCCGGTGGTGGCGTGGCCCTGCTGCAGTCGGCTCCGGCGCTGGACGAGCTGAAGCTCACCGGTGACGAGGCCACCGGCGCGAACATCGTGAAGGTCGCGCTGTCGGCTCCGCTGAAGCAGATCGCGTTCAACGCGGGCCTCGAGCCCGGCGTGGTCGCCGAGAAGGTGTCCAACCTGCCCGCGGGTCACGGCCTGAACGCCGACTCGGGCGAGTACGAGGACCTGCTGGCCGCCGGTGTCGCCGACCCGGTCAAGGTCACCCGCTCGGCGCTGCAGAACGCGGCCTCGATCGCGGCTCTGTTCCTGACCACGGAGGCCGTCGTCGCCGACAAGCCGGAGAAGGCCGCCGCTCCCGCCGGCGACCCGACCGGTGGCATGGGCGGCATGGACTTCTGAGTCCTGCCCCTGGGCAACGCATTTCGAACCGGAAGCCGGTCCACCGCGAGGTGGGCCGGCTTCCGGCGTTCCGGGGTCGGATGCCGTCGAGGGTGACGACAGTCGACTCGAGATGCCGCCCATAGAGCACCCGGTCCTGCGGCGGTGAATTGCCGACTTACCTTGGCACAGGCCAGAAACCGGTCTCGCCGATCGTGATCACGCAGGGCCGGTTCAGTACACCGGCCTTGTAGACGGCTTCATCGAGATGAGTCGACATCAAAACCATCCATGTCTTCCACGGCGTGCTCTCGCCACTGGGTGTTCCGGCCTTCGCTGCGAGGCGCAAGTAGTAGTCGCGGAGTTCCTCGTCGGTGAACCTGAATTTCAGCGGGGGAACCACCGGCGATTCGCCGGTAGATGTGAGCTGCAACCGACCGGCGTCGTCGTGGCTGACCTGGTATCCCCACTCGGTACCGGCACGAATCACCGAATCGGTGAGTTCGTCCAAGCTGGGCTCAGGCTTTTCCACCACAGGCTCCTCCAGGGTAGGCGGTGATGACCTTGCCTTCGTCGTTCACGATCACAGTGGGCTGAACCGTCTTGGCTATCGCTCCGGTGGCGCGGTCGACGAGATAGATCTGCTTACACCTGCCGTTGAATTGACAGTCTCTGACGCACCGACGGACACCAACCCGCAGGTAGATCGGGGCTTAGGGGAGCCACGTCGCGTGACTCCCCTCGGACTCGGCCCGGCTTGAACGGGCTGCCACCCTCTCCACGTGGGCGCATTCATCCGGAGCCAGTGCGCCTTGGGCGAGGACGTCGAGAACGTTAGCTCTCGGCCCCACATCGG
Organism: Nocardia aegles; assembly: GCF_052545135.1. Classification (NCBI taxonomy): domain Bacteria; kingdom Bacillati; phylum Actinomycetota; class Actinomycetes; order Mycobacteriales; family Nocardiaceae; genus Nocardia; species Nocardia aegles. The sequence continues at coordinate 207,121 of NZ_JBQWRI010000005.1, forward strand.
GCAAGGGCGGCAGTGATTACTATCCCGCCCCTCACTCACGATCACGGTGGGCTGGACGGTCTTGGCTATCGCTCCGGTCACACGGTTGACCAGGGTAGGTGTCGAGTGCACCGGTTTATCGTTCAGTCGTGCGAATCGCGCGCATGCTCGATCGCACGTTCCTCGCGGCGGTCGGCGTATTCCTCCAGCGTGTAGGAGTGTCCGTCGTCGCCGACGAGGTAGACGTGCCCGTCGAGGAAGGACTCGCGGTAGCCGATCATGTCTGGTCCGGCCCATTCGCGAATGGCTTCGGCGAACATTTCCACCGTTTCCCGCGGCGGGCCGGGATAGTCCTCCGACGGCCCGACGAACGGGACCCGCACCGGCAGTTCCGGGGTTTCGTCACTCGCCATGATCGGCCCCGTTTCCGAGCAAGTGCCGCCACATCTCGGCGTCGCCGAGGGTGGTCATCGGGTGACCCGGGCGTCGGGGACGATCTTGCCGTCGTCGACCAGCGCCCAGTACGCGGCAGCCTTGGCCGGGCAGAGTGCCATGACGCATTCGGCGTGGTCCTGCCATACCTGGTGTGCTTCCTCTGTGGTGGACATTCCGACAGCGCTGTGGAACGACACGGGCCCGGCGTCCGAGCTGGGCAGTAGACAGACGGTGATCGCGAGAGCGCCGAGCGCGGCGACGACCATCAAGATGGTGACTGCGGGCATCCGGTGCTACCCCCTATGCGTGTTCGGTTGTTGGGCGCCCGCCGCCGGGGAGTTCGGCGCTCGACCCGACGGCGGGGCTATGGGAAGTGTGTTCTGTGTGGACTGCTGCGAACTGCCACAAGATGTGGCAGCGTTGAGGGATGGATGAGATGGGGGTCGGGGAACGGACCGCCCGAGCGCGTAAGCTCGCGCGGCTCACCCAAACCCAGCTCGCGCACAAGGCGAACGTGTCGCTGTCACTGCTACGCAAGGTCGAGCAGGGCGACCGCCCGGCCTCGCCCGCGTTCATCGCCGCGGTGGCTCGCGCGCTGGGTGTGAATGTCGAGGATCTGACCGGGCAGCCCTACTCCCCGCAGCCTGCCGACTCCACCGCGCACGCGACCATCCGGGAACTGCGTCGTCGGATACTGGCATTCACTGACGAACCGCTCACTAGGCCAACGTCTTTGGAGAAAATAGCGGCGGCTCTGAATCGGGTGCGGGAGGGTATGCGCCGGGCTCAGTACTCCGACCTCACGGCCGAACTACCCGACGTGATTCACGGTCTGCACGTATCCTCGCTGCCGACGCGGCCCCCGGATATCACCTCGAGAAGGCTTATTCGACGCTTGCCTACGCCTATAACAGGGCATCGTCGTTTGCCTACAGGTACGGGTACCTCGACCTCGCCGGACTGGCGTCCGAGCGTTGCGTGTGGGCAGCGGAACGCAGCGGCGACCCGGTGTGGCCGATCGCGGCCGAGTATCACCGTGCGTTGATCCTGCTGTACTCCGGCGCGTACGCGAGCGGACTCGGGGTTGTCGACCGCGCCCACTCCGCCAGCGACCAGTTGCCCACGACACCTGACCTTCTCGCCGTCCGGGGCGCGTTGCACCTGCGTGGATCAATCCTGTCGGCCCGCGCGCTCGACGGCGACACCGCGAACTCGCACTTGCGGGAAGCGCGCAAGATCGGCGAAGTGGTCACGTCGGAGCTTGCCGGGGACTACGGCACGCAATTCCAGCTGCCGAACGTGGCGATCCACTCCGTTGCGGTACCGGTCGAACTGTCCGACGGCACGACCGCTGTGGCCCGCGCCGAGCGGATCCGTCTGCCCGCATCGGTGGCGCCGTCTCGTGCCGGGCATCACTGGATCGATGTGTCGCGGGCGTGGTTGCTGCACGGCGACAAGGCCCGCGCGCTGTCCAGCCTCGAGCGGGCGCGCAAGATCGCACCGGAGTTGACCCGTAACCACCCTCAGGTGCACGAGACCGTCCGCGTGCTCGCCCACGCGCGCCGGGGTACCGACACCCTGGCCCGGTTCGCGAAGTGGGCCAACGTCAAGATTTGAGCTGATCGAATCCGGACCTGCACCACCAGCCGCCTGCGGTGGCGCTGGCCGGGATCGGCGTTCCTGCGTCAGAATCCGTCGAGCGTGACGACGGCGAACGGCGTCTTCGGCGTGCCGGGCGCCATCGGGCCGCCCTTGTCGAATTGGGAGGAGACGATCAGGGTTCGGTCACCGGCGCGGGCGAGGGTCGTGGGGATGGAGAGGGCCTGGTCGGTGCGCTGTTGGGCGAGCGTCGCGGTGGCGCCGTCGTCGGAGAGCGTCCAGCGGCTGATGGTGTTGGTGGTGTTGTGCGCGGCCCACAGGGTGTTGTCGCGCAGTTCCAACCCGTCGCCCTGACGCAGATCGCCACCGCGCAGGGCCACCTTGCGGATCGGAGTCGGCTCCGGCGTCAACGCGATGCGGTACAAGTCGCCGCGCGGCATGTCGACAGTGAGCAGGTAGCGGCCTTCCGGGTCGGCGACGATGCCGTTGAGGCTGAAGCCGCCGGGCTCGATCGGCGGCAGCACGGAGTGCAGGTCGAACTGCGGGGTCAGTTCGGCGCGCCCGCCTTGTGCCCTGGCGGCGGCCAGTTGGTCCGGTGTCACGCGATAGACGAGCGCCCTTATGGTGTCGGTCAGGTACGCCGTGCCGTCCGGGGTGATGGCGAGATCGTTCACGAAGTGGGCGTCGCTGCCGGGCACGGTGAAGTCGGCGAGCAGGGCGCGGGTAGCGATGTCGTAGACCGCGACGCCGGTGGTCGAGTCGGTCACCCACAATCGTCCGGCCGCATCGACTTTCAAGCCATTGGCGGTCTTGTGGTTGTTGGCGCCTTCGGGCAGGAAGACCTCGGCTCGGTGCGTGTTCGGCGTCGCGCGATAGACGGCGCCGGTGGCGTAGGAGCCGACGTAGCTGTCTCCCGTCCGAGCGTCCACCGCGATGCCTTCGGGATAGGCGCGGTCGCCAGGCAGCTCGTAGGCGGTGTGGACGGCGGTGCTCGGCGCGTCGCTCGTGCCGCAGGAGACGAGCGTCAGGCAAGCGGTGCCTGCCGCGAGGCTCGACAACAGGCGCAGGGGTAGGGCGTGGGGCATCGGACACCTCTTAGAGATCGTTCATGGAAACATGCTCACATTGAGCAACTGGCACGAATCTAAGTTAGAACTCTAATATCCGTCAAGGCTGAAACGAGAGGATGTGCGGATACCATGCGCATATGACGTCCATGCCCGCCGCCGAACGGATCGGCTCGTATCTGAAACGTGCCGAGCAGTCCCTGAACACGGCCAAGAACGCCGCGTTGAAACCGGCGGGCGTCACCGTGCCCCAGTACGCCGCACTACTGTTCCTCGCCGAGAATCCCGGCATCTCGGCCGCCGCCCTGGCCCGGCTCTGCGGCGTCACCCCGCCCTCGATGAACACCGTGCTGGGCAATCTGCAGGACCGCGGGCTCATCGAGCGCACCCCGCACCCGTGGCACAAGAACGTCCTCGAGACAACCTTGACCGACAAGGGCGTGACGGTCATGCGCGACGCGGATACCCGGGCCGTGCGCGTCGAACGCGCCCTGGCCGAGGAATTCACCGACGCCGAGCGAGCCACCTTGCTGAAGTTGCTCACTCGCTGCGCCGACCGATTGGATTCGATCCGCCCCGGCCCTGCCGCTTAGCCACCGGAGGCGGGGCACGGTGATGATGGTGCGCCCCGCTGATCCGGCGGCGGGTTCGCCACCGACGAGCGGTCGCACTGCGGTCACCCGTGGCACGAGACTGTCCCGCAGACCACGGTGATCGGCAAGGGCGTGGCGGTGCTGCGCGACGCCCCGCGCCGAACGCGCCCTTGCCGAGGAATTCGCCAACGCCGCGTTGGCTTGGAAGGCCGCCGCCCCGATGGCCGCCACGACGCGTGCCGCGGCCATGACCGCGAAGCTATCCCCGGCGGCCTGCCCGATCATGCCGACCACGAAGAGCGCGGCGCCGCCGCCGAGGAGCACGCGGCGATCCCAGGAGCCGGTCGCCGCGGCGATCAGCGGTGCGGCGATGGCGTAGGTCCAGGCGAACATCGTGGTCAGCTGACCGGCGGTGGATACGGAAACGTGCAGGTCGGCACCAATCAGCGGAAGCAGTCCGCTGAGCACGAAGCCGTCGGTGCCGAGGACGAACGTACCCACGGCGAGCGGTAGTAGCGATCGGTGGAGATCATTCGATGATTGTCGAAGCATCATGGAATGAGGGTGAGATACAGTTAGATGCGGCGCTGACAACCGCCGTCGCGTGCGGTGTCAGCGCAGGATGAAGGCCACGAGAAACCCCGCAGCCGTGGCCATTCCGACCCACCAGCCGCCTTCGCGGTAGGCCTCCGGCATCAGCGAGTCGGCCAGGACCGCGATCGTGGCGCCGCCCGCGAACGCTTGCACTGCCCCGATATGGGTCTGGGACAGGATGTCCGACAACGCGTTACCGAGCACCGTGACCAGAACGAGCACCGCGCCGGTCGCCGTCCACAGCCGCAGGGTGTGGTGGCGTGCCACGCCGTGCTGGTCGCACATCAGCGCGGCTCCGCTGATCGCCTCTGGCACGTTGCCCACGGCCACCGCCACCAGCAGGACGAGTCCGCCGCCATCGGCCAGTGTGACGCCGAGCGCCGTGTTCTCCGGGACGCCGTCCAGCACCGCGCCGAGCATCAGCGCCCAGCCGAGCGCGCGCGGGCCGAGCTTGTTCTCGATGAGATGGTTGGCCACCACGTAAACCCCCGCGCCCGCGAACAGCGCGATCGCGGCGATCGTCGCGTTCTGGCGGAAGGCCGGCTCGAACAGCTCACTGGACACCGCCGCGATCATCGTGCCCGCGCCGAAGGCCATCAGGGAAGCGAGTACCGCCTTGGGGAGTCGCCACCGCGATCCGATGGCGGCGCCCAGGATCAGCGGTACCGCCGTGCCGAGACCATAGAGCAGCGCCTTCCCCATGGCAACACCTTAAGGTCGGCCTGCTGGGTCCGCCCGTCGGTCGTACGCTGAAGCCATGCCTGAGCGCGATCGGATCCGAGGTGTGCTCTACGACATCGACGGCGTCCTGGTGACCTCCTGGCGGGAGATCGCGGGCGCCGCCGCCGCGGTGCGCCGGATCCGGGAGAACGGACTGCGTCGGGCGTTCCTGACCAACACCACCTCGCGTACCTGCGCCGAGATCGCGGAACGCCTGTGCGGCACCGGTATCGAGGTCGAGCCCTCCGAGATCGTCACCGCCGCACGGCTCACCGCGGAATTCGTACGCGGGCGATATCCGGACGCCGCAGTCTGGGTGCTCAACCACGGCGATATCGAAGCCGACCTCGCCGGTCTCCAGCTCGACGAGGGGCATCCGGATGTGGTCGTGATCGGCGGCGCGGGACCGGAATTCACCCATGCGGCGCTGAGCCGAGTGGCGGAACTGATGCTGGACGGCGTGCCCGTCGTCGCCATGCACAGCGGGCTGACCTGGGCGACCGCGGACGGGTTGCGCATCGACGCCGGCGCGTATCTGCCCGGCCTGGAGGCGGCGGGCAACGCCCGCATCGAGGTGGTGGGCAAGCCCGCGGCTCCCGGTTTCCGGACCGCCGTCGCGCTGATGCGGCTGGAGCCGGCGGAGGTCGTGATGATCGGTGACGACCTGTATTCGGATGTGCTTGCGGCGCAGGACGTCGGGCTGACCGGCGTCCTGGTGCGCACCGGCAAATTCCGGCCCGGTGTGCTCGCGTCGTCCGATCGCGCGCCCGATCACGTCATCGATTCCGTGGTCGATCTGCCGGAATTGCTGTCCGGTTCCGGGGGATTGGGCGAAACCGCCGTACCCGACGAATCGGAATGAAACAAAAAATTCTACAGTTTCCCTCTAAAATTGCCCGCAAGCGCGGCGCCGCTAGGTATCGTCTGTTCCGGCAAATAGCCAGTGACAGAGAATCTCCTACGGCCAGATCGGAGTTTCCGAATGCTCGATCCGTGGAAAATGCGCAAGCTACTATGGTCGCCGGGCTTCTGTCCGGCGACCATTTGATGAGGAGTCAACTGCTCAGACAACTTTCGGCTAACTCGTAGCCGGCCGAGGGTTGTAACGAAGGGCCCGATCGATGACGATGAGTTCGGGCCCTTCTGTATTGTCTGGCCCAATGTCACAGGATGCGAATACGGGTCGAATGTATGCCGGGCAACCCGTGGAGGACCGGCAACGTCAGCGGCGTGCGCGTTTTCTGGAGTCAGGCCTGACGGTCTTCGCGCGGGACGGCTACGCCAACAGTTCGGTCGGCGCCATATGCAAGGACGCTGGACTCTCCTCCCGACAGTTCTACGAGGAGTTCACCGGTCGCGAGTCCCTGCTCCTAGAACTGTACGAGCAGATCGACCGGGAGTCGCGGGACGCCGTGAAGAAGGCGTTGGACGCGAGGTCCGGCGCGAAGGCGCTGGAGGTCATCGACGCCGCCGTGCGCGCCTACGTCGAATCCATCGGTTCCGATCCGCGCAAGGCGCGCGTCGCCCTGGTGGAAGTGGTCGGCGCGGGACCGAAGGTGGAAAAGTTCCGCCTCGCGGTGCGCCGGGAGTGGGGGTCACTGCTGGCCGGCGCCGCCGAAGACGCCGCCCTGCACGGCGAGATACCCGCGGGCGACTACGAGATGCGGATGCTCGCCATCATCGGCGGCGTCAACTACGTGGTCGACTCGTGGAGCGGTGCGGATCCGCGCCCGCCGCTGGACGACGTGATCCGGGTGCTCAGAAGAGTGATCATGGGCGCGGTCCGCGCCTAGCGTCCGGCCTGCGGCACCGAGCACGACCAGCGCGGTAACGTGCGGGGATGCAAACAGTTCCGATCCAGATGCCGGACGGCACCACGGTTCCGGTGCGCTTGCTCCCCGCCGGGGGTCCGCACCGGCACGCGGTCAGTCCGGACGCGCCGCGGCCGGTCCTGGTGATCGTGCCCGGGCTCGGCGTTCCGGGGGGTTACTACGAACTGTTCGCCTCGGGTCTGGCCGCGCGCGGGTTCGACGTGGCCGTCGGTGAGCTGCGCGGCAACGGCGACAGCAGGCCGAAGCCCAGCTCCGCCAGTACCTTCGGCTACCACGAGCTGGTCTCGGTGGACTTCCCGGCGATCTTCGAGGTGGTTCGCGAGCAGTTCCCGGACAGCACGCCGTACCTGCTCGGGCACAGCATGGGCGGCCAGCTCGGCGTCATGTACGCCGCGCGCGTCCGTGGCCGGCTCGGCGGGCTGATCCTGGTCGCCTCCGGCACCCCGTATTACCGTGGTTACCGGGGACTTTCGGGGCCGGGCATGCTGGTCGGCACCGCGGCGATCTCGCTGACCGCCAACCTGGCCGGCTTCTGGCCCGGCGACCGGGTGTCGATGGGTTTCGGCCGCCAGTCCAAGGTGTTGATCTCCGACTGGGCCCGGCTGGCGCGCACCGGCCGGTTCGTTCCGGTCGGCGCGGACATCGACTACGAGGAGCGCATCGCGCGGCTGAAACTCCCGGTGCTGTCCATCACGATGACCGGCGACGACCTCACCCCGCCCAGCTCCGCCGAGCACCTGCTGGAGAAGTTGCCGAACGCGGAGGTGACGCGCTGGCGCCAGCCGGAACCGCTGGGCCACAACGGCTGGATCCGGCAGTACACCAGCACCGTCGACCAGATCGAGAAGTGGTTGCGCGACCGTTGAGCGTGACTCCGCCACAGCCGTGCGCGGATCGAGGACGGACTGCGCACGGCCGCGGGGATCGGTCAGGAGCGTCGTTCGATCAGCATCTGGGTGAAGAACTCGTAGATCAGTGCCGCCTGGAAGGCCGACTGCTTGTTGTCGGCGGCGCCGCCGTGGCCGCCTTCGATGTTCTCGTGGTACCAGAACTGGTGGCCCTGCTCCGCGAGCAGCGCGGCCATCTTGCGGGCGTGGCCGGGGTGCACCCGGTCGTCCCTGGTCGAGGTGGTGAGCAGGATCGGCGGGTAGGGTCGGTCGGCGCGGGCGTTCTGGTAGGGCGAGTACTTGCCGATGTACTCCCATTCCTCCGGCTTGTCGGGGTCGCCGTACTCGGCCATCCAGGAGGCGCCCGCGAGCAGCAGGTGGTAGCGCTTCATGTCCAGCAGCGGCACCTGGCAGACGATCGCGCCGAACAATTCGGGGTAGCGGGTCAGCATCACGCCCATGAGCAGGCCGCCGTTGCTGCCGCCTACCGCGCCGAGCTGGTCCGCCGTGGTGATACCGCGTGCGACGAGGTCTTTCGCGATCGAGGAGAAGTCCTCGTACACCTTGTGCCGGTTGGCTTTCTGCACCGAGGTGTGCCACTGCGGCCCGTACTCGCCGCCGCCGCGGATGTTCGTCATCACCCAGGTCCCGCCGCGTTCCAGCCAACCCATGCCCGACGCGCCGCTGTAGGCGGGGGTGCGCGACACTTCGAAACCGCCGTAGCCGGACATCACCGTCGGCCCGGGCGCGTCCTTCCGGTCCCGATGGCGGATCACGAAGTAGGGCACTCGCGTCCCGTCGTCGGACGTGGCGAAGAACTGCTCGGTCTCCACCCCGTCGGCGTCGAAGAATCCGGGCTCCTGTTTGAGCCGTTCGGTGCGCCCGCCGACCGCGCCGGCCAGCAGCGTCGCCGGGGTGGTGAAGCCGCTGGTGTTGAGCATGAACTCGTCGCCGCTGTCCAACGGGTCGAGATTCAGCACGCTGGTGGTGGCCATCGGCGGGGTGTCGGCCAGCGGCTCGCGGCGCCAGCCGTCCGATCCCGGCGTCAGTACCTGGAGCTTGGTCTGCACATCCTCGAGCGTGACCAGCAACAGGTGGTTCTCGGTCCAGCCGTAGCCGTGCAGCGAGGTGTGCGCGTCCGGGGCGAAGATGACCTCGAATTCCCGTGCGCCGGAGAGGAACTTCTCGAAGTCGGTGGCCAGCAGCGCGCCGGCGGGATAACTGGTGCCGCCGACCTCCCACGGCGACTTCAGCCGCACCAGCAGCCAGTCCTTGTACCAGGACTCGCCGGCGTCGCTGGGGATGTCGAGGTGCCGCAGGGCGCCGTCGCCGTCCAGCAGATACACCTCTTCGTTGAAGAAGTCGGTGGCGCGGCCGACGTAGTGCCGTTCGTAACCGGGCGTGCGGTCGTAGCCCGCGGAGACCGCGACATCGCCGCTCTCACCCTCGAAGACGGTGGTCGCCTCCGCCAGCGCGGTGCCGCGCCGCCAGCGTTTCGCGATCCGCGGATAACCCGAGTCGGTCAGGGAGCCCGGGCCGAAGTCGGTGCCCACGTACACCGAGTCGATGTCGATCCAGCGGATCTCGGACTTCGCTTCGGGCAGGAAGAACCCGCCATCGGCCGGATCGAGGAACACCCTGCGTTCCAGGTCGAACTCGCGGACCACCTTCGCGTCCGCGCCGCCGCGCGACAGGCTGATCAAGGCGCGGGACTGTTCCGGGCGCAACACCGTCGCCCCGCCCCACACCCAGTTCTCGTTCTCGTCGGCGGCCACCGCGTCCAGGTCGATCAGCACGTCCCAGGCCGGCGCGTCCTCGGCGTACTCGGCGAACGTGGTGCGCCGCCAGAGGCCGCGCGGGTGCTCGGCGTCGCGCCAGAAGTTGTAGAGCCAGGGGCCGCGGCGGGTCGGGTAGGCGATCTTGGTGTCGGTGTCGAGCATGTCGAGGATGCGCCGCTCCAGGTCGCGGAAGCGATCGGAGTCGGCGAACCGGGCGTGCACGACCGTGTTGTGCTCGCGAGCCCAGTCCAGAGCGCGCTCGCCGGTCACTTCTTCCAGCCAGAGATAGGGATCGGTCACATTACGCTCAACGCCGCTCATCCCCACATTGTTGCCGAGCCGCGCGGCGCGGGGTCACCAGGAGTGCGCGACGTCGATCACGACGCGCGATCCGCTGCCCGGTCCGTCGAGGGTGGACACCTGGAACGGCAGTCGCGCGCGGGTGCCGAGGCCGACGGTGGTCTGTCCTTCGAAGGAACCGGCCCAGGCCACCTGGCGGAAGGTCCGATAGTCGCGTACGTCGGCGAGCTCCGCCCGGTTCGCGGGGGTGTAGGTGGGGTGGAACGCGTCGTCGTAGGCGGGGGCGTAGACGGCGATGCTCAGGAACGCCTCGCCGCGCAGCGGGACGGGTGCGCCGGAGCCGTCCATGACCACTCGCTCGACGTAGCCGACGTGATAGCCGGTCACCTGCCCGCCGATGTCGAGCACCACGCGGTCGAAGCAAGCGTGCTGTCCGGCGCGGACCGCGGTCAGCGGTGCGAGCGTCCGAGCTCGGCTCACCTTGGGTATCGAACCCCACCCGGAAGCGCACTCCGGGGCGGCGGACGCCGGGACGGGGGCGATGAACAGGCCGGCGAGGGTCACGAAGGAAACGAACAGAAGAAGCAAGCGACGCATGGTCGCACCGCCTTCGGGCACAGGAGGGATTGATGTATGACGTGCATCGGTCCAGGTGGATGCCCCGTTACCGTCGGTGCAGACGAAAAGTATTGGCTGTCGCGGCAACTCGGCCACGGCGTGGCGCCTCGGCGGCTCGCCGTTCGCCGCGTGCCGATGCCCGTTCGGCGTGAACAGTAGGATTGCTGCCGGGGAGGCCGATCCGACCAGGAGGTTCGAGGTTGCCACCCTTTCTGTGGGAGCAGCATTGCTGTCTGCCGCTGTCGCCCGCCGCACACATCGGCGACCTCGCGCGCTACCCGGCCGGATCGTATCTGTCGGTGAACGTCGGCTACTCCCGGCAGTCGACCGCGGACTGCCTGGCGCTGTTGGACCGATTCCGCCGAGACGCCCTGGCGGACGGTCGGTTCCGTCTGGTCGAGACCATGGCGGACATCGGTGCCGCGAACACCATCGCGCTGGCCTTCGATCTCGAGGACGCCGGGCCGCTCGGCGGCGACCTGGACAACGTCGCACGGTTCTACGAGCTCGGTGTGCGTTCGCTGCTGCCCGCCTACAACCACGCCAACGCCGCGGGCTGCGGCTGCCTGGACACCGAGGACACCGGGCTCACCGGTTACGGGCGCGATCTCGTGCACGCGCTCAACGAAGTCGGCATGTTCGCCGACGGTTCGCACTGTTCCCGGCGCACCGGGCTGGAGCTGGCCGAATCGACCGTCGTCCCGATGATCTACAGCCACTCCAACTTCGCCGCGCTGTGGGACCACCCGCGCAACATCACCGACGACCAGGCGCGCGCCTGCGCCGCGACCGGCGGCGTCATCGGGATCAACGGCGTGGGCATCTTCCTCGGCCGCAACGCGCCGCACGAACGCCCCGAGCGGATCGCGGCGATGGCGCGCCACCTCGAGTACGGCGCGGAACTGGTCGGCATCGACCACATCGGCATCGGTTCGGACTACTCCTTCGACGCCGAGGACTTCAACGCCGAGCTACAACAGAACCCGCACGCCTTCTCCGAGGCCTACACACAGTGGGGCCCACTCCACTGGGTCCCACCCGAAGACCTCCTCGGCCCCTCCGACGTCACCACCCTCGACGAGGCCCTGGCTCAACGCGGCTTCACCCCGGCGGACCGAGCCGCGATCTTCGGCGGCAACTTCCGCCGCGTCGCCGCGCAGGTCTGGCGCACCTGAGGTTCGATTTCGGCGTCTACTTGATCGCCCTCTTTCCGGACGAGCACGTCCCCCGCTGCGACGCTGGACACGTGGAACCACGCCGGTGGCTCGTCCGATCGGCTCAGTACACCGGTGCCGTCGCGGATGTGCCGGCGATACACCGTGGCCTGCTCCACCGGCGGCAGAGGTCCGGCAGGCGAAAAGTTTGCGGGCGGGTGTGGCCCAGTCCTCACAATCGTGGGGGACGGGTGAGTGAAGTTCGCGGTGCGGAGTTAGGCTCGGGGCGTGACTTCCCACTACGATGTCGTCGTTCTCGGTGCTGGTCCCGGCGGATACGTTGCCGCGATCCGCGCCGCTCAACTCGGCCTGCGAACAGCGATCGTCGAGCAGAAATACTGGGGTGGTGTGTGCCTCAACGTCGGCTGCATCCCGTCCAAGGCGCTGTTGCGCAACGCCGAGCTCGCCCACATCTTCACCAAGGAGGCGAAGACCTTCGGCATCTCCGGTGAGGTGAACTTCGACTTCGGGGTGGCCTTCGACCGCAGCCGTAAGGTCGCCGACGGCCGGGTCAAAGGCGTCCACTTCCTGATGAAGAAGAACAAGATCGACGAGTTCGACGGCAAGGGCACCTTCACCGGCCCGAACTCGCTGTCGGTCCAGCTCACCAAGGGCGGCGCCGAGTCGATCACGTTCGACAACGCGATCATCGCGGCGGGTACTGTCACCAAGCTGTTGCCCGGCACCCAGCTCAGCGCCAACGTGGTGACCTATGAGGAGCAGATCCTCACTCGTGACCTGCCCGGCTCCATCCTCATCGTGGGTGCGGGCGCGATCGGTATGGAGTTCGGCTACGTCCTGAAGAACTACGGTGTCGACGTGCGGATCGTGGAGTTCCTCGACCGTGCGCTGCCGAACGAGGACGCGGACGTCTCCAAGGAGATCACCAAGCAGTACAAGAAGCTCGGCATCACCATCACCACTGGTGCGGCTGTGCAGTCCATCGAGGACGACGGCGCGAAGGTCACCGTCGCGATCAAGGACAACAAGACCGGTTCGATCGAGACCGTCACCGTGGACAAGGTGCTGCAGGCCGTCGGCTTCGCCCCGCGCGTCGACGGCTACGGCCTGGAGACCACGGGCGTGGTGGTCACCGATCGTGGCGCGATCGGGATCGACGACTACATGCGCACCAATGTGCCGCACATCTACGCGATCGGCGACGTCACCGGCAAGTTGCAGCTCGCGCACGTCGCGGAGGCCCAGGGCGTGGTCGCGGCCGAGACCATCGCGGGCGCGGAGACCGTCACCCTCGGCGACTACCGGATGATGCCGCGCGCCACCTTCTGCCAGCCGCAGGTCGCTAGTTTCGGCTTGACCGAGCAGCAGGCCCGCGACGAGGGCTACGACGTGAAGGTCGCGACCTTCCCGTTCACCGCCAACGGCAAGGCGCACGGCCTCGGCGACCCGACCGGTTTCGTCAAGCTCGTCGCCGACGCCAAGTACGGCGAGCTGATCGGCGGGCACCTCATCGGCCCGGACGTCTCCGAACTGCTGCCTGAGCTCACCCTCGCGCAGAAGTGGGATCTGACGGTCAACGAGCTGACCCGCAACGTGCACACCCACCCGACGCTCAGCGAGGCCCTCCAGGAAGCCTTCCACGGCTTGGCCGGCCACATGATCAACTTCTGATCCGGTCGCAGGGAGAGGGCGTGCGGTCACCGACCGCGCGCCCTCTTCGTTGCCCACTGTGCTGTACACCGATCGGATTCAACGAAAGCGGCCGGGCTCCCTGGGTATCGAGGTCACAGGGTGCCAGGCATACTCAGCGGAGATCCGACCGTGTGTAGCGTGCTACACATCCAGCCAAGCTCTGGGAACGGTCTCGACGGGTTGTCCCCCGCGTAGCATGGCAGCCGTGAACGAGGCCATGGCCGAGCTGCTGTCTTCGCTGACCGAATCGCGGCGTGCTCACTCGATCGCGGTGGGTCGGCGAATGGAGGGTGTTGCGCAACTGTTGCCAGTAGAACTACGTGTGGATGCGATCACAGCGGCGTATCTGCATGATGTTGGCTACGGGTATCCAAACCTCGGGTTCCACCCGATCGACGGCGCCCGGCTGCTGCGTTCGCTCGGGTATTCGCCGGTTGTGTGCCACTTGGTGGCGTTTCACACTGCGGCGGAGTTGGAGGCGGATGTGCGGGGCCTGGATGTGGGCCTGTTCGAAGAGTTCCGGCTGGTTGGCCTGGCAGGACTCGGCGCAGCCGATGACTTCATGTGGTGGGCTGACCTCTCCACCGGGCCGAATGGCGAGGACTTCACGGTGGATGAACGACTGGCCGAGATCTTGAGAAGGTACGAACCGGGAAGCGTGGTTCATACCGCCATCACCCGAGCAGAGCCGCGGTTGCGGATGGCGGCTCAGCGGGCGTCGGGGTCAATGTAGGGTTTGCTCTCCTTGAGAGCCCAGTCGATCCGTTTTCGCTGGCTGGGGTCCATGGTCAGAGATGGGATCTGATCGACTGGCACCCAATCGACGCGCATGCTTTCGCTGCTGGTTCTTGGGTGTCCGCCGACTGCTTCCCCGCGATAGACCACGGTGAACTCCTGCCGGACCTCATCGTTACTGGTGTAGTGGATGACGTGAGTTGGGTCGGTGAAGATTCCGACGATTCCGGTGACACGGATATCGACCCCGGTCTCTTCTCGGGTCTCTCGGACGGCGGTGTGGCTAAGGGACTCGCCAGGGTCGTGTGCGCCCCCAGGCATTGACCAGTTGCCGTTATCTGACCTGCATATGAGCAGGACCGTACCTTCCTGATAGACGAATGCTGCTGCGCTGGGTCGGACGCTATTGGCTGCTGGAGCGTCGGGGTCCTGGTGGTAGTCAATTCGGCGTCCCATGAGGTCAGGATAGTGCGGGACGTCCCGTCATCCAGGCAGCTTCGAACGACTGCATGTAGTAGGAGAAGAGGCGACCACCCGGGACGTGCTGCAAATGCTGAACTGGAGACTTCGCCGCGTAAGCACCGTAGCTGTGGGTGTTGACAAGCATCGAGTCGCCAAAACGGTAGATGCTGTTGTACAGCGTCGTGCGGTGGGTGCGGATATCGACCATTGGCAAGTCCATCGTTTCCCGGAGATACTCCAGCGTTGACTGGCACCGCTGAGGTAACGAAGGCAGGCCCTCCTCGCGGGCTCGGGCGAGAACTTCCGGTGAGTCGCTCTCTCCAAGGAGAATCCGAACCGTGACGCCCGCACTCGCTTTGGCGCGTACGACGTTTACGAAGTTGAGAGACTCCACAAGGAAGCCCCCTGCGTACACCAGGATATCAATGTGGTCAGCGGCCTGCTGCATGAGCGAACGCCAAACCTCATGTGGAACCTCAGGGCGGGTCGGCCAGATCTGCACCAACTCGGATAGCGAGGCGGTTGCGGACCGGCTACCCGCTAAAAGCTCGGGCCAGAGGTAGGTCTCGTCGCAGCCCAGTTCACGGGCGACCTTGAGACGAAGTCCCGGATGCGGGCATCGGTCTCGAGTGATCCAGCGCTCGACCGTCTTGGTGCTGATCTGGAGGCGTTCTGCCAGAGCGTGTTTCGTGAGGTCCGCTGCGGCCATTGCGCCGCGAAGCCGTTCGTTGGCCATGCATTAAGGCTATTACAAAGTGTCCCAAAGTGTTCCAAATAGCGGGTTATTTCGTCCCCAAGTGTCGGGGATTCTAGATGTGTCAAACGGTTTCGAGGACCTATGCACCCGGTGCCGAGTCGATGTGATTGTCCGCGACGGCACACCGATCCCCGTTGGCATGTCAGCCGCTGGCGCAAGCTCCTTGGTACCGGGCGCGTATCACACCACGAACAGGGGAGATATACGCATGGGGCTGGACGACACTCAGGTGCTGCCGGTAGCGCAGGCCGATACGCCCACCACACGCTGCAAGTTCTACCGGCAGGTCTGCGGACTAGCAGCAGTCCTGCAGCCAGAAGCAGGCGGACGAATCATCGTCCCGACCGGCAGCGTCGGTGCGATCACCATGCCCGCGCCCCTCGGCGCCAGCGTGAAGAACCACATGCTCAGCCGCACCATACGACTCGGCCCGATCATCTCTCACCCACGATCCAAACGCTGGACATTCTTGGCGCGGCCGGACGTACCCGACGAGGTGAAACTGTTCGCCGAACTGTTCCGGCTCAACGTCTCCGTGTCCCCCTTCGGCGCTCAGATCGCCTTGCCTTCACCCACTTTCGGGCCGATCAGTTTCCGAACATGGGTACAGGCACCCTACGACTCGTTTCGCCCGTCCGGGCTGATGGTGGTCGAGTCCATCCGCGCCTGCGCCAGACCGAAAGCAGCGCAGAACCGTACAGCGGAGCGGCGATGACTTCCCCACATCCTGACGATCCAGACATCCATCTGTCGGTGTTCCTTCACGGTTTACGGCTAGATTTCACCGCCTGTCTCACCGCCGCACTGCTGTTCGTCCAAGACTTTCGCACCCGCCATCATCCCGACGCGGTGCAGGTACTCCCCGGTGAAACCGCCGGACTACCTCGGCTGCCAAATGAACGCCTCTACCTCGAGCCCCAGCCGCCCCGCACCGACTCGCCGAATCCAAAGGTGAACAATGACGGGAACATCTAATTATTTTGCATACCAACATAAATCATCGTCATCCTATCTCGATGTGGCCGCTAACGATATCCAGGCTATCGATCGGTTCAACACTGTAGGCACGTGCGCACTGGTGCATGGCTGGGCACAAGACATCGCAACGCTGGTCGCCGAACCCGTCGACATCATCAGCGCATCCGCGTTGCTGCACGAGGTCTACTCCTACCGTGGTGCCTACAGTGGCCTGCACACGATGATGCGAACATTCCCAAATGTACTGAAGCCGTACGGGTTCTTCGTCTATCGCGATGTATACGCCGTCGATGCGCCGTCGCTGCACGAGCCCGCGTACATACCGCCATCCACACGATAGGATGATCCAGCACATGCACCTGATCGAGGTCGAACGCAAACGCGAACTCCCCGACCCCAGCGCCCTGCGTCGGCGTCTCGCCGAACTGGGCTACCGCGAAGCCGGAAACCTGACCGAGGTCGACACCTACTACAGCCGACCCGACATCGACTACATGAAAACTGTTGAATGCCTCCGTATTCGACGCAGAGACGGATTCGCTGAGGTCACCTACAAACCACCGTCCAACGCCCGAACCCACAGCGACGGCAACGTGATCGCCAAACGCGAAACCAACGTCACCCTCAGCGGCCCCGACCAAGCCGCCGCCGCGAACCAACTGCTGGCCGCAATCGGCATGATCCAACTCGTGCACGTCGAGAAAGCCCGCATCGCCTACCAGCATCCCGAACACGACGACATCATCGTCAGCATCGACACCGTCACCCACGCCGGAACCTACGTCGAAACGGAGATCACCGCCGCCGATACCGACGCGGCAACCATCCGCCTCGAAGAAGTCGAGACCCAACTCGAGATCACCAATCACCCCGTCGTCAGCCTGCCCTACCGCGATCTCGTCATGGCCGCCGCCAACTAACCGCATACCGCTGACAACGACCCCGAGGCCCGGTCCCCTCGGCGACTACCGGATGATGCCGCGCGCCACCTTCTGCCAGCCGCAGGTCGCCAGTTTCGGCTTGACCGAGCAGCAGGCCCGCGACGAGGGCTACGACGTGAAGGTCGCGACCTTCCCGTTCACCGCCAACGGTAAGGCGCACGGCCTCGGCGACCCGACCGGTTTCGTCAAGCTCGTCGCCGACGGCAAGTACGGCGAGCTGATCGGCGGGCACCTCATCGGCCCGGACGTCTCCGAACTGCTGCCTGAGCTCACCCTCGCGCAGAAGTGGGATCTGACGGTCAACGAGCTGACCCGCAACGTGCACACCCACCCGACGCTCAGCGAGGCCCTCCAGGAAGCCTTCCACGGCTTGGCCGGCCACATGATCAACTTCTGATCCGGTCGCAGGGAGAGGGCGTGCGGTCACCGACCGCACGCCCTGTACGTTTGTCGGTCCCCCCTCTCGGATGTATCGCCAGTAGCGGTTAGGACCTCTGATCAGCTGCCGCAATCGATCGACCTGCTGTGGTGATGTCGGCGAGCGGGCCGGACCGAACCGATTCGAGTTGCGGCACCTCCTGGGTAGTACCAGTTGTCGTGGCGGGTGACGTGTCCGGGTCGAGACTTGCTGCGACTTTCCTATTCGGCAACAACTCGCACAACGCGGGCCGCGGTCGATAGCGGTGCTCGACGTAGGTCGCATCGTCGTCCGTTGCGGGTGATGTCCTGGGCCGACCGATGAAGTATCGGAAGTTGTTGTGGTTCAACGGTTCCTATCGACGCGATCACGTAAGGTGGACGCACCTCCAGCCGAGGGGCGGTGGGCTTGGTCCACACGCCGCGCCCAGGAAGGAGGTGGTGGGGATGGCGAAACATCGCCGGAGAAAGCAAGAGACCCCGGTCGATTACGGCATCATGCTGACGATTGCTGCCGTGATCGCCGGGGCGCTCATGCTGGTCCGCTGGTTGTGGACTAGGTAAACCCACCAGGTGGGGCGTCGCTGCAACGGCGTCCCACCGCCAGCATCACTTACGTGATGCCCAACTGTACCCCCAGATGTGTGTAGCGTGCTACAGATCCAGCCCATCTCTGGGAACGCTCTTGACGGCCTGTCCCGCGCGTAGCACGGCGGCCGTGAACGAGGCTATGGCCGAACCGCCGTTTTCCGGCCGGTTGACGTGGCGGGACTCGACTCAGCCGTGTTCTTCTGTCCGGCAAGAGTTTCCGCGCCGGTAGGGCTGCCGGTGGTCGGCATCGGGGCGAGCATTCTGCTATACAGCGTGCATGTTTCGCAGGTGGCTGATCGGAAGTGCGCCGGTGCTCGTCGTGGTGGTGCTGCTGGGGACGGGCACCTACTACCTGATGAAGGCGCGCACCTTCCAGTTGGCCGGTCAGGTGGTCAGCCGGGTGGACACCGACGCGCGGGTGGTCGCGCTGACCTTGGACGACGGGCCGTCCGATCGTGCGCCCGAGGTGCTGCGAGTGCTCGCCGACGCGCGGGTTCCGGCCACCTTCTATCTGAACGGGCGTGATCTCGCCGAACACCCGGAGTACGGCAGGGCGATCGCCGCGGCGGGCCATGAGATCGGCAATCACACCTATTCGCATCGTCGGATGGTCTTCGTCACGCCCGGCACGGTTCGCGACGAAGTGGAGCGCACGGACGCCGAGATCATGAAGACGGGTTACGTGGGCCCGATCACCTTCCGTCCGCCTTACGGCAAGAAGCTGTGGGTGCTGCCGCACTACCTCGCCGAGCACGACTGCGTCACCGTGACCTGGGACGTCGAGCCCGATTCCGGCCGGGCGGACGCCACCGCGGACGACATAGTCGCCGAGACCCTCGGCAAGGTACGTCCCGGGTCGATCGTTCTGCTGCATGTCATGCACGGGAATGCCGAGCCCTCGATCGCTGCCATACCGCGCATCGTCACCGAACTGCGCGCCGCCGGATACCAATTCGTCACGGTGTCAGATTTGATGTCCCGCTGATCCGATCGGACGCTGATACAGCAACGGCACTCGTGGATCAGGTGAGCGGTGGCCTTGTCGTCGCAGCAATATCGAATTGTCGACGAATTCTCAGAGAGGATTTTCGAAATATGTCAAGGCTTGAACTTTATGTGCCAGGATTGGTATTCCTGAAGAGGTGCGGACGTTGCTGCTTCGCACCGAGGAGGGATTTCTGCAAATGTCCTGGTTCGTAGATGATCGCTGCGTGAACTGCGATGTGGCTCGGCAATTGGCGCCCGGCTTGATCGGCGAGGTAGATGGCCGCTCCGAAATTTTGCGTCAACCGCGCGACGAGGCCGAGGAACAGGCGCTGGCCGCAGCCGCATTCGCTTGTCAAACCCGGTCGGTTCGGCGTGGGAACGGGACACTCGACGCGGCGTTAGACCCATTCCCGATGCGCCTGGACGAGGGTGTTTACCTGTGTGGCCACAATTCCTCGCGCACTGCGGGAGCCAACTCCTATCTGCTGCGCCGCCGCGGCGGCAACCTCATGGTCGATACGCCTCGCTGGAGCGAGCCGCTGGCAGCGCGATACGAAGCGCTGGGCGTGGTGACCGACGTTCTGCTGACCCACCGTGATCACGCCGCGCACGGCCGGCGCTACGCCGACCGATTCCGGGCTCGACTGTGGATTCACGAGGGTGACCTCGATGCAGCGCCGGATGCCGATCAGATAATACGGGGAGCCGATCCGGTCGAAATCGTCGAGGGCGTAATCGCGCATCCATTTCCGGGCCACACCGAGGGAAGCGTGCTTTATCTGGTCGACGACCGATATTGTTTCAGCGGGGACAGCCTGTACTGGTCTCGTGCCACCGGAGACATCGAAATTGCCGAGAGCGTCGTCTGGTATTCGGTCGAAGTACTGGCCGAGTCGCTGGCACGATCGGCCGATCGGCTTGATTTCGAATGGCTGCTGCCCGGTCATGGGGATCGCCGACGGCTTCCGGAAGGCGAGATGGCGCTCCGGATGCGAGGCCTGGCTGAACGTGTCAAAGCCCTTCGCCCCCGACCGATCGATTTCAGCGCCATGCGGTGGTGAGCACGACTCGGCTCGGCCACCCAGCCGGGCTCAGCCACTGTCGATGACGAGGTGACCCACTCAACAGGCCACTGGCGTGGCGGTACTCAACCGGCAGCCGGGAGCATGCCGTAGGCGTGGGTCGGGGTGAACAGCACCAAGGCGCGGCGGTCGGTGACCATCGCGTTGCGGTACTCGTCCCAGTCGGGGTGCTCGCCGGTGGCGGTGCGGTAGTAGTCGACGAGTGCGTCGACGGTGGGGTCGTCGGGGGCGGCGGCGACGGGGGTGAGTTCCACCGTGCCTTCGAGTACGGCATAGGCGAAGAAGTCGTCGCGGGTCACGTGCAGCGCCGCCCACGGGTCTCGGACGAGGTTGTGATACTTCGCTCGGTCGGCGGTGATGGAGATGCGGATGCGGCCGTCGGCGCCGACGACGTGCAGCACGTTGGACAGTTGCGGGCGTCCACTGCGGCGGATCGTGGTGAGTACGGACCGGCGGTGGTCGCGGGCGAAATCGACTGCGGCGGCTAGTTCCATGCTCGTGTAACCCACGGCTGCGCGGGAGTCTTCCCGCCGGTCAGTCGCGGTGGTAGGCGGACTGCGCCTCGTGCACGCGCGGCAGGTTGGTTTCCAGCACCCGGATGAGCGCCTCCAGGTGATCGGCCACCTCGGCGCCCAGGTCGGTGAGGGTGTATTCGACCCGGGGCGGGATGGTCTCGTGCACCTCCCGGTGCACCATGCCGTCGCGTTCCAGCGCCTGCAGGGTCTGTGACAACATGCGCTCGCTCACGCCGTCGACCCGCCGCCGCAAGGCGCTGAACCGGTACGGCCCCTCGCGGAGCGCGACCAGCGCCAGCGTGCCCCAGCGACTGGCGACATTCTGCAGGACCGGCCGCGACGGGCAGTTCCGGGCGAAGACGTCGGCTTCCAGCGTCGGATCGTCGGCCTCCGCCGAGGCAATGCGCTGGGTGGACATCCTTCGATAGTACCCACCTTGACCAAAGCCACTGCACTAATGCATAGTGCTTACAAATAGTTAGTACTATGCGAACATCCCCAATATGGAGGTAGTCATGACCGTCGCGGTGACCGGGGCCAGTGGACAACTGGGCCGACTCGTAGTGGACGCGCTGTTGAAGGTGGGCTCGACGCCGGTCGTGGCGATCGTGCGGGACCCGGCGAAGGTGGCCGACCTCGCCGAGCGTGGCGTGGACGTCCGGCAGGCCGACTATCGTGACGCGGCCGCGCTGGACCGGGCGCTCGACGGTGTCGACCGGGTGCTGCTGATCTCCGGTACCGAGTTCGGCGCGCGAGTGGCTCAGCACACCAACGTCATTCGCGCCGCCGAGCGGGCCGGTGTCGAATTGCTCGCCTACACCAGCGTCGCGGGCGCGACCGACAGTCCGCTCCTGCTCGCGCAGGAACACAAGGGAACCGAGGCGGTACTGGCCGAATCGACGGTGCCGCATACGCTTCTGCGCAACGGGTGGTACTGGGAGAACTACCTGGGCGGTCTGGCGCAGGCGGTGGAGTCGGGTGTGCTGCGCGGCGCGGCGGGTGAAGGGCGCGTGGCGGGCGCTGCCCGGGCCGACTACGCCGAAGCCGCCGCCAAGGTGCTCGCCACCGACGGCCACGCCGGGCGGGTATACGAACTCGGTGGCGACGAGCGGCTCACCTACGCCGAACTCGCGCAGGCGATCTCGCAGGCGTCGGGCAAGCCGGTGCGTTACGAGAACCTTCCGCAAGCCGATTACGCGGCCGGGCTGGTCGGGGCGGGGCTGCCCGCGCAGGTCGCCGAGGTCCTCGCCGACACCGACGCCGGTATCGCGCAGGGCGCCCTCGACGTGCGCTCCGGCGACCTGGTCCGCCTGATCGGGCGCCCGGCGACCCCCGCCGTCGACGTGTTCCGCGCCGCGCTCGCCTGACGTCATTCGTGGCCGGTCTCTGTCCAGACCGAGCGAGACCCAGTTAGCGGCCGGGCTCGCGTTCGAGTTGCCGCCGCGCGTCGGCGACGCAGGAGCAAGCGACACGGCAGCAGGGGCGGAGCCGACGGTCGGTCACCACAACTTGCGTACGCCTGATAGCGACATTCGAGATCGACGTGCCCAGCGCACCGCAACCTCCGGTTTCGAGCGCAGCGAGACCGAGCATCCGCCGTTCGCGGCCCGGCTCGCGTCCGAGTGGCTGCCGCGTCCGCGACGAAGTCGCCAGCGGCGGTCACTCGGACGCGAGCCACAAAGGGGCCGCGAACACCCAGCGCCGCAGGCGCTGGAAAATCAACACAGCGCCGCAGGCGCTGGAAATTGAACACAGCTCACACCCACTGCACCAACTGGATGATGATCCCGTTCGGATCGCTCATCTGGAAGTAGCGCTCGCCCCACTCCTCGGTCTCGATCGGCGTCACGATCGGCACGCCTTCGGCTCGCAGCCGGGTGTATTCGTCGTCGATGTCCTCGACGACGAAGACGACGAGCAGGCCCTCGCCCGCGCTGCCCGCCGCGCTCTTCGGTTTGAAGCTCGCCAGCCCGGTGCGCAGGTAGATGACGTTCAGTCCGGCGTCAGCGCGGTCGAGCGAGACGAACCCGTCGGCCGACATCTTCTCCTGGAAGCCGAGGTGCTCGATGAGGAATCGCGCCGAAGCGGCCGGGTCGGGGACGTTGAGCGAGATGGCGGAAGCGGTGATGTTCATGGGAACTCCTCGGTGGCAGAACTCACGCTGGTGCTGGACGGTTTGGCCCGCCGCATCGAGGGCTCGCCGGCCTATACGCCGTCGCGCTGGATGCGCAGGGCGGTGATGGTGGCGGCCAGCCCGTCGTATTGGTTGATCAGCAGGACGATCTCGATCAGGCTGCGCTCGTCGTAGTGTTTCGCCAGCTCGGCCCAGGTGTCGTCGTCGAGGTCGCGCGTCTGGACCAGTTGGTCCACGGCGGCCAGCAGAGCCCGATGCCGGTCCGACCATCCCGCCGCCTCGGGGCCCTTGCGCAGCCGCTCCAGGATTTCGCTCGTCACCCCGGCGCGTCGGCCGAGCCGGATGTGGTGGTCCATCTCGTACTTGCAGCCGCGCAGATACGCGACCCGGATGATGACCAGCTCGGACTCGTGGCGCGGCAGCCGCCCGCCCGGCATGAGCTTGCCCGAGTAGTGCAGCCAACCGCGGAACAGGCCGCGGGTGCGGCCGAGCGTGCTGAACAAATGGGCGTCATGGGTGCCTGCGGCGCGGGAGAGCACCTGCCAGACAACCCAATTGAGCGCCCCGAGTTCCCGGAGCCGCCCGGGCGAGATGCGTGGTGGCGGCGTTGAAACCATGCCGGTTGCTACCTCCCCGTGGTCTGTGCGGCCGGCGTCGGTGCCGACCGAGAGGAGAGCCTACTCGGCAGTATCCCGGCCTGCGCGCCACCATTCTTTTGCTTTCCAGTGGTTTTCGGCGGGATAGCCCGTCATCATCAGTACCGGTGCGGGTTGCCGCGGCCGCAGCGCGTTTCCGCGGCGTCAGGTGTGGACAACAGGTCGGCAGGGGAAAAGATGCTGGTGAGGATCAGGCCGGGAGCGGAACTCTCCGGCGCTGAGCGGGAATTCGTCGCGTGCCTGCGGTCGTATCCGACGGCCGGCCTCGCCGTGATCGATCTCGAGGCGGACAACCGGCGTGTCGACGCGGTGGTGTGGACGCCGCGTGGGCTGACCGTGCTGGAGGTACACGGCTTCCAGCGCAGGCAGAGCGGCATTCTGAGCACACCGGCCGAAGGACCGTGGAAGATCAGCGACGCGCCGGTCGAGCTGGACGACCCGCAGAACGGAAGCCCCGCCGAGCGCGTGGAACACGGGATCTACGCGGTCAAGCACATGCTCCAGCGGGCGTTGCAGGATCCGGGACACATCTGCGGTGCCGTCGTGCTCGTTCCGTTCCGCGGCGCCGTGGTGCGCCCGGCGCGCACGAATCTGCGGCCGGGGCTGGACGTGGTCGTCGGAAACGTCACCGACGCGACCGAACTGCGCATCTATCTGGAGGGGTTCTCCGCGGGACCGCGCGACTGGACCGCGGACCGGGTAATCGGCGCGTGCGGGGCACTCGGTCTCGCGGAGATCGCGCCGTCCCGGGCGGAACTGCTCGAGTCGGGGTTCGAGGAGAACGCGCCGGAGCCGGTCACGACCATCCCGCGCGCACCGAAGCCGCGAGTCGAGCCCACGCCGGGCGTCGCGACGAAGAGCCAGGCCTACGCGGGCTGGTCGGTCATCGTGATCGCCGTGGTCGGGGTGCTGTTCGTGCTGGGCATGATCGCCACCGCGCTGGCGCACGACTCGGCGCAGCCGATCCCGGCGACCGGCACGACGAGTCCGACGCCGTCGCCACCGGCGTACCGGCCCACCCAGTGCTACCCCTTCCAGCAGAACTGCTGACCGGTCAATCGCGCACCGCGCGGCCCAGTTCGGTCAGGCGCAAGGCGTACTGGGCGCGGGCGAGCACATTTCTTCGCGAGGTGTCGATGTGGGCGGAGAGCGTGTCCAACGCCGCGCCCACCGCACCGGACACCAGGTGCTCGGCGACCGCGATGTGCTCGGCGGTCATCGTGGCGATGCGCTCCGGAGTCGGCATATCCAGCGTGCGCACCGGACGCAGACGGACATGCACGGCGGTCAGCGCGTCGGCGAGTACGGCGTTGCCTGCGGCGGCGAGCAAGGTGGTGTGGAACCGTTCGTCGGCGGCCACCAGCGCGGGGCCGGGTTCGGGCGGGTCGTCGCGCAGTGCGCGCCAGATGGCCAGTTCCGCGCGCACGAGATCCAGATCGTGTGCGGTCGCCTCGCCCGGCAGCGCCACCCGTTGCATGCCCCTGGCCTCCAGTACGAGCCGCAACTCGTAGAGGTGATCGAGTTCGTCGAGCCGGGGCCGGTACGGGTAGAGCCCGTCGGGGAGCCGCTCGACCAGCCCGTCGGCCTGCAATCGGGCCAGTGCCTCGCGCACCGGGGTGCGCGACACCCCGTACGCCTCGGCGAGACGTTCTTCGCCGAGCCGTTCGGTCGGCGCGATGGCTCCAGCGGCCAGATCCCGGCGCAACGAGTCGTACACCTGCTCGCGTAACGGAATCCGAGCCCTGTCGCGGGCCATGGCCGCGCTCAGATCGCCATCGCCGCGCGGACTTCGCGCTCGGCGCCCGCCCCACCCGCGCCCGTGGAGGTCACCCGGCCCGATCGCAGCACGTAGTAGCGCTGCGCCGCCTGCAACGCGAAGCCGATGTGCTGTTCGACCAGCAGCACGCTCAGTCCACCGCGCCGGGTGAGGTCCATGATGGTGCGCTCGATCTCGGCGACCACCGACGGCTGGATGCCCTCCGTCGGCTCGTCCAGGATGAGCAGCCTGGGCTCGGTGATCAACGCCCGCGCGATGGCGAGTTGCTGGCGCTGGCCGCCGGACAGTAGGCCCGCCTTCCGGGGGAGCAGCTCGCGCAGCGCGGGGAACAGGTCCAGCGATTCGTCGATCAGCGCCCTACCGCGTTTGCGGCCGTCGGCGACCACTTGCAGATTCTCCGCTGTGGTCAGTTGCGGGAAACTTTGCTGGCCCTGCGGCACGTACGCGATCCCGCGCCGCACCCGGCGCGACGGCGACAGCCTGGTGATGGCCTCCCCGTCGAACTCGATCCGGCCCGACTTCGCGCCGATCAGCCCGACGGCGGTGCGCAGCAGCGTGGTCTTTCCCGCGCCGTTGTGTCCCATGATGGCGACCACGCTGTCGTCGGGGACGGTCACCGAGACGCCGTGGATCACCTCGGTGCGGCCGTAACCGGAGTGGATATCGGTGAGTTCAAGCATCGTCGGCCCCTTTCCGGGGTGACTCCGGGCTCGCCGCGATCGACGCGTCCTCCAGTTCGGTCCCGACCGCCGCGGCGGTGCCGAGGTAGACCTCCTGGACTTTGGCGTCCGACTGCACCTGTTCGACGGTTCCCTCGCTGAGCACTCGGCCGCCGGCGAGGACGGTGACCGACGTGGCGAAGGCGCGCATGAAATCCATGTCGTGCTCGACCACCACGACGACCCGGTCGCCGCCGATGCGGCGCAGGAGATTTCCGGTCTCCTCGCGCTCCTCGGCGCTCATCCCGGCCACCGGCTCGTCCAACAGCAGCACCGAAGCGTTCTGCACCAGAAGCATGCCGATCTCCAGCCATTGCTTCTGTCCATGCGCGAGCACCCCGGCGGGTTTGTCGCGCAGATCGGCCAGGCCGGTGATTTCCAGCGCCTCCTCGATCGCGGGCAGCACCGTTGTGCGGCGGCGCAGCATGGTGAGCGCCGAACGGCCGGCACCCGCGGCGATATCCAGGTTCTGGAGCACGCTGAGCTGTTCGAACACGCTCGCGGTCTGGAACGTTCGTCCGACACCGAGCCGGGCGATCCGGTGCACCTTCTGGCCGAGCAGTTCCACGCCGGTCTTCCGCGCCGACCCGGTCGCCGGGACCAATCCGGTGATCGCGTCGATGAGCGTCGTCTTGCCCGCGCCGTTGGGGCCGATGAGGAAGCGCAGGTCACCCTGCAACACCGTCAGATCGACGTCGGTGACGGCCCGGAAGCCGTCGAAACTCACCGAGAGGCTGCGGATCTCGAGGTACTCGCTGGACATGCCGGCGTTGCCGCCGAGCTTCGGAAAGTGGATCGTCTCGGTCATCGCGATCGCACCTTCTCCGTCGCGGGTTCCGGCAGCGCTCCGACCACCACCGTCGCGGGTGGGGTGGCGGGACGCCTGCTGTCCAGCACGCCTTTCAGCATCGGCCACAACCCGGCGAGTCCCGCCGGAACGAAACCGACCACCGCGATGAACAGCACACCTTGCAGGTAGGTCCATCCCGACGGGAACTCCTCCGACAGCGCCGTCTGCGCCCACGCCACGCCGATCGCACCGAGCACCGGACCGAGCAGCGTGGTCCGGCCGCCGATCGCGACGCCGATGAGGAACGCGATGGACGGGACGACACCGATGTCGGCGGGGGAGATGATGCCGACGATCGGCGTGAACAGCGCACCGGCGATGCCCGCGAAGAACGCGGCGACCACGTAGGCGACGATCTTGACGTTCGCCGGGTCGTAGCCCAGGAAGCGCACCCGCTCCTCCTGATCGCGCACCGCGACGAGCAACTCGCCGTATCGGCTGTGCATCAACTGGCGCACCAGCGCGACCACCACCAGCAACGCGGCCGCGGCGAGGAAGAACAGCATGCGCCGGTTGACCGGATCGGACAGCTTGAACCCGAAGAACGCGCGGAAATCCGACAGGCCGGTGAACCCGCCGATGTTCTGCTGACCGGTCAGCAGGATGGCCAGGGCGGCGGCCAGCGCCTGGCTGAGGATGGCGAAATAGGCACCCTTCACGCGACGCTTGAACACGCCGTAGCCGAGCGCCGCCGCGATCAGCGCGGGCAGCACGAGGATGCCGAGCAGCGCCACCGGAGCCGACGCGAACGGCTTCCAGAACAACGGCAATTCGCGGATGCCCGCGATCTCCATGAACTCCGGCACATCGTTGCGCAGCCGGGCGGCATCGGCCATTTGCAGATGCATGGCCATGATGTAAGCGCCGACGCCGAAGAACACGCCCTGCCCCAGGGTGAGCATTCCGCCGCGGCCCCACGCCAATCCGATGCCGGCCGCGACGATCGCGAAGCACAGGAACTTCGCGAGCAGCGTGAGGCGGAAATCGCTGAGCACGGCGGGCGCGACCGCGAACAGCAGGACGGCGGCGACGGCGAATCCGGCGAGCGCGCCGAGCGAGGGGTGCGCGCGCCACCAGTGGACGAGCGTGGTCATGCGAGGCTCCTTGTCCGGACGGTGAACAGGCCCTGCGGGCGGACCTGAAGGAAGATCACGATGACGACGAAGACGATGACCTTCGCGATCGACGCGGTGGTCGAGTATTCGATGTAGGAATTGAGCAGGCCGAGCGCGAACGCCGCGATCACCGTGCCCTTGATCTGGCCGAGCCCGCCGATGACCACCACGAGGAACGCGTCGATCAGATAGCTCTGGCCGATGGTCGGGCTGGTCGAGCCGATCAGCGTCAGCGCGACACCGGCCACGCCCGCCAGTCCCGAGCCGATGAAGAACGTGCTGAGGTCGGTGAAACGGCTGGAGATGCCCGAGGTTTCGGCCAAGCCGCGGTTCTGCACCACCGCGCGGATGCGGCGGCCCAGCGGCGTCGCTTTGAGCACCGCGGCCAGCGCGGTCACCGCCACCACCGCCAGGACCAGGATGAAGATGCGCGTCTTCGGCACCACCGCGCCCAGGATCGTGACGCCGCCGCTGAGCCACTGCGGTGCGATCACGTTCTTGGCGGGCGCGCCGAAGATGTCGCGGGCCAGCTGTTGCAGCACCAGCCCGACGCCGAAGGTGACCAGCAGGGTGTCCAGCGGCCGGTCGTACATCCACCGGATCAGACCCATCTCCAGCGCGGCGCCGAGCAGGCCGCCGACGAGGAAACCGATCAGCAGGGAGACGACGAGCGACCCACCGGTCGACGAGATGACCTTCTGCACAACATAAGTGGTGTAACAACCGGCCATGATGAACTCGCCGTGCGCCATGTTGATCACGCCCATCTGACCGAAGGTCAGCGAGAGACCGAGCGCGGCGAGCAAGAGAATGGATCCCAGACTCAGCCCGGTGAACAGCTGTCCGATAACCACATCCATGAAAAGGCTCCTGTGTTGGTCTTTCCAGCGCCTGCGGCGCTGGGTGTTCGCGGCCCTCTTGTGGCTCGCGTTTGCGCGACCGCCGCTTGCTCCTGCGTCGCTTGCGCGGCGGCCGCGCAAACGCGAGCCGGGCCGCGAACGGCGGATGCTCGGTCTCGCTGCGCTCGAAACCTGGAGTTGAGGTGCGCTGGGCGCGTTCGGTGCGGGACGGAGGACCTGGTGTTCGCCTGTCAGTGGCTCCTCGTTCACCTCCGTGGGTGGCGTTGTGTCGCGTTCAGCGTTTATGGGCAGGGACCGAAGGTGTGCGAGAAGCTGCATGCCCGGAATCGGTGGCCGTGTTCGTGCGGCTATTCGCCGTAGGGCCTGCGATGCCTGCGCTGGTCCGAGGCTGTCCGCGGCCCCCTCATTACGCGCTCCGCGTGACCGCCCTCGCGACTGTGGCGCTGCGCGGGGCCCCGGAGCTGGACCGCGGACAGCCGCGGACTACTTCAGGCCCTTGGCCCAGTCGTAGGACTTCAGGTAGGGGTCCGGCGTCACGGCTTTGCCGGAGTCCCACACGGTGTAGATCAGTCCGTCGGGACGGATCTCGCCGATACGGGCGGTTTTGGTGATGTGGTGATTGGAGCCGTCGATGGTGACCAGGCCCTCCGGAGCGTCGAAGCTGACGCCGTCGGCGGCGGCCTGGATGTCCTCCACCTTGAACGACTTCGCCTTCTCGACGGTGTTCTTCCACAGGTAGACCGACGCGTAGGCGGCTTCCATCGGGTCGGAGGTCGGCTTGTCGGCCCCGAAGGCGGCCTTGTAGTCGGCGACGAACTTCTTGTTCACCGGGCCGTCGACGGTCTGGTAGTAGTTCCACGCGGTGAGCTGTCCGGCGATGTTCTGCGCGCCGATGCCCGCCACTTCCTCCTCGGCGATGGAGACCGAGATCACCGGCATCTCAGCGGCTTTCAGACCGGCGTTGGTGTACTCGCGGAAGAACGCGACGTTGGAGTCGCCGTTGAGGGTGTTGAACACCGCGCCGGCTTTGGCGGCGCGGACCTTGTTCACGATGGTGGAGAAGTCGGTGGAGCCGAGCGGGGTGTAGTCCTCGCCCTTGATCTCGATGCCGTTGGCGGCGGCGTATGCCTTGATCTCGCGATTGGCGGTCTGTGGGAAGACGTAGTCGCTGCCGACCAGGTAGAGGGAGGTGATGCCCTTCTGCTTCAGGTAGTCCAGCGCCGGGAGGATCTGCTGGTTGGTGGTCGCGCCGGTGTAGAAGATGTTCTTGCTGTCCTCCAGGCCCTCGTACTGCACGGGGTAGTAGAGCAGCGAGTTCAGGCTCTCGAACTTCGGTTTCATCGCCTTGCGGCTCGACGAGGTCCAGCCACCGAACACCGCGGCGACGCAGTCGGAGCTGATCAGCTTCTCGGCCTTCTCCGCGAAGGTCTTCGGGTCCGAGGCGCCGTCCTCGAGCACCAGATCGATCTTCTTGCCGAGCACGCCGCCCGCGGCGTTGATCTGATCGACGGCGAGCTTGGTCGAGTTGGCCACGGTGACCTCGGAGATGGACATCGTGCCGGACAGGGAGTGCAGGGAACCGATCTTGATCGTGTCCTTCGACGTGTCGACGCAGGAGGCGGCGCCGGAGCCGGTGGTCGAGGCGTCGTCCTTGGCGCCGCAGGCGGTCAGCAACAGGCCGGCGAGCGCGACCGCGGTGGGTACCGCCATCGCTCGCACCAAACGCCCGGAGCGATGGGTGGCACGGAAATCTGGCATGGGACGAGCCCTCCTCATCAGGTGTTGCGGCGGCGTCGGCAGGGCGCCGCGTCGAACACCGCCGTCTTCGCCCCGCTCACGGCGGTAGACGGGGCTGTATACAACGGCTGTATCCGGGGTGGAACGTTAGACAGGAGTTGTTGCGCCGGAATATCTCTCGATGACAAGTCCGTTTCGCCCGTTTCGCCGATGTGAACCTTTTCGGTGAACAGATGGCGAACAGTTGGGCGATCCCGGCAAACCTGCCGGCCGGGGCGGATGTGGCTACGGTTGCGTAGCGTCGCGGCGATACGGCACGCTTCGATTCGTACGACGTCTGAACCGTCCCCATGCCGCGGCGGCCGGCCGCGGACTCGAGTCGAGGAGGACCAGGTGGGCCACTACAAGGCGAACCTGAGGGATATCGAGTTCAACCTGTTCGAAGTGCTCGAGCTGGACAAGCTGCTCGATACGGGCGCCTACGGCGACCTCGATTCCGACACCGTCCGGCAGATCCTGTCCGAGGTTCGGCGCTTGGCCGAGGGGCCGGTGGCGGACTCCTTCGCCGCGGCCGACCGCGATCCGGTCGTCTACGACGCGACCACCTTCTCGCTCTCGGTTCCGGAGCCGCTGCGCCGGACCGTCGCCGCCGTGCGCGACGCGGGCTGGAGCAGGCTCGGCATGCCGGAGGGCATGGGCGGCACTGCGGCCCCAGCGGCGCTGGTCTGGGCGGTTGCCGAGATGATCAGCTGCGCCAATCCGGCGGCGTCGTTCTTCACCATGGGCCCGGTGATGGCGTCCGTGCTGTTCGGCGTCGGCACCGAGCAGCAGCGGCACTGGGCCACGCTCGGTTTCGAGAAGGGCTGGCAGGGCACCATGGTGCTGACCGAGCCCGACGCCGGTTCCGACGTCGGCGCGGGTCGCACCAAGGCGATCCGCCAGGAAGACGGCTCCTGGCACCTCGAGGGCGTGAAACGCTTCATCTCCGGCGCGGAAGTCGGCGACACCGCCGAGAACGTCTTCCATCTGGTGCTGGCCCGTCCCGAGGGAGCCGGACCGGGCACCAAGGGGCTGTCGCTGTTCTACGTGCCGAAGTTCCTCTTCGACCCCGAGACCTTGGAACTCGGCGATCGCAACGGCGTGTACGTCACCGGAGTGGAGCACAAGATGGGGCTGAAGTCCTCGCCCACCTGCGAGTTGACCTTCGGCGGCCACGGCAGGCCCGCCAAGGGCTGGCTGGTCGGCGAGGTGCACAATGGCATCGCGCAGATGTTCCAGGTGATCGAGAACGCGCGCATGATGGTCGGCGTCAAATCCTCCGGCACCTTGTCGACCGGTTACCTCAACGCACTCGACTACGCCAAAGAGCGGGTGCAGGGCGCGGATCTGACGCAGATGACCGACAAGGCCGCGCCGCGGGTGAGCATCATCCAGCACCCGGATGTCCGTCGTTCGCTGGCCATGCAGAAGGCGTACGCGGAGGGTTTGCGCGCGGTGTACCTGTACACCGCCGCCCATCAGAATCCCGATGTGGCGCAGTTGGTTTCGGGTGCCGACCCGGATCTGGCACATCGGGTGGACGATCTGTTGCTGCCGATCGTCAAGGGCGTCGGCTCGGAGCGGGCCTACCAGTACCTGACGGAGTCGTTGCAGACCCTGGGCGGATCCGGCTATCTCCAGGACTACCCGATCGAGCAGTACATCCGGGACGCGAAGATCGACTCGCTCTACGAGGGCACCACCGCCATCCAGGCACAGGACTTCTTCTTCCGCAAGATCATCCGCGATCAGGGCGTGGCGTTCGGTCACATCAACGCGCGGATCGCGGCGTTCCTGGACGCGAAGACCGGGCGGTTCGTCACCGAGCGCGCACTGCTGCGGACGGCCGCGGAGGACGTGCAGGCGATGGCCGCCTCGCTCACCGGCTTCCTGATGGCCGCCCAGCAGAAGCCCACCGAGCTGTACAAGGTGGGGCTGGGTTCGGTGCGCTTCCTGCTCGCGGTCGGCGATCTGCTCATCGGCTGGCGACTGCTGGTCCAGGCGGAGATCGCGGCCGCCGCGTCGGCCGCCGACGCACCGGAGAAGGACCGTGCCTTCTATGCCGGGAAGGTCGCCGTCGCAAGCTTTTTCGCCAAGAACGTGCTGCCGACGCTGAGCGCTGTGCGCGGAATCGTCGCCACACTGGACAACGACATCATGAACCTGGAAGAAAGCGCGTTCTGAGGGCGCGGCGGTGGCCGGATCAGGGCTTCGGCTGGGACAGCAGTTTGAGTACCACCGGCCGGGACAGGGTGCCGGATACCTGACGGGCGAGGTGATTGGCGCTCGCTCCCGCGGCGTGGGCGGCGCGCAGGGCGGTGGCCAGTTCTTCGCGGGCGGCGTCGGCGGCGGCTTGGGCGTCGCGGAGCCGCTGTGCGGCGCGTTCGACCCTCGACGGCTCGTCCTCTGTGGTCAAGTCATTGACCAGTTCGACCTCGGGGAGGCGGGCTTCCCGCTCGCCGGGAGCCGTGTCGCGGCGCATCGCCGCCCTGGCGAACTCCATCAGGAACGCCCTGGTGGCGTTCCTGTCCTCCGCGGCGGCCTCGCCGAGCAGCAGTCTGGTGGTCTGCGGCACGGCGAGTGACCAATTGGCCAGGCCGCACAGGGCCAGTAGCAGGCGGCCCGCGTCCGCGGAGTCCACGTCGAACTGCTCTTGCGCGCGGTCGAATTTGCGCACGTAGTGCGCGGCGCGCCAGCCGTCGATATCGTGCGCGTCGGCGCCGCGATGCAGCGCTTCCCAGAGCATCAGGCGCAGTAGCTGGGGGTTGTCCCGGTGGTAGTCGTACAACTTGCCGACGTACGCGCCGGGCTCGGTGTCGGCCAGCGGCTTCACCACGTCGATGAACTCGCGCAGGGTGTCGATCAAGATGACGTCGAACAGCTTGTCCTTGCTGCCGAAAAGTCCGTAGATGCGCTCCTTGTTGACGCCGGCCGCGTCCGCGATCCGGTCCACCCGCGCGCCGGCCAGCCCGTACTCGGCGAACTCGTCGCGGGCGGCGCGCAACAGGGCCTGCCTCGTCGCGGCACTGCGCTTCATCGTGACGGTCATGACGGACACTGTACCACCGCATTAAACCAACTATTTGGTTGACAACGTGGTCCGGCCGGGCCTACCTTCGATCCATGGCAATGCCCACCTTCCAGTCCGTGGCTCCGGTCCGGACGCGCACCCGAGTCATCTCGTCACGCGCCCACACCGGGCGCACCGTGCCCGTCTTCGTCCTGGCCGCGCTGCTGGCCACCGGTCAGATGTACGTTCCGATCCCGCTTTTCACCGCGATGCAAGCCGAGTGGCGCGTCGGTCCCGCCGTGCTGACCTGGATCATCAGCGCGTTCGCCGTCGGCTACGCGGGCGGCTTCGTCCTGTTCGGGCCGCTGTCGGATCGCTATGGTCACCGGCGGGTGCTGGTCACCGGCATGCTGGTGGCCGCAGTGGTCACACTGTTGACCGGTTTGGCGTTCGGCGCGGCGCCGGCCGTCGGCCTCCGAGTAGCGCAGGGCTTGGTGATCGGCTCGATTCCGCCCGCGATCATGGCGTATGTGGCTACCCGCATCGCCCCCGCACACCGTGCCGTGGCCACCATGTCCGTGGCCACCTCGTTCCTCGCGGCGACCGTGATCGCGCAGATCGTGTCGCAGTGGATGGTCCGCGCGTTCCCGTGGCGCACGGTTTTCGTCGCCTCCGCGATCGTTTTCGCCGTGCTGGCACTGGTGCTGCGGTCCGCGTTGCCCGCCGACGCCGCTACCGGCCGGGACCAGCCGCTGCGGCACAGCTACGCCGCGATTCCCGCGGTGCTGCGCATCCGGGCACTGGTGCCGATGTTGATCGCGGGCGCGCTGAGCATGGCGGTGATGGTCGGGGTGTATACCGGGCTCGAGCTGACCGGAGTGGTTCGAGGCTCGGGCGAACTGCTCGCGCTGCGCGCGGGCGCGCTGCCGGTGATGGTCGCGCTTCCCGTGCTGGCGGTGCCGCTGGCTCGGTTGTCCAAGCACGGTCAGATCGCGCTGGGGGTGTTGATCGCCGCCGCGGCGATGGTGGTCGCGGCCTTCGAGGGAACCCATCCGGCCGCGCTGGCCGTGCTGCTCGCGGTTCTGGTCGGCGGACTGGGCATCATCGGTCCGGCCGTGCTGCAGAGCGCGGGCGAACTCGGCGGCGAATCCCGCGCCGCCGCCATGTCGGTCGCGATGTTCTCCTTCTATGTGGGCGCGACCGTCGGCCCGCTGGTCGCCGCCGCCGCGGCGCCGCACGGCTTCGCGACGCTCGCCTGGACGCTGGCGCTGATGCTGGTCGCGGCGCTGGGGATGACGGTGATCGGTCTCCGTATCCAGCGGAGGGCGATGGTCGCTCGAGGGTAAGCGCCGCTACTTCAGCACATACGGCGAAACGGAACTGCGATGTTCGCTGATGTCGAGCACCTTGCCCAGGGGCGGGAAGGCGCGCTGCGGGCAGTTGGCGCGTTCGCAGACTCGGCAGCCCGCACCGATCGGCGTCGGCTGCACCTCGTCGAGATCGATGCCGTCGGCGTAGATCACGCGGGCCGCATGCCGCAATTCGCAACCGAGGCCGATGGCGAAGGTCTTGCTCGGCTGGCCGAAACGGGTCGCGCGGCGTTCGACCGTGCGAGCCACCCAGAGGTATTTGCGGCCGTCGGGCATCTGCGCGATCTGGGTCATGATCTTGCCCGGGTAGGCGAAGGTCTCGTAGACATTCCACAGCGGGCAGGTGCCGCCGCTGGAGGAGAAGTGGAAACCCGTGGCGGACTGGCGTTTGGACATGTTGCCCGCCCGGTCCACCCGGACGAAGGACCACGGCACGCCGCGCAGCGACGGTCGTTGCAGCGTGGACAGCCGGTGACAGATGGTCTCGTAGCTCTGCGTGAAGAACGCCGACAGTCGCTCGATGTCGTAGCGGAAGTCCTCGGCGACCTCGTGGAAATGCGTGTACGGCAGCACCGTCGCCGCGGCGAAGTAGTTCGCCAACCCGAGCATGGCCAGCTTGCGGGCGTCCTCGGAGGCGAAATTGCCCTCGTCGACCAGCTTCTCCAGCAGTTCACCGCACTCGAAGTACGACAGCTCGGCGGCCAGTTTGAAGGTTCGCTGGCCGCCGGACAGTTGCGGCGCGATCTCCAGATTGCGGGTTTGCGGGTCGTAGCGGTGCAGCACGCCTTCGCCGAGGTCGATGCGCTCGGTGATCCGCACGTCGTGCCCGCGCAGGATTCTGGCGATCTCGCTGTTCACGTCGCCACCGTGGAAACGGATGCGGGCGGTGAGGTCCTCGGCGGCGGTGTCCAGCTCGTGGATGTAGTTCTGGCGCTGGTAGAAGTAGTCGCGCACTTCCTCGTGCGGCTTGCTGATCGCGCCGCTGCCGGCGCTGTCGGCGAACCGGTCCTCGGTGGCCGCGGCCAGCTGAGCGGAGGTGTTGCGGTAGCGGTTGTGCATGTTGACCAGCGCGCGGGCCATGCTCGGGTGCGCCGAGACGATGTCCGCGATCGCCTGGGCGTCGGCGTCGATGCCCAGTTCCTCGTCCATCGCGACCTCTTGCAGTTCCGCGATGAGCCGGGTGTCGTCGGCGGCGGAGAAGAAGGTCGCGTCGACGCCGAACACGTCGCTGATCTTCAGCAGCACCGGGACGGTGAGCGGGCGCACGTCGTGCTCGATCTGGTTGAGATAACTCGCCGAGATCTCCAGTTGCTGAGCCAGCGCCACCTGGCTCAGCCCGCGTTCGGTCCGCAGTTGACGCAACCGAGCGCCGACGTAAGTCTTGGCCATGCGTCCAGTTTATGGGCGCTTTCGCATCCGTGCCAATTACCGATTAACACTCCTCGCAGGCGGGGTGTCGGACCCGGCGGCTACCGTCGGCATGGTGTTGTTCTCGGATGTCGTGCTGGCCTCGGAGACCGTGCGGGCGACCAGGTCACGCAAGACGAAGATCGCCACCCTGGCGGCGCTGCTGAGCGCGGCCGCGCCGGTGGAACTCGGCCCCGTGGTGGCCTGGGCGTCCGGCGAGCTACCGCAGGGGCGGATCGGCACGGGATGGCGCACGCTCACCATGCTCGACCACCCGCCCGCGCCGGTGCCCACACTGACCGTTTCGGCGGTGCACGCGGCGCTGAGCGAGCTGGCGGTCACCTCCGGTGCCGGTTCCGCGGCCCGGCGCACGGAACTGCTCGCGGCGCTGTGGTCCGCGGCGACGGCGAACGAGCAGGGCTTCCTGGTGCGGCTGCTCACCGGGGAGCTGCGCCAAGGAGCGCTCACCGCCGTGGTCGCCGAAGCCGTGGCCGTCGCCGCGGGGGTGCCGCCCGATCTGGTGCGCCGGGCGTACATGTTGTCGGGCCGGCTGCCGGTCACCGCCGTCGCGGCGCTGACCGGCGGCGCCGCGGCGCTCGCGCAGTTCCGGCTCGAAGTCGGCCGTCCGATCCAGCCCATGCTCGCCTCGCCCGGTGCGACGCTGGACGAGGCGCTGGTCGAGTTCCAGGGGGAGGTGAGCGTGGAGCACAAATTGGACGGCGCCCGCATTCAAGTGCACCGGGACGGCGACCACGTTCGGATCTTCACCAGGACACTGCGCGAGATCACCGCGAGCGTTCCGGAACTCGTCGAACTGGTCGCGGGCCTGGATTGCTCGAGCGTCGTGCTCGACGGCGAGACGCTGGCGCTCACCGACGCCGGACGGCCGCGTCCGTTCCAGGAGACCATGAGCCGTTTCGCCGAGGTGAGCTCCACCAGGGAGCTGCTGCTGCATCCGTACTTCTTCGACTGTCTGCACCTGGACGGGCGCGACCTGCTCGACGCTCCGCTGTCGCAGCGGCGCGCCGCGCTGACGAAGGTGGCCGGCGAGCACACCATTCCCGCGCTGCTGCGGCCGGATGCCGAGGCGGCCGCCGAATACTTCGACGCCGCGCTGGCCGCGGGGCACGAGGGCGTCATGATCAAGTCGTTGACCGCGCCATACGCGGCGGGCCGGCGGGGCCGGGCCTGGCAGAAGATCAAGCCGACGCACACCCTCGATCTGATCGTGCTCGGCGCGGAATGGGGCTACGGCCGCCGCACCGGCTACCTGTCGAATCTGCATCTCGGCGCGCGCGACCCGGACGGCGGTGAGCCGGTCATGGTGGGCAAGACCTTCAAAGGACTCACCGACGCGCTGCTGCGGTGGCAGACCGACGAATTCCCCCGCCACGAGCGCTCGCGCGACCAGCACACCGTGTATCTGTGGCCGGAACTCGTCGTGGAGATCGCCTTGGACGGAGTGCAGGTCAGTTCGCGTTACCCGGGCGATGTCGCATTGCGCTTCGCTCGTGTGGTGCGGTATCGACCCGACAAAGAGCCGGCCGAAGCAGACACCATCGATGCCGTTCGCGCACTACTGCCGTGATGTGAAGCGCGGTCGCTCCCGTGGAGGCGCGTGTCGGGCGTGCCGAGCACGTCGAGCCACTGTAAGTATGGGCAGCGCAAGGTTCCGGATGGCCGCCACGAACGCAGTGGTCCGGCCGGTTCGTTGTTCCGGACGAGGAATCGGCGGGCGGGTGGGTTGATGCGACAAGTTCTGCGCGGAAGATATGCCGGGATAGTAGTGGCGCTGCTGGGCGCCGTGGCGGTGAGTGCGGTCGGTACGCCCGTGCGGGCGAATCCGATCGAGCAACTCCTCACGCCGTCGCGCGAGTACTCAGGAATCCTGCCCACGCCGCTGGACGATCCGTTCTACACCCCGCCGCCGGGCTTCGAGAGCCTGCCTCCGGGAACGGTTCTCGCGTCCCGTGCGGGGGGAACGGGTCTGACCGCGTTTCCCTTGCGGTCGACCGAACTGTTGATCCGGTCGACCGATTCGAAGGACCAGCCGGTGCCCGTGGTGGCGACATTGCTCGTGCCGCGGGCCCCGTGGACCGGGCCGGGGCCGCGCCCGGTGCTGTCGTTCAATGCCGCGATCGACTCGCTCGGGCATCGGTGCGCACCGTCCTACAAACTCAGGAACGAGCCGGCAACCGAGTTCTGGGCCGCCCAGATCCCGCTGTCCAGGGGCTACGCCGTGCTCGTGCCGGACCATCAGGGGCCGCGGCAGGCGTACGCGGCGGGACTGATGGCCGGGCACGCGGTGCTCGACTCGATCCGGGCGGTGGTGAACACCCCGGAGTTCGGGTTGCGGCCGGATGCGCCGACGGTGGTCACCGGATACTCCGGCGGCGCCATCGCGAGCGGATGGGCCGCACAACTGGCCCCGCGGTACGCGCCCGAGCTGAACCTGGTGGGTGCGGCGTTCGGTGGTGTCCCCGCCGATTTCGACCTGCTGCTGTCCACCATGAACGGACGCAACGCCGCGTCCGGGGTCTTTCTGGCCGCGACCCTCGGACTGGCGCGCGAGTATCCCGAACTGCTCGGCCTGATGAACGACGACGGCTGGCGACTGGCCCAGGTCGGCAAGGACCTGTGCATGACCGCCGAGGAGTTCGGCGGTGTCGTGGCGCCGATTCCGGTGCAGGCGCTGACCCATGCCGCCGCGCCCACCGAACTGCCGATGGTCAGGGAGATCCTGGCCGCCAATCGGCTGGGCGCGAGCGCGCCGAGGGTGCCGGTGTTCCTCTATCACGCCACACACGACCCGTGGGTGCCGTTGGCCGGTGCGGAGAAGCTCTACGCCGACTGGTGTGGCGCCGGGACGCCGGTGGATTTCGAGGTCTATTTCGGCGAGCACTTCCTGGTCGGACTCAGTGGCATCCCCGGCGCGAGCGCATGGATCGATGATCGCTTCGCAGGTCGGCCGGCCGCCGCGCAGTGCACCCGATCCGGCTGACCGAGGACATGCCACCCGGAGCCGATGTGGCCGGGGTGCGGGCGCCGATGGGTGGCCGGGCGAAGACTCGTCACGGATGTTCGCGCGGCCCGCTGAGGTAGGGCAGGCGGCGCACGCCCGCCGCGACCTCGTAGGCGAGATCTTCATACCCGAGCGCCAGTTCGGCCAACCGTTCCCACGCGTTGTGCGTGACCCATTCCGGTGTGCCGGAGCGGATTCCGAACGCGGAGGCGGAGAACTGGGCGAGCCGGTCTACCACCATGCCCACGGTCTCGGTGTGCATGAGCGCGCCACCGTGCGGTGGTGGCGCCCCGGTGGCGACCCAGCGGTCGATGGCGAGCACGAGGCGGGCTCGGTGCTGGTCGATGTCGTTCGTCCCACTCGGTTCACAGCGCAGGCGGCGCTGGTGTAGCCCCGCCAGGAGGTGGGCGGATTCCAGCACCGGGTGGGCGCGGTGCGGCGCCGTGCGGCAGGCTTGCAGGACGAGTTCTTTGGTGGGCAGTGGTTCCACTGCGTCAACCCCCTGGATCGAATGGTCGCGCCGGGCGTAACGCGAGACGCGAAGGATCATCGGCGATGCCGCCCGCCCGGGCGCGGCAATCGGTATTTGGTGCGCAACGGCGTGGTGTCCCACGGAGATTCGAGAACGACGAGGCCGACGGCTTCCAGGGCCGTGAGTCCGACGTGGCGCACGAGCTCCTCCGTCAGCGACACCAGCTCCGCCACTTGAATAGCCGCTGTCGCCTGCTCGGTGTTCACCATCCGGCCACGCAGATAGGACACCACCCACGCGTCTTCGCTGACCCGCCGCGCCTGATGCGGCGTCCGATCGCTCACGATCCACGTGTGGTCGACGACATGCACGGACATCAGAACCCCCTCATCCCCGCCGGAGCGGGTTCTGTGGAGAGTCCCCGCTGTGCTGCGCTCAGAATAGTAAACTATACAAGTCAATTTACGAAAGTGTTTGCTAGGCATTGTCCGCTGTATCGTGCTGACATGGTGCTGTCACCTGCGGTTGCGCGTTGGGAGCTTGCGCTTCGGCTTCGGCAGCGACGGTTGGAGTTGGGTATCGGTGCCGCGTCGATCACCAAAGCGCTGGATGTCTCGGCCGCGTACTGGTCGCACATCGAAAACGAGCGCAACCTGATCCCGAAGGACAAGCTGGAACGGCTGCTGAGCATTCTCGCGATCGACGCCGATGAACAGCGTGAACTGCTGGCCCTCCGGGAAGCCGCGCGACGACGTGGCTGGTGGAGCCGCTACTCCGCGTTGTTCGGGGAAGAAATCCTTCGCTATTACGGAATGGAGTGGGGCGCCGTATCGATCCGGACCTACGAAGGCCTCTTGATGCCTGGTCTGTTGCAAGGCGAGGAATACATTCGAGCACTGATGCTCTCGGCCGCGGCGACCGTGCGGGCGATCGAAGTAGATCGGCGTGTCGAAGCGAGACTGCATCGGCAGCGACGGCTGACCGGCGAGAGTCCTGTTTCGCTACGGGCGGTTGTCGGCGAGGCCGCGCTGCGACAGCAGATCGGCGGTCCGGACGTTCTGCGGCGTCAACTGGTCCACCTGGCCGACGTGCTCGAATCGCATTCCGAGAGCGTCGAATTACAGATCATTCCGTTCACTGCCGCCGACAGTGTCCCGGCGAGTTCCACCTACCACCTTCTCGATTTCGCCAGCCCGCGATTGCCGACGCTCGCGTGGCATGAATCAGCGGTCTTCGGCCAGATCATCGTCGATGACGAGAGCCGAAAAGAAACCCGAGTGCGCGACTTGGGTTTCGTGTTCGATCGCGCGCGGACAACCGCGCTGTCCCGAGACGAGTCCCTGGCACTGATCCGAGCGACCGCCGTTGAATTACAGTCGATCGGATGAGCGGTACCGGATGGTTCAAATCCTCGTATTCCAATGACAGCCAGACCTGCGTAGAAGTCTGCTTCGTGGGCGGCCGGGTTCTCGTCCGGGACAGCACATTCCAAGGACCGGCCGCTAGCTCGCCCGTGCTGGCGTTCACGCCCGCCCACTGGGACGCATTCACCACGGCGATCCGCGGCGCGGACCTCCCCTGACCTCGATTCCCAGCCGACTCTCAGCTCCGTTACACCCCCCGCACAGCTCCATCCGGAAGAATGTTTCTGTCGATGCGGAGCGTTCCATCGACAGCTTCACCGGTGGACAACTGCCCTGCCCACCTCCCGATCGGCCGACGGCGCGTAACCCCTCGCACGCGCCGTCGGCCGTCGCTCATGAGGGGCACGTGGCTGGGACACATCGCCCGAGAAGACCTCTGCGTGGTGTGCCACTCGTGCGGTCGGGCGTGGAGGTTCGGCGATCAGGGGGAACTCTTCTGCGGTGTGGATACGTCCAGTTCGCGCACCCGCACGGTCGGGGTGAGGCGGGTGCGCTGACCACGGTCGATCTCACCGGCCACCGGGACGACCATGGCGGCCGCGGAGGTCGCGACCATGTCGGCGAGCAGGGCGGGCCAGTCCGGGCGTGGTCCGGAGGAAAGGGCGGCGATCGCCGCCGCCACCGCGGCATCGCCTGCGCCGGTGGGATTTCCGGCCAGTGGTTCGGCGAGCGCGGCCGACCACCCGCCTTCGGCGGTCACTGCGGCGATTCCCTCGGGACCGCGAGTCGCGATCACGGCGCGCACTCCGTTGTCGATCAGCTGTTTCGCGGCGGTGACGATGTCCTCGGCGGTCGTCGGCCGGGCGCCGGTGAGACGCTCTAGTTCGGTCTCGTCCGGGATGAGCACGATGCCGGGTACCTGGGCGGCCAAGCGCAGCGCCTCGCCATCCACGTCGCAGATGGTGGGCACGTCGGCCGCGATGGCGGTGCGGGCGATCTCGGCGGGTAGCGAGGGCTCGATGCCGCCCGGCAGCGACCCGGAGATGACCAACCCGGAGATTTCCGGAAGCAGTCCCGCCACCCGGACCGACAACTGTTCGGCGGCATGCGGATTGGACACCCGCGCGCCCGGCTCCCAGAGCGCGGTGGCCGTGCCGTCCTCGGATTCGCTGATCACCACCGTACGGCGGACCCAGGGCAGCGCGTGGACGAAGTCGACCGGCATCTCCAGTTCGGCGGCGGCCGCGAAAGCGTGGTCGGAGAACCCGGTGGCCCGGGCGTACTTGCCGAGCTGATTCAACACCCGGGTCACGTTGATGCCCTTGCCGCCGATGCGCTGCTCCACCGACCTGACCCGGTGTGCCTGCCCGCGTCGGAAGCGTTCGACGCGATAGGTCATGTCATACGCGGGATTCATTGTCACGGTGAGGATCACCTCACCCACTGTCCACGTCTGAGCACCCCGCGCAAGTGGAGGTTGTCACCGACTGTCAATATATCGGCGAAATAGCCGGGCCGCAGGTCACCGACGTCGGCGAGCCCGAGCGCCGCAGCGGGAACCGCGGTGGCCGCCAGGACCGCCTCGCGCAGCGGGACGCCGGAGGCGCGCACGGCCCGCGCGACGCATTCCAGCAGGGTGCTCACGCCGCCCGCGATCGACCCGTCGGCGATGCGCGCGACTCCGGCGCGGACGGTCACCGGCTGCGGGCCGAGCTGGTACTCGCCGTCGCCGCGGCCGGCGGCCTGCATGGCATCGGTGACCAGGGCGACTCGCCCCGGCGCGGTCGCGAACACCAGCGCGGCGAAGCCCGGGTCCACGTGCACGCCGTCGCCGATCAACTCCACGATCACGTCACCGGCGGCCGCGGCCACCAGCGCCGCGGCCACCGGGCCGGGATCCCGGTGGTGCAACGGCGGCATACCGTTCGCCACGTGCGTCACGAGTCTTCCGAGGCCTATGGGGGCCAGCGCATTTCGAAATGACGCGTAGTCGCTGTCGCTGTGGCCGAGCGCGACCACCACACCGTTGTCGGCCAGCCGCCGGGCGACGGCCGCGTAGCCGGGACGCTCCGGCGCGAGTGTCATCGCACGCAGCTGCGCACCACCCGCGGTCAGCAGCCGGTCGGTCAGCCCGAGATCGGGGTCGCACAGATATCGCGGGTCCTGTGCCCCGCAGCGCGCCTCGGACAGGAACGGCCCCTCGACGTGGATACCGCCGAGCACCCCTTCCTCGGCGAGTTCGCGCAAGGTGGCGGTCTGCGCCACCATCTCCGCGGCGGGGCCGGTGACCACGCTCGCCACCACCGTGGTCGAGCCGCGCGCATGGTGCCAGTTCG
The DNA here is from genome assembly GCF_052545135.1 of Nocardia aegles. Lineage (NCBI taxonomy): Bacteria > Bacillati > Actinomycetota > Actinomycetes > Mycobacteriales > Nocardiaceae > Nocardia > Nocardia aegles. The sequence continues at coordinate 250,723 of NZ_JBQWRI010000005.1, forward strand.
CCGCTGCCCGCGCGTGCTCGGCGCGCACGGTATCGAACCGGTACCCGAATCCGCCGTGATTGTGAATATCCACAAGCCCCGGCAGCACGGTTCCCGAAAACGGCGGCTCGGGTAATTCGCGATGCGTCGCACGCCACTGCGCGAACGACCGCACCGCGTCGATCCGGTCGGCGGCCACCATCACTACGCCGTCGTCCACCGTGACGCTCGCCGACACTATGCGTCCCCGGACGAACTGGGTGTGTGCCGGCATGTGAGTGCCCCTCCCGCCCTCGGTCACGACTGCAAAACCACCGAGCGCTTCAGGCCGCGCGGGTGGTCGGGGTCCAATCCCAGATCGGCGGAACGCAGGAGGCAGAGCCGATGCACTCGGATCAGGTCCGCCATCGGGTCGATGTCGCGATGTTCCAGGTGGGCGCCGGTGGCGGCGACGTCGTCGGCGAAGCCCGGCTCCAGTGCGCCGAACGCCCAGACCGCGCGGCCGGGCGCCGAGATGGCGATCGGGCCGTGGCGGTACTCCGTCGCCGGATACGCCTCCGTCCAGGACTGACAGGATTCGCGTAACTTCAGCGCCGCCTCGTCGGCGATGGCCGCCGCGAATCCCATACCGACGAAACTGATCTGTTCGGCGCGGCGCACCGCGGCCGGCGACTCGGCGGGATCCTCGGCGAGTACCGCGCGGGCCTGGGCGATCACGGGGGTGAGGTCCTCGCCGAGGTGGTTGCGCAGGATGGCGAGGGTGGTCGTCGCGAAGCGGGTCTGCACGACCGACCGCTCATCGACCTGGTCGATGAGGATCGGGTCACCCAGGTCGAGGACGGGCGTGCCGGGACTGGAGCAGATCACTGCCCGGGGAATGTGCGCGGGGATGGCGCGCATGGCGCGCACCACTTCGGTGGTCGTGCCGGAGCGGCAGATCACCAGGTAGCGGTCGTACTCGCGAGCGCGGACCGCGCCGGCGGGCCAGGCGTCGGTCATGCCGTGTCCCGTGTCCTCGCGCAGCGCGGCGATCGCGCGCGCCATGAAGTACGAAGTGCCGCACCCGATCACCGCGACCCGCTCACCCGGACTCGGCAGCACGGCGCGATGATCCGCGGCGACGGCCGCGGCGTGCGTCCAGTCCTCCGGTTGAGTGGCCACCTCGGTGGCCAGATGCGGCTCCGGCGTGCGGTCGGCAGGCGTAGGCACTCCAACAGCTTCACTCCGAATGATTGTTTATGTCAAATTTCCGTCCAAAACGGTCACATATGATCACAATTGGGGATAGATTGCGCTGCATCTACACCCGCTGCATTTACACCCCGGCGCATCTACACCCACAGCGCCGCCACCGTCCGCGCCGAGGACCTGGTGACCAAGGCGTTCGCCGACACGCGTCCGGTGGCGCGGTTCTATCCGAGTAACAATGCGAAATGGGCGGTGGCGCAGGGTGTCTTCCGCCAGCGCATGGACACCATCTTTCACCAAGAAGTGGCTGGTGGCGGGATGGTCCGCGGGCAGCGTGAAATAGCCTGGGAACACTGGAGGCGGACGAGGCCATCACCGCGACTCCACCGTTCGGCGCGCTGGGGGAAGGTAGCCGCGCGGTAGCATCGAATGGTGACACGGCGGGATCACGGACCCAGGGACGGTCGCAGCTACGGCGGCCTGTCCAAGGAACAGCGGGTTGCGCAGCGGCAGACCCGCCTGATCGATGCCGCGCTCGAACTATTCGGCACCCAGGGTTACGCGGCCACCTCGATCGAACGCCTCTGCGCCGTGGCGAACGTCTCCACGCGCAGTTTCTACGAGGACATGGGCAGTCGCGAAGCACTGCTCATCGCCCTGGGGAACCGCATCGCCTCGCGGGCGCTGGAACGCGCGCTCGCCGCCTTGGCGGCGACCCGGAACGAGCCCTTGTCCACGCGCGTAGTAGCGAGTTTCCGCGCGTATCTGGGCGTCACGTGTGCCGACGCCCGGTCCGCGCGGGTGTGCTATGTCGAGGTGGTCGGCGTGAGCGCGGCGGTGGAGCAGTGGCGTAGGCAGCAGCGCCGCTTGCTGTCGGCGTTGCTGATCAGCGAGGCCGAACACGCGGTCGGCCGCGGCGAGACGAGCCCGCGGCGTTTCGATCTCTTCGCGCTGGCCGTGATCGGCGCGGTCACCTCCCTTGCCCAGGAACTGGTGCAGGGCACGGCGCCGGATTCGGCGGTGAGCCTGGACGAGATCTGCGAAGAGATCGCCTACTTCGTGCATTCCGGTCTGGTCGGGGCGCGCGATCTGGGTGCGGAAGACCGACGTCTTCCCGATCCGGCGCGGCTTACGGACAGATCCGTCGTCGAGGCCGATGTGGTCTGACCCGAGCCGGGGTCGGCCGTGCGGATTTCCGCGCGCGGCGGGTGCGCGTGTTCCTATTGTTCGCGTGTTCGCCGAAACAGCAGTTTGCCCCCGCGACCGGGACGGTGTGCGATGACCGGACCGACGGATCGTCCGCACCGGTGGAACCGATTGCTGGAACTGCTCGCCGAATCCGGCCGGCTTTCGGTGGAGGAGGCCGCCGAGCGGCTCGGCGTGTCCGCCGCGACGGTGCGCCGCGACTTCACCGCGCTCGCCGCGCAGCAGCTGGCCACCAGGACGCACGGCGGTGTGGTGGCGACCTCGGTGGCCTACGATCTGCCCGCGCGCTATCGGCAGAGTGCGGGCGAAGCCAAGCAGCGCATCGCCGAACACGCCGCGTCCCTGGTCGATCCGTGCGCGGTGGTGGGGATGAACGGCGGCACCACCACCACGGCGGTGGCGCGAATGCTGGCTGGGCGCACGGATCTCGGATCGGCCGGTGACGAGGGGCTCACCATCGTCACCAATGCGCTGAACATCGCGGTGGAGATGGTGCTGCGGCCGCACATGCGCACCATCGTCCTCGGCGGTGTGGCCCGGCGGGAATCCTACGAGCTGCACGGTCCGCTGGCCGAGCGGGCGCTGGCCGAACTGCGGCTCGACGATCTCGTGCTCGGCGTGAACGCGATCTCCGTCGAGGGCGGCGCCCAGTGCAGGCACATCGACGAGGCCGGGGTGACCACCGAGATGGTGCGGCGCTGCGGCCGGGTGATCGTGGTGGCCACCGGCGACAAGCTGGAGCGCACGGCGCTGGCCCGCGTCTGCGGCATCGAGCAGGTGCGGGTGCTGGTCACCGATACCGGCGCGGATCCGGCGGCGGTGCAGGCGATCCGAGCGGCGGGCGTGCGGGTGGACGTGGTGTAGTCGCCACCGGATCTCCGAGCCCGCGCTGTGCGGCTCGGCGTCGAGCACGTGCGGACCGGGTTCGTTTGCCGCGTAACCCGCGGCGGGGTGCATCCGATCGGATCGCCGCGAGCAACAGTGCGCGGTGCGGACCGTAACGATTGCGCAATCTGGCGACGCCATTCGCAATGTCCGTGCAATGGGGTGCTCCTAGGGTGGCCCTCATGAGCACGGAGAGCGGTACCGCCGGGGGGACCGGAATTCATCTCAGTGGATTGACCAAGACCTTCCGGGTAGGGCGGAAAACCGTACCGGCGCTGGCGAGCGTCGATCTGCACACCGAGCGGGGCGCGTTCCTGTCGCTGCTCGGCCCGTCCGGCTGCGGCAAGTCCACGGTGCTGCGCATTCTCGCCGGTCTGGAGACGCCGACCGCGGGCAAGGCGCTGATCGACGGCGCGACGCCCGCCGAATTGCGCGGCAGGCACGCGTTCGGCATCGCGTTCCAGGATTCGGCGCTGCTGCCGTGGCGGTCGGTGGCGTCGAATATCGCGCTGCCGCTCCAAGTCGCCGGTATCGCGCCGGAACCGGGGCAGATCGATGACCTGATCCGTCTGGTCGGGCTGGACGGCTTCGAGAAGGCCAAGCCCGCGCAGCTGTCGGGCGGTATGCGCCAGCGCGTTTCGATCGCGCGTGCCCTGGTGGTGCAGCCGACCGTGCTGCTGCTGGACGAACCGTTCGGCGCGCTGGACGATATGACCAGGCAGCGGCTGAATCTGGAGTTGCTGCGGATCTGGACCGAGAAGCCGGCGACGACGCTGATGGTCACCCACGGCATCGCCGAGGCGGTGTTCCTGTCCGACGTGGTGGCCGTGCTGAGCCCGCGGCCGGGGCGGGTGCTGGAACTGGTCGAGATCGATCTGCCGCGTCCGCGGCTGCCGGAGATGATGCGAACACCGGAGTTCCACAAACTGCACGACTATCTGTCGGAGCTGCTGTTCGGGACCGCGGGACGAGGAGGCGTCGCATGAACGAGCACCAACCGGGTCGCTGCCTGTGCCACCGCAAGCCGGGCCGGCAACGGTCGAGCGCGCACGCCCGGCCGGTGCGGCGGCACCCACCGGTGCGCCGCGTGCGGCGGACGGGGGACACGGCGTGAAGCGCTTCGGCGGCGTGCTCGGCGTGCTCGGGCTGGTCGCGGTGTGGTGGGTTCTCGCGGTGTTCGAGGTCGCGGGCGGCACCATACCCAGCCCCTGGCAGGTGCTGCACACCATGTACACCGACGGATGGGGCCTGTACGGCCCCAATTTCCGGATCACCGCCCTCGGCGCGCTACAGGGTTTCGTCTGGGGCAACGGCCTGGCCATCGCACTCGCCGTGCTGATCGTGCTGGTGCCGCCGATCGAGTCGCTGGCCACGCAGTTGGCGATCCTGAGCTATTGCACCCCGCTGCTCGCGCTGGGCCCGATCATCCTGGTGGTGTTCGGCGGTCGTACCCCGACGGTCTTCTTGGCCGCGATGTACTGCTTCTTCACCACTATGGTCGGCACGGTCGCCGGGTTGCGCTCGGCCGACCGGACCAGCCTGGAACTGGTGCGCGCCTATGGCGGCGGACGCTGGCAGCAGCTGTACCTGGTGCAGGCGATCTCGGCGCTGCCGAGCACATTCGCGGCGTTGAAGATCGCCGCGCCGTCGGCGGTGCTCGGCGCGATCCTCGGCGAGTACCTCGGTGGCGTGGACAGCGGCATCGGGGTGGCGCTCACCGCCGCGCAGACCTCCTACAATGTGCCGCGCACCTGGGGTATGGCGCTGGCCGCGGCGGCGCTGGCCGGACTCGGCTACACGCTGGTGGCGCTGGCCGCCCGCCTGGCCGCGCCCTGGACCGCACGGGAGTCGCGATGAGCCCCTCCGGTACGACCGGCGTTGCGCCGAAAAAGGTTACGGGGGCCGAGCGATGAATCTGCTGCGCCGGATCGGGATCTTCCTGTTCCCGCTGTGCACCTCGCTGCTGCTGATGCTGGTGATCTGGTACGTCTTCCTGAAGGCTTTTCCGCAGGTCGGCCCGCGGGTCGGCAAGACACCGGGCGATATCTGGACCTACCTGGTGGCGGCGCCCAGCGCCGCGACCGCGCGGCAGGCGATCCTGGACGATCTACAGATCACGTTGCGCGACGCGGCCATCGGGTTCGGCGCGGGCATGCTCGCGGCCTTGGTGGTCGCCGCGCTGTTCGTGTCCTTCGCCGCCGTCGAGCAGACCTTCCTGCCGGTGGCGATGCTGCTGCGCTCGGTGCCGTTGGTGGCGCTCACACCGATCATCGTGCTGGTGTTCGGCCGTGGCGTGGCCGGGGTCGCGGTGCTCGCCGCGATCGTGGTGTTCTTCCCCGCGCTGGTCATGATCATGGCGGGATTGCGTGACGCGCCGCGGCAGGCGCTGGAGTTGGTGGCCGCGTACGGCGGGTCGCGCTGGACCGGGCTGCGCATGGTGGCCGTGCCCGCGGCGCTGCCCTCGGTGTTCGCCGCCGCGCGGATCTCGGTGCCGGGTGCGCTGATCGGCGCGTTGCTCGGCGAGTGGCTGGGCAGCGGCACCGGCTTGGGCGCAGGCCTGATCCGAGCGATCCCGACCTTCCAGTACAGCAAATTGTGGGCCTCGATCGTCATCGTCACGCTGGTCTCGGTGGCGCTCTACGCGATCGTCGGCGTCGTCGAGAACCTGGTGCTCGCCCGGTTCGGTCCCGGCGCGGGACGACTGTGACCGAACCGAATTCCTCGCTCGGAACGCCAAAGTAAAGAAATCGAAACGCGCGGCACCTAGATTCGGCCCATGACACCCGCGCACCGCTCCACGTTCGGGCACCTGAACCGACGCTCATTTCTCCGTTACTCCGCCTTCGCCGGTGCCGCGCTCGGCGGTGCGGGGGCGCTGGCCGCCTGCGGCGGGAACTCCGGTGACGCGCCGGGCGGCGCCGCCGCGGACGGCTCGAAATACGGCGGCGTCGCGGTGCAACTGTCCTGGCTGAAGAACATCGAATTCGCGGGCGAATACTTCGCCGACTCGAAAGGCTATTTCCGGGAGGCGGGTTTCGGTTCGGTCGACCTGATCGCGGGCGGCGCGGCCAGCACGTCGGTGGAGGCCGGATTGGACACCGGGAAGGTGTGGTTGGGCCTGTCCGCGCCGCAGACCACCGCGCCCGCGATCCTGGAGGGCCTGCCCGCCAAGATCGTCGCGACCACCTATCAGAAGAACCCCTTCGCGATCGTGTCCGCCGCGGCGAAACCGATCAAGTCGCCCGAGGACATGAAGGGCCGCAAGATCGGTGTGCAGGACACCAACCAGCTGATCTTCAACGCGCTGCTCACCGCCAACGGGTTGAAGCCGGGCGAGGTCACCGTGGTGCCCGCGCAATTCGACCCGACCCCGCTGGCCAACGGCGAGGTCGACGGGTGGGTCAGTTACGTGACCAACGAACCGATCACGTTGGCGGCCAAGGGCTTCCAGAACGCGCATTTCTTGTTCGCCGACTTCGGCCTGCCGCTGGTCGCCGAGACGCTCACAGTCGCGCAGTCGACCATCGACAAAGAGCGCGACAAGCTGAAGGCGTTCCTCGTCGCCGAGATCAAAGGCTGGAAGGATGCGGTGGCCGACCCGGCCGAGGCGGCTCGGCTCGCGGTCGAGGTGTACGGCAAAGATCAGAAGCTCGATCTCGCCGAGCAGACGAAAGAGGCCACCGCGCAGAACGATCTGGTGGTTTCGGCGGATACGGCCACGGGCGGCTTGCTCTCGATGACCGATGCCTTGATCGAGCAGAACATCGCCGCGCTGCGCGCCGCGAAGATCGATATCAAGGCCGCCCAGTTGTTCGACCTGTCCGTACTGCGCGAGGTGTATGCCGAGAACCCCGGCCTGAAATGAGCTACACCCCCACGGCTGCTTTCGACGCGATCGGGATCTCGCCGCTGTACGGATCGACCGCACGCGCGGCGCGGGCGGCCAGCAGCTCGGCCGCGATCGCGACGGCTGTCTCCGCTGGGGTGCGCGCGCCGATGTCGAGTCCGGCGGGCGAGTGCAGCCGCGACAGTGTCTCCTCGCCGAAACCGCCCGCGCGCAGGTCCTCGATGCGCCGGATGTGCGCCTGGCGTGACCCGATGGCGCCGAGATAGCCGAGCTCGGGTAGTCGCAGGGCCACGGTGAGCAGCGGGATCTCGAACGTCGGGTCGTGCGACACCACGACTATGGCTGTGCTGCTGCCGATTTCACCGGCCGCGGAGAGGTTGTTGAGGTAGCGGTGCGGCCAATCGACCACCACCTCGGCGCCGGGAAACGATTCCGGCGTAGTGAAATCGGTGCGGGAGTCGCAGATGGTCACCCGGTAGCCGAGCAACCTGGCCTGCACGGTGAGCGCGGCGGCGAAGGAATTGGCGCCGAAGATGATCAGGCGCGGCGGCGGAGCGAACGAGGCGACGAAAACGTCGGAATCGGGTAGCGCGACCAGTTCGGTGGCGTGCTTCTTGTCGGTGATCAGGTGGCGGCCGATCAGGTCGGCGTCGGAGTTCCACACCACTGTGAAGACGGTGACTCTGCGGTGCGCCGCGATTTCGGCGGCGATATCCGGGAACTCCGGGAAGTGTCTTCGGGAGAACGGTTCGGTGAAGACGTCCGTCATCCCCTCGCCGTTCACGCCGCCATCCAGGCCGCCGGCCCCGCCGAAGCGGTGCATCGCACGACGGCCGGTACGCGCGGCCTGGAGCACGGCCTCGTACGCGATATTCTCCAGCCCGCCCGTGGCGACCGATCCGTGGACGCCCCCGTCCGGGTCGACCAGCATCGCCGAGCCCACCGGTAAGGGGGCGGCGCCCACAGTGCGCACGATGGTGCCGAGTCCGCCGGTACGGTCCGAATACCACACCCGTAACAGGTCGTCGACGATGTCCCGCATCCGCTGGCTCCGATCACCGTGCGGGGGCGGCCGGGAAGTCACGATCGACCCCCGTCGCCAAATCGTCGCACGTGACGCGCACCATATCGGTTCTGCCGGTCAAGTAGGCGCGGGCGCCGGAATCTCCGATGGCCGATCCAGAGATGGCGTTCCAGTGCTGGTGGGCGAGGACAACGGGGTGTCCGGGTGTGCCGTGGAACACCGCGCGCGCCAAGCCGCTGGGGGCCGCGAGCGCGGCGGCGAGTACCCGGGCGACCACGTCGGCGCCGACGTCAGGAGTGTCCACCGGCATGATGGCGGCGTAGCGGGCGGGGGTGCCGGCCGCGGCGATCAGGCCCGCCCGCAGCGATGCGCTCAGCCCGGTCGCCCAGTCCGCCGCCCAGACGTGCCGCACGCCCGGCGGCAGATCGACGATCCGCGGCGTCGGGCCGGTCGCGCCGAGAACCACGATCACCGGGTCGCAGCCTCCGTCGCGCAGCGCCGCGACCGTGGCCCGCAGCCAGGCGCCGCCCTCGGCGAGCACTTTGGGTTTTCCGTAGCGGGTTCCGGCGCCGGCGGCGAGCACGACGCCCGCGCAGGCCGCGACGGCGGGGCGATCAGGGTCGGCCATGCCTTAAAGGTAATACCGGCCGGTCGGTGCCGCACGATGGGAAACCGGTGGCAAAGGCGATTCCTGAGCGACACGCCGAACGTGATCCATCCGTTCCGGTGGCGCCGGGCCCGGTCGTATTCGATGCTGGTCCGATGACGGATCAGCGACGCGGGATCGCGGCGTTCGACGCGCTGTCCGATGCTGCCGCCTACCAGGCGGTGTTCGGCTGTTGCTCGTCGCCGGGCTTCGCGCGGTCGCTGGTCGCGGGCCGTCCGTACCGGAGCGTCGACGCGCTGCTCGCGGCGGCGGACGAAGCGTCGGCGCGGCTGCCGGAGCCGGAACTCGACCTGGCGCTGGCGGGTCACCCCAGGATCGGCGAGCGACCGCGTTCGGCCGCCTCGGCGCGGGAGCAGGCCGGGGTGGCGGATGCGGCCGACGCGGTGCGTGCCGCGCTCGCCGAGGGCAACCGCGCCTACGAGGAACGGTTCGGGCACATCTACCTCGTGTGTGCGAGCGGTAGATCGGGCGAGGAGCTGCTCGCGCTGCTCACCGCCCGGTTGCGCAATGATCCCGAGACCGAAAGGCGAGTCGTGCGAGAAGAATTGGGCAAGATCACGCGGATCCGGCTGCGCGCGCTGCTGGCGGAGCGGTCGTGAGCACGCTGAGCACCCATGTGCTGGACGCGGTGCGCGGCGTGCCCGCTGCGGGTGTCACGGTGACGTTGTACCAGCGGGAACGTCGACTCGATTCGGGCGAAACGGATGTCGATGGGCGGATCAGGGCACTGGGCGAAGCGGTCGAACCCGGAACCTATCGGCTGGTGTTCGACACCGGTCGATACTTCGCGGACCAGGAGGTCGAGACCTTCTATCCCGAAGTGAACATCGCGTTCGCCGTGACCGAGGACCGGCACTATCACGTCCCGGTGCTGTTGTCGCCCTTCGCCTTTTCCACCTATCGAGGGAGCTGAGCATGGAACTCACCGGGCCCATCGTGCTGACCGATCACCGATACGGAAAGGCGGAGAATCGGATCGTCCGGATCCACCGGCACAGCGCACGGCACGAGATCCGCGACGTGAACGTGTCCACGGTGCTGCGCGGCGATTTCGCCGACGCGTACGTCGCGGGTGACCAAGCGAAGGTCCTGCCCACCGACTCGCAGAAGCAGACCGCCTACGCCTTCGCGAAGCGTCCCGGGCTGCGCGCCATCGAGGACTACGCGCTCGCGCTGGCCGATCATTTCGTCGCCGAGATCGAACCGGTGCACAGCGCGCGGATCGAGGTCGACGAATACGCTTGGCAGCGGGTCACGGTCGGCGGTGTGGAACACGATCACACCTGGGTGCGGCAGGGGCCGGAAGTGCGCACGGCGGCGGTCACCGTGGCGGGGAAAGGCACCCAGCGGCGGGCCTGGGTCGTCGGCGGGGTGAAGGACTTGACCATCCTGAAGTCGACCGGATCGGAGTTCGCCGATTTCCTGACCGACGAGTTCACCGTGCTCGCGCCGACGCGCGATCGGATGCTGGCCACCTCGCTGATCGCCGAGTGGCGCTTCGCCAGCAGCGACAGCGTGGACTGGGACGAGATCTACACCGGCGTGCGGGCGCGGCTGGTGGAGACCTTCGCGACCTTGCATTCGAAGGCTCTGCAGCAGACGCTGTTCGACATGGGCAAGGCCGTGCTGGCCGCGTACCCGGTGCTGGCCGAGATCCGGCTCGCGGCGCCGAACAAGCATCACTTCGACTACGACCTGGACCGCTTCGGCATCGAGAACCATGGCGAGGTCTATCACGCCGACGACCGTCCCTACGGGCTCATCCACGCCACCGTGGCGCGGGCCGACGCGCCGGAAGCGGGTCTCGCGTGGACCAGGTGACCGTCATCGCGGACTGTGCCGTCGCGACCGTCGACGCCCACGGCACCGAGTACGCCCGCGGGCACGTCGTCGTGCGCGGCAATCGGATCGACGCGGTCGGCGCGGGCGATCCGCCGGAACTCGGCCCGGTTGCGCGGCGCGTCGACGGGCGCGGCTGCCTGCTGACCCCCGGGCTGGTGAACACCCATCACCACCTCTATCAATGGATCACTCGCGGCCTGGCCACCGACCACACGCTGTTCGAATGGCTCACCACGCTCTACCCGGTCTGGGCGGGTGTCGACGAGGACGGGGTGCGCGTGGCGGCCACCGGTGCGCTCGCCACGCTCGCGCGCACCGGGTGCACGACCACCACCGATCACCACTACGTGTTCCCACGCGACGGCGGTGACCCGCTGGCCGCCGAGATCACCGCGGCGGCGCAGGTGGGTCTGCGGTTCCATCCCTGTCGCGGCTCGATGGATCTGGGCGCGAGCGCGGGCGGTCTGCCACCCGATCACCTGGTGGAACGCCTGGACGACATCCTCGCCGCCGGCGCGGAGGCCGTCGCGCGGTGGCACGATCCGTCGTCCGACGCCATGCTGCGGATCGCGCTGGCGCCGTGCTCGCCCTTCTCGGTGACGCCGGACCTGCTGCGCGAGTCGGCGGCGCTGGCCCGCGACACCGGGGTCCGGCTGCACACCCATCTCGCCGAGACCATCGACGAGCAGGACTACTGTCTGGCGACCTTCGGCTGCACGCCCGCGCAGTACCTGCAGCGGATGGACTGGTTCGGTCCCGACGTCTGGTACGCGCACGCCGTTCACCTGGACGACCACGCGATCGGCGTCCTGGCGGAGACCGGTACCGGCGTGGCGCACTGTCCCACGTCGAACGCGCGGCTCGGCGCGGGCGTCGCCCGCATCGCCGACCTGGTACGCGCGGGCGTTCCGGTGGGGCTCGGCGTCGACGGGGCGGCGAGCAACGAGGCAGGCTCGATGCTCGAGGAGCCGCGCCACGCCTTGCTGTGGGCGCGCAACCGAGGTGGACCGCACGCGATGACCGTGCGCACCGCGCTGGAACTGGCGACCATGGGCGGCGCGCGGGTGCTGGGCCGCACCGCCGATATCGGTTCGATCGAGGTGGGCAAGCTGGCGGACCTGGCGCTGTGGCGGCTGGACACCGTCGCGCACGCCGGAATCGCGGATCCGGTGACCGCCCTGGTGCTCGGCTCGCCCCCGCCGCTGGCGGCGCTGCTGGTGAACGGACGTGAGGTGGTGCGCGACGGCGAGATCCGGACGGTCGACACGGAGGTGGTGGCCGCCGAGGTCGCGCGGGCGCAGGCGAAGTTGCTCGCGAAGGCCGGTTGAGCGACTTCCGCGGATCGCGCGTCGGCGATCTTGCCGGAGTGGGCGTCGACCGCCGGGAGCGGGTGCTTGTGGCCGTACGGTCTGCGCTGATCGAGGCCGGTGCGGTGGATGGCCGGGCGAGCTCGGGCGCCCGGCGGAAGACCGCGTGAACCGCGCGTCGTGCCGCCGTGACGGCGCTTCCCGGGGTCCGGTCGGCGTCGCCGGCGATCGCCCCGCTGATCTGAGCGAGGTGTCGTGCCTGGTCAGTTCGGACGAGCAATACTGAAGCAATGTCGGCGCGAACGGTCCGTCGAGGGGGTGGGAGCCGTGGTGTCGTGGACGGCACGCCTGCACCAGCGCTCGGCCGGGACGGTTCCCGGTGGCGGGTGGCCGTCGTGTGGCGAGGTAACGGCCGCGCAATCCGATGTGCGTCATGCGCAATATGGCGGCAACCGACTGGCTCTACGGTGACGGAGAGGCAGGAACGAGGTGAGACGTGGACCTGGACACGATCCGCGAGGTGGTGATCGCTCGCGAGCGAGAAGACCTGGCCGCGCTCGATGCTTCGGCCGCGGTGCTCGCCGGAGGCACCTTTTTGTTCTCCGAGCCGCAGGATCAGCTGGTGCGCCTGGTCGACATCACCGGCCTGGGGTGGCCCGCGTTCGAGATCGTGGACGGCGGACTGGACATCGCCGCGACCTGCACCCTGGCCGAGTTCGCCGGCGCCGCGCCGGGCCGTGATCTGGGGACGCGGGTGTTGCGCGATCCGTGGCCGGGAACCGCGCTGTTCGCCCGGTCCTGCCGGGCGCTGCTGGCCTCGCACAAGATCTGGCGCAGCGCGACCGTCGGGGGCAACGTCTGCCTGGCGCTGCCCGCGGGAGCGGTGCTCGGCGCGCTGGTGGCGCTCGACGGAACCGCGCTGGTGTGGGCCGCGGACGGCGGCGATCGGGAAATCCCGATGCGGGAGTTCGTCGTCGGTCCTGGACGTACGGCGCTGCGGCCCGGGGAAGTGCTGCGCTCCATCCGCCTGCCGCGCTACAGTCTGCTGGCCCGCACCAGCTTTCGGAAGATCGCGCTCGCCCCGCTCGGCCGGTCCGGCGCCGTCGTGATGGGGCGGCGGGAAGGCAGTGGCCGTAGCGCGGTCACGATCACGGCCGCCACGAGCGAGCCCGTCGTCCTGGACTTCGCCGCACCGCCCACCGAGGGCGATGTGCGCGAGGCCATGGACGCGATCGATCCGGCACTGTGGTTCGACGATCCGCACGGGTCGCCGGAGTGGCGCAGGCACGTCGCGGGGGTGCTCGCCGGCGAGGTCGCCGCGGATTTGCGGGGATGCTGATGCGATTCGAAGTAGACGGTAGGACCGTCGATATCGCGGCGGAGCCGGGGCAGTGCCTGCGGACGGCGCTGCGGGACAGCGGCAACCTCGCGGTGAAGAAGGGCTGCGACTCGGGCGATTGCGGGGCCTGCTCGGTGCTGGTCGACGGAATGACGGTGCACTCCTGCGTCTTTCCCGCCTACCGCGCCGCCGGACGGTCCGTCACCACCGCGGCCGGGCTCGGAACGCCCGAGCACCCGCATCCGGTGCAGCGCCGGTTCGTCGCCGACGCGGCGTTCCAATGCGGGTTCTGCACCGCGGGCATGGTGGTGACGGCCGCCGGGCTCGGATGTGCCGTTGACGAGCAGGCCGGCGTGCCGGGCGATGAACTCGCCGAATTGATGAAGGGCAACCTCTGCCGGTGCACGGGTTACCGCGCCATCCGCGCCGCGCTGGGCGAGCAGCTCACGCCGGACGATCCGGCCGCCATCGCGCCCGATCCGGTCGCGGCGATCGTAGGAGCGGGCGCCCCGGCCGGGCCGCGTATCGTCTCCGGACGCGAGCCGTACACCTTCGACTTGCCGCGACCGGGCGACGCCGACACCGCGCCACCGGCCGCCCCGCTGCACATCGCGGTGCTCCGGAGTCCGCACCCCCACGCGCGGATCCGCTCGATCGGCACCGCCGCCGCCGAGGCGCTGCCCGGTGTGCACGCCGTGCTCACCCATGCCGATGCGCCGCCCGTGCCGTTCTCTACCGCGCGGCACGAGCTGCGCACCGATGACCCCGACGACACCTACGTGCTCGACCGGACGGTGCGGTTCGTGGGGCAGCGGGTCGCCGCGGTGGTGGCCGACAGCGTCGCGATCGCCCGCGAAGGTTGCCGTCTGCTGGAGGTCGACTACGAAGTCCTGCCCGCCGTGTTCGACCCGCAGGACGCGCTGCGCGCCGACGCGCCGAAACTGCACGGGGACAAGCCGGCCTCGGCCCGGATCGCCGATCCCGGACGCAACCTGGTCGCCGAGTTGCACGGCGAGGTGGGGGATGTGGCCGCGGGCCTGGCTGCCGCCGCCCAGGTCGTGCACGGGGTCTGGCAGTCGCCGCGCGGGCAGCACGTCCACCTGGAGACGCATGGCGGGGTGGGCTGGCTGGACGACGCCGGGCGGCTGGTCATCCGATGCAGCACTCAGGTTCCTTTCCTGGTCCGCGACGAACTGTGCCGCCTGTTCGGCCGGTCGGCCGCGCAGGTGCGGGTGTTCGCGGCCAGAGTGGGTGGCGGGTTCGGCGGGAAACAGGAGCTGCTGGCCGAGGATCTGATCGCCCTTGCCGTGCTGCGCACCGGTCGGCCGGTGCAGTACGAGTTCACCCGTACCGACGAGTTCACCGCCGCGACCTGCCGCCATCCGATGCGGGTCGAGGTGACCGCCGGGGCCGACGCCCGCGGTGTGCTGACCGCCTTGGCCGTCGACGTTCTCGCCGACACCGGCGCGTATGGCAATCACAGCGGCGGGGTGATGTATCACGGCGTCGGCGAGTCGGTGGAGCTGTACCGCTGTGCCAACAAGCGGGTCGACGCGCAGGCGGTGTACACCAACAATATGCCGTCCGGCGCGTTCCGCGGTTACGGTCTCGGACAGGTGATCTTCGGGGTGGAATCGGCGCTGGACGAGCTCGCGCACGCGCTCGGCATGGACCCGTTCGAACTGCGCCGTCGCAATGCCGTGGCGCCCGGCGACCGGTTCGTGGGCGCCGCGGTGAACGAGAGCGATCTCGTGTTCGGCAGTTACGGCCTGGACCAGTGCATCGACCTGGCCGAACGAGCCCTGCTGCGCGGCAACGACGTTCACGCGCCCGGCCCGCAGTGGCGGGTGGGCACCGGCATGGCCGCCGCGATGATCGCGACCGTTCCGCCGCGCGGTCACCGGTCGACCGCGACGGCCACGCTGCTGCCCGATGGCCGCTACGAGATCCGGGTCGGCACGGCGGAATTCGGCAACGGTACGACGACGGTGCACGCGCAGCTCGCGGCGACCGCGCTGGATACCGAGGTCGACCGCATCGTGGTCCGGCACGGCGACACCGACCTGGTCGACCACGACACCGGCGCGTTCGGCTCCACGGGCATCGTGGTCGCGGGCAAGGCCGTATACGCGGCGGCGTGCGCGCTGCGGGGGCGCCTGCTGGCCCGGGCGGCGGAACTAGCGGGTGTCACGGAGCGGGAGTGTGTGCTGACTTCCGGCGGCGTTCACTGCGGCGACCGGCTGCTCACCGCGACCGACCTGCTGAGCGGCGGCGACCTCGCCGCCGAGGCCGAGCACGACGGCAGCCCCAGATCGGTGAGTTTCAACGTGCACGCGTTCCGCGTCGCCGTGCATCCCGGCACCGGGGTGGTGCGCATCCTTCAGTCGATCCAGGCCGCCGACGCGGGCACGGTGCTCAACCCGACGCAGTGCCGCGGGCAGGTCGAGGGCGGCGCGGCGCAGGCCATCGGCACGGCGCTGTACGAGGACATGCGCAGCGCGCACGGCGTGGTGGGCGCGCAGACTCTGCGGCACTACCACATTCCGCAGTTCGCCGACGTGCCGCGCACGGAGGTCTACTTCGCCGAGACGTCCGACGCGCTCGGCCCGTTGGGCGCCAAGTCGATGAGCGAATCGCCGTACAACCCGGTCGCGCCCGCGCTGGCCAACGCGATCCGCGACGCGGTCGGCGTGCGATTGTACCGGCTGCCGATGACCGCGGACCGGGTCTGGGCCGCTGTGCGGGACAAGGAATCACGATGACCAAGCTGCCCGAGAACGTCCGCGCGCGGATCGAGTCCCTGCTCGACGCGGTCGACACCGAGCTGCGCCGCCGGTATCCCGGCGCCGACGGCCGCGCACAACCGATCCACACTGTGTACGTCCCGGCCGATCGGGTCGCCGAGGAGACTCCCGAGGAATGGGGCGCGACCGCGGTCGAACTGCTCGACCGCCACCACGATCTGCTGGCCGCCCTGGACGAGACCGATTCGTTGCCCGACGTGCGCAAGCGGCTGGAAGCCGACCCGGTGCAGGATCTGCGCATCGACTTCGAGGACGGCTACGGCCTGCGCGCCGACGCCGAGGAGGACCGCGCGGCCACGGCCGCGGGCGCGGTGCTCGCGGCCTGGGCACGGCGTCGCGCAGGTCCGGCGAGCAGCGGCATCCGGATGAAGGGTTTGGGCGGCGGCGAGCGTCGCCGGGCGCTGCGCACCCTCGACCTCGTGCTGGACGGCGCGGGCGGCGTGCCCGAGGGATTCGTCTTCACCGTGCCGAAAATTCGTGCTGTAGCGCAGGTTACGGCGTTGGCGCAGCTGTGCGCGGGCCTGGAACGCGGGTGCGGCATCGCCGAGGGCAGCCTGCGCTTCGAGTTGCAGATCGAGAGCCCGCAGGCGATCCTGGCCGCGGATGGCACCGTGCCGATCGCCGCGATGCTCGCCCTTTCCGAAGGACGGTGCAGCGCAGTGCATTTCGGAACCTACGACTACACCGCCGCGTGCGGTGTCGCCGCACCGGATCAGGCGCTCGACCACCCGGCCGCCGATTACGCGAAGGCGGTGATGCAAGTCGCGGCCGCGCAGACCGGGGTGTGGGTGTGCGACGGCTCCACCCAGATCGTGCCCGACGCCGATCCGGCGGCCGCGCTGCGCAACCACCACCGGTTGGTCACCCGGGCATTGCGGCGCGGGTACTACCAGGGCTGGGACCTGCATCCGGGTCACCTGGTCACCCGCTGGCTGGCCACCTTCGACTTCTTCCGCCGGGCGATCGACGTCGCGGTGCCGCGCCTGCGGGACTACCTCGCTCGGCGGGGCGGCGACATCGTCGACGAACCCGCCACCGCGGAGGCGCTGGCCGGCACCGTACTGCGCGGCATCGCTTGCGGAGCCCGCCCGGACGCGGGGGCCGCGGAACTCACCGAAACGGTCTTGCGGGCGCTGGCGGCGCGCGCGCCGATACCGGAGACGCCATGATCGGCCATCCGAACGGGACGATCCCGCACGACACAGGAGACGCGATGCGCGACCGGCGCGACGAGGACGAGTTCACGCTGCTGCCGGATCTGGCGGTACGGCCGCTCGGCGGCTCGGTGATCTGGGCGAACGACGAATTCTTCGCGGCGAAGGAGAATTTGATCAACCCGGGGCCCGCCCAATACCGGCCGGCGGAGTTCGGGCACAAAGGGCAGATCTACGACGGCTGGGAGACGCGCCGACACCGCGGGCAGCCCGGCGACGACGCCGCGATCGTGCGGCTGGGCGTGCCGGGCGTGATCCGCGGGATCGTGGTGGACACGGCGTGGTTCACCGGCAACTACCCGCCCGCCGTCTCGGTGTCCGCGCTGGAAATCGACGATTATCCGCCCGCGGAAACCATTGCCGCCCGCGCTGATTGGGTGACGCTGGTCGATCGCTCCTCGGTAACGGGCGACCACCGCAACTTGTTCGCCGTCGAGAACGAGAACCGCTGGACCCACCTGAAGCTCACCATGCACCCCGACGGTGGCGTGGCCAGGTTGCGGGTGCACGGTTTCGGAAGGCCCGATCCACGCCTGCTGGGTCTCGGACCGCTGGATCTGGCCGCGTTGGAGAACGGCGCGCTGGTGCTGGACTGCTCCAATCGCTTCTACAGCTCGCCGAACCAGTTGCTGTATCCCGGCCGGGCCAGGTCCATGGGTGAGGGCTGGGAGACCGCCCGCCGCCGGGACGACGGCAACGACTGGGTGCGGATCCGCCTTGCCGGGCCGGGATCGATCCGGCTCGCCGAGCTGGACACGTCCTACTTCATCGGCAACAGTCCGGGCGCGGCCCGGCTGACCGGCCGCACCAACGACGGCACCGAGCTGGAGTTGTTGCCGCGCACCGCGCTGCAACCCGACACCAGGCATCGGTTCCCGATCGAGCCGATGGCCGCGTCGGTGGAAGAGGTGCGCCTGGACATCTATCCCGATGGCGGCATGGCGCGGCTGCGCCTGTACGGCGAGCTCGGCGCATGAACGCGCGGATATCCCACACGGAGTCGTGCGAGGCGCTCTCATGAGGGATTTCGTCGGCTACGGCCCGCGTCCGCCGGATCCGAAGTGGCCGGGGGAGGCGCGCATCGCGGTCCAGTTCGTGCTGAACTACGAAGAGGGCGGCGAGAACAACGTCCTCGACGGCGACGACTTCTCCGAGACGTTCCTGTCGGAAATGACTCCCGCCGAGGCATTCCCGAACCGCCATATGAGCATGGAGTCGCTCTACGAGTACGGCTCCCGCGCCGGGCTGTGGCGGGTGCTGCGCGTCTTCGAACGACGCGGGTTGCCGTTGACGATCTTCGCCGTCGCCCGCGCCATGCAGCGCAACCCGGAGGCGGTGGCGGCCTTCCGCGAATTGGGCCACGAGATCGCCTGCCACGGTCTGCGCTGGAAGTCCTACCAGCTCACCGACCGCGACACCGAGCGCGCGCACCTGGCCGAGGCGGTGCGCGTCCTGACCGAACTGACCGGCTCCGCACCGCTGGGCTGGTACACCGGCCGCGATTCGCCGAACACCAGGGAGCTGGTGGTCGAGCACGGCGGCTTCGTCTACGACGCCGACTCCTACGCCGACGACCTGCCCTATTGGGTGCGTGTGCACGACCACGACCACTTGGTCGTGCCCTACACCCTCGACACCAACGACATGCGATTCGCCTCGCCCGCCGGTTTCCCCACCGGTGAGCAATTCTTCGCACACGTCCGCGACGCTTTCGACGTGCTCTATCGCGAAGGGGCCGAAGGCACCCCGAAAATGCTGTCCATCGGCCTGCACTGCCGCCTCATCGGCCGCCCGGCCCGCACCGCCGCCCTGGAACGCCTACTCGACCACATCCAGTCCTACGACCAGGTATGGATCACCCGCCGCATCGACATAGCGCGACATTGGCGCACGGTGCACCCGCCGGTTATCTCCTTTTGAGTGCGCCCGGACGGCGACTCCGGGCAACGGAGTAATCGAATCACCATATGAAGCGTTGGCATTCCGAGCCGGAACGCAATAGCTGCGCACGGCGACCGGAAACGTCCGGCCACCCGCGACGGAGCTACGACTGGCGATCGGGGCAGTGCCCAAGCGACGATTTATTGGATGGACTGTTGCCTGACTTCGAATCCCACCCGGGCGTACTCTTTTCCGCTGGTGTCAGAGGCGCGCCAACTGTAGGTACCGGGCACCAGCGGCAGCCCTGCGCCGAGACTGAAAGGAATAGCGAACCGGTCTGACTGTTGATCAACTGTGATCACAGCCTGCACTCGCAGCGCGTCACTATCGGCCCCTAACGCTACGAGTTTGTCCTCAACGTCTACCAGCTCGAACACAAGACTGATCTCCGCGTGTTCGAGATCGCTCTCGTCGCGGTCGATGATCGCGATGAAGGAGATCGGCGGGGTCGGAGTCCCCACCCAACTCCACCCGATGCCCAAGGCATGCGCCTTGCCGGTCGACGGGTCCGGCTGCGCCGAATCGGCGGTAACGAGCGTAACGATCATCGACCGGTTCCCGTATTAGGAGCCACACGCACTACCGCCTTCGAAGCGCTCACCCGCACGTGCACTGGGGTGCCATGGGTGAGCCGCCGCATTGCATCGAACGCCATGCCGGTCACACGCACTCTCGGGATTTCACCTGCTTGTGGCGATTCTGCAGGCGGTGAAGAGACATCCGCGATCGGTTGCTGCTCCATGTGTTCCTCGCTCCGAGGATTGACCCACTCGACGTGATGGGTGACCCGCGCGCCGATCGCATGGGCATATCGGCGGATAGTCGACAGATGCGGGTCTGCCGTGAGCTTCTCGAAGTTCGTGACCACCGATCGATGGCGCCCCATCCGGTCCGCAACCTCGGAACCCGACATGTTGGCTACGTGCTTGCGTATGCGCACCAACTCCTCGAGCATGTCGTGGTCGGCGTCGACCAAGTCGCGCGCCAGCGCGTCCTCGGGATCCGACAGGTCGATCCCCAGTGCTTTCTCCAGATCCTCGAACGTGCCCATGCTGTTGAGGTTAACCTCAACAGCTATGGTTTGCCAGCGAGTCTTATAAGTGGTCGGCGTAGCGTGCGATTATCCATGTCTTGAAGCGCCGCTCCGATGCATCGATTTCGGCAGTCTGGGATACACGCCACTCCCCTGGCTTGAACTGGTCGTCCGGCTTGCGTCCGGCGCCAAGCCACACCAGATGGTCGTGATATGGCGGCCTAGGTACGCCGGTGTACAGCCGATAGTGCCAGCCATGGTCATGTCCGGGTCGGGGATGCTTCAACTCGACGACAGTGTCCTGCCAACGCACCTGCTCATAGTCGATCTGCCGAACGGTTCCGTTGTGCGCCGCCTTCATGAGTTTGAAGATCTCCTGGAGCAACAGCTTCCGGTCAGATGATCCGCTCGGCATCGACCCGTCGGGATTGGGTTCCATGGGGGCTCGGATGGTGATGTCCTGCAGTTCCCCCGCGAACTCGGGTGACCGGTCGGCCTCGGGACGCCGCCCGTATGGCCAGGTTCCGCCGCTTTCACTACTCATCCCCTGTGTCGCCCTCCCCGCGGCTTGGATCGAGGCCAGTTCTGGCGTACAGCCGCCCATCGTTGGTACCACATGCACCGAATGCTCTTGCCGGAACGAAACTCTATGTCCCCGGCGAGATGTGCGACCGCAGTCCCCGCCGGTACCGCCGCGGCTGCTCTCGAGCCACCGTGCTGTGGACAGGTCGACACTCAAAGCTTCGTACCCCTCGCTGAACGCTCGAAAGTGAAAGTGACTTCGATCACACAGATCTCTGTGAACGTCATCACAGTTGGAAATAGCGGACCCGGGCCGGCGCGGGCCGCTCGCCGATCGCTAACAGTACGAGCGTTACGTTAAAACCCCACGTCAGGGCTACCAGCCGGTAGATTGCGCGACCGCAATTCGGGGGCAAATTTTGCAGAGTTAGCAAAGGGGTAGGAAAACCTAGCTCATATTCACACTAACAACAGGTAGACGGCTATTTCTCCGTGTGCAATCGTGTGGAAGTACACCTCAAGGGCCTAGCAAGCCTGCAAATTGCCGCTTCAGCAGTTAGAGCTGCTGGGTAGCTCGACCGGCGGCAGCACCCGAACGACGAAGAAGTGGAGTCACAGATGTCGACCACCGGCACCCCGAGGACCGCCGCGGAAATCCAGAAGGATTGGGACACCAACCCGCGCTGGAAGGGCGTCACCCGTAACTACACCGCGGAGCAGGTGTCGAAGCTCCAGGGCACCGTCGTCGAGGAGGCCACCCTCGCCCGCCGCGGGTCGGAGATCCTGTGGGATCTCGTCAACAACGAGGACTACATCAACTCCCTCGGCGCCCTCACCGGCAATCAGGCGGTCCAGCAGGTCCGTGCCGGCCTGAAGGCCATCTACCTGTCGGGTTGGCAGGTCGCCGGTGATGCGAACCTGTCCGGCCACACCTACCCCGACCAGTCGCTGTACCCGGCCAACTCGGTTCCGGCCGTGGTCCGCCGCATCAACAACGCGCTGCTGCGCGCCGACGAGATCGCCAAGGTCGAAGGCGACACCGCCGTCGCCAACTGGCTGGCCCCGATCGTCGCCGACGCCGAGGCCGGCTTCGGTGGCGCGCTGAACGCCTACGAACTGCAGAAGGCGATGATCGCCGCGGGCGCCGCCGGTGTGCACTGGGAAGACCAGCTCGCCTCCGAGAAGAAGTGCGGCCACCTGGGCGGCAAGGTGCTGATCCCGACCCAGCAGCACATCCGCACCCTGACCTCCGCGCGGCTGGCCGCCGACGTCGCCGACGTGCCGTCGGTGATCATCGCCCGCACCGACGCCGAGGCCGCCACCCTGATCACCTCGGACGTGGACGAGCGCGACCGCGAGTTCCTCGACGGCACCCGCACCGCCGAGGGTTTCTTCGGTGTGAAGAACGGCATCGAACCCTGTATCGCGCGTGCCAAGGCCTACGCCCCCTACGCCGACCTCATCTGGATGGAGACCGGCGTGCCGGACCTCGAGGTCGCGCGCAAGTTCGCCGAGGCCGTCCGCGGCGAGTTCCCGGACCAGCTGCTGGCCTACAACTGCTCGCCGTCCTTCAACTGGAAGGCCCACCTGGACGACGCGACCATCGCGAAGTTCCAGCGGGAGCTCGGCGCGATGGGCTTCAAGTTCCAGTTCATCACGCTGGCCGGCTTCCACTCGCTCAACTACGGCATGTTCGACCTGGCCTACGGCTACGCCCGCGAGGGCATGACCGCCTTCGTCGACCTGCAGGAGCGCGAGTTCAAGGCCGCCGCCGAGCGTGGCTTCACCGCCATCAAGCACCAGCGTGAGGTCGGCGCGGGCTACTTCGACACCATCGCCACCACTGTCGACCCGAACACCTCGACGGCCGCGCTGAAGGGCTCGACCGAAGAGGGACAGTTCCACTGAGGTTCCCGACGTGAAGTCCGACCATCCTCTACTCCGGTAGGGGTGTACTGCCCTCCCCGCTGAACAGCCCCGGCGGGGAGGGCACCCTATACCTTGGACCATCGAAGGGGCGCTCACACCGGAGCGACACCTTCGCAGATCAGCCACCCCAGAGCCAGACAACCCAGCAGGAGCGGGACGTGAGCAGCGAAAAGATCCAACGCGTCGGTGTCATCGGCGCCGGCCAGATGGGCGCCGGAATCGCCGAGGTGTGTGCCAGGGCGCACGTCGACGTACTGGTGTACGAGCAGACCCGGGAACTGGCCGCGGCGGGCCGCGCGCGCATCCTCCGATCCCTCGATCGCGGCGTGAGCAGCGGCAAGATCACCGAGCGCGAGCGCGAACAGGCCGCGTGGCGCCTGCGGTTCACCTCCGATCTGGGCGACTTCGCCGACCGCCAGCTGGTGGTCGAGGCGGTGCTCGAGGACGAGAAGGTGAAGACCAGCATCTTCGCCGAGCTCGACAAGGTCGTCACCGACCCCTCGGCCGTGCTGGCCTCCAACACCTCTTCCATCCCGATCATGAAGATCGCGGTCGCCACGGCGAACCCCGAGCGCGTTGTCGGCATGCACTTCTTCAACCCGGTCCCGGTGCTGCCGCTCGTCGAGCTGGTCACGACGCTGAAGACCAGCGAGTCGGTCTCCGTGCGGGCCGAGGCCTTCGCGGGCGACGTGCTCGACAAGCAGGTCGTGCGCTCGGCCGACCGCTCCGGCTTCGTGGTCAACGCGCTGCTGGTGCCGTACCTGCTGTCGGCGATCCGCATGGTCGAGTCCGGCTTCGCCACCAAGGAGGACGTCGACAAGGCGATGGTGCTCGGCTGCGCCCACCCGATGGGCCCGCTGGCGCTGACCGACCTGGTCGGCCTGGACACCGTGAAATCCATCGCCGACTCGATGTACGGCGAGTTCAAGGAGCCGCTGTACTCGGCGCCGCCGCTGCTGATGCGCATGGTCGAGGCGGGGCTGCTCGGAAAGAAGACCGGCGCGGGCTTCTACCAGTACAGGGCTTGATGCGGTGTTGATTTCGCAGCGCCTGCGGCGCTGCGTGTTCGCGGCCCCGGGAAGTCTCGCGGGCCGCGAACGGTGCTCGTAAGACTCGCACCCGACAGCTGCACAACCGCCGGGCCATAGCGACGGCTCGGCTGGGTATCCGGAGCGCAGCGCCGGGATCGATCCGTCGATCCCGGCAGAGGCCGCGCAGGTGATCGAAAGAAGGTATCCCGCTCATGGTGAACGTGACCGACGGCTACGGGTCCAGCATTCTCGGCTATCCCAGGATCGGGCCGCACCGCGAGCTCAAGCGGGCACTGGAGGCCTACTGGCACGGTTCGCTCGAGCGCGAAGCACTGCTCGCGGTCGGCCGCGAGATCCAGGAGACCCAGTTCAACGAGCTGGCCGCCACCGGACTGACCCAGGTGCCGGGCAACACCTTCTCGTTCTACGACCACGTGCTGGACAACGCGCTGTTGTTCGGTGCGGTGCCCAAGCGGTTCGAACCGTATCGCGAGGGCCTGCATCCGCTGGACTTCTACTTCCTCATGGCGCGCGGCCGTCCGGACCTGCCGCCGCTCGAGCTGGTCCGGTTCTTCGGCACGAACTACCACTACCGCCAGCCGGAAATGGACGCCGATACGGAGTTCTCGCTGCACCCCGAGGCGCTGCTGGACGAATTCGATCGCGCCAAGGCGGTCGGCATCGAACTGCGCCCGGTCGTCCTCGGGCCGGTCTCGCTGCTGTTGCTGGCCAAGGCCGGGCACATCCCCGGCGAGTCGGGCGGATTCGAGACGCTGAGCCTGCTGGACAAGCTGCTACCGGTCTACGAGGAGCTGTTCGAGATCCTCGCCAAGCGCGGCTCCACCTGCGTGCAGCTGGACGAGCCCGCGTTCACCAGTGAGCGCACCGCCGCCGAACTGGCCGCGTTCGACATGGCCTATCACCGGTTGGGCAAGGCCCCGCTGCGCCCCCGCATCCTGGTGACCGGCCAGTACGGCGATTTCGGTGCGGCGCTGACCATCCTGGCGAGCACCAACGTCGAGGCGATCGGCCTCGACCTCGCCAGTCACCGGGTGCGCCCGGAGGATCTGGCCGAGGTGCCCGGCCTGCGCCGCAAGCGCCTGTACGCCGGCGTGATCAGTGGGCGCGATGTGTGGCGCGCCGACCGCTACGTCACGCTGGAATACCTCGACGAACTGGCCCAGGTGTGTCCGGACCTGGTCGTCTCGACCGGGACCACGCTGCTGCACGTGCCCTACGATCTGCTGGTCGAATACGACATCGAGGCGCATGTCGCCGAACGGCTCGCGTTCGCGAAACAAAAAGTGGGCGAGGTGGTTTCGCTCGCCAAGGCGCTCACCGAGGGCCCGTCGGACAAGTGGCGCAAGCGGCCGACCGAGGTGCACTTCAAGCAGAAGCACGCGGTGCGGCAGCGGGTCTACGCGATCACCTCGGACATGCGCTCCCGGGAGCCCTACGAGGTGCGCCGGGAAGCCCAGCAGCGCAAGCTGAACCTGCCTCCGGTGCCGGCGACCACGCTCGGCTCCTTCCCACAGACCACCCGGATCCGCCAGGCGCGCTACGAGCTCGGTGCGGGCCGGTTGTCCTATGAGGAGTACCGCAAGCGGATCGAGGCCGAGATCGAGGCGACCATCCGGTTGCAGGAGGACATCGGCCTGGACGTGCTCGTGCACGGCGAGCACGAGCGCAACGACATGGTCCAGTACTTCGCCGAGCTGCTCGACGGTTTCGCGACCACCCACTTCGGCTGGGTGCAGGTGTACGGATCACGCTGTGTGCGGCCGCCGATCATCTACGGCGACGTGTCGCGCCCGGCGCCGATGTCGGTGGAGTGGATCACCTACGCGCAGTCGCTCACCGACAAGCCGGTCAAGGGCATCGTCACCGGGCCGGTCACCATGGTCGCCCGCTCCTTCGTCCGGCAGGACCAGCCGCTGCACGAGACCGCCGACCAGGTGGCGCTGGCCATCCGCGACGAAGTGGTGGACCTGGAGAAAGCGGGCATCGCGATCATCCAGGTCGACGAGCCCGCGATCCGGGAGATGCTGCCGCTGCGGCCCGAGGGCCGCGCCGAGTACCTGCGCTGGGCGATCGGCGCGTTCCGGCTGGCCACCTCGGGGGTGCAGGCCGAGACGCAGATCCACACGCACATCGGCTATTCCGGCCGCGCCGAGGTGGTCGATGCGATCGAAGAACTGGACGCCGACGTCACCGCCATCGTCGCGACGCGCTCGATCGAATGGGTGCTGCGAGCGCTGAAGGAAGACCTCGCTTCCGGGCACGGGCTCAGCCACGGCGTCGGCCCCGGCGTGTACGAGAGCCGGTCCGCCCGCATCCCCGGTATCGACGAGCTGGACGAATTGCTCACCGCGGCCGCCGAAGCGGTGACGCCGCAGCGATTGTGGGCCAATCCGGACGGCGGACTGAAGACCCGGCACTACTGGCAGCTTGAGCCGTCGTTGCGCAACCTGGTCGCGGCGGCGCGCCGCGTCCGCAGACGGCTGGAGTCCGCCGAGTGAGCTGAGGCGCAACGAGCGAGGGTCGCGGCGCGATCACCCGCGGACGGCGGGCAGCGCGCTGAGCGTCGCGAGCACCTCGGTGGCGGCGTCGGCCACCGCTTCGGCCTCGGCCACGGCCAGCGCGGCCGCGGTGGCGGCCCGCACGCGCGGCAGCAGGGCCAAGCAATCCGCGGCGGCGCCGCGGTCGGCCGCGGGGAGTTCGCCGCCGTCCTCGTCGGCCGATTGCCATGCCGCGGTGGCGATCACCTCGTGCAGCCAGTTGAGCAGTTCCAACCGCAACGGTTGCGGCTCGCGCACCCAGGCGCGGGGGTACGTCACGTCGGTGCGCTCGTGTAGCAGGGCGCCGAGCACGACCTCGGCGGCGGGCGCGGTGACCGAGTAGATCGAACCCTGGTGCAGCACCGTGGAGTACAGGAAGACGATGCCGCGTGCCTGGTCCTCGACGGATGAGCTGATCAGGTCGACGAGCCTGGCGGGAGCATCGCTCGCGGATCCGTGGGCGTGCGCCAGGCCCGCCCAGTCCGTCTCGCGCAGCACGGTCGCCGCGCGTTCGTGGTAGATCGGCGCCAGCGCCGCCGCCGCCCGGACCCGAGCTTCCGCATCCGTCGAATCGAGGGCGCGCTGGAAGGCCGCCAGGGCCACGTCCGGCTCACCGAGCTGTTCGCTGAAAACGCCGACGTCGAAACTGGCCCGCGCGGCCACCGCGGGATCGCCCGATTCGGCCAGCGACCGGCTCACCTCCCTCGCCGCCGCCAGATCGCCCGCCTCACTCAGATGCTGCACCAGGTCGCCGGCGAGGATGAACGCCTGGCCGGTGGGCCAACCGGCGATCACGGCCCGGTAGGCGGCCTGCACGCCGTCCAGGTCGCCCTCGGCGCGCAGGAGGTAGGCCAGGTTGGACAGGGCCAGTCTGGCGATGTCGCCGGGGCCCGCGTCGATCGCGTGCTGGTAGGCCGTGCGCGCCGCGTCCGAGTCGCCCCGCTTGGCGCGCGAGTAGCCGAGGTTGATCCAGGCCCGCGGCGCCGCGTCGGGATGCCCGGATTCGGCGGCGCGCTCGTACATCGCTTCGGCTGCCGCGATGTCGCCGCGCTCGGCCAGCAACAGACCGAGGTTGTAGGCCGCGCGCGGCGCCGCGTCCGCATGGCCGGAATCGACCGCGACGAGGTAGGCGCCTTCCGCGGCCGGTTTGTCGCCCACCACGCTGAGCAGCCCACCGAGTTCCGCGGCGGCCAGCGGCGCCCAGTTCGGATGGCCGGAGTCGATGGCGATCTGGAACGCCTCGCGCGCGGCCACCACGTCGTTGCGCCTGTGGTGCATCTTGCCGAGGTCGAAGGCCAGGTCCGGCGGCCGCTTCAGCATTGTTCCCATCCAGCCTCGGCACCGAGAGGTGCGGATCTTTTCCCGAGATTTCTACATCGGTGCGCGATCCATGGCTACCCCCTGGCGTGGGATACGCCGGTCGCGGGTCACTCCGCGGGTGGCTCGTGACGGCCTGCCAGGCGCAGGGTCAACTGCCTGGCGAACTTCCGGCGGCGCTTGGGTGAGCCCGACCGACGGCCGATATCGGCCTCCACGTCGGCTGGGACGTCGTAGCGGCGGATGTAGGCGCCGGAGAACGCCTGCACCGTCGCGGTGACCGGAATGGCCAGCAGCGCGCCCGTGGCGCCCAGCAGCGCCGCACCCGCCAGCACCGCCCCGAACGCGACGGCCGGGTGCATGTCCAGGGTGGACGCGGTGATGCGCGGTTGCAGCACGTAGTTCTCGAACTGCTGATAGAGCACGATGAAGCCGAGAATCCACAGCGCGGTACTCGGCCCGTGCACCAAACCCACGATCACCGGCAGCGCACCGGCGAGATACGTGCCGACGGTCGGGATGAACTGGGAGACCACCCCGACCCACAGTGCGAGGGCGAACGCCGACGGCACGTCCAGCAGCCGCAGCATGACGTAGTGCGCGAGCGTCGAGGCGAGCGCGAGCAGTCCCCGGGAATAGATGTAGCCGCCGGTCTTGTCGACCGCGATATCCCAGGCGCGCAACACGTGTCGCTGTCGCCGCGGCGGCAGGAGCGAGCAGACGGCGGTACGGATTCTGGGGCCGTCGGCGGCGAAATAGTAGGTGAACAGCAGAATGCCGAGGCCCTGGAAGAGCGCGCCGATCGCGGCCGTGCCGATGCCCCAGACGTTGCCCGCCAATCCGGTGAGATAACCCTCCAGGGTCGAGCTCCAGTCGGTCGCGTACTTCTGGATGTCCGTACTGGACAGATCCTTGTGGAAGGTGCGGTTGATCCAGTCGACGCCACGGTCGGCGTATTCGGGGGCGTTCTGCACCAGCGTGGTGACCTGCTCCACCAGCAGCGCCCCGAGGGTCCAGAAGAAGGCGACGACCAGGGCCGTCAGGCCGAGGAACACCAGTCCGGTCGCGGGGCCGCGCCGCATGCCGCGCCGCGCCAGCCAATTCACCGCCGGTTCGATCGCGAACGCGAGGAACAGCGAGACGAGCAGAATCGTCAGCAGGCTGCGCAGCCGCTCGAGCACCCAGAAGGCCGCCAGCAACCCGGTGACCGTCGCCGCGGCGAGCAGGAACGCGCGCGGCAGCCACGGCGGCATACCGCGTGCGGCGATGGCCGGCCGTGGCGTCTGGTCTTCGTCCTCCGCAGACACAAGGCCAAGGTACTCACGCGACGGCCGGTTCGCCCCCCACACCGCGCGGCCGCACCGGTGCGGCGAGCGGACTCACATGGTGGAGACGTCGATGACGAACCGGTAGCGCACGTCGCTGGCCACGACCCGGTCGTAGGCGCCGTCGATCTCGTCGGCGGCGATCAGTTCGATCTCGGCGCCGATACCGTGCTCGGCGCAGAAGTTCAGCATCTCCTGTGTTTGCGCGATGCCGCCGATCATCGAGCCCGCCAGCGAGCGGCGGTACGTGGCGAGGTTGAACCCCCTGACGCTCATCGGTTTCTCGGGCAGGCCGAGGATCACCAGGGTGCCGTCCAGATTCAGCAGGCGCAGATAGTCGTCGATGGGCAGGCTCGCCGACACCGTGTTGAGGATCAGGTCGAACCGGCCGCGCAGCTCGCGGAAGGTCTGCTTGTCAGTGGTCGTGTAATAGCCGGTAGCGCCGAAGAGCTTGCCGTCGTCCTGCTTGCTCAGCGAGTGGCTCAGCACGGTGACCTCGGCGCCCATGGCGGCTGCCAGCTTCACCCCGATGTGGCCGAGCCCGCCCATGCCGATGATGGCGACCTTCTTGCCCGGCCCGGCGCCCCAGTGCCGCAGCGGCGAGTACAGTGTCGCGCCCGCGCACAGCAGCGGCGCGGCGACGTCCAAGCCGATTCCCTCGGGGATGGCGACCACGAAATTCTCGGTCACCACGATCTGTGTGGAGTACCCGCCGAGGGTGTGACCGCCGGGCTGCGCCGCCGGGTCGACCGGGGTGTTGTAGGTCATGGTCGCGCCCGCGGTGCAGTACTGCTCCTCGTCGGCGAGACAGGGCGCGCAGACCCCGCAGGAATCCACCATGCAGCCGACACCGACGCGGTCGCCGACCCGATACTTGGTGACCGCGGATCCGACCGCGGCGACCACACCCGCGATCTCGTGCCCCGGCACGCATGGGTAGCGGGTTCTGCCCCACTCGTCGCGGGCGGTGTGGATGTCGGAGTGGCAGATGCCCGCGAACTTGATGTCGATCAGCACGTCACGCGGACCCAGGTCCCTGCGTTGGATCGTGACCTTCTCGAACGAGCCATCGGGAGCGGCCAGGGCGTAGGCGGCGGCAGTGGTCATGAGGACATGCCTACCGCCGCATGGGTGCGGTTGCCAACCGCGACCCGAAAAAAGCACGCTCACGGGCCTTTTTTACGGCGAGCTCCCCGGTTCGATGATCTTCGGCGGCGCGCAGCGGCGACAATGGAGCCGGGAGGTTCGGCCGAGGCGGGAGAGCCATGGACGAAGAACGGCAGCAGTGGATCGGGGCGCGTCGCGCGCCGGGCGGTGGCCGGGTGTTCGTGCTGGTCGTCACCTTCATGCTCGTGGTCGCGGCGTTCCTCGGGTATCGCGGCGATCTGCCGGACCGCGACCGCCCCGGCCCCGCGGGGGCAGCGGCTTCGGTCGCGTTCGTTCCGCCCGAGCCGCTCGACGCGGGACTCGTCTCCGCGGCGGTGCGACCAGCGCTGGTCAACATCAACGCCTCGGCCGAGCGATCCGGGCCGGGTGCGGCGGGGTCCGGCATCGTCCTCACCGCCGACGGCGAGGTGCTCACCAGCCATCACGTGGTCAAAGGCGCGGACACCGTGACCGTCACCGACGTGGGCAACGGCAAGGTCTACGACGCGGTGGTGCTCGGCTACGACGCCGACGCGGACATCGCGCTGCTGGACTTGACCGCGGCCGCCGCGCTGCCGACCGCGACCATCGGCCGTTCGGCCGAATTGCGGTTGCGTGAGGAGGTCCTCGCGATCGGCAACGCGGGCGGGACGGGCGGCACGCCCACCGCGGTGCACGGCCCCCTCACCGATCTGAACAGCGCGATCGTGGCGATCAACGCCGCCGATCTGTCGCGCAAGGCGCTCAACGGCATGCTGGAGGTCGCGGCGGCGGTCACACCGGGGCAGTCCGGCGGAGCCCTGGTCGATCACCAGGCGGCCGTCGTCGGCGTCATCGCCGCGGCGTCGGGCGACGGGACGCGCACGGCCGACCACCCGGCGAACGGCTACGCGGTGCCGATCGACGCCGCGATGCGTGTGGTCCAGCAGATCCGCTCCGGCGCCCCCACCGATACCGTGCACATCGGCCCGACGGCCACGCTCGGTGTGCTCGCCTCGAACGCGCTGCCGGCCGGTACCGGAGCCCGCGTGGACATGGCGATCTACGGCATGCCCGCCTACGCTGCCGGTCTGGCCGCCGGGGACGTGATCACCTCGATCGACGATCACCCCGTCAGCAACGCGCAGTCGCTGCGCATCGCGCTGAACCGGCGCAAGCCGAGCGAGACCGTGCGATTGGGCATCGCCGGCGCGGGCGGCGCCCGCACGGTGCCGGTGGTGCTGGTCGCCGGCCCGCCGAACTGATCCGGATCAGACCAGCGACAGCCAGTAGTCCTGGAAGTGCAGGAACACCAGCAGCAGTACGACCGCGAAGAACAGCGCGACGATCGTCCAGCGCCACTCGGCGAGCACGCCGAGCGGACCGCGCGAGCGCCCCCACAGTTGGTCGGTGCATACCGCGAGCAGCGGCGTGATGATCGCCCACACCACCATGCAGTACGGGCACAGCGCGTTGATCCGGTACAGGCTCTGGAAGATCAGCCAGCAGATGAAACCGACCCCGAGCAGGGTGCCCAGCCACAGCCCGCCCCAGACCCAGCGCGGGAAGCCGACCCCGGCCACCGACAACACTCCCAGCGTGACGACCACCGAGAACCCGACGATACCGATCAGCGGGTTGGGGAATCCGAAGATCGCCGCCTGGTGGGTCACCATCACCGACCCGCAGGACAGGATCGGGTTGATGCTGCACGACGGCGTGTAGCCGGGATCGGTGAACAGCTTGAACCGCTCCACGGTCAGCGCGACCGAGGCCAGCCAGCCGGCCAGCCCGCCGAGCAACAGGACCCACGCGGCCCGGGGCCCCGCGGTGATCACTGGCCCGCGGCGGCGCTGATCACGGGTGCGAGGCCGCCTGCGCCGAAGACCTGCGGGCTGGACTCGATCTTCTTACCGTTGACGAACACCGACGGGGTCGACTGGATGCCGCTGTCGAGCACTTCCTTGGTACGGGTCTGGACGTACTTGTCGTATTTGTGGTCGGTGATGCACTGGGCGACCGCGTCGTCGGTGTAACCGGCGCTCTTGGCGATCTGGACCAGCTGCTCGTCGGGCAGGCCCGCGCCGCCCTCCGCGGGCTGCTGGGCGTACATCGTCTTCAGCCAGGCCTGGTACTTCGACGGGTCGGCCTCCGCGACGCAGTAGGCGGCGTTGGCCGCGCGCGAGGAGTAGCGCGTGGTGGACGCTTTGTCCAGGAAGGCGATCACGTTGTACTCGACCACCGCGGTGCCGTTGGCCACCGCATCCTCGAGCACCTGCCCATTGGCCGCCTCGAAGGCCTTGCACGCGGGGCACTGCAGGTCGGCGACGACCCGCACGGTGACCTTCGCGTCCGGCTTGCCGACGCGGACGGCGCCGTTGCCGGTGATCGACCCGGGCACGGCGCCCGCGTTCGCAGTGCCGGTCGCGGCGATGGACGGGGCGGGGCCGGGATTGTCCTTGCGGGCCTTCTTCACCGCGATGCCGATACCGATCGCCGCGATCAGCGCGACGAGCACGGCGGCGACGGCCACTTGGACCAAGATCTTGCGGTTGCGGTCGGCGCGTTCCGCCGCCAGCAGCGGGTTCGACTTCCCACCCTGGTTCTTGCTCACCGTGCGCTCACCACGCCTTTCGCTCGCCGGACGGTTCTGCCGCCACGATCGTAGATCCGCCGACCACCTCGCCGCGTGGTCGGGCCACAGCCGCCATCATCGTCGGCCTTCCTGAGAGATTCCGAAATATCCGGCCCGGCCGTGTGGCGGCAGTTTGCCCGCCGACCCGCGTGACCTGCTGGATCAGGCCGGCGAGGGTCGACATGGTCGGCCGGGAATCGGCTAGGCCCGGGCAAGCCGCCGTTTCTGCGCCTCGACGTCGAAGGTGGGTTGCGGCCAGTCGAGCTCCAGCCGCTCGAGGGCCGCGATCAGCAGTTCGGTGACGGCGAGGCGAGAGAACCACTTGTGGTCGGCGGGCACGACGTGCCAGGGCGCGTACTCGGTGCACGTGCGATCCAGCATCGCCTGGTACGCCTCCTGGTAAGCGGGCCAGAAGGCGCGCTCGTCGATATCCGACGGGTTGAACTTCCAGAATTTGTCCGTGCGTTCCAGCCGCTCGGCCAGCCGCCGTTTCTGTTCGTCGAGCGAGACGAACATGGCCACCTTCACCAGCGAGGTGCCCTCGTCCACCAGTTCCCGCTCGAATGCGTTGATCTCGTCGTAGCGCGGCTGCCACACCGTCGGCGGCACCAGATTGTGCACCCGCACCACCAGCACGTCCTCGTAGTGCGAGCGATCGAACACCCCGAGCTGACCCGCGCGCGGCAGCGCCTTGCGGATGCGCCACAGATAGTGATGGCGGCTCTCCTCCGGCGTCGGCACGCCGAACGCGGCGTGGTCGACGCCCTGCGGGTCGACCGAGCCGATGACATGCCGGACGATGCCGCCCTTGCCCGCGGTGTCCATGCCTTGCAGGATCAGCAGCACGTTGCGCCGGTCGCCGCCGGACCGGCCGTTGGCGTACAGCTTCTCCTGCAGCTCCGACAGCACCTCGGCGCGTTCGGCGAGCAAGGCCGAACCCTCCTTCTTGCCGCCGGTGAAACCCGGTGTTCCGGAGGTGTCCAACTCGGCCACCCGCAAGCCGTCGGCTCGCAGAGCCTCGGTAGGCCACGCCGTCCACTGCTTCGGCATGGCCCAACCTTAACGGGCGCGGTCGGACGTAGTCCGTGTCACACTTGCGCGAGCCGCAACAGCTGTGCGGCGAACTCCTCGTCCGACACGGGGGTGAGGATCAGATCGTGCGCGCTGGTGAGCAAGTAGCGACCGTCGCCGGTGAAGTCCAGCCAGGTGCGATGGCGGGTGGGCGGGGACATCGGGTTCTCCGGCTGCACGGTGACGGTGATGAAGCCCCGCCCGTCCACCGGCTTGCGCAGGGTTCGGCGGAACTTCGCCGCACCGCGACCATTGGTGACGAACGGCTCGGTGCAATCCGGATTCAGCACCGCGTCCTGCGGCTCCCGCATCGGGGCGAGCTTGCCCCGCCGCGCCGAACCGATGATCTGGACCAGGCGTTCGCCCACGGCGCGGGCGTGGCACATCCGCACGGTCACCCGGTCCGGCGTGGCGACCAGAATTCCCGCGTGGTTGTGCACCACGGCGGCGAAGGCGAGAATCCGGTCGGCCTCCGACCCGCTGCCGTTGCGCGAGAGCGGCGAGCGTTCGCCGGAGACGGTGATGGTGGTCGCGTCGTTACGTGCGCAGAGCACCAGCGCGGCGGCCAGGTCGGGGTCGGCTTGCCGGGCGAAGCGCTGCGGCAGCTGGAGGGCGTGGTACTCCGACTCGGTCCGCGCCGTGGCCGAGGGCACCATATTGACCGGGTAGGGCCTGCGGTCCAGGCTCGTTTCGTTCGTCCAGACATGCGTGAACTCGTCCGGGGTGAGCACCCATTTCACCGTGCGCCGCCTCCGCGGACGGAATCCGGACCGTCGGGCGTGTTGTCGGCCGCCGAGATTTCGCGCGGCCGGGGGAATCGGGGAACGCGGTCGCCGGTGGCGGGCATCGTCGGGGTGTAGACGTAAGTCATCGTGTCCCGGACATCCGCCTCGATGTCTGCCGCCGCACTGTCGTGTTCCATCCTACGTTTTCCACCGTAAACCGCCTCGGCGGCCGGGTCCGCCAGCGGCCGGTACCGCTGCGGCGGCGTGATGGCGCCCCGGACCGTCTGCGCGGCATCGCTATTCAACTCCATCAACCGAGCGACTGCTCGACACACGTCGTGCGCTTCCCCGCCCGTACGGACGAACTGCCTGGTCGCGCTCACCGCGGCGTCGGCCGCCCGGCCGGACCAGCGCGCGAACTCCCGGTTGGTGGCATCGGAGAAGGCTTGGAACGCTTCGGCCACCGCGGTCGCGTTGGCCTGCCATGCCGCGGCGGTCCGGCCCAGCGCCGCCGGGTCGAGCGCTTCGTGCACCAGATCCCAGATCTGCTGGTGGGTGTAGGCGCCGAACAGTTCGCGATCCGGCGCATAGGCGGGATCCGTTGCGTCGTCGGTGAAGCCGGCCAGCTCCTGCCGGATGCCGTCGGCGGCGGCGCGTGCCGCGGAGTCTGCCATCGGTCGTCCCCCTCAGTCGGTCGCGCCGCACGGGTGCGCACTCAACGCGGCTCCAGATGATCGGCGATCAGCCGCAGTGCGGCCCGATTCGCCGCCTCGGCGTCGGCCAGCCGGTCGGCCGCGGCGAGATACGCGGCCTTGAACAGCAGCGCCGTCTCCTGGAACGCGGCCAGGGTGTCCAGGTATTGCCGTCCCTTCGCGGCGAACCCGCGGGTGAGGCCGTGTCCGGTGGGCAGCTCGGGGAAACCGCTCACGTTGGTGACGAAGTGTTCGTCGGCCATCGCGCGGCCCAGATCGTCGACCAATCGGTCGCACGCGGCGGCGAGATTCTCCGCGACCGCGGTGTCCAGCTCGAACCTTTCGCCCCTGCCGGCGCCGATGGCCGCCGCGTACAGCTCCCGCGCCGTCCCCTGTCCGGTATCGGGTACCGCCACCTGGAAGCCCCCTTCCGCTCGGTCCTGTTCGTACCGTGCTGTACTGGGTCCGCACTCTACCGCTCGGTACAACGCGGCGGACTGCCTCGGTACGAGCTTGTGCGCAGGCCCCGGCGCCGGGCTGCGCCGTTGTTACACTGACCAGCGGTCCGAGGTGCGGTGTGGGGAAGGCGACCGGTGGCCGGAAGCGATGGCGTAGTTCCGAAATATCTACAGATCTCCGGGCATTTGCGGGATCTGATCGAGCGCGGGGAGCTGGCTCCCGGCGCCGAAGTGCCGTCCGAACGCGAACTCGCCGCGCGGTGGAAGGTGGCCCGGCCCACCGCCGCGAAAGCGCTGAATACTTTGCGCCAGCAGGGAATCGTCACTTCCCGCCGTGGGTCGGGCACCTATGTGGCCGAACGGTCGGCGCTGATGCGAGAGAGCGCGCCCCGATACGAACCGTCCGCGTCCGAGGGCGATTCGGTGACCGTGCTGGGAGCGGAAGTGGTGGAAGGACCGCAGGAGGTCACCGATTCGCTCGGTCTGCCCGCGGCGAGCCCGGTGGTCACCCTGAAGCTGGTGAACGAGAACCGTTCCGGGGCCGTAAGGCTGGTCACCTGCTGGTATCCCGGCGAATTCGCCGCGGCCGCCGCGCTGGTCCGCGGGGCGGTGCCCGTGCCGGGCGGGGTCGTGCGGTATCTGGAAGCCGCGGTCGGCGGTGCCGCCGCGGTGGTGCGGGAAAGCGTCGGCGCCCGGCTGGCCACGGAGGACGAACGCCGCCGTCTCGCGCTCCCGCATCCGGCGGCGGTGCTGGTCGTGCACCGCATCGCCGCGGACGTCCACGGCGTCGCGCTGGAGTACCGCGAGAGCGTCCACCCGCCCGGCCGCCCGATCATGCGGCACGAGTATCCGGCCCGGTCAGCGACCGATTTCCGCCGTTGACACCCGTGTTCCGCAACTGGCATAGTCCAGTTGTCGGAAGTGTCGAAGGGTGGGAGGGGCGATGTCCGATCAGTTGACCGTCGGCGGCTGGGTGGTCGTAGGGGAGCAGTGCTCGGTCCGCTTGGCTTCGGTACCGCACGACGACTTCTTGGCCTTCGTCTTCGAAAGCAGCGGAACCGAATTCGAATTGGCGCTGGCGCCCTCGATCCTGCACCGCATGGTCGATCTCGGTACCGCTTCGCCTGCGCCGTGACAAATCGCGGGCACCGACTTCCGCGGATGGCCTTTACGCGCGCCCTGATTCGCGTATTCGGAAACCTGACGCGATCGCCAGGCCGATGCCACGGCCGGCTCCGGTGACCACGGCGGTCCTTCTCTCGAGCTGTTCCTCGGCCGCCGCTGCTCCAGCGAACGCGGGCATGGGTAGGGGCCTGTTCACGGAGGGTCCTCTGGCCGGAACACACGATCTTGTCGCCGGCCGGCCTTCGTCGGGACCGGGGCAGTGGTGCGAAGGAGCAATGGGATTTCTCGCCGATCCGGGGAACCAAGGGAAGTCCTGCTGCGTCAATAACAGTGACGAATCTTTGAACGATGTACCAGCCGAGTTCCTGTGGGGTGCGGGATCGCGCGGTGTCGGATGCGAACAACGGAGGTGCGATGGCAACCAGGACGGTGCCGCAGCCTCCGTTCCCGCCGAGGTTGCTGGCCGATCTGCATGCCGGCAATGTGACT
Organism: Nocardia aegles; assembly: GCF_052545135.1. NCBI lineage: Bacteria > Bacillati > Actinomycetota > Actinomycetes > Mycobacteriales > Nocardiaceae > Nocardia > Nocardia aegles. Next base: position 288,001 of record NZ_JBQWRI010000005.1, read on the forward strand.
GCCGCGCAACGCGAGCAGCTGTGGCGCATCGTCTCGGGTGATCAGCAGGCGGTGCGGTATCTGCACGGGCTGGATGAGGTTCGCGCGGAATTGGGTGCCCTGAGCCGGGACGAACGCATCATCCACACCATGCCAGAGGACGTCACCGCCCGGCTCACCGAATTCATCGACACACTTCGCCCGGCCGAGGACGCGGCACAGAACGCCACGGTTCATCTGCTCGCGCGCGTGCCGGGCAGCGAATTCCCTCTCGCGCCAGTGCATTCCGAACCGGGCACGGTTTCCTCGAGCGCTGTCTGCGGGCACCGCCGCACCACGGCGCGCTGGTTCGCCGCGGCAGCAGCGGCGATCGTCGCCGTCACCGGAGCGGGCTCGGTCATCGCGACGCTGGACGACCGTGACCACCCCGCCCCCACCGCACAACCCACCAGCGGCAACGACGCACTCACCGCCACCGTGGCCCTCGGCGCGCTGGGCCGCCACACCGTCACCGGCTCTCTCACCGATCCGGAAGCATTGCGGCGCTGTGTCCACGCGAACGGGCTCGACCGTGTCGTTCTCGGCTCGTCCGACATCGCGTTCCACGGCGGCACCGCAGTGCTCGTCCTGCTCAGCGGCCCGCACCCGCCCGCCGTCACCGCCCTGGTCGTCGGAACCGGCTGCACTACCGATGACCCGCAGCGGAGGGCATTGCAGGACATCGGCTGACCGCAGGTCGAGACCGCGTCGCGCCGGTCGGACGCGGTTGTTCGCCCATCGGCGAGATGGACAGTGTGGGCTGCCGGGCTCGCTCGTAGACCGCGGCGAGCGCGGAGGCATGCATCGTCTTCCGGGTCAGTGCACCGGAGTGCGTCCCTCAGGCGCGGTCGACGGCGATCGTCATACCCGCGGCGCGCAGCCGCTCGGTGAGCGCGTCGCCCATCGCCGCGGCCGGGGTGAGAATGCCCGCGAGCTCTGGTTGCTTGTCGGTGTCGAACGCCAGGCACAGACCGCTCTCGCCGAGTAGCACGGTGGTGGCCTGGTAGCCCGGGTCGCCGGTGCCGGAGAAGGTGGCCACGTACTTCGCGCCCGAGGTGGTGTGCGCGAACGTCTTCATGGAGAACCAGCCGCTCTTGCGGGCCTGCTCGCTCGGCCCGGTGCCGGGCTCGGGCAGCACGCGGTCGAGCAGCGTCCGGCCGGCCGAGGTCCGCGACAGCAGCGCGCCCACGGTCACGCCCGCCACGATGCCGCCCGCCATGCCCGCAGCGACCAGCGGCGCCAGCCGCGACTTCCCCGCGCTCATCACCTCGCGATAGCGGAAGTTCTTGCCGTACACCCAGCCCAGCAGCCCATTGGTGCGGCGCACGATCTTGGTGTTGTGCGCGGCCATGACGAACGTGCTCACCCACCCGTCCAGGCTGGGGTCGATGGCGCTCGCCCGCGACAGCGCCTGATCGGACTGGCGGCCGACGTCGGGATCCAGCGATCTGTCCGGGCTCAGCGAGTACGGGTGCGACATCACCTTGCCCTTGGCCGGGTCGGCGGCGATCGCCTCCATCATGGCGCGGACGGAATCGATGGTGCCGCCGCTGACGCCGCCCTCGAGCGAAGCCACCAGTGTGGTGTCGACGAGCTCGCCGCTGTTGTCCTCGACTGTGCGACGGTAGAGCTGATACACGCTCAGATCGGACGGAATCGAATCGTAGCCGCAGGAATTCACGATCTTCGCACCCGTGGCGACGGCCTGTTCGTGATAGGTGTCGATGGCGTCGCGGATGAACAGCGGCTCACCGGTGAGGTCGGCGTAATGGGTGCCGGCCTTGGCGCACGCCGCCACCATCGGCATCCCGTAGCGCAGGTACGGGCCGACCGTGGTGACCACGACCTTGGTGCGCGCCGCCAGTTCGTCCAGCGCGGCCTGGTCTGTCGAGTCGGCCACCACCAGGCCCCAGTTCGCGGCCTTCGGACCGAGGCCGTCGCGTACGGCGGTCAGCTTGTCCAGCGATCGTCCCGCCAGCGCGATCCGCGTGGATTCCGGCGCGGCCCCGGCGAGATATTCGGCGGTGGGCTTGCCGACGAATCCCGTCGCGCCGAAGAGGACGAGGTCGAATTCCCGGGTGTCTGCCATGGTCTTCCGTTCTGCGGTCGGGTCGCCGGTCGGCTATTCGGTGGTCTTCTCGCGCGCCCGTCGCGGCGCGGTGTGCCGGCGGTCGGCGAGCCAGGCGTGGTGGGCCCGGCCGAGGTCGGTGACCGGTGGTTCGTCGTAGAGCCATTCCCTGGCGATGCGATGCCAGTTCGCGGTGCAGCCGAGGTGACCGAGCATGCCGAAGGTCAGGAAGTCGGCGCGGCGCGAGAAGAGGTGCTCGGGCGGCAGATTCTGCTGCTTCATCCCGGTGAACTCGACGGCCCTCGGGTCGACCGCGAGCAGGAAGGCGCCGCTGGCCAGCTCGGGCGTGATGGTCAGCTCCTCGTCGACCAGACACCATTCCGAGGCGGCCAGCACGTATTCCAGGCACTCCTCGGCGCCGATCTCCTGCGGTGAGTCGAGGACGCCGCGTTCGAGCATCAACTCGCGCAGATCTTCCGCGCGATCTTCGGCGGCGGCCCGCAGACAGACGAGCTCGAACCGCACGTGCTCGGCATCCATCCGGTTGAACAATCCGAAATCCAGGAAGCCGACCCGGCCGTCCCCGGCCAGCAGCACGTTGCCCGGGTGCGGATCGCCGCAGAACTCGTTGAAGGTGAACAGTGATCCCACGTAGAACCGGTAGATGATCTCGCCGATCCGGTCGCGCTCCGCCTGGGGCAGCTGCCGGATCTCTTCGAAGCCCTTGCCCTCCACGTATTCGGTGACCAGAACCCGCGTGGTGGAGAACTCCGGCAGGGAGCGCGGCACGCTGACGAACGGGTGCCCGGCATAGAGCTCGGCGAGCTGCGACTGGGTGGCCGCCTCGGCCCGGTAGTCCAGTTCGGCTTCCATGTTCAACCGCAGTTCGTCCAGTACCGCGGGCGTCACCCACGGCATCGCGGACTGCAGCACGCGCCGGAACATGGCGAGATTCTTCAGGTCGGCGCGCACCGCGGCGTCGATGCCCGGGTACTGCACCTTCACCGCGACCTCCCGGCCGTCGTGCAGTCGGGCCCGGTACACCTGGCCGATCGAGGCGGCGGCGACGGGCTCGCCGTCGAACTCGGCGAAGATCGCGTCGAGCGGCTTGCCGAAATCGTCCTCGATCACCTGGCGCATGGCCGGGAAGGAGACCGTGGGGGCCGCGTTGCGCAGCACGGCCAGACGTTTCTGGAATCGCTCCCGATGGTCTTCGGGCACCAGATCCAGATCGAGCACCGACATCATCTGGCCGAGCTTCATGGCGACGCCCTTCATGGTGCCCAGCACCGTGACCACCTGCTCGGTGGTGCGGATCATCGATTCCTCGGCCATCTTCGCCCGGACGGCCTCCGATCTGCCCCGCATCGTCATCCGCGCGCGCTGGGTGCGAAGCACCGAACTGGCCGCCACCGCGCCCAGTTTCGTGCCCCGAGCAAGCCGGGAGGTCGGTACTTGCTTCGCCATCGAGGGACCTCCGTTGGTGCCACGGTCGGAGCGACGGACGCGCGGGCGGCAGTGCCCCGCGCGGACCGCCGTCGAGTACGGCGCCGGCGATGACGCGACGCACTCGGCGCACCGCTCGGTTCAGACTAGTCAAGGTTTCGGCTAAGTCGAGCGAGCTGGTCAACCTGTGCAAGCGGTCCGGCCGGCACCGGGGCCGATGGCTCGATTCAGTCCCGCGCGGGCGTCCCGGGGGCGGGCAGCACGTGCTGCTGCGCGTTGAACGCCGCGGGCGAACCGCCCGCGCGGGCCATGCCCTCGATGGCACTCCAGGCGAGCATGGTGAGGTAGTCGATCACGTCCTCGCGGGACAGCGACTTGTTGGTGGTCCACCAGTGTGTGGCCAGCTGGATGCCGCCGACCAGCACGTACGACGCCAGCGCGGCGCCCTCGGTCGCCACGCCCCGGTCTTCGGCGCGCTCGGTGATGACCGCGCACACCACCTCGGCGAAGAGCTTCTCGAACTCCGCGAGCGAGGACTGGTCGGCCGAGCCGTTGCCCATGATGAAGCGGTAGACCTCGGGGTCCTCGTCGACCGTACCGACGTACTCGGCCAGGGCCGATCGCACCAGCTGGTACTCGTCGGCGTCCAGGCTGATCGCGTCGTACACCCGCGGCATCAGCGTGGTCTCGATGAACCGCTGCATGGTCGCGTGGACGAGGTCGTTCTTGTCGGAGAAGTAGCGGTAGAGCACGGTCTTGGAGACGCCGATCTCCGCGGCGATCTCGTCCATGCCCGCGTTGCTGCCGCGGGCGCGCACGGCGGCGAGGGTGCCGTCGACGAGCTCTTCGCGGCGGTCGATCTTGTGTTGCCGCCACCGGCGCTTGCGGCCGTCCATCCGGCCGCCGCGTACCGCCGACGCTCGCTCGTCGATACCGACAAGGTCTTCGGTGGACAGCGTGGGCTCCCTCGTTCGAAAGTGCTCGGTGGCTACCAGCTTAGGGCCCCGATACCTGGGTTATGCGCTTTTGAGTCCCGGTGCGATGGGGACCACAGCGGTACGGCGCCCGTGGTGCGCACATCCGCTCGCCGACTGGCCCACTTCGCCGCGCACAGCAGAATGGGAGGCATGGAGAAAGCTCCCGGCAACACCGCGGTGCTGAACGCCCGGGGCGAGCGCGCCGGAGACGCCGCGCCTGCCGCCGCGCCGCCCGGCTTCGCCGCTGTGCTCGACGAGGCGGCCAAGCGACGTGACCTCTGGCGGATGAAGGCGCTCGCCACCGGCCTGCTCGCCCTGGCCACCGCGATCTATCTGTTCTGCCGCTGGACCGAATCGCGCGGGGCGGGCGGCGACTGGGTCGGCTACCTGCGGGCCGCGTCGGAGGCGGGCATGGTCGGGGCGCTGGCGGACTGGTTCGCGGTGACCGCCCTGTTCCGTCACCCACTCGGCCTGCCCATTCCGCACACGGCGATCATCCGGCGGAAGAAGGACCAGCTCGGCGCCAGCCTCGGTACTTTCGTCGGCACCAACTTCCTGGCGCCCGAGGTGGTGTCGGCCAAGGTGAACTCGGCGCAGATCTCCTGGCGGGTCGGGCGTTGGATGGCCGATCCGGGCCATGCCGCGCGTGTGGCGCAGGAGAGCTCGACCATCCTGCGTGCCGTCGTCGGCGTTTTGCGCGACGAGGACGTGGAGCAGGTCATCGACAACACCATCGTCAAGCGGATCGCCGAGCCGCTGTGGGGTCCGCCGATCGGGCGGGTGCTGGCGGAACTGCTCGCCGACAACCGGCAGCTGGCGCTGCTGGATCTGCTCGCCGAGCGCGCCCACCAGTGGGCGCTCGCATCCCAGGAGACGATCGATCGGATCGTGTTGCGGGACGCGCCGCAGTGGGCGCCGAAATTCGTCAATATTCTGCTTTCCGAGCGGATCTATCGAGAACTGGTCGAGTTCACCTGGAAAGTCCGCTCCGATCCGGAGCACGAGGTGCGGCTGGCCGCCAATCGGTTCCTGGAGGAATTCGCCGAGGACCTGCAATTCGACGACGCCATGATCAAAAAGGCGGAGCGGGTCAAGACGCAGATCATGGGCCGGGAGGAGATCACCGGGCTGGCCTCGGCCACCTGGCGCGCGGCGAAGCGGCTGATTCTGGAGTCCGCCGACGATCCGAGCAGCACACTGCGCCGCAAGGTCGCCGAGAACGTACAGCAGCTCGGCGAGCGCTTGCGCGACGACGCGGACATGCGGGCCAACGTCGACGGCTGGATCGATCGCGGCGCGCGCTACCTGGTGGAGAACTATGCCGGTGAGATCAGCACCCTGGTCACCGACACGGTTGCCCGGTGGGATGCCGATGAAGCCAGCAAGAAGATCGAATTGCAGGTCGGCCGGGATCTGCAATTCATCCGCATCAACGGAACCGTCGTCGGTTCGCTTGCCGGACTGGCGATCTACACGATCTCCCACGTGCTGTTCGGCGGTTGATCCGCCGCGTGCGTAGCGTTTGCCGAAACACTGCTAGCAGACTGCTTGCAACAGCTAGCACCCTGACCTAGAATCGAATCCGTACAAACGCCAGAAGGTGAGTGATGGCTGACCAGCCCGAGGTTTCCGCCGAGTACACCGACAGACCGGACGAGCATTCGTCCGGCGCCGGCGAACGAGGGGGTCGCGTCGTCAGTGCGGCGCACGACATCGGAGGCTTCATCAGGGCGCAGCGAGAAGCCGCGCAGGTCTCGTTGCGTCAGCTCGCCCAGCTGGCGGGGGTGAGCAATCCGTACCTCAGTCAGATCGAGCGCGGACTGCGTAATCCGTCCGCCGAAGTGCTCACGCAGATCGCGAAAGCGCTGCGGGTCTCATCGGAGGTCTTGTATATCCGGGCCGGCTATCTGGAGCAGCGGCCACACAGTCCGGTCCGGGACGCACTGCTCGCCGACGCGTTCATCAGTGAGCGGCAGAAGCAGGTGCTGCTGGATATCTATGAATCGTTTCGCCGGGAAAACGGAGGAAACGAGGTAGGGGGGCACGTATGGGACAGCGACGTTCCGCGCACGACAACCGAAACTCCGCCACGCCAGGAGAACGAAACACCATGACCGAGAAGAACGCTACCGTCACCAAGCCCTTGCTCGCCACCGTCGGCGCGGGTGACGCTCTCTATGCCGCCGTCAACGACGTTGTCGCCCAGGTGCGTGAACGTGCGGCCGCCACCGAGGTGCAGGCCCGGGTAGAGGGCGCGCGCGAGCGCTTCGCCAACGTTCCCGCCGACGTCCAGTCCCAGTTCGAGTCGCTGCGCGAGCGGCTGTCCGGACTGCCTTCGGAGCTGCCGGACGACCTCGCCGAGCTGCGCGAGCGATTCGCCGCCGAGGAGCTGCGCGCGCGGGCCGAGAAGTACTACCGGCAGGCGCTCGACCTCTACACCGACCTCGCCGCTCGCGGTGGGGAGACCATCGAGCGGCTGCGCGCCAATCAGGTCGTCGACGAGCGGATCGGCAAGGTCGAGACCCTCTACGGCGACGCGGTGAGCCGCGCCGAGGACGTGCTCGGGCGCGTCAACGGACTGATCGGCCGTCCGGCGAAGGCCGAGACCGAGGCCGCGGCCGACGAGGTGGCCGATCCGGCGCCGGTCGTCGATGCCGAAGTCGTCGAGGTGACCACCGAGGACACTCCGGCTACCAACGGTGCGGCCGACCAGGCTCCGGCCAAGAAGGCTCCCGCCGCCAAGAAGGCCCCGGCGAAGAAGGCCGCCCCCAAGAAGGTCTGACCACCCGCCGCCGCGGCTGTTCGACGCCCTCGCGCACCCTGGTGCGCGGGGGCGTTGCTTCTATGATGGGTGGGGTGAATATGGTGCACGGATTGACCGGGATGATCCTGCTGGTGCTGTGGCTGGCGGCGCTCGGTGCGACGATTTTCGCGCTGATCCACGCCGTGCGTCAGCGTCCGGACGCGTTCACCGCGGTGGACAAACTGACCAAGCCGATCTGGCTGGCGATTCTCGGGGCGGCTGTGCTCGTGCTCCTGCTCTCGCCCGCGGGTCTGGGCCTGCTCTCCTTCGCGGCGATCATCGCCACGGGTGTCTATTTGGCCGACGTCCGGCCGAAGGTGGACGAGGTGCAGCGCGGTCCACGCTGGTGACGGCGGAGTTCGCCGACAGGTAAAGGTGCTTGCACTAGCAAGCGGTGCGAATCGGGGTTACTGTATCTATCAGTAACACAAAGGAGTGTCCGATGCGTGCCCTGCTGCCGACCGCGTTGACGAGCTTCCGGGGTCTGCTCCGGAACTTGCGCGACGCACACAGCGCCGACCTGCGTTCTCGCACCTACCGGACCGCCGCGTTCAACCCGCCGACCGCGCCCCGCGAGGTGATCCCGGTCCGTGCGGCTGACGGCGCCCGGCTGCGCGTGCACGCGTACGGTCCGGCGGATGCCCCGGCCATCGTGCTCGTCCACGGATGGACCTGCTGTCTCGAATACTGGAATCCACAGATCAACGCGTTCGCCGGTGACTATCGAGTGATCGCCTACGACCAGCGCGGTCACGGCGAGAGCGAATACGGGTCCAGCGAACTGACCATGGAGTTGCTGGCCGACGACTTGGCCGCCGTGCTCGACGCCGCGCTCGCGCCCGGACAGCGGGCGGTGCTCGTCGGCCACAGTCTCGGCGGCATGACGCTGCAAGCGTGGGCGGGACGCTATCCCGAGCGGGTCGCGCGCCAGGCGCTCGCGGTGTTGCTGACCAATACCGCGGCAGACCGGTTGATCTTGGAGACCACGGTCGTGCCGCTGCTGAACCGTCCGCTGCGGCTGCTGCAACTGAAGGTGCCACTGCCGTTCCTGTTCGGCAGGCTGGGTCTCGGCATGCCGCTCGTCTTCCCGCCCATCACGCCGGTGCGCTGGCTGTTCGCTCGTCAGATCCTCAGCACCACGGCCAAAGGCGAGCTATTGGATTTCAGTATGGCCATCGTGCGGTCGTGCCCGGCTCGGGTGCGCTCGAAGTTCGGTGTCCTGCTGGCCACGATCGATGTCGGGGATTCGGCCCGGAACCTGGTGGTCCCCACGACGGTGATCGCCGGACAGTTCGACGACATGACGCCACCGGCGCACTCCGAGCGCATCGTCGAATTGCTCCGGCAAGCCGGCAGTCTGGCGCGGTACCAGGTGCTGCCCACTGGACATCTCGGCAACGTCGAGGCCTACGGCCGGTTCAACGAGGAACTCGCGCGCCTGCTGCCCGCGGCGAACAGGTCCAGCCGCGCCGATCTCGCGGGCTGACGCACCGGGGCGTTCCCACCGGTCAGGAGAAGACGACCGTCCGGCGGCCGTGTACCAGAACGCGGCCCTCCAGATGCCAGCGCAGCCCGCGCGCCAGGACCACCCGTTCGATGTCGCGGCCCTGGCGGACCATGTCGCGCACTTCGTCCGCGTGGTCGATGCGAATGACGTCCTGCTCGATGATCGGGCCCGCGTCCAGTTCCGCGGTCACGTAGTGGCAGGTGGCTCCGATCAGCTTCACGCCACGGGCGAAGGCCTGGTGGTACGGGCGAGCGCCGACGAACGAGGGCAGGAAGCTGTGATGGATATTGATCGCCCTGCCCGCCCAGTGCTCGCACAGCTGCGCGGGCAGCACCTGCATGAACCGCGCCAGCACCACCGCGTGCGGATCGTGCGCGTCCACCAGGGCGCGAACTTCCTCGAAGGCGGGACCGCGCTCGGCCGGGTCCGTGGGGAACGGCACGTGATGGAACTTCACCCCGTGCGCCTCGGTCATGGCCGCCAGATCCGGGTGGTTGCCGATCACCGCCTCGATGGTGGCGGGCAGCTCACCGCTGGCGGCGCGGCCGAGCAGGTCGTGCAGGCAATGGCCGTCCTTGCTGACCAGCAGGACCGCCCGGCGGCGCGCACCGGAGTCCAGTAGTTGCCATTCGGTCTCCGAACCCAGATCAGCCGCCACCCCGGCGAATCGGTCACGCAGTTCCGCGATGCCGAACGGCACCGTCGTGGCCCTGATCGCCTGACGCGTGAAGAACCAGCCGGTGTCCGCGTCGGAGTGATACCCCGCCTCCACGATGGAGCCGCCGAATTCCGAGATGAACGACGTGATCCGGGCGATAATGCCCGGACGATCCGGGCAGCCGAGAGTCAGCACGTAACGGCGGTCGTCCAGGGCAGGCGGAGCGGAACTCATGAGCCCATCCTGTCAGGTGCGCCGCGCGCGGATCACCGAGCCTTCGTCCGATGCCCACCTGTCCGCTGTCACTGTGGCCGAGCTGCGGTTCGGGATGGCCGCGATGCCGCCAGGCAAGCGGCGAGACAACTTGCGCGACAGGTTCGAAACTCGCGTGCTGCCCCTGTTCGCAGGGCGAGTACTCGCTTTCGATGTCACCGCCTCAGCTGTGTATGCCGAACTCATGGCCGCGGCCCGCGCCATCGGAGGTGCGATCGGCACCGCCGACGGCTATATCGCCGCGACGGCCGGCGCTGCTCGGATGGCCGTCGCGACTCGCGATACCGCGCCGTTCACAGCTGCCGGAGTGCCCGTCATCGACCCGTGGGCCTAGCGCCGGCACCCTACGCGCTCAGAGGTGGTAAAACGGCTCGGCGTAATGGAATTCGCCGGCGATCTGGGAGTCGTAGGCCGACAGGGGGCGGACCTGGAAGTGACCGACCCACGCCGGGTTGTCGGGGGTGATGCCGAGGCGGGCGGCGGGGACGAAACCGAAGCGCGGGTAGAACTCCAGGCTGCCGAGCAGGCCGATGAGCGGTTCGTCGAGGGCGTCGGCGGCGCCGAGCGCCGCGTGCATGAGGGCCGAGCCGACTCCGGCGCCCTGATGGTCGGCGAGAACGCCGATCGGGCCGAGCGCCAGCACGGGAAACGGGCCGACGGCGGCTCTGGTCAAGCACAGGTGGCCGACCACGCTGTCGTGCTCGATCACCACCAGCGAGAGCGTCGGGATCCAGCCCTCGTCGCTGCGCAACTTCGCGACCAGGTCCACCTCGGGCGGATCGGCGCTGGGGCGGTCACCGGACGTAGCGGGGACATAGCGCGGTGCGAATGCGCTGCGGTGCACCGCCGCGATCGCAGCGGCGTCGTCGACGCGTTCGCGACGGATCAGCACGGTCGTCTCCTCCCGAACGAAGTAGGGCCCATCCACACACGTCGGTCAGTCGACCGTGGCGTCACGTTGTTCGATGCGCCATCAGCTACGAGTGTGCGCGAACTGCCACCAGGCGCGCAATGGAATTCGCGTCCGGTGTGCCAGACTCTGACCCCATGGCAAGTTCCACGTCGCTGACCAGGGCCGGAGTGGCCGCCATGATCGATCACACGCTGCTCGCCCCGGAAGCGACTCCCGCGCAGGTCGCAGCGTTGATCGAGGACGCGCGGGCGCTGGGCGTGCTCGCGATCTGTGTGTCGCCGTCCATGTTGCCGGTGCGCGCGCCCGGACTGGTGGTCGCGACGGTCGCCGGATTCCCTTCGGGGAAGCATCATTCGCTGGTCAAGGGCGCCGAGGCGCGGCTCGCGGTGGAGCAGGGCGCTACCGAGGTGGACATGGTCATCGATGTCGGCGCGGCTCGCGCGGGTGATTACATGGCGGTGCTGTCCGACATCGTCACGGTGCGCGAGGCGATCGGCGATCGGGCGCTGCTGAAAGTGATCATCGAATCCGCCGCGCTGCCGGATGAAACGATCGTGCAGGTGTGCCGGGTGGCCGAACGCGCTGGAGCCGATTTCGTGAAGACCTCCACGGGTTTTCATCCCGCGGGCGGCGCCAGCGCGCACGCGGTGCGGTTGATGGCCGAAACGGTCGGCGACCGGCTCGGCGTCAAGGCCAGTGGCGGCATCCGGACCGCCGAGGCGGCCGCGGAGCTGATCGCGGCGGGCGCGACCCGGCTGGGGCTGTCGAAATCGCGCGAAGTGCTCGACGGTTTCCCGCTCTGACCATCAGCCCGAAACGTTCGTGGACGTCCCGAAGCGCGTTCGGCAGGGCCCGAAGATCCTGCGGTGGTGTGGCGTTCAGCAGCGCATTCCGGAGCCGGAGCCGGCGCTGTTGCCCGCGGGTTCGAGCTGGGTACGTCCACCGGAAAGGTGGACATCGACGCCGGAGTCGGTGACCTTCAGGTCGGTCGCCGTCATGCCGAGCGGGTAGCTCTCCAGGCTCTTGGTGAACAGGTCGACGATGCTCTGCACCAGGTCGGAGGGCAGCCCGATGCCGAGCAACTCCGCCGACATCGTCTCCACGTGCACTGTGCCGTTCACGATCTGCGGCTTCAGTTGGAGTTCGGCGATGCCGCCGAGCACCGACAGGGTGAGCATGCCGGTGCTCTGCGAGGAACGCACTCCGCTGACCATGCCGCCGAGGGTTTCCTTGATCCCGTCGTTGCTCCAGGAGACGTCGGCCGAGGAACTGCCGATCTCGCCGCCGCTGTGGTCGGCGACGTCGACGTCACGAAAGACGGCGTGCACCACCATCCCGACGGCGGGACCGAACTTGGAGTCGGCACTGTTCACCTGCACCGAAGGCACATTGCCGTCGATCCAGGTGAGCAGCATCGGCTTGGGCCCGAAGCTCACGTCGATCTTCGACCCCATCTCCTTCTCGAACTGCGAGCTGATGCAGTTCGAGACCGTGTGCCTGGCATAGGCCTCGCCGCCCACCAAGACCGTGGCGAGCAGAATCGCTACCACGGTCAGGGCGATCAGCAGGGTCCGCCGGTTGATCGTCGAGGTTGAGGTTGCGTTCGTACTCATGGCCGAAATTCTTCCCGACCTTTCTGTGCCGTCTCTGAGGAGGCGGTGAGGGGTTCGAATGTGACATGAAGCACAAAAATCCAGCGTAGCCTGATGCGCATGGCTGGCGAAGCGGCAAGCCGCGCGATCGGATCCGCGGAACAAGGATGGCGTGTTCTGCGCCGCTGGGCCGGTCGGCACGCCGGTTTCTTCACGACTCGCCAGGTGTTGCGCACCGGGTGCGGACCGTGGGTGCGTGCAGGCCTCGGCGACGGTTCGGTGACCAGGGCGGGAGTCGGCATGCTGCGGTTGGCCGGGTGGCCGGACGGCCCGCTCGACGAATACGCGATGTGGGCGGCGTGGTTCGACGGCGCCGCGGTCGTCTCCCATCAGAGTGCGGCGGAGCTGCACGGGCTCGGCAGGCTGAGCCCGCGGTTCCTACATCTGTCGGCACGCGCGGGACGTCCGCCGGTGACGTCGCGGCTGGTGGTCGTGCGCCGCGCGCCGGCAGGCACCGACGTGGAATCGGCAGGTGCGTTCCTGGTGACGACTCCGGTGCGCACGGTGCTCGACCTGGCCGAGAGCGATATCGGGCAGTCCGCCTTGAACGAGGTGGTGGCCGACGCGGTCGCCATCCACCGGTGCGCGGGCGAGGAGATCACCGATACGGGTGCGCGCTTGTCGCCGCGCGCCGCCCGCCGGGTATACCAGGCGCTCGCCATAGCGTGACAAACGCGCTCGCTAGGTATCGAGCGGTGCTACCGCCGACCACGGCACCGAGAGCACGTTGTCGCGCAGGCGGCGGCGGTAGTGGCGGATCGGGAAGCCTTCCGCGTGCAGCGCCCGCGCTGCCGCGCGCCAGCGGGCGCGGGGGCCGTACGGCGCCATCGGCGCGGCGCGGGCCCACGCGCGATCCGCGGCGGCGAGCAGCGCGTGGATCGGTTCGCCGGGAATGTTGCGGTGGATCAACGCCTTCGGCAAGCGCTCGGCGAGGTCGGAGGGGCGCTCGACGGTGAAAGGGTCCCAGGCCAGCGTGAGCGAGCGCGGCCCGTCCCGGTCGAGCAGGATCCATGCGCAGCGTCTGCCCAATTCGTCGCAGGTGCCCTCGAGCAGCAGCCCGCCCGGCGCGAGCCCGGCCAGCACCGTCGACCACGCCTCGCCGACCGCTGATTCCGGATACTGCCGCAGCACATTGAAGGCACGTACCAGAACCGGTCGCAGCCCGGCCAATTCGAAGCCGCCGCGAGCGAAGGTGACGCCGTCGCGGCCGGGCACCACGCGCTGCGGGTCGATCTCCAATCCGACCACCCGCACGTCCGGGCGGATCGTGCGCAGCCGAGCGGCCAGCTCGAACGTGGTCCACGGGCTCGCGCCGTACCCGAGGTCGACGACCAGCGGATCGGGCGCGACGCGCAGCCGGTCGGCGACGAACTCGTCGTTGATCAGCCAGCGGTCGCTGCGGCGGAGACGATTGACGGCGGTGGTGCCACGAGTGATGGTGCCGACCGGCTTGGTCAGCGAATGGCGTGCTGTTCTTCCAGCCACTGCACCGTGAACTCGGCCTCGCCGCGGAACAGGTCGACCAGGTTCACCAGCATCAGCTGTTCCAAGCGCGGACCGACCATGGGGATGAACACCTTCGCCTCCGAGGAGAACCGCATAGTGCAGCCGGTGTCGGTGGGGAACAGGCGGATGGTGCCGCCGAGGCTGCCGGGGCCCGCGGGAATGGAGGCCGAGTACTTGCCGGTGATCTCCTCGGCGGTGTGCGGACCGTAGAACTCCTTGCGGGTGATCACCATGTCCTTGCGCATCACCGTCTGGGCGATCTCCGGCAACATGTCGCGGGGCAGGACATGGCGCAGTTCGACAGTGATCCCGTCGTCGCCCGCCTCCAGTCGGACCACCTCGTTGCCAGGGCTGTACTTCCGCATCTCTGTCATCCGCGCGTCCCAGTAATCGCGGTTCGACAGCGCCGCGTACAGCTCTTTTGTGGTATGCAGCGGATAGCGGGCGGAGTAGTCCAGTCGGCGTGCCATGGGCTCACAGGTTACCGGGACCCGTGGCGCCGACCTCGGCGGGCGGGTGGAGTGCGGAACGACCCGAGCGCCGGACCGCACGATGTGACGTCGAACAGTGACCGTGCTCGTGAGGCCGGTCAGTGCGCGGCGAGCCACTTACCGGTGAACTCCGCCTCGTTCTTCAGCAGTTCGGTGAGGTGCTCCGCGATCGCCTTTTCGATCTTGCTGCCGAACAGCGGAATCTTCACCTCGATGGCGCCGTCGACCGTGATGACGGCGTCGGAGCCGTCGGCGGCCAGGGTGATGGTGCCACGGACCTCGGCGGGCGCGCCCTCGACGCGGGCCTCGAAGGTGGCCCGGTCTCCGGTCCAGTGTTCGACGCGCGGGATGTTCAGATCGCCGGGCCGCACCGCGGTGATCGCGGCGGGGAGCTGTTCGGCGGCGATGACCTGCACCATCTCGACGCGCACCTCCGCACCGCTGACGGTGACCGACTCCAGCCGGGCGTTCGGGCCGCCGACCTCCGCGATGCGATCCTTCCAGTACTGGTCGTTCACGAATGCCGCGCGCACCGCGGCGGTCGGATGGGTATAGCGGGCCGTGTACGCCAGCGGTGTAGCCATGAGTCCACACGCTACCGTGTAGCGCTCGCGCTACACGACTCGTGCTGTCCGGACCGCGCGCGGGCTGAATACGCCGACGTGTGGCCATCGGCGTGCACGCTGCGGTTCAGCGTGCACGCTACGTTTAGCATCGTGCGAACTTCACGAGTAGCGCTGTCGGACCTCCTCGCCGGTACCGGTGCGCGGCTGCGCGCCGACGTGCGGCTGGCGGAGCTGACCACGTTGCGGGTCGGCGGCCCCGCCCTGGTCGCCGAATGCGCGACGACCGAGGCCTTGGTCGCCACGGTGCGCGCGCTGGACGCGGCGGGCGTCCCGGTGCTGTTGCTCGCGGGCGGATCCAATCTGCTCGTCGGCGACGACGGCTTCGACGGCGTCGTGGTCCGGGTCGCCACCACCGGCGTCGACATCGCGGACAGCGGTGTGCTCGCCGAGGCCGGCGCGAACTGGGACGCCGTGGTGCGCGCGACGGTCGAAGCGGGCTTCGGCGGATTGGAGTGCCTGTCCGGCATTCCCGGCTCCGCGGGTGCGACGCCCGTGCAGAACGTCGGCGCTTACGGCGCGGAAGTGGCGAACCTGCTGCGCCGAGTACGCCTGCTGGATCGCGGCAGCGGCGAGATCCGTTGGGTGGAGCCGAGTGAACTCGGGTTCGGTTACCGCACCAGCGTGCTCAAGCACCGCGACGACGCCGTCGTGCTCGCGGTCGAGTTCGCGCTGCGCGCCGACGGTTCCAGCGTGCCACTGCGTTACGGCGAGCTGGCCTCGGTGCTGGGCGCCACGGACGGCGAGTCCCGGCCCGCGGCGCAGGTGCGGGAGGCGGTGCTGCGGTTACGTGCGGGCAAAGGCATGGTTCTCGATACCGCCGACCACGACACCTGGAGCGCGGGTTCGTTCTTCACCAATCCGGTGGTCGCGCCGGAGCGGGTGGCGCAGGTGCGCGCCGCGATCGCCGCTCACGTGGGCGATGTCGCGGTGCCGACCTACCCGGCGCGGGACGGGGTCAAGTTCTCCGCGGGCTGGCTCATCGAGCGGGCGGGTTTCGCCAAGGGCTTCCCCGGTGCGGGGGCGCCCGCCCGGCTGTCGACGAAACACACACTGGCGCTGACCAATCGCGGTGGCGCCAGTGCGGCCGATGTGGTGGCGCTGGCCAGGACGGTCCGCGACGGCGTGGCCGAACGTTTCGGGATCCGGCTGGAACCCGAACCGGTCACCGTGGGTGTCACGCTCTGACCCGTTGAGGCCGACACCACACGCTGGGTCGACGGGTCGGCGCGCGTGCCGCGCGTAGATTCGACGAAGTGAACCACCGCCCGATGATCCACCGATCGGTTGCCGTGGTGTCGGCCGTCCTGCTGGTGGTCGTCGCCGTGGTGGCCGGTTGCACGATAGACCGCGGCTCCGGCAAGCCGCGTCCCGCTGCCGGTCCGGTCGCCAAAGCGACGTTGACTCCCGCCGACAAAGCGACGAACGTCAATCCGACCACGCCGGTGTCGGTGACGATCAGTGACGGCACGATCGATCAGGTCGCGCTGACCAATGCCGCGGGCAAGCAGGTCCGCGGCCAACTCGCGCCGGACCGGCGCGCGTTCACCATCACCGAGCCGCTCGGCTACGACGCCACCTATTCCTGGTCCGGTACCGCCGTCGGCGCCGATGGCAAGCCGATCCCGATCGACGGTTCGTTCCACACCATCACGCCCAAGAGCACCGTTCCCGCGACCCTGAACATCGGCGACAACCAGGAAGTCGGCATCGCGGCGCCGATCATTCTCCAGTTCAAGTCCTCCGTCACGAACAAAGCCGCGGTGGAGAAGGCGCTCACCATCACCACCGATCCGCCCACCGAGGGCGCGTGGGCCTGGTTCCCCGACGACGGCGGCTCGCGCCTGCACTGGCGTCCGAAGAACTACTGGACACCGGGGACCAGCGTGCGCGTCTCGGCCCGGCTCTATGGCCTCGACCTGGGCGGCGGCACCTACGGCGATTCCGATCTCACCACGGATTTCCGCATCGGCCGCAGCCAGATCGTCAAGGCGAGCGCCCCGAGTCACCGCATGCAGGTGATCCGCGACGGGCAGACGGTGTTCGATTTCGCGGTCAGTTACGGCGAGGGCAACGAGGCGCGCAACGTGACCCGCTCCGGCATCCACGTGGTCACCGAGAAGTACGAAGACTTCATGATGTCGAACCCGCCGTACTACACCAACGTTCGCGAACGCTGGGCGGTACGCATCTCCAACAACGGCGAATTCATCCACGCCAACCCGCAATCGCTGTCGGCGCAGGGGTCGGCGAACGTCACCAACGGCTGCATCAATCTGTCGCCGGGTGATGCCCAGGCGTATTTCCCCACGTCCTTGTACGGCGATCCGGTCGAGGTGACCGGAACCTCGATCCCGCTGTCGGCCGCCGACGGCGACCTCTACGACTGGACCATCGACTGGGACACTTGGAAAACCATGTCGGCGTTGCGGGGTACGCCGTCGGCCGTGGTGTCCGCCACGCCCGTGCCCCCGCAGCCCGCTGGGGCGCGCTGACCAGGCTAGCGCACCTGCACGTTCTGCTCGTCGGTCGCACGGGCGTGTTCCGCTTCGGCCGCGCGGTCGGCGTGGCGCTCGGCGCGAACCTTCTCGTGCCGTTCGGCCAGGAGATCGCGGATCTCGGTCAGCAACTCGATCTCGGTGGGCTCGGCCGCCTTCGGCGTGCCGAAGCGGTTCTTGATCGTCTTCATGGGCAGGATCAGCACGAAGTACAGCACCGCGGCGACCATGACGAAATCGATGGTGGCCGTGATGATCGGGCCGATGGCGATGAAAGTGGCGGGCTTGGCGGGAATCAGCTGGACGCCGAGGCCCAGCTGATTGGTGCTGCCGAACACCGCGAGCAGCGGATTGACGACACCCTTCGTCACCGAGGTCACCACAGAGGTGAACGCGGTGCCCATGACGACGGCGACCGCGAGGTCGATGACGTTCCCGCGCATCAGGAACTCTTTGAAGCCCTTGAGCATGAGCCGAACCACTCCCATCCGATGTCTTTACGCGTGCGGCCTCTCGGATGCTAACGGCTACGGACGAAGAGCGAAGTCCCAGCAATTCGCGGCCGGACCGACACCGCCGGCCCGGGTATTCGCCGGCGCTATGAGGTGCGGCGGGCGAATCGGCCCGCATCCGCCTGGTCGCGCGGTTTGATGATGATCTGGTCCAGGTCGACGTGCGCCGGTCGCGACGCGACGAACCCGATGACCTCCGCGATGTCCTGGGCGACCAGCGGATCGATGCCCTCGTACACCTTGGCCGCGCGCTCGGCGTCGCCGCCGAAACGCACCAGTGAGAACTCGGTCTCCACCGCGCCGGGCGCGATCTCGGTCAGGCGCACCGGCTGCCCGAGCAGCTCTCCGCGCAACGTGCGGTGCAGCACGGCCTGCGCGTGCTTCGCGGAGGTGTAGCCGGAGCCGTTGTCGTAGGCGGTGAACGCGGCCACCGACGTGACGGTGACGATCAACCCGTCGCCGGAGGCGATCAGCTTCGGCAGCAGCGCCTTGGTGACGCGCAGCGTGCCGAGCACGTTCGTCTCCCACATCCACCGCCAGTCGTCCAGGTCGGCCTCGGCCACCGAGGCCAAGCCCTTGGCGCCGCCCGCGTTGTTGACCAGCACGTCGACGCGCTCGACCGCTTCGGTGAACGCCTGTACCGACTCGTCCGAGGTGACGTCGAGTTCCACTGCGGTGCCACCGATCTCCTCGGCGAGGCGGCGCAGACGATCGACCCTGCGCGCACCGACGTAGACGTGGTAGCCCTGCTTCGCCAGCTCACGGGCGGTGGCCTCGCCGATTCCCGAGCTGGCTCCGGTGACGACAGCGATGCGAGTGCTCATGCCGACAGATCCTAGATGCGCCGGGTTTTCCGGGTCCGGGCGGTCACCGCGAGCACGGTTAGCCTCGGTGCATGGCTATTCGGGACGTGGTGAGCGCGGACGGAACGAACATCGTCTACCGGGTGAGTGGTCCGGTGCACGGCAGGCCGCTGGTGCTGCTGCACGGCTGGTCGGCGAATCTGAACTGCTGGGGCGGGGCCGCCGACGACCTCGCCGCGCACTCGCGGGTGATCGCCGTCGATCTGCGCGGCCACGGCTACTCCGGCACGCCCGCGACGGGCTACGACGACCCGAAGAATTGGGCGGCCGATGTCGCGGCGGTGCTGGCGGCCGAGGGGATCGCTTCGGGCGCGGTGCTGCTCGGCTGGTCCTACGGCGGGATCGTGCTGACCGACTACTTGGCCGCTTACGGCACCGGCGCCGTGGCGGGCGTCGTCTACACCGGCGCGATGGCGAACATCGGCCCCGGTGTGCCCGGCGCGGCGACCGGCAGCATGATGCGGGAGGCGATTCCCGGCGTCTTCGAGGAGAGCGCGGGGCGGGCGGTGCGCGCCTTCGGTCTGTTCGGAAACGCCAACACCGGACCTGGCGCGGACAAGGGGCCGGACGCGCAACGCTTGTTCGGGGCCGGTCTCGCCACCCCGCCCGCGGTGCGCAAAGCACTGTTCTACCGTACCGTCGACAACACCGAAACCCTTCGCGCGCTGGATGTTCCGGTGCTCGTCCAGCACGGGACGGCCGACCGGGTCGTCCCGATCGACAACGGCCGCTACATCGCCGAGGCCGTGCCGAACGCGCGTGTGTCGTTCTGGGAGGGCGCCCAGCACGGGCTGTTCATCGAGGACCGTTCCCGGTTCGTCGCCGAGGTGAGCGCGTTCGTCGAGAGCCAGTGATCGAATTCATGGCTGCTTTGTGATAGGTATCACTTGACGCGGATCGCGTATCTGGGCTGGGGAACGCGACGTGCACTATGGATAGTGTGAGTCAGCGCCTGAACCTACGGCCCAACCGTATCGCCGTGTTATCGGTGCACACCTCACCACTCGCTCAGCCGGGCACCGGCGACGCGGGCGGCATGAACGTCTATGTCCTGCAAACGGCCGTCGAGCTGGCTCGGCGCGGCACCGAGGTGGAGATCTTCACCCGGGCCACCGCGTCGAATCTCCCGCCCGTCCAGGAGGCCGCACCCGGCGTGCTGGTGCGCAACGTGGTCGCGGGCCCGTTCGAGGGGCTGGACAAGCATGATCTGCCCACCCAGTTGTGCCCCTTCACCGCGGAGGTGCTGCGTCAGGAGGCCAGGCATCTGCCCGGCCACTACGACCTGGTGCACTCGCACTACTGGCTGTCCGGCCAGGTCGGCTGGCTGACCAGGGACCGCTGGCGGGTGCCGCTGGTGCACACCGCGCACACCCTGGCGGCGGTGAAGAACGCCGCGCTGGCCGAAGGTGACTGTCCCGAACCGGCGACCCGCGAGATCGGCGAGAAGCAGGTGATCGCCGAATCCGACCGGCTGGTCGCCAACACCGCCGACGAGGCCCGCCAGCTGGTCGAACTCTATGGCGCCGACCCCGAGCGCATCGACGTCGTGCCGCCGGGCGCCGACCTGACCTGCTACCGCCCCGGTGACCGGGCCGCAGCCCGCGCCGTGCTCGGACTGGCCGCCGACGAGCGGATCGTCGCGTTCGTTGGCCGGATCCAGCCACTGAAGGCGCCCGATGTGCTGGTGCGCGCCGCGGCCGAGGTGTTGCGCGCCGACCCGGACCGCAACCTGCGCGTGCTGATCGTGGGCGGTCCGTCCGGGAGCGGGCTGGAGCGGCCCCACGCGCTGATCGATCTTGCCGCCGAGTTGGGCATCGCCGAGCGGGTCAGCTTCCTGCCCCCGCAGCCGCCGCAGCGGCTGGTGCTGGTCTACCGCGCCGCCGACCTGGTCGCCGTGCCGAGCTACAACGAGTCCTTCGGGTTGGTCGCGATCGAGGCGCAGGCCAGCGGCACGCCGGTGCTGGCCGCCGACGTGGGCGGTCTCGGCACGGCCGTACGGCACGAGGTGTCCGGCCTGCTCGTCCCGGGGCATCGCACCGCGGACTGGGCGAGCGCGCTGCGCCACCTGCTGGACGACCCGGACCGGCTGCGCCGGATGGGCGAGCGGGCCGTCACGCACGCGGCCAATTTCTCGTGGGCGCACACCGCCGACGGGCTGCTCGCCAGCTACGCCGCGGCCCTGGCCGGTTTCCGGGACGAGCGGGTGACCTTCGGCGGCCCGGCGCACAGCGATGTGCGGGAGGATGCGTACGACCAGGTGTCCGCCGGTCTCGCCGGAGAGCGGACGGCCGCCCTTCTCGGCGAGAACAGTCAGGTGAGATCGCGGACGCTGTGGCGGCACCCGATGGGAGTACGCCGGTGAACGAGGTGCGGACAACCGCGCGGCTCATCGAGGAGACGCTGCGGGACAGGGAGATCGAATACACCCGGCCGGGGGAGGAGACCTTCGTCGTCGTCCTGCCCGGTGAGCGCAAGCTCCAGACCACGGTGATGGTCACGGTGGGCAAGCACGGGGTCCGCTTCGAAGCGTTCGTCTGCCGCAAGCCCGACGAGAACTTCGAGGGCGTGTACAAGTTCCTGCTGCGCCGCAACCGCAGGCTCTACGCGGTCGCGTACACCCTCGACCGGGTCGGCGATATCTATCTGGTGGGCCGCATGTCCGCGCACGCCGTCACCGCCGACGAACTGGACCGGGTGTTCGGACAGATTCTCGAGGCCGTCGACGCCGACTTCAACGTGCTGCTGGAACTCGGCTTCGCCGAATCCATTCGGCGGGAGTGGAAGTGGCGCGTCTCGCGCGGCGAGTCGCTGCAGAACCTGCGCGCCTTCGAGCATCTGGTCGATTCCGCCGACAAGCCGTAGCCGGTCATCGCCGGCTCCCGCCCGCCGGGTGACAATCTCGGGTGGCTGGGCTGGGCTGGGCTGGGCTGGGCTGGGCGTGGCTGGGCTCGGTTCGGCTCGGAGAAGGGGATACGGCGGTGGCGATTCTCGCTCTGGACATCGGTGCGACGAAGTTCGCGGCCGGGGTGGTCGGCCCCGGTTTCGAGGTGCGCGATGTGCGCCGGGTGGACGTGCCGGACGCGCGGGTGTGGGACGCCTGTCGTGAACTGCTGCTCGCGGTGGCCGGTCGGGAACCGGTCGGCGTGGTGGGGATCGGAGCGGCCGGGCCGGTGGATGTGCGCACCGGCGTCACGGGGCCGTTGAACATCCCGGAGTGGAAGGCGGGCTTCCCGATCGTCGCCGCCGTGCAGGCGCTGTTCCCGGCCGCCACGATTCGTTTCGCCATCGACGGGGCTTGCCTGGCGCTGGCCGAACACCGCCTGGGCGCGCTGCGCGGGGTGTCCGACGCGTTGGCCATGACGGTGTCCTCGGGAATCGGCGGCGGGATCGTCGCGGACGGCAAAGTGCTGCTCGGGCGCACCGGCAACGCCGGGCACGTGGGCCACATCGTCGTGCCCGGCTGGGACACGCCGTGCGGCTGCGGCGGCCGCGGCTGCGTCGAGGCGGTCGCGAGCGGCATGTCGTCGGTGCGCTGGGCACGCGAGCGGGGTTGGTCCGGCGGCACGGGTGTGCGGCTGGCCGCCGACGCGCACGCCGGCGACGAGATCGCGGTCGCCGCACTGCACCGGGCGGGCACCGCGCTCGGCGCGGCGATCGCCTCGGCCGCCGCCCTGCTCGACGTCGACCGGGTGGTGATCGGCGGCGGGTTCGCGCAATCCGGTGCGCCGCTGTGGGATCCGCTGCGCGCCGCGGTCGACGCACACGCCGGGCTGAAGTTCCTGCGCGGGCTGCGGGTCGAACTCTCGGCGATCACCCACGGCGCCACGTTGGCGGGCGCGGGCGTGCTCGCCGCGGACGAAACCGTGTGACATCGCGTTTTCCCGACGGTGCCGGGGCGGCGCGGCGGGAACCGATGCGACCCGCCGCAGCGCGCATGGGAGGATGACCGCATGACGTACACCCTCGTGCTGCTGCGCCACGGCGAAAGCGAATGGAACGCCCTGAACCTGTTCACCGGCTGGGTGGACGTGCATCTGACCGACAAGGGCATCGCCGAGGGCAAGCGTGCCGGGGAATTGCTGGCCGAGCACGGCATCCTGCCGGATGTGGTCTACACCTCGCTGTTGCGTCGCGCGATCTCTACCGCCAACATCGCCTTGGACGCCGCCGACCGGCACTGGATCCCGGTGATCCGGGACTGGCGGCTCAACGAGCGTCACTACGGTGAGCTGCAAGGAAAGAACAAGGCGCAGGTCCGGGAGAAGTACGGCGACGAGCAGTTCATGCTGTGGCGCCGTAGCTATGACACCCCGCCGCCGCCGATCGATCCGGCCAACGAGTACAGCCAGGAGGGCGACGCGCGCTACGCGGGCATCGAGGTGCCGAAGACCGAGTGCCTGCTCGACGTGGTCAACCGGATGGTGCCGTACTGGGAGTCGACCATCTCCAAGGACCTGCTGTCCGGCCGGACGGTGCTGGTCGCGGCGCACGGCAACTCGCTGCGCGCGCTGGTCAAGCACCTCGATCAGATCTCCGACGAGGACATCGCGGGCCTGAACATCCCCACCGGCATTCCGCTGCGCTACGAGTTGGACGAGAACCTTCGCCCGGTGCGCCCGCACGAGTACCTGGACCCGGAGGCGGCCGCCGCGGGCGCCGCCGCCGTCGCCGGTCAGGGCGGCAAGTAAGCCGCATATCGAGACTCCCAACGCGCTGTCACCCGCCCGGGTGGCAGCGCGTTGTCGTTCCGACCGGCAGGCGGGGTGCGGTTGCCCGGCGACACGCCGCAGACGCCGGTCGATCCGGGACGCGCTGTCGGCGGTTTAAGTTACCCACTATTTTCACCCGCAAGTAAGTCGGCATCGTCCTGTTGTTCGACCGGCTGAGAGGTGGATCACGTTCGATGAAGAGCGCGTTGCGGGCCACGGTCACGGCGGTTGCCGCCACGATGCTCGTCTCCTTGCTCGCCACCGGCGCCGATGCCGTCGCATCGCCCACCGGACCCGACGGCGGCGCCGCCGCAGCGGCGTGGACGGCCACCCAAGATGGTCCGCAGCAGTACCCGAACATCGACATCCAGTGGGACGTCCCCCTCACGATGAGTGACGGAACCGTCCTGAAGGGCAACGTCTACCGCCCCGCGGACGCCTCCGGCCGCCCCATCGACACACCCATGCCGACGATCGTCGATCTCACGCCGTACACCAAGCTGGTCTCGAACCTGGCCGATCACGCGCAGTCGATCCCCGGCCTGTCCGACGCGCTGATCGAATTCTTCCGTCGGATCGACCTGAGCGGCACCCCGCTGTCCGGTGTCACCGACCTGACCAAGGCCTTCGGCGGGGGCGAACTGCGGAACTTCACCGTCGATCGGCAGCTGATCAAGAGCGGCTACGCACAGGTCGTCGTCGACGTGCGCGGCACCGGTTTCTCCCAGGGTGTCTGGGACATGCTGCGCGGACGGGAACAGCAGGACACGCTCGAGGTGATCGACTGGGCGTCCCGGCAGCCGTGGTCCAACGGACGCGTCGGCATGAACGGCATCTCCTACTCCGCGATCAACCAGGTGCAGGTCGCCCAGAAGCGGCCGCAGGCCTTGCGGGCGATCTTCCCGGTGGTCCCGGGCAGCGACCTGGTCAACGACGTGCTGGCGCCGGGCGGCGGTTTCGGCTTCACCTTCATCCCGCTGTGGCTCACCGCGATCAACGGCCTGAAGTTGATTCCCGATCTGGCCTCGGTGCTCACCGGACAGCTGGATACCACGTGGCTGGCCGACCGCGCCCGAGATCCGTTGACCTTCATGGATGTTCTGCTCAACGTCTACACCACCGCGCGCCTGGAGGATCTCGACCCGCGCGCCGAGGAACTGCTGACCGACGGTTCCGGCCCGCGCCGGGACTGGCTGGGCGACCCGCGCGGGATCCGGACGCCGACCTTCGTCACCGGCGGCTGGCACGACCTGTTCACCTACTCGGAATCCAAGATCTACAACCAGATCCCGCTGCCGCCGGGCCAGAAACAGCTGCTGATGGGCGACACCTATCACCTCAACTCGGGCAACGAGTACGGCAGGCCGGGCCTGCCGCCGCGGCTGGACGTGTTGCAGCGCGCGTGGTTCGACCGGTGGCTCAAAGACATCGACAACGGCATCGACCGGTACGGTCCGATCACCTTGCGTCAGCAGGGCGGCGGCTGGATCACCACCGACTCGTTCGCCGCGCCGACCGCCGCCGCGGATTCGGCGCGGGCGGTGCACCGCAGGATGTACCTGTCCGCCGCACCCAGCGGCTCCGCGAGCAGCCGGTACGACGGTTCGCTCGACTCCGAGGGCACCGGCGAGCCCGCCCGCCTGACCGTCGCCCCCGGCTTGACCAGCCTGTGCTCCAACGACGCCGCCCAGGGCAACGCGGGTGTGCTGGCGGTCATCGACGGCTGTGCGAAGGACTCCAGGGTCGAGGAGCTCAACGGGTTGACCTTCACCAGCGCCCCGGTCGCCGCCGCGACCATAATCTCCGGGCAGATCGCGGTGCGGCTCACCACCGTTCAGGACGCCGCCGACGGGTACTGGGTGGTCACGGTGAACGACGTCGCGCCGGACGGGCGGTCCAGCGTGCTGTCGTCCGGTCAGCTCATGGCTTCGCTGCGGGCCATCGACGAGGCGATGAGCAGCAAGTCGGCCAACGGCGACTACACCGACCCGCGGCCGTACACCTCGCTGGAGCGGCGGCAGCCGACGGTCCCGGGCGAGGTGACCACGCTGGACATCGCGCTGCCCGCCACCGAGGCGATCCTGCAACCCGGTCACCGTCTGCGCGTCGACGTCTACGCGGGCAACTTCCCCAAGGGCCTGCCGATCCTGCCGATGCTGCTCGACACCGGCCTGCGGCCACAGCACCTGGAGCTGGACCCGGGCCGTCCGAGCTTCGTCAACATCCCGGTCAGCGGCGATCCGGGCTGGTAGATCCGGGGCGAGTGGCGAGCGTGCGCCCTCGCGCATCATGCTCGACGGTGCGGGATAGGGGCGAAGGCGCACGCTCGGGACTGATCGCCCCGCGGCCGGTCGGCGACGGCGAAACCGGCCTCCCTTACGGCGACTTCGAATCCGACTGTCCGGTCCGGATGGGTGTGGACATCTGACGATGAAGACCGACTGCCCCAGGGAAATGCGACGCGGATACCTGACATCGAACAGCGCGTAAACATGCGGCTAACGAGGCCGGAAGGGGCTATGACCTGCGCGAAACTTCGTGTACCCCGCGTTGGCCAACCGGTTGGCGACCGTACGATTCAAGTGTGAGTGTTCCCCAGGCCGTGCTGCTGGCCATCTTGGCGGCTGTCGTCGGCCTGGCAGTCGGCGGGCTGTTGATCCCGTATGTGAATGCCAGGCAGGCCGCGCGCAGGCAGGCCGAGTCGGGTCTCACCATGTCCCAGGTTCTCGACCTGATCGTGCTCGCCTCCGAGAGCGGGATCGCGGTTGTCGACGAGTACCGCGACGTCGTGCTGGTCAATCCGCGCGCGGAGGAACTCGGCCTGGTCCGCAATCGCCTGCTCGACGAGCGGGCCTGGGCCGCGGTGGAGAAGGTGCTGGCCACCGGCGAATCCGCGGAGTTCGACCTCACCGCCAAGAATCCGGTTCCCGGTCGCGGCCGCATCGCGGTGCGCGGCGTCGCCAGGCAACTGTCGCGCGAGGAGACCACCTTCACCGTGCTGTTCGCCGACGACGATTCCGAACAGGCGCGCATGGAGGCCACCCGGCGCGACTTCGTCGCAAACGTCAGCCATGAACTCAAGACCCCGGTCGGCGCCATGAGCCTGCTGGCCGAAGCTTTGCTGGAATCCGCCGAAGACCCCGAGGCCGTGCGACACTTCGGTCAGCGCGTGCTCGGCGAATCCCGCCGCCTCGGCAAGATGGTGACCGAGCTCATCGCGCTCTCCCGCCTGCAAGGCGCGGAGAAACTGCCCGAACTCGAGGTGGTGGACGTGGACACCGTGGTGATGCAGGCGGTCGATCGTTCCCGCACCGCCGCCGAAGCCGCCGGCATCACGGTCAGCACCGACCGTCCGAGCGGGCTCGAGGTGCTGGGCGACGAAACCCTGCTGGTCACCGCCCTGTCCAACCTGGTGGAGAACGCGATCGCCTACTCGCCGGCCGGTTCCCACGTCTCGGTGAGCCGCTCGCTGCGCGGCGATCACGTGGCGATGGCGGTCACCGACCGCGGCATCGGCATCGCCAAGGAGGACCAGGAGCGGGTGTTCGAGCGATTCTTCCGGTCCGACAAGGCGCGTTCGCGCCAGACCGGCGGCACCGGTCTGGGCCTGGCTATCGTCAAACACGTGGCCGCCAACCACAACGGGGAAATCACCCTGTGGAGCAAGTTGGGCACCGGATCGACGTTCACCTTGCGCATACCCGCCCACCACGAAGCAGGCGCCGACGACGACCACGACGGCGCCGTGGTTGGCACGAATGAAACCAGCCCGCGTCCTTCGGGACCGGGCCGACCGAATGGTGTGGAGGCACGCAGATGACCAGTGTTCTGATCGTCGAGGATGAGGAGTCGCTGGCCGATCCGCTCGCGTTCCTGCTGCGCAAGGAGGGTTTCGAGGTCACCGTCGTCGGTGACGGGCCGTCCGCGCTCGCCGAGTTCGACCGGTCCGGTGCGGACATCGTCCTGCTCGACCTGATGCTGCCCGGCATGAGCGGCACCGACGTGTGCAAGCAATTGCGCACCCGCAGCGGCGTCCCGGTGATCATGGTCACCGCGCGCGACAGCGAGATCGACAAGGTGGTCGGCTTGGAATTGGGCGCCGACGACTATGTCACCAAGCCGTATTCCGCCCGGGAGCTCATCGCGCGCATCCGCGCGGTGCTGCGCCGCGGCGCGGGCGACGAGCTGGAGGGCTCCAACGAGAGCGGCGTGCTGGAGGCGGGTCCGGTCCGGATGGACGTCGACCGGCACACCGTGATGGTGAACGGCAAGCCGGTCACCTTGCCGCTCAAGGAGTTCGACCTGCTCGAATACCTGCTGCGCAATTCCGGGCGGGTGCTCACCCGCGGCCAGCTGATCGACCGGGTGTGGGGCGCCGACTACGTCGGCGACACCAAGACCCTGGACGTGCACGTCAAGCGGCTGCGCTCGAAGATCGAGGCGGACCCGGCCAAGCCGGAACACCTGGTCACGGTGCGGGGACTGGGCTACAAGCTGGAGGCGTGAGCGTCCCCGCGGCACGAGCGCGAAACGGCCGAGCGCACTGCGGTGCGCTCGGCCGTCGCCGTTCGCGGGCGGCTCAGGGGAAGTAGATCCACGTGGTGCCGAGCGGGGTCTCGGTCCTCTGCAGGCTGATCCAGCCCAGAGCGTCTTCCTGCATGCAGTCGTAGAGGTCGGCGGCGTTGGTGCCACGGCAGGCGATGGTGTGCGAGGTGCCGTACGGGCTCGCGATCAGGAGCTTGCCCGCGGCCTTGGCGCCGGCCGCGGCGGGATCGGTGGCCGCGACGAACTCTGTGGTGAAGTCGTAGAACTTGTGCGGGTCGCCGTTCGGCTCGGCGTGGGCTACTCCGGTCAGCGAGAGGGCGGCGCCCAGGGCGATGGTCGCCGCGGTGAGAACTTTCTTGGACATAACGGCACATCCAACCCGATCCGGGTGAAGCTCGCATGGCGACGGGGTGAACCACCGCTCGACCGCACCGCCGGTGCAGCCGCCCGATCGAGCGCGGTCGGCAAACGATCAGGCGAGCGGATCCGTGGTATCGCGCATCCGCTCGGCGTGCACCGTCGCCGGGTGCACGGCGATCAGGCCGAGGCCCGCGCGGCGCTTGCAGTGCCTGGCCAGCTCCGCGTAGGCGGGCGCGCCGATCAGTTCGGTCAGCTCGGGGGCATAGGACTGCCACACCGGCTTGCCGCCGACATGGGCGTCGGGGGAGCCCGAGCAGTACCAGTCCAGATCGGCGCCGCCCGGCCCCCAGCCGCGGCGGTCGTACTCGGTGATGACGGTGCGCAGGATCTGCACGCCGTCGGGCCGGTCCACCCAGTCCTGGGTACGGCGGATCGGCAGCTGCCAGCACACGTCCGGCTTCACCTCCAGCGGCTCGATGCCGCGCCGCAGCGCCATGGAGTGCAGGGCGCAGCCGATTCCGCCCGCGAAGCCGGGACGGTTGAGGAAGATGCACGCGCCATCGAACCGGCGCGTGCGCAGCGCGGGCTCGTCGTCCAGTTCGTCGAGCTCCAGATAGCCGCTCTTGGTGACCTTGCCCTGCGCGTTGGTCGCCTCGTTGCGTAGCTGCCAGTCCTTGGGTGTGAGCATCTTCACAGCGCGGCCCAGTCGTTTGCGGTCGTCGTCGTCGGAGAGGAACGCGCCGTGTGAGCAGCAGCCGTCGTCCGGGCGGTCGGCCAGGATGCCCTGACAGGCGGGGGTGCCGAACACACACGTCCACCGCGACAGCAGCCAAGTCAGATCGGCGACGATCAGATGCTCGTCGTTTGCCGGATCTACGAACTCGATCCACTCACGGGGAAAGTCGGGGTCGACTTCCGGGGCTGGGTCGATCTTCCCCGCTGGTCGGGACCGGGTCGGGCTGCTCGGTGATGCGCCTACCGTCACGAAATAGGACGCTAACAGTTCAGTCGCCTGGGCTGAAGTGCCGCACCACCCAGTACCGTGTTCATGTGCGGCTTGGGGTACTCGATGTCGGAAGCAATACCGTTCACCTGCTCGTGGTGGACGCGCACCGTGGCGGTCACCCTCTGCCGATGAGCTCGACGAAAGCCACCTTGCGGCTCGCGGAGAACATCGACCAGGCTGGTCGCATCACCGAGGTGGGCGCGCAGCGGCTGATCGACACCGTGGCCGAATTCGCCAGCATCGCCGAGACGTCCAAATGCGTCGAACTGATGCCGTTCGCCACCTCGGCGCTGCGGGAGGCGGCCAATTCCGAGGAGGTTCTGGGCCGCGTGCGCGAGTCGACCGGCGTCGACCTGCGCGTGCTGTCCGGCGTCGACGAGGCCCGGCTGACCTTCCTCGCGGTGCGCCGGTGGTACGGCTGGAGCGCCGGGCGCATTCTCAACCTGGACATCGGCGGCGGCTCGCTCGAGATGACCAACGGCGGCGACGAGGAACCCGACGTCGCGCTGTCGTTGCAACTCGGCGCGGGCCGGTTGACCAGGGAATGGTTGCGCGAGGACCCGCCGGGCAAGCGCCGGGTCGCCGTGCTGCGGGACTGGCTCGACGCCGAGCTGGTGGTACCGGCGAAGAAGCTGCTCGAACCGGGCAAGCCCGATCTCGCGGTGGGCACCTCGAAGACGTTCCGATCCCTGGCCCGGCTGACCGGAGCCGCGCCCTCGGCGGCGGGCCCGCGGGTGCGTCGTACACTCACGAGCTCGGGCCTGCGCCAACTGATTGCGTTCATCTCGCGGATGACGGCGGCGGACCGGGCAGAATTGGAAGGCGTAAGTTCCGATCGGTCACAGCAATTGGTGGCCGGCGCATTGGTCGCGGAGGCGAGTATGCGGGCACTTTCGCTCGATACTTTGGAGATTTGTCCGTGGGCGCTGCGTGAAGGGCTGATCCTGCGCAAACTGGATACCGATATGAATGGTGGACCCGAAGCAACGTACTCAGCGGGCACGGTGGCCGGAGACGGTCGGCCCGCGCCCGGCGGCGCGCCTTCGCCGGGCTCGATCGGGACGGTGTCGTCATGAGCGAGGATTCCAAACAGCTGTCGGTGGCGGAACTGCTGGCGCGTAACGGCCAGCAGAGCGGCGCCTCGTCCGGCGGTGGCAGGCGCCGCCGCGGTGGTCGTGGCATCTCCGTCGCCGAACTGACCGGTGACCTGCCGGTCATCCGGGACGGCGGCGGCCATTCCGCGCACGCGGCGCCGGACTCCGGCGGGGAGGAGCCGGCCTCCGCGCCGTCCTCGTTCGATCCGCCCACGCCGGAACCGGTGTCCTACGCGCCCGAGCCGCAGCTCGATCTGCCGTCGTATTCGCCCATCTCGGGCCCGATTTCGAGGTACGACCCGCTGGCCGGTTACGCACAGCCGGACCCGCCTGCCGATCCGCCCGCCGGGCGGTCCAGCGGGGTTGCGCCCGGCGGGGCGATGCCCTCGTCGCAGCACGGCACATCGTTCGATCCGCTGTCGCCGGATACCCCGGTGTCCGATCTGTTCGATGTCGCGCCCGGTTCGCACGCACCCGGCTCGGCGGGCGTGCCCGCGGCGCCTTCTCGCCCGGGGCGCAGGCGTAGGCGGGAGGAACCGGAAGCGGAGGCCACCGAGGTACGGTCCTGGCAGGAGGCCCCACGGGAGCCGTTCGGCCTGGAGCCGCTGCCGGGTCGCGGACTCGGCGAACCGGGCCGCAACGGCCACGGCGAACTCGACGAGCCCGGCTTCGGCCGCTCCTCCCTGCCCGAGCGCAACGGCGCGCGGGGCGGTCGCGCGGCCAGGCGCAGGGCGGCGGAGGCCGCGGAAGCCGCCGAGGACCTCGGCCCGTCCACCGCGGCCTGGTCACCGGCCACCGGTGGGTTCGCCCCCGAGTCCGAACCGATGCCGCTTCCACCGCCGCCCGACCCGAGACCGAAGCCGAGCAGGCCGGTTCCGCCCGAGCCGCGGCCGGAGGCGCATCGAAGACCGGCTCGCCGCGAGGGCGTCGGCGAGAACGGGCTCCCGGCCTGGTCCGCCCGGCGGCACAAGCCACAGGATCCCGCGCCGGAACCCGATGGCATTCCGACCGCCGCGTGGTCGCTGGCCCGCCAGGATCAGCAGTTGCTCTCCGGCCAGACGGTGGCGGGCGACCTGCTGCGCGAGGGCATCGACCGGGCCGAACGCGGAGCGGAACGCAACGGGCGGGGCAGACGCGGCGGGCGGGCCGCCGTCGACGCCGCGGAACTCGACGGCGTCACCGACGTCTACGAGCCGATCGCGCTGGACGAGGACGAAGACGAAGACGACATCATCGACGAGCCTCGCGCCCGCACTCGGGCCGCCTCGCGCTGGTCCCGGGCGACCACGAAGACCCAGGACGACGAGAACCGGCGCCAGTGGATGATCCTCGGCGGCCAGAGCACCGGCGCCGCCGTCGCGGGCATGCTGCTGTTCAAGGGTTTCGAGCGCATGTGGGAGATGCTTCCCTGGGTCGCGCTGGCCCTGGCGATGATCGTGATTCTCGGCCTGGTGGCCCTCGTGCGGATTCTGCGCAGGACCGACGACATCCTCAGCACGGTGATCGCCGTCGTCGTGGGCATCTTCGTCACGCTGGGGCCACTGGCCTTTCTCCTCAGTACGAACTGAGCAGGGGAGTAAGTCGTGGGCAACATCGGGCAGGCGAACGAGACCGGATCGCATACGGGCGAGGGCCCGCCGGGAGACGCCGGGGGCGCAGCCCGGCCCCGGCGGATCCAGGTGGGTCTGTCGACCGCCTCGGTGTACCCGCAGAACACGGAGGCCGCGTTCCGTTACGCCGCCGAACTCGGCTACGACGGCGTCGAGCTGATGGTCTGGGCCGAGCCGGCCAGCCAGAGCATCGCCACCGTGCAGGCGTACTCGCGCAGGTACGGCATTCCGGTTCTCGCGTTGCACGCGCCGTGCCTGTTGATCTCGCAGCGGGTGTGGGGCTCGGATCCGGTGGCCAAACTCGAGCGCAGTGTGCACACCGCCGACGCGCTCGGGGCCGGCACCGTGGTCGTGCATCCGCCGTTCCGCTGGCAGCGCCGCTATGCGGCCGGGTTCGCCGCGCAGGTGGCCGAGTTGGAGGAGCGCAGCCAGGTGATCGTGGCGGTGGAGAACATGTTCCCGATGCGGGCGGATACCTTGTTCGGTCGGCGCGACGGCGCGGTGCGGCGGCTGGAGCGCCGTGGGGGCCCCGGTCCGGCGCTCACCGCCTTCAGCCCCTCCTACGACCCGACCGACACCGGGTTCCGCCACTACACCCTGGACCTTTCGCATACCGCCACCGCCGGAGCCGACCCGTTGGCGCTGGCTGCCCGCATGGGCGAGGGGCTGGCGCATCTGCATCTCGCCGACGGCCGGGGTGCCGCGCACGATGAGCATCTCGTTCCGGGCGAGGGCACCCAGCCGTGTGTGGAGGTGTGCGCGAGCATGGTTCGCGCCGGTTTCACCGGCCAGGTCGTCGCCGAGATCAACACGCAGAACGCGCGTACCGCCAAGGACCGGGCCGAGATGTTGCACCGCACGCTGGCCTTCGCCCGCACGCATCTGACCGAGGCTGCCGCGCCGGCTCCCGCGGGTGCGCACCACAGCTCGCCCGAGCCGCCGATGTGACGCTCGTCGCTACTCCGGTATGCGGCCGTGTGGTCGGTCGCCGGGTGCGTTGTACGTTGTACGAACCCGTTTGCCGACAGGGTCGCGGCCGCCGCCATCTGTGCGGTCGACGCAGGACAGGAGTGAGGATGACGACGGAGCTGACGGCTGAGTTCGGCCCGGTGGCCATGACCGACGCACCGTTCAGCCAGGTGTGCGCGCTGGAACCGGCGCCGCCGAGGACGCAGGACACCGGCCGCTACCTCGGTTTCATCGACGACATCTGGACCATCGGCGGGAAGGTACACGGCGGGACGATGGTCGCGGGCAGTGCGGCCGCGGCGACGAATTGGCTGCGCGCGTCCGATCCCGCGCTGGTCGGGATGGCGCCGGTCGCCGCGAGTTCCGATTTCCTGGGGGCGCCGAACTCCGGCGAGGTCGAGTACGAGGTGCGTGTCCGCAAGATCGGCCGCCAGATCTGCCTGGCCGACACCGACCTCGTCCAAGACGGCCGCGTCCTGGTGCGCACGGCGCTGACGTTCAGCCGCCTCGACGACGCGAACCCGATCTACACGCCGGAGCACTCCGAGATGCCCACGCAGCCGCCCGCCGATGCCGTCGGCTACGCGCCCGGCTCCCAGATGGGCGACATCGTGCAGGTCGGCCGAGGCGCCGACATCCAGCTCGACCGCGAGTGGGCCCGCTTCCTCACGGGCGCGAAGGGTGAGCCGCGCCTGCGGATGTGGATTCGTCCGCGGCCGGGCGACGAGCAGGACCCGGACGTCGCGATGTACTTCGCCATGATGAGCACGGATATGAGTCCGCCGGTGCCGATGAACCTCGGCCACTTCGGCTGGGCGCCCACCGTCCAGATGACCACCTACCTGCGCCGCAGGCCCGCGCCGGGCTGGCTGCGGATCATCGCCACCACGCATGAGGTGGGCGAGCGCATGTTCGACGAGGATCAGCTGGTGCTCGACTCGACCGGCGCGGTCGTCGCGCAGAGTCGGCAGCTGGCGCTCGTTCCCCAGCGCTGAGCCTTCGCGCGCGCCGTCTAGCCTTGAGGCCCATGACGAGAATTGCGGTGATCGGTGGCGGACGCATCGGGGAGGCGTTGGTCGCCGGATTACTGGAGTCCGGGCGGCTCACCAAGGATTTGGTCGTCGTGGAGACCCATCGCGACCGGGCCCATCAGCTCGCCGACCGCTTCGGTATCCGGGTCACCGACGATCTGGCCGATGCCGCTGTCGGCGCGGATCTGCTGGTGATCGCGGTGAAACCGGGTGACGTGGACGCCGTGCTGGCGTCGTTGGGCAAGGCGGAGATCGGCAGCGACCGCGATCAGGTGCTGGTGTCGCTGGCGGCCGGGGTGCCCACTGCGCGACTGGAGGGCAAGATGCCCGCCGGGTTCCCCGTGGTGCGGGTGATGCCGAATACGCCGATGCTGGTCGGGCAGGGAATGAGTGTCATCGCGCCGGGGCGCTATGCGCGCGAGCAGCATCTGGAACTGGTGGCCGAGGTGCTCGGGGCGGTCGGCAAGGTGGTCACCGTGGCGGAGAGTCAGATGGACGCCGTCACCGCGGTATCCGGTTCCGGACCCGCGTACTTCTTCCTGGTCGTGGAGGCCATGGTGGACGCGGGCGTCGGGCTCGGGCTCACCAGGGAGGTAGCCACTCGGCTCGTCGTGCAGACCATGGTCGGTTCGGCCGCTCTGCTGGACAGCTCGACCCAGACCGCCGCGGAATTGCGCGCCGCGGTGACCTCGCCTGCGGGCACGACCGCGGCCGCGATCCGCGAACTGGAGCGTGGAGGACTACGCTCGGCGTTCTGGGAAGCCCTTTTCGCATCCAAGGAAAGATCGGCAGAACAGGGTGTATCAGTGGAGTGACCGGTCTGTTCCAAATCGGAAAACCCGATTTCTCACTCCCGTCGCAGTAACACCACTGGTCCCGCTAAGCTTCAAGGAGCACGTGCGTGTCTGTTCCGCCGGTGGGGAAGCCGGCGGCGCGGACGTGCCGGAGGTCAATGGTGCAATCATGTCTGCGAACAAGATGTCTGCGAACAAGATGTCTGCGAATTCCGGAGCGTCCGGCGGCGCCGGTCCCGCGGGTGGTCGGGGGAATTCCCGCGCACAGCGTGAGGCCGCGACACCGGGGCAACCCGTGCTCGGCGGCACCCAGTTTCTCACCGTCGCCGAAGTGGCGAGTCTGATGCGGGTGTCCAAAATGACGGTCTACCGGCTCGTGCACTCGGGCGAGTTGCCCGCCGTGCGCGTCGGACGATCGTTCCGGGTGCACGCCAAGGCCGTGCACGACTATCTGGAAACGTCCTATTTCGACGCTGGATGAGGCGGTTTCGAGACCGCTGGGGCGTGACGGTACGATAGCTCCTCGGTTCGTGTTCGCCCGCCGGTGGCATCGCTGTTGGTTGCCCCGTGGTATCCGGCGGCGCGAACACGGGGCGTGCGGCTTGCCGAGTGACCCCGGCCCGTCGGCCGGGGCGCGGGCAGACGGGCGTCCGGCAATCGCGCACGGGCAGCGTGCGCGCCGAGTAGAGAGAACGCGAGGACAACCCTATGGGTTCTGTGATCAAGAAGCGCCGCAAGCGCATGTCGAAGAAGAAGCACCGCAAGCTGCTTCGCCGCACGCGTGTCCAGCGGCGCAAACTCGGCAAGTAGGCATCGCTGCGTGGTAGCTGCGCGGGCCCGTCACCAATAGGTGACGGGCCCTTTTATTTGAAATTTTAAGTTTTGGAATCGCCATTTGTATCGCGTGACTGAAGTCATCGTTAGATCCTGGTTAATACTCTCGGTGGGCGGGTAGGTTCCCGCTACGCTGGGCACTGGGAATATTCACGAGGGCGGCTGGCAAGGGAAAGCGGGTGCCGGTGAGTTCTGACGGTCGGGAAGCAGACGTGCCGAAGGTCGTGCTGGTCACCGGGGCCAGCCGCTTCTTCGGCGGTACGGTCGTCGCCCGCCTCGCTCAGCAACCCACGATCGAGCGGATTCTCGCCGTCGACACCATGACGCCGAGCCGAGAGTTGCAGCGGCGCATGGGCCGCGCCGAATTCGTGCGGGCGGACATCCGAAACCCGTTGATCCGCAAGGTGATCGATGGTGGCGAGGTGGATACCGTGGTGCACACCGCGCTGCTGACGCGCCCGCCCGCGGGCAGCGGTCGCGCGGTGATGAAGGATCACAACGTCCTCGGCGCGATGCAGCTGTTCGCGGTGTGCCAGAAGGTGGCTTCGGTGCGCCGGGTGGTGTTGCGCTCCTCCTCGGCGGTGTACGGGTGCAGCGCCAAGGATCCCGCGAAATTCACCGAGGAAATGAGCGCGCGCACACCGCCGCGCGGCGGGTTCGCGCGGGACATGATCGATATCGAGGGTTATGTTCGCGGGCTGGCCCGGCGACGTCCCGATATCGCCACCACAATTCTGCGATTCGCCCCGATCGTGGGCCCTCGGCTGGCCGCCCGTGGCGTGCAATATCTGCGTTCGCCGGTGACACCTACCGTATTCGGCCGGGATGCCAGAATGCAGCTGCTGCACGAGGAGGACGCGGTGGCGGCGTTGACGCACGCGGCGGGCGGCGCGGCGGGCGGCACGTACAACATCGCGGGTGATGGCGCGCTGTCGCTGTCGCAGGCGATCCGGCGGGCGGGCCGGATCGAGTTGCCCGTTCCCTTCACGGTGTTCCGCACCGCTGGTCGCCTGATCATGGGCCCGGTGCTGCGGGAATTCTCCACCGAACAGCTCGACTATTTCCACTTCGGATGTGGCCTGGACACCACGCGCATGCGCACCGAATTCGGGTTAGTGCCGCGCTGGACGACGGTACAGGCGTTCGACGACTTCATCGGGGGCGCAGCGTTGCGGCCCGTGGTCGATCCAGCGTGGATCGACGCCGCAGAACACAAACTGCTCGGCCTGCTCGGGGCCGGTACGGGAGCACACCTATGAATGACGTAGCGAAAGTCATCCAACTCCACGACCTCCAGGTCGAGGCGCGCCAGCGGCCCGTGCCACGGCGGCCGGCCGCTCCGAGTCCGGTGACCTCGCTGGTGGAGCGGCGCGCGGCGGTCGCGCCCGCCGCGTCGCAGTCGCTGTCGGGCGTGCTGCGCGGCGCGCTCGGCAAACAGATCACCAAGACCGCGGAGTTCGCGCGCCGCAGGCTCACCGGCGACTACCAGGTCGACGAGTTCGGTTTCGACGAGCATCTGCTCGAGTCGGTCATCCTGCCCGCCCTGCGTCCGCTGTCGGACCTGTGGTTCCGGGTGGAGGTCAGCGGTATGGACAACCTCCCGGAGGCGGGCGGCGCGCTGATCGTGGCGAACCACGCGGGCACCGTGCCGCTGGACGGCCTGATGTTGCAGCTGGCCGTGCACGATCGGCACCCCAAGCAGCGCGCGTTGCGCTTGCTCGCGGCCGATCTGCTCTTCGAGACACCCGTGCTCGGGGTGCTGGCTCGCCGGGCCGGCCACACGCTGGCCTGCCGGGAGGACGCCGAACGGCTGCTGCGCTCCGGTGAGTTGACCGGCGTGTTCCCGGAAGGGTTCAAGGGTGTCGGCAAGCAGTACACCGATCGCTACAAGTTGCAGCGCTTCGGGCGCGGCGGCTTCGTCGCCGCGGCGGTGCGCACCGGTGTGCCGATCATCCCGTGCTCCATCGTCGGCTCCGAGGAGATCTATCCGAAGCTGGCCGATCTCAAGCCGCTGGCCCGGCTGCTCGGTCTGCCGTACTTCCCGGTGACGCCGCTGTTCCCGCATCTGGGCCTGCTCGGCGCGGTGCCGCTGCCGTCGAAGTGGTACATCGAATTCGGCACCCCCATTCCGACCGCGCCGTACGAGCCGGAGGCCGCCGACGACCCGATGACCATGTTCGAGGTCACCGATCAGGTGCGCGAAACCATCCAGCAGACGCTCTACAAGCTGCTCACCAAGCGCCGCAACGTCTTCGCTGGTTAGAGTTCGCCTGCGCGCGGCGTGTTCGTCCCCGCTCGGCTGCGGTCGCCTTTCACTGACCGTCGCGGCGGCGAGTGACCGCCGCGGCGACCGCACCGCCTGCCGCCCCGAGGGCCAGCGCGGTGGGCACGCCGATTTTGGCCGCCTTACGCCCGGTGCGGAAGTCGCGGATCTCCCAGCCTCGGTTCTTGGCGACTTCGCGCAGATCCGAGTCCGGGTTGATCGCCACGGCGGTGCCGACCAGGGAGAGCATCGGCACGTCGTTGTGGCTGTCGGAGTACGCGGTACACCGCTTGAGGTTCAGGCCCTCGCGGATCGCCAGGGTGCGCACCGCGTGCGCCTTGCCGAGCCCGTGCAGGATGTCACCGACCAGGCGTCCGGTGAACGTCCCGTCGACGCTCTCGGCCACGGTGCCCAGCGCTCCGGTGAGCCCGAGCCGCTTCGCGATCACCTGCGCCAGCTCCACCGGGGTGGCGGTCACCAGCCACACCTGCTGGCCCGCGTCCAAGTGCATCTGCGCGAGCGCGCGGGTGCCGGGCCAGATCTTGTCGGCGATGATCTCGTCGTAGATCTCCTCGCCCAGCGCGGCCAGTTCGGCGGTCGAACGCCCGGCGATGAACGCCAGCGCCTTCTCCTTGCCGCTGGCCATGTCGGTGCTGCTCTCCTTGCCAGTGACCCGGAATTTGACCTGCTTCCAGGCGACGTCCACCAGATCGGAGGTCTTGAAGTACTTGCGAGCCGCCAGACCGCGGGCGAAATGCACGATCGAGGCGCCCTGCACCATGGTGTTGTCGACGTCGAAGAACGCGGCGGCGGTCAGGTCGCGCGGCGCTTCGGGGCCCGCGACCTCCACTTCGCCCGCGGCGACTTCGGCGTCGTGCAGAGTCAGCGCCGCGTCGGCGCTCGCCTCACCGGCCAGATTGGCCCGCAATTCCTCTTCACTCGGGCCGAAGGGGCTGCGCGAGATGCGGGCGAGCTGGTCTTGCAGACCCTGGCCCATTTGGCTCAGGTTCCACCGCGCCGGAAACTCACCGAATCGTCCCGCGATGAATCCGGCCCTCGCCACCTTCGATCGTTCCGGCACCAGTACCTCCGCCCGTCGCGCGAACCATGTCAACAGTAGCCGGAACGGCCGACAGTCACGGCGGAAGGCGGGGTCCGACACAATCGCGTGGCGTGCACCGAACCCCCGCGGGGTTGCGGCCGCGGATTAAATTCCGGTCATGACCAATCACACACATTCGGTGACATTGCTGACTCGCGCGGGCTGTGGACTGTGTGCGACGGCACTCGAACAGCTACGCGTGATCTGCGCCGAATTCGGTATCGAACCGGGGACCGTCGACGTCGACGAAGCCGCCGCTACCGACCCTGGCCTGCGCGCTGAGTACGGCGACCGGCTTCCCGTCGTGCTGTTCGACGGCCGCGAACACAGCTATTTCGATGTCGACGAGGCCCGATTGCGGGCCGACCTGACGCGCTGAGCGCGCCGTTTTCCGTCCGATTCGGCCGCTGTGCTGGTCGCAGCGGAAAATGAGGCCAATTTCACCGACTTTGTGCAGGGCTTCACAAGCAGTTACGGTGGTGGCAACGCGACCCGCATGCCGAGGCTGCGGAGCCGCCCCGAAATCCGAAACTTCGACACCATGGCACCGGACCGCCCCCGGGTCAGATGGGTCGAGCGACGAACCGGAGCCCGAAGCCCGGGACGAGGAGCCGACGACGTGACAGAGCAGCATGAGGCGCCAGGTGGCGTCTCCGGCAGGGCTCTGCAGAAGGACATCCCGCAGGCCACCGTCGCGCGGCTGGCTACCTATCTTCGGGTCCTCGCCATGTTGGCCGACGACAGTGTTGCCATCGTATCGAGTGAGGAACTGGCTGTCGCGGCGGGTGTCAATTCGGCCAAATTGCGCAAGGATCTATCCTTCCTCGGCCCCAACGGAGTTCGCGGCGTCGGCTACGACGTGGGCAAGCTCCGCTCCCGGATCGAGAACGTGCTCGGCCTGTCGCAGGGCCACCGCGTCGTGCTGGTCGGCGCGGGAAACCTGGGCCGGGCACTCGTCGGCTACGGCGGGTTCCAGCGGCGCGGTTTCACCGTGGTCGGGATACTCGACAGCGACGCTGCGGTGATCGGCATGCCGGTCGCGGGCCTGGTGGTCCGCGACGTCGCCGAGCTGGCGGCGGCCGTCGCCGAACTGGAGCCGACCATCGCGGTGATCACCGTTCCCGACGACGCGGCCCAGGACGTGTGCGATCGGCTCGTCGCGTCCGGGTTGCAGTCGATTCTGAGCTTCGCGCCCTGTGAGCTGGTCGCACCGGCGACGGTCGAGGTCCGTCGCGTCGACCTGGCCGTCGAGATGCAGATGCTGTCGTTCGAGCGGGTGCGCAACGCGGAACAGCCCCAGCTGCCGGAAGTCGCGCACGCCGGGTCGGGTCGCATCGCGCACCGCCTGCCGACGCCGCACGGCGCGCCGGCGCATCCGGCACTCCAGCATTCGACAACCTCGCATACGGCAACGGAGCCAAGCAGCAAGGGATCGGTGGTCACACCATGAGTGAGCGCAGCGAGCGAATCATGCGGCACAGCACGGCGGAGGATTCCGTTCGTGCCGGGGCGGTGACGGCATGAGCGTTCTCCTCGTCGGCATCTCGCACCGCAGCGCGCCGGTTCCCGTGCTGGAGAAGGTGGCCGTCACCGATGCCGACCGGCCGAAGCTGATCGACCGCCTGCTCGCCTCCAGCCATGTTTCCGAGGCGATGATCGTCTCGACCTGCAACCGGATCGAGGTCTACGCGGTGGTCGACGCCTTCCACGGCGGCCTCGCCGAGATCGGCGACCTGCTGACCAAGCACTCCGGCCTGCCGATGCCGGATCTGACCAAGCACGCCTACGTCCGCTACTCCGAGGCCGCCGCCGAGCATCTGTTCGCGGTGGCCAGCGGCCTGGACTCGATGGTGGTCGGCGAGCAGCAGGTGCTCAGCCAGATCCGCGGCGCCTACGCCTCCGCCGACGCGCAGCGCGCGGTCGGACGGACGCTGCACGAGCTGGCGCAGCACGCGCTGCGGGTCGGCAAGCGGGTGCACGCCGAAACCGGAATCGACCGCGCGGGCGCTTCGGTGGTTTCGGTCGCGCTCGATCGCGCACAGCAGGTGCTCGGCCCGCTGGCAGGCCGGACCGCCGCGGTGGTCGGCGCGGGCGCGATGGGCGGGCTCGCGGTAGCGCATCTCTCCCGCGCCGGTATCGGCCGGATCATCGTGGTGAACCGCACCATCGCGCGGGCGCGCAGGCTCGCCGAGACCGCGCGGACGCACGGCGTCGAGGCCGAGGCGATGGAATTGTCGCGGCTCACCGAGGCGATGGCCGCGGCCGACGTGGTGGTCACCTGCACCGGCGCGGTGGGCGCGGTCGTGACGCTCGCCGATACCCACCGCGCGCTCACCGAGCGTGAGCGCGGCGAGCAATTCGCCACGGTGGAGCGGCCGTTGGTGTTCTGCGATCTCGGCTTGCCGCGTGATGTGGAGCACGCCGTCGCCGGACTGCCCGGTGTCACGCTCATCGACATCGAGACGTTGCAGCGCGATCCGGCCGCGGGCGCTGCCGCCGGCGATACCGCGGCCGCTCGGTCGATCGTCGCCGCCGAACTCGCGAAATATCTGGCCGGACAGCGGATGGCCGAGGTCACCCCGACGGTGGCCGCGCTGCGCCAGCGCGCCGCGGAGGTGGTCGAGGCCGAACTGCTGCGCCTGGATTCCCGGTTGCCCGGTCTCGCCGACCCGGAACGCGACGAGGTCGCGCGCACGGTGCGCCGGGTGGTCGACAAGCTGCTGCACGCGCCGACGGTGCGGGTCAAGCAGCTGGCGTCGACGCCGGGTGGCGACAGTTACGCCGAGGCGTTGCGCGAATTGTTCGAACTGAAGCCGGGTGCGGCGCAGGCGGTCGCCGCGCCGATGGAGATCACCGCACTCGCGCGCGATCGCGCCGAGATCACATTGGCCGACGGGGAGATCGCGCTGGCCGACGACTTCACCGCAGGCCATCGCGGCGAGGAACAGGGGCAGACGGCATGACCATGGTCCACCGAGAAGGCAGCGCGACCACGGGTGGCACTCGCGCCCCGTGGCGCATCGGTACCCGCGGGAGCCTGCTCGCGCTCACCCAGGCGGGCACGGTGCGCGACGCGCTGATCGCGGGCGGGCAGCCCGCCGAGCTGGTCGTGATCAAGACCGCCGGTGACCTGTCGGCGGACCCGGTGCAGAAGATCGGCGTCGGCGTGTTCACCTCCGCGCTACGCGACGAGCTCGCGGCGGGCGCGATCGACATCGCCGTGCACTCCTACAAGGACCTGCCGACCGCGCAGGATCCGCGCTTCACCATCGCCGCCATCCCGCCCCGGGAGGACCCGCGCGACGCGCTGGTCGCGCGCGACGGATTGGTCCTGGGCGAGCTGCCCGCGGGCGCCAAGGTCGGCACCTCCGCGCCGCGCCGCGCCGCCCAGTTGCGGGCGCTCGGGCTCGGCTTGGACATCGTCCCGCTGCGCGGCAATCTGGACACCCGGCTGCGCAAGGTTCGCGACGGTGAGCTGGACGCCGTGGTGGTGGCCAGAGCCGGGCTGGCGCGCATCGACCGGCTGGACGCGGTCACCGAGGCGCTGGAGCCGGTGCAGATGCTCTCCGCTCCCGCTCAGGGCGCGCTCGCGGTGGAATGCCGCAGCGACCACGCCGCGCTGGTGGAGATCCTGTCCGGCCTGGACGACCCGCCCACCCGCGCGTCGGTCATCGCCGAGCGGTCGCTGCTGGCCGAACTGGAGGCGGGCTGCACAGCGCCGATCGGTGCGCTCGCCGAGGTGGTCGAATCGCTCGACGACGAAGGGCGGATCGTGGACGAGCTGTCGCTGCGCGCGTGCGCGGCGGCCGTCGACGGATCCGACGTGCTGCGGGCCTCGGTGGTCGGCGCCCCGGAGGACGCCGCCGAGCTCGGCCGGGCACTTGCCCGCGAGTTGCTCGACATGGGTGCGCGCGAGTTGCTCGCCACCGAACCGGACGACGGTTCCCCCACCCGGGCGGTGAGTTCGCCCGCCACAGACTTGCCCAACCCCAGCCCAATGGAGAACAGCCGATGAGCGGAAGCATAGGCACCGAGCACTCGGGTATGCCGGAGCCGAGCGCAAGCGAGGTGCAGGCATGAGCCGAGCCACGAAGAAGCACCCCGGTCGCATCCTTTTCGTCGGATCGGGTCCGGGTGACCCGGCGCTGCTCACGGTACGAGCCCGTGAGGTGATCGGACGGGCGATGCTGGCGTTCACCGACCCGGACGTCGACAAGGGCGTACTCGCCCTGATCGGGACCTCGGTCGAGCCGGGGCCGGACGGGGAACGCCCCGTCGACGTGCGGCCCGCGCTCGGCGAGCCCGCGGAGGTGGCCAAGACGCTCATCGCCGAAGCGCGTGCCGGGCACGACGTGGTGCGTGTGGTCGCGGGCGACCCGCTGACCACCGACTCGGTGATCGCCGAGGTCAACGCCGTCACCCGCTCGCACATGGTCTTCGAGGTGCTGCCCGGCCTGCCCAACGGCTCCGCAGTGCCCAGCTACGCGGGTATCGCGCTCGGTTCCGGGCACACCGAGGCGGATGTGCGCGGCGAGGTCGACTGGGCCGCGCTCGCGGCCGCGCCCGGCCCGCTGGTACTGCACGCGACCTCCGGTCATCTCGCGGAGACCGCGAGCGCCTTGGTCGAGCACGGTATGGCGCCGCAGACCCCGGTGGCGGTGACGGTACGGGGCACCACCCGTCAGCAGCGCACCATCGAGGCCACGCTGGCCACGCTGAACAGCGCGGCCTCCGAATTGGTCGGACCGCTGGTGGTGACCATCGGCAAGGTGGTCGCGCACCGTTCGAAGATGTCCTGGTGGGAGTCGCGCGCGCTGTACGGCTGGACCGTGCTGGTGCCGCGCACCAAGGACCAGGCCGCGGAGATGAGTGAACGGCTCGTCACGCACGGCGCCATCCCGATGGAGGTGCCGACCATCGCG
Organism: Nocardia aegles; assembly: GCF_052545135.1. NCBI lineage: Bacteria > Bacillati > Actinomycetota > Actinomycetes > Mycobacteriales > Nocardiaceae > Nocardia > Nocardia aegles. The sequence goes on from NZ_JBQWRI010000005.1 coordinate 332,048, forward strand.
GTGGAGCCGCCGCGCAGCCCCGCCCAGATGGAGCGGGCGGTCAAGGGTTTGGTCGACGGGCGCTACCAATGGGTGGTGTTCACCTCCACCAACGCGGTGCGCGCGGTGTGGGAGAAGTTCGCCGAGTTCGGCCTGGACGCGCGGGCGTTCTCCGGGGTGAAGATCGCCTGCGTGGGCGAGGCCACCGCGGACAAGGTGCGGTCGTTCGGCATCAACCCCGAACTGGTGCCCAGCGGCGAGCAGTCCTCCGAGGGCCTGCTGGCCGACTTCCCGCCCTACGACGACGTGTTCGATCCGGTGAACCGGGTGCTGCTGCCGCGCGCCGACATCGCCACCGAGACGCTGGCCGAGGGCCTGCGCGACCGCGGCTGGGAGATCGACGACGTCACGGCCTACCGCACGGTGCGCGCGTCGCCGCCGCCCGCGGAGACCCGCGAGATGATCAAGACCGGCGGTTTCGACGCGGTCCTGTTCACCTCGTCCTCCACGGTCCGCAACCTGGTCGGCATCGCGGGCAAGCCGCACGCCCGCACCATCGTGGCCTGCATCGGCCCCAAGACCGCCGAGACGGCCATCGAATTCGGCCTGCGCGTGGACGTGCAGCCCGACGTGGCCCAGGTCGGTCCCTTGGTGGAAGCGCTTGCCGAGCACGCGGCCCGGCTGCGCGCCGAAGGACTCCTGCCGCCCCCGCGTAAGAAGAGCCGCCGCAGTAGGTAATCCGTGTTTGTTTCCAGCGCCTGCGGCGCTGGGTGTTCGCGGCCCTCTGGTGGCTCGCGTCCGAGCGACCGCCGCTGGCGACTGCGTCGCGGACGCGGCGGCCGCTCGGACGCGAGCCGGGCCGCGAACGGAACAGGCTTGGTCCCGCTTCGCTCGAAAGACGCGGTTGGGGTGCGCTGGGCGCTTAAGTGTCCGAGCACGAGACTCGGCGCGCGCGGGGCAGGGCGCGGTCGACTGTCGGGCCGGGTCGAGTGGCGCGGGACGGCACCCGTCGCTCAGTACCGCCTGCGCATGAAGGTGCGGACCATGGAGCAGGTGGCATCGGAGGGTGGGCGAATGCCGATCACCTCGGCGGTGTGCCTGATCCGCGTGTTCGTGGCGTAACTCGGTGCGTAGACGCCAGAGTCGAGCAGCGCGATCGCCAGGCGCATCGCCTTGAGTCGCCGGTTGTGCATGACGTACCACGATCGCGGACGTCCCGGTGGCAGCGGACGCCTCTGCATGGGGGCGTAGGGGCGATCGATGAGAACGGTTTGCGGTGTGCGCATTGGCATCCCTCCCGTGGCGATCGGGAGCGGCGAGCCCCCTCGAACGTATTTTCGATTATACCCGGGGGTGCCGACAAACTTGGCTGGCCAGAAGGGTTTTCGGGTGCCGACCGGGGGCGGCTCACAGATCGTGCAACAGGCGCAGCGACTGCGGATGCCCCAGTGCGGCCGCGCGTTCGAGCCACTGTCTTGCTTCCCGCTGCGGCGGCGTACGTCCGGTCGCGATGGCGGCGGCGGTCCGCAGCACCTCGGGGTCAGCGAAATCGCCTGCGAGGTAAGGCGTATTGGCGGCACGCAGCAGGAGTGCGAGGTGGAACATCGAGTCCGGGTCGCCCGCTTCGGCGCCCTTGCGCAACCAGCGTTCGCCCTCGATCGGCTCACCGCGGTCCAGGTGCAGGGCGCCCAGTACCGCCAACGCATCGGTTCTTCCCCGCCGCGCGGCCTCGGTGAGCAGGTCGATCGCGCGGTCGAATTCGCCGCGGCGCGCCAGCCGCAGGCCGAGACTGCGCATGGCCGTGGGGTTTCCGGCGCGGACGGCGCGTTCATACCATTGCTCGGCTTCTTCGTCGCGGCCACGTCGGTTGGCGATGACGCCCATGTTGCACAGCGCTTCGGGCAACCCACGCTCGGCGGCGGGCCGCAGCCAGCGCTCCGCCTCATCGATATTCCCGCGCTCGGTGTGCAGCAGGCCCAACTGCACGCCCGCGGCCTCGTCGCCGCGCGCGGCAGCGGTCTCCAGCCAGCGAATCCCCTCGCCGATCCGTCCGTCGGCCCGGAGCAGCGCGCCGAGCATGCCCATCGCGGGCGTGCTGCCACCCGCGGCGGCCCGGCGTAGCCAGTGTTCGGCGCCCGCCGCGTCGCCCGCGTCCCACAGCGCTTCGGCGCGCCGTTGCATGGCGAGCAGTTCGACCTCGCTCGGCGGCTCGGTCATCTCACCAGCCCGTCTCGCGGTACCCCACGCCGTCCATCATCGCGCCTGCTCCATCGGGACGGGGTATCCGTGCGCGTGCGCGTACGCGGTCAGCTGCAGGTCGTAGTTGCGGAGGCTGTCCAGCAGCCAGGTGTGTCCAGTGTCCTTGACGACCACGATCGGCCCGCGGCTGCCCGGCGGGAGCGTGGGCACGGAGCCGTCGAGGTACCAGGATGTGGTCGACCACGGGAAGATGAAGGCCCAGCCGATGTCGGCGACCCGATACGGCGGCCCGAGCTGTAAGGGATCGGCCGGGGTGGCATGCCGCGCGCTGTGCTGGGCGAGCAGGTGACGTGCGCTGTTGCGGGCCACGCGCACGTCCAGCGGCCCGGAGGTGGTGTCCGGGAAGCGCACGCTGGTCTCCGCTCCGGCGCACAGTCGTCGGCCTGCCGCCTCCGTCACCTGACACGGCCTGCTCTGCAGGCGGAGCAAGACGCCGCCGGCGGCGTCGGAAAAACGCAGCTGAACGGTGGCGTCCTCGGTGCCGCCGACCAGGTGCGTCCCTCGGCTACGTATCCACTCGGGCTCGTCGGGACGGATGCCGAGCATCGTGAAGGCGACGTGCGCGCCGGGCATCACCTCGGGCGCGGCCGATTGGCGCGCGACGAACTCCACGCCGAGGTTCTGCCCGGTGGCGTCGGTGGCACGCCAGACTCGCAGCACGAACGCGGGCGCGGGCAAACCGTCGGTCAGCACCGGCCACCAGTCGGCGAGCAACACCGCCGCCCACGATTCGAAGTCGGCGGCTCTGGCCAGCGAGATGTCGATGTGCGGATCGGTCATGCTTGTCCCCCGGCGGGTCTCGCGTAGTCGGAGTATGCGCCTTCGGGCGACGAGGGTGGTGTGATTTGGCACACTGTTACCACTCGGATGGCATTGGTAATCGTCGAGTAACGCGCGGTCGCTGTCTCAGAGGGTCGGGTCCGGTGTCGCGGAGCAGGCCACGGGCGCTCGCGACAGCGGATCAGGCCGGGCGTATCGTGCGATTCATGACCGGAATGGACCGCCCACGGCGGTTGCGCCGTACCCCCGCTCTGCGCCGTCTTGTGGCCGAAACCACACTCGAGCCACGGCAATTGGTGCTGCCGATGTTCGTGGCCGACGGCTTGACGGAGCCGCGTCCGATCAGCTCCATGCCCGGGGTGGTGCAGCACTCGCTCGACTCGCTCCGCAAGACGGCTGTAGAGGCGGTCACGGCGGGGGTCGGTGGCATCATGCTGTTCGGTGTGCCGCGTCCGGAGGACAAGGACGCGACCGGCAGCGCGGCCTGCGATCCACGCGGCATCCTCAACCGCGGCCTGCGCGCCCTCGCCGACGAGGTGGGCGGCTCGACCGTCGTGATGGCCGACACCTGCCTGGACGAGTTCACCGATCACGGCCACTGCGGTGTGCTGGCGGCCGACGGCTCGGTCGACAACGACGCGACCCTGGACCGCTACGTCGAGATGGCGCTCGCCCAGGCCGAGGCCGGCGCCGACTTGCTCGGCACCAGCGGCATGATGGACGGCCAGGTCGGCGCGATCCGGCACGGGCTGGACGCGGCCGGGCGCATCGACACCGGCATCCTGGCCTACTCCGCCAAATACGCCTCGGCGTTCTACGGACCGTTCCGGGAAGCCGTCGCTTCGTCGCTGGACGGCGACCGCCGCACCTACCAGCAGGATCCGGCCAATCGGCGCGAGGCGATCCGGGAACTGGATCTGGATCTGGCCGAGGGCGCGGACATCGTCATGGTGAAGCCGGCTATGTCATATCTGGACATCCTGCGGGAAGTCGCCGACCACTCGACGGTCCCGGTCGCCGCCTATCAGATCTCCGGTGAGTACGCGATGATCACCGCCGCCGCCGAGCGCGGCTGGATCGACCGTCGCAGCGCCGTCCTCGAGTCGTTGCTGAGCATCCGCCGCGCGGGCGCGGACTTCTTGCTCACCTATTGGGCGACCGAGGCCGCGAACTGGCTGTCGTGACGAATATGGCGGGACCGTTCGCCGCCGGACCGGCCCGGCCCCCGATGCCGGAGGACGTCGGTACCGCGCGGCAGCTGTGGTGGGGTGTCGTCGGATTCGGCGTGGCGCAATTGATCGCGTCGATGATCGCCGCACTGGATCAGCGGCGCACGTTCGCCGAAGAGGTCTTCGAGCAGGCCAGAATCCAGGATCCGCAGGTCACGCAGGCCAGCGCCGAGCTGATGGTGTCGCTGGTCTATGTGGTGGTGGTCCTGATCGGGCTCGGTCTGTCCGCGCTCGCTCTGGTGATCGTGCACCAGTTCGGGCGCGGAAGGCTGTGGGCGCGGACCGTGCTGACGGTGCTCGGTGCCTGGTCGGTGGTGATCGGCGTCGGAGCCCTGCTGGCCATCGACGCGGTGACCGGGACGGCCTCGCTGGTCGCGGGTGGCGCTTCCATCGTGCAGGCCGTGCTCGCGACAGGCGCCATCTATCTGTCCCACCGGCCCGAGGCCACGGCCTACTTCCAGGCAGGCGGGCGCTGAGGCCCCCGGTGGAACACGTTTCCAATTTGTCCGAGACATTCCGGCATGTATGGTGAGGGTTGTCACAGTGGACGTGGGAACCGGTAGTCGTCTGTCGTGGGTTGTCGCGTATTTCGTGCGGGAACTCGGCATATGGCTCCGGAGGATCGGAGGCATCGATGCGAGTGGTGATCCAGCAGCCGCACAGCATTCGGCGGGATCTGGCCATCTTGAGCCTGCTGCTCCTGTTCGCCGTGCTGACCGTCGCCGTGCTGTTGCTGCCGGGCCTGAGTCGCTGATTCCGTTCTTCGCCGTGTCGGCGCGCGCTGCCCTGGGGGGTCGGGCGTGACCGCCGAGGCCGTCCTGTTCACCGAGCCGGGCGCCCGCTGGCGTGCCGTGGCCTACGGGCCGATCCTGTGCGGGGCCGTTCTGGTCCTCGAACTCGTCACCGGTGGCGAGGCGCATTGGTTCGCCCTGCTGTTGTGTGCCGCGCTGATCGCCGGTTTCGTCGCGCTGCAAGTGGTCGCGGCCACACGGCACGGTAGCGTCGAACTCACCGCGGAGACGCTGCGTTCGGGCACCGAGTCGCTGCCGCTGAGCTCGATCGCCGAGGTCCTCCCCGAGCGGGACGAGAAGTCCTGGGACGATGAAGAGTGGGAGACGGCCAGGGCGCTCGGTGAGTTGACCGGCGTGCCGCGTCGCCGCACCGGCATCGGGCTGCGGCTGGCCGAGGGCGGCCTGGTGCAGGCCTGGGCCCGAGATCACGAAGCGCTACGCACTGCGTTGACCGAGGCCGTCCAGCGCAGTTCGGATGGAGCGGACCGATGAGGCGCTGGATAGTCGCGGTACTGGTGGAACTGGATCTGATCGTGCTCGCGCTGATCGGGGCGGCGTTGAGCGCGCGCGCAGGCGTGCGCACCACCGATTTACCGCCATCCGGCGACGCCCCGGGCTTCACCGCTGTTCGTTATGTCGCGCCTTGGTGGCTGTTGGCCGCGCTGCTCGTCGCGGTGGGCGGTGTGTTCGCGATCGACGCCGTGGCCCGACTCGTGCGCGGGCTGCGTGGTGCGGACACGGTGCGCTGGTCGGCGTGAATCCGCTTGCGGCCGTGTGCTGCCGCGCGCCGCGGGAACGCCGCCCGCGTTGCCGATGCCGTTGGCGTGCCTGGTGACGACCGGCTTCGCCGCCTGCTGTCCGGGCATCACGTAGCCACGGGTTGCCTGCCGACCGCGCGGACCGCGAGCCCACGGGTTACTGTGCTACCGCGCTCGGTTCGGCGCCGGACGCCCGCCGACCCTGCGCTTTGGTTGGAATGGCCCTGGGGCCGTTAGTATTTCGGCCGTAGTTCGGAATGCGCGTCGATGAAGGAAAGTGTTCGATGAACCGGTTCGCCGTGAAGATTTGTGCCGCGTTTGCCGTGGCCGCCGCCCTCGGATTCGGGGCCGCGCCCGCAGGCGCGAGCCCGGGACTGCCGCTGGAGGACGCGAACCCGGTCGATGCGCCGATTCTCGTGCCGGATTCCGGATCCGCGGGCCCCTACAACGGGTTCATGTGCGTCCTGCACACGATGTCGGCGCAGGTTCCCTGCATGTACGCCTGACGGCGGTCTCAGTTCCAGTGCTGGTAGATGTCCAGCACGCGGCCGTCGCGGGTGCCGGGGGCGTTCAGGTAGACGGTGACGGTCCCGTCCGGGTGGCCCGCCGCCTCCAGCACCACTTGGCGCAGTGTGGCGTGCACCGCGCCGCGGTCGTCGCGGTAGATGGCGGAGTCGTTCTTCAGTCCCGCGCCGATGCGGTTGGGCGGAACGAACATGGTGACCACGGCGGGAATCGGCCCACCGGCCAGCGCCGTGGTCGCCGTGTGGTCCAGGGGGATGGCCAGCCGCACCTCGTCGAGTTGATCGAGCGGCTGCGCGGCGGCAGAACCGGCGCCGAGTGCCATTGCGGCCCCCATGACGACGGTGAGCACACCCACGCTGACGATGGCAATCCGCATGCGGACCCTCCCGGACGATGGACGAATGTGAGCTGAGACTACGCACCGGCAACCGCTCAGCGATCGAAATTCGAGCGAACCCCACCTCGGCGTGTTGCCGGGCGGCTGCGGCCTGCATCACTGCACTACACCCTGTCGTCAAGCCGATTTTCCGGTGCTGAGAGACTGGAACTCGTGAGTTCTTCTCCGCGCGTGACCAGTGCAGCTGTGCCGGTTTCCGCTCAGCTCTTCGACCGGGCGAGTTCGGTGATCCCGGGTGGCGTCAACTCTCCGGTGCGGGCGTTTCGATCCGTCGGCGGCACACCGCGATTCATCGCCTCGGCCGACGGCTGGCGGCTCCTCGACGCCGACGGCAACGAGTACGTGGACCTGGTCTGCTCCTGGGGGCCGATGATCCTCGGCCACGCCCATCCCGCGGTCGTCGAGGCGGTGCGCGGCGCGGCGAGCGGCGGCCTGTCCTTCGGCGCGCCGACCGAGGCCGAGATCGAACTCGCGGAGGAGATCGTGCGGCGGGTCGCGCCGGTGGAGCGAGTCCGGCTGGTGAACTCCGGCACCGAGGCCACCATGAGCGCGGTCCGGTTGGCCCGTGGCTACACCGGGCGCACCAAGATCATCAAGTTCGCCGGTTGCTACCACGGCCACGTCGACGCGCTGCTCGCCGACGCGGGCTCGGGCGTCGCCACGCTCGGGCTGCCCACCTCGCCGGGGGTAACGGGCGCGCAGGCCGCCGACACCATCGTGCTGCCCTACAACGACCTAGACGCCGTCGCCGCCGCGTTCGCCGCGAACCCCGGCGCGATCGCCTGCGTGATCACCGAGGCGGCGGCGGGCAACATGGGCGCGGTCGCGCCGCTGCCCGGATTCAACGCGGGCCTGCGCGCGCTCACCGCCGAGCACGGGGCGCTGCTCGTCATGGACGAGGTGATGACCGGATTCCGGGTCAGCGCGGCGGGTTGGTTCGGCCGGGAAGGCGTCGCGGGCGACCTCTACACCTTCGGCAAGGTGATGAGCGGCGGCTTGCCCGCGGCCGCGTTCGGCGGCCGCGCCGAGATCATGAACCACCTCGCGCCGCTCGGGCCGGTCTACCAGGCGGGGACGCTGTCCGGTAACCCGGTGGCGGTGGCCGCGGGCCTTGCCACGCTGCGCGCGGCCGACGACGCGGTGTACGCCGCGCTGGACCGCAACGCGCGACGGCTGGGCGAGCTGTTCAGCTCGGCGCTGACCGCAGCGGGTGTCGGGCATCAGGTCCAGTTCGCGGGCAATATGGTGAGCGTGTTCTTCGCCGAACGCCCGGTCACCGACTACGCCGCCGCCAAGGCGAGCGAGACCTGGCGCTACCCAGAGTTCTTCCACGCCCTGCTCGACGGTGGCGTATACGCGCCGCCGAGCGCGTTCGAAGCGTGGTTCGTCTCCGCGGCGCTCGACGAGGACGCGTTCGACCGTATCGCTGCCGCCCTGCCCGCCGCCGCGCACGCGGCGGCGGCCGCCACCCCTGAAGGATCCCGCGCGTGACCTCCGACCTCGATCAGCCCGATGCCGACCGGCGGGAGCCGGCCAAGCCGTCCGCCGAGCCGGAGGCGACCGCGACGCATGACGCGACCGCCGTGGCCGTCGATCCGGTCGACGAAGCGACCGTGATCCACGCCGGTGAGCAGTTCGCCGCCGCGGGCGCCGAGGGGCAGACAGCGACCGCCCAGCCCGAATCCGACGAATCGAGCCTGGTCGACGCGGGCGCTCAGTTCGCAGCGGCTGCCGCGTCGTCGGACGCGCAGGTCGCGGCGCGCGAAAAGGACGAGCCGGCTTCGGCCGAGACCGAGGGCACCGCGACCGCGGCGGCGGAGGGCGCCGAGACGCGGACCCGCGCCACCGATCGGGTGCACGACGGCGGCGCCGCGATCGAGACGATCGTGCACGTGCTGCGTCACGGCGAGGTGCACAATCCGAACGGCATCCTCTACGGTCGCCTGCCCGGCTTCAGCCTGTCGGTGACGGGGCGCGCGCAGGCCGCCGCGGTCGCGCGGACGCTGGCCGATCACGACATCGCCGTGGTCATCGCCTCGCCGTTGCAGCGGGCGCAGGAGACCGCCGGGCCGATCGCCGCGCAGCACGACGTGATCGTGCGCACCGACGAGAACCTCATCGAGGCGGGCAACACCTTCGAGGGCCTGCGCGTCTCGGTCGGCGACGGCGCGCTGCGCAAGCCGCGGCACTGGTGGAAGCTGCGCGACCCCTTCACTCCGTCCTGGGGGGAGCCTTACCTGCAGATCGCGCATCGCATGCTGGCGGCCGTGAACAAAGCGCGGGTCGAAGCGGCCGGACGGGAGGCGGTGCTCGTCTCCCATCAGCTGCCGGTGTGGACACTACGGCGGTTCCTGCAGGGGCAGCGTCTCTGGCACGACCCACGCAACCGGCAGTGCTCGCTCGCTTCGCTGACCTCGCTGGTCTATCACGGCGACACCCTGGTCGACATCGTCTACTCCGAGCCCGCGGGCGGCTCGAACCCCTCGGTACACGGCGCATGACACACCCCACCGCGTTCCCCATCCCGCCCTCGGCGCGCGCCGGGCGGGTGCTGCCGGTGCTACTTGCGTGCGTGGCGCTGATCGCCGCGCTCGCGGGTTGTTCGACCGGTTCGGACGCGGTGGCCTCGGGCGGCACCTTCGAATTCGTCTCGCCCGGCGGTAAGACCGACATCCGCTACGACCCGCCCGCCGCGCGCGGCACCATCGGCAAGCTCTCCGGTCCGGATCTGATGACCGCGGGCAAGACCGCCGCGGTCGAGGACTACGCGGGCAAGGTCGTGGTACTCAACCTGTGGGGCCAGTGGTGCGGTCCGTGCCGCGCCGAGGCGCCCGCACTGGAGAAGGTCTACGAAGCGACCAAAGGCAAGGGCGTCGCCTTCCTCGGCATCAACGTCCGCGATGCGCGACAGGACAAGGCCCAAGATTTCGTGGTCGACAACAAGGTCGGCTACCCGTCCATCTACGACCCGTCGATGCGCACGCTCTTGGCGCTCGGCGGGAATTTCCCTACCAGTGTCATCCCCACCACGCTCGTCCTCGACCGACAACACCGGGTCGCAGCGGTCTTCCTGCGGTCCTTGCTCGCCGAGGATCTACAGCCAGTGGTCGAAAGTATCGCGGAGGAATCACAGTGAATCGCGACCGTCGTACCCGCCACCTGCGCGCCTGTCGGCCACGGCAGGGCGCCCGACGTATCGGCGGCGGATGGGCCGTCGACGACCGGTGGGCGGGTATCGCCACCGTGCCGCGCAGCGTCGCGGCCGAGTCGTTGCTGGACTTCCCGGCGTTCGACGCGGCCGAGGAACCCACGGCCACCGAGCGGACGGTCGCGCCGCTGCGCGGCGCCGGACGAGCCCAGCAGGACACGCGGGAGGATTCGGTGTGACCCTCGCGCGCACCGCGCCGCGTACCGGGGAGGACCTGTGATGGTGCTCGCCGGAGTCGGTGATTCGTTCCAGCAGACGGCGGCCTCCGGGCCGCTGCTGCTGGCGCTCGGCGCGTGCCTGCTCGCGGGTTTGGTGTCGTTCGCCTCGCCGTGCGTGGTGCCCCTCGTGCCGGGATACCTGTCCTATCTGGCCGGACTGGTCGGCGCTGAGGCGCCGCCCGCCACCGTGGCGGAGGCCACCGGCAGTCGCGTCGCGACCGTCGCGCGGCCGCCTCGCTCGGGACGGATCCGGGTGGCGGGTGCGGCCGGATTGTTCGTCGCCGGTTTCACCGTGGTCTTCGTGCTCGCCACCGCGACCGTGTTCGGCGTCATCCAGACCCTCAACGTGAATCGGGAGCTGCTGCAACGCGTCGGCGGTGTGGTGACGATCCTGATGGGTCTGGTCTTCATCGGCCTGGTGCCCGCGTTGCAGCGCGACACCCGGATGGAGCCGCGCAGGCTCACCAGCATCATGGGCGCGCCGCTGCTGGGCGGGGTGTTCGCGCTGGGATGGACGCCGTGCCTCGGCCCGACGCTGTCGGGCGTCATGGCAGTGGCCGCTGGCACCGATGGGACGACGGCGGTACGTGGGGTCGCGCTGATCATCGCCTACTGTCTCGGCCTTGGTCTGCCGTTCGTGGTGCTGGCGTTCGGATCGGCGAGCGCGTTGCGGGGGGTCGGCTGGCTGCGCCGTAATTCCCGCACCATCCAGATCGTCGGGGGCATGTTGCTCGTCGCGGTCGGCGCCGCACTGGTCACCGGTGCGTGGGACCAGTTCGTCGCCTGGGTGCGCGACGCGTTCGTCTCCGAGGTGACCTTGCCGATATGACCGTGACCGACCACCCCGCGATCGAAAGCCCCGAACGTCCGCCGCGCCAATCCGCGATCGGGCGGGCCTGGGCGTTCCTGCGCAACACCTGGCGCGGGCTCACCAGCATGCGCACCGCCCTGGTGCTGCTGTTCCTGCTCGCCCTGGCCGCGATTCCCGGTGCACTGCTGCCGCAGCGGAACCTCAACGAGCAGAAGGTCGAGCAGTACATCGCCGACCGGCCCACGCTGGGCCCGTGGATGGACCGTCTCGAGCTGTTCGACGTGTTCTCCAGTTTCTGGTTCACGGCCGTCTACGTGCTGCTGTTCATCTCACTGGTCGGTTGCATCCTGCCGCGCACGCTCGATCACTACCGCGCTCTGCGCACACCGCCGGTGCGGGCGCCGCGCAATTTGACCAGGCTCCCGCACCACTATGCGGGCCGGGTCGATCGGTCGCCCCAGGATGTGATCGACCATGCCCGTGCCCAGCTGCGCGGCTGGCGCACGGAAGTCCGCCCCGGCCCCCGTGACGGTGAACTGGCGCTGTCCGCGGAGAAGGGCTACACCCGCGAACTCGGCAACCTCGTTTTTCATCTCGCGCTGGTCGGGCTGCTGATCGCCATCGCGGCGGGCAAGCTGTTCGGCTACGAGGGCAGCGTCATCGTCCTGGCCGACAACGGCCCCGGTTTCTGCACCACCTCGCCCGCGGTGTTCGACTCGTTCAAGGCGGGCAATGTCAACGACGGCACCGGCATGACCCCGGTGTGCGTGCGGGTGAAGGATTTCCAGGCCGATTACCTGACCAACGGGCAAGCGGAGATGTTCACCGCGGACCTCTCCTACCAGGCGGGCGACGACCTGCGGACGAACACCTGGCGCGACACCCGGGTGCAGGTCAACCATCCGCTCCGCGTCGCCGGTGACCGGCTCTACCTGCAAGGACACGGCTACGCGCCGACCTTCACGGTGACCTTCCCCAATGGGCAGACCCGTACCGAGTCGATCCAGTGGCGCCCCGACGACGCCTCGACGTTCCTGTCCAGCGGCGTGCTGCGGATCGACCCGCCCGGTGGGTTGTACGCCACCGAGGAGGAGCGCCGCAAGAACCAGATCGCGATCGAAGGGCTGTTCGCGCCCACCGCGATGTTCCACGGATCGTTGCTCAGTTCGGCCTTCCCCGCGATGAATGATCCCGCTGTCGCGGTCGACATCTATCGCGGCGACACCGGTTTGGACACCGGTAAGCCGCAGTCGCTGTTCGCTCTCGATCCCGAGCAGGTCAAGCAGGGCAGGCTGACGAAGGAGGCCAGGGTCAATCTCCGCCCCGGCGAGTCGACGACGCTGCCGAACGGCACCAAAGTCAGCTTCGATGGCGCGCGCGAGTTCGTGAACCTGCAGGTCTCGCACGACCCCGCCCAGCAGTGGGTGCTGGTGAGCGCACTGCTGATGATGGCGGGTCTGCTGGTCTCGCTGCTGATCAAGCGCAGGCGGATCTGGGTGCGGGCCTACCCGGTCGAGGACGCAGCCGGTACCGTGGATCAACGACGCACTGTAGTAGAGATGGGCGGGCTCGCCAGGACCGATCAGGCGGGTTGGGGCGGCGAGTTCGACCGGCTGCGCACGCGCCTGCTCGAAGAGCACGCCGAGACCACGGGAGAGTGACGATGCCGATCGACGAGACCCTCGCCAGGTACAGCGATTTCGCCTTCAAGACGGCGATCGTGGTGTACGCGCTGGTGCTGGTGCTGCTGATCTGGCAGTACGCGACGGCGCGCAGCCGCGAGGTGTCCGAGCGCGAGCTGGTGACGGTGGGCGGCGGATCGACACCGCAGGGACCGGGACGGGTCGCCGAGCCCGCCGGGCGGCCGCTGTCGGAGCGGCTGGGCAACATGGCGTTCTCGGTGCTCATGGTGGCCATCGCGCTGCACGTGGGCGCGATCGTGCTGCGCGGTTTCGCGACCCACCGCTTCCCGCTCGGCAACATGTACGAGTTCGTGACCATGGCGACGGCGGCCGCGGTCTTGGTCGGGATCGCCCTCCTGCGCGAGCAGCGCTACCGCGCCATGTGGGTGTTCCTGCTGGTGCCGGTGCTGATTCTGCTGTTCCTCGCCGGCACGGTGCTCTACGCCGACGCCGCGCCCGTGGTGCCCGCCTTGAAGTCGTTCTGGCTGCCGGTGCACGTCACCATCGTCAGCGTGGGCAGCGGCGTGTTCCTGTTCGCGGGCGTGGCGAGCATGCTCTTCCTCTACCGCCTGCGTCAGCCGGACGGCCAGGAGTCGGCCAACGTCCTCGGCGCCATCGCCCGCCGCCTGCCCGACGCCCGCACCCTCGACCGGCTCGCCTACAAGGCCACCATCATCGGCTTCCCGCTGTTCGGCGCGGGCGTCATCCTCGGCGCCATCTGGGCCGAAGCCGCCTGGGGCCGCTTCTGGGGCTGGGACCCGAAGGAAACCTGCTCCTTCATCGCCTGGGTCCTCTACGCCGCCTACCTCCACGCCCGTGCCACCTCCGGCTGGCGCGACACCAAGGCCGCCTGGATCAACATCGCCGCCTTCGTCGCGATGCTGTTCAATCTGTTCATCATCAACATGGTGATCAGCGGGTTGCATTCGTATGCTGGGTTGAACTAAGGCGTCCTGACCGCCCGCAGCGGCCGTTACCATGGCGGCATGTCGGTGCCGCATGCCGAACGGCCGGACCTCCCAGAGTTCATGACTTGGGAGGAGTTGGAGCGACTTCCCGAGGAGATCGCGGAGCAGGTCGAGTTGTGGGACGGTCGCGTGGTCTGGGTACGACGCGGGCCCGGCGAACACCAGGTCTTCACCCGTCGGCTGACCAACTCCCTCGAGCGCTGTGCGCGAAAGTCGATGTCGGACCGGCCGGAACACTGCTGGCGTGTCAACTTCGAAACCAACGTCTTCCTGGGACGCACCGGCAAGTCCAACTTCCTGACGCCGGACTTCCTTGTTCACCGCTGTCTCGAATCGCCCTATCAGGACGTACGGGGAGGCGATGTTCTTCTGGTCGGCGAAGTCTTGTCCCCGTCCAACACGCAGACGGACATCGAGGCCAAGAAAAGTCGGTACGCCAGCGCTGGCATTCCTTGGTACTGGGAAGTGACGTTGGCCCGTGAGGTCAGCGCGATCGCCACCGTTCGCGCATACGGTCTCGACATCGGCCATGCGAAACTCCCGGACGGAGTGCATCCGCTCCGTGCCGCCAACTACATCCTCGCGGCCGAATGGACTCCCCAGAACCGGGACGGTATCGAGTTCGCCCGCCCGTTCCCGATCGCAATCCCATGGACCGAACTCGAATACTGACGAAAGTGCCATCGAGAGTCGAAGTCTCAGTACTCCAATCGCAGAAGAGATCGCAAGCGTTCCCCGAGCTCTGTGCTCATGGCCCGAGGTTAGGGAGCTTCCGATTCCCGTCAGGCCGTGTCGGCATGACGCCACGAACCAGCACGGCCTTTGGTCATGGGTCTGTCACTTGACGCTACGGCTCGATGAGCGCATGGAGCATTTCGCGGAAAAGTAGGGTCTTTATTCGTGCGATTGCGCCAAATAATTGAATGCGGATGTTTCAGACTGTGCAGCCCGAATAGTGTGCGATGCCTTCGGTTCCCGATTCGCGTAACGCGGGAGCCCGCGCCGAGTGAATTATCCAGCGGCGGGACGAATAATTTCGAGTCTGGTCCTGCGGAGACACAAGACTTCGCATGTCTGTTAATCGGCTGCGAGGCGCGGCCCCCTTGTGGGACGGCAGTCCGTACAGCGGACGCGCAGGGCTGCCTACAGGCGGGCCACGCAGACGACGAAATGCCGCTGTCGGTAGACGATTCCGCTGTCGGCCGAGCCGCAGGCGTTGACGTCGACGGTGTGCTGCTTGATGTCGATCACGCGAACCGCGCCCGGAGTGCGGGCGGCGCAGTCGAGTCGCTTGGGGTTGCCGGGGGTCAGTTCCATACAGCCGCCGACGACCCAGTCGATGTCCAGGCACAGCGCGGCCTGCGTCGCCCCGTGCAGGGTTTCGTCGTAGGTGTGGTCGGCGTCGGTCGGACACGTGGCGTTGGCCCGTGCCTTCTCGATGACCTTGTAGACGGAGTTCGGGCTGCCACAAGCGGTTTTGTCGATCGCGCCGGCGCCGCCGAACTGCACGCAGTCGCCGATGTTCACCTGCATGCTGGTGGCGTTCTTGTTCGATGCGCCGCGCATCGCCGACGTGGTCGGCAGCGCTTCGGTGGTGGTCGGCAGCGGCTCCTCGGTAGTCGGCGGGGGAGCCGAGGTGGTTGCCGCGGCAGCGTTCTGAGCGGCGGCCTTCGTCGGCTCGTCGGCGGGGCCGGACAGCGACAGCGCGGCGACGACCACGATGGTGGCCGCCAGTCCGGTCCCGATCATGAAGGCGGCCAGGGTGATACCGGCGCGGACACGTTGGCGCGACACGTACGTCCTCCAGAGCTGTGAACCCTTCGAACCCACCTAGCGACCCGAAGTTGTGAATCTTGCGGATTGAAGACCACGCCATGCTTACACTACGCGGCACGTCCGCGTCGAGTTTTCCTTCCCGCGGGTAGCGATCCGCGCTGGGAATTCACTTGCGTGCCGGTGTCCAGGCCAGGACTGATCACGATCGGATAACGAACTTCACGATCATGTGTGCCGGTCGCCGAATCTGGAAACAAGTCACGGGCGCTGTACAGTCACACGCCATCCGGCTTCCGGAGCCGGGCGTCTCGGTGAGAAGGAATTCCACAATGAAGTTCGGCACTATTGCCGTCATAACGCTCGGTGCGGTTGCCGCAGTGGGCATCACTGCGGGGGCCGCGAACGCGAAACCCGTCGAACCGGAGCGTGCGATCACGACAACCGGTGTCGAGCAGGGGGTCGACTACCACACCACGGTCTCGCGCGAGACCGGAGCGATCACCACCACCGTCGAGCACGGCACCTTCGCGGTGGCCGACGACGGCACCAAGATCAAGCTGACCTCCGATACCGGAGCCGTGGTGGCCGAAGTGCCGCTGAGCTTCCGGGTTTCCGGCAGCAAACTGTCGGTCGCGCAGGAAATCAGCGACGGGGGACGGCGTCTCGCGCTCACCCCGGTGGCAGGCGCCAAGGAGATCGGTGAGATGCAGCCGATCAGCTCGATGAACCGGCTCATCGCCGAACTGAATCAGAACGTGGTCGGCGTGGTCGGCGGCGCGCTGCTCGGCGGACTGCTCGGGGCGCTGCTCGGCCTGGGCTTCTTCAGCATCATCACCGGCCCGATCGGCCTGGTGGTCGGTGCGATCGCGGGCGGAGCCATTCAAGGCGGGCAGCCGTTCACGGACGCGCTGATGGCGGTCGTCAACGGCGAACCCTGATAGATGCCGCGGATCGGGTGCGGCAGGCGCACCGCAGCGCGCCTGCCGCACCCGGACCGGGTGGTGATCGCCGTGGCGCTCGCCGGGGCGAGTTTCGGCCCCGCCGGACGGCGCCACGGCACGGTGACGAGAACGCGCGAACGCCGGATATCGCTGGACGCGTGCTATCGCGCGGGTGATGCGAAGATCAGCGCTCGGCGGAACCGGACTCG
The DNA here is from genome assembly GCF_052545135.1 of Nocardia aegles. NCBI lineage: Bacteria > Bacillati > Actinomycetota > Actinomycetes > Mycobacteriales > Nocardiaceae > Nocardia > Nocardia aegles. The sequence goes on from NZ_JBQWRI010000005.1 coordinate 348,579, forward strand.
CCGTCACGGTGCTGACGAGATAGTCGCCAGAGAAACTCCGGGTCGTCGTCGGGGCCGATGGCGCGCTTGCGCTGTGGTGAACGCGTGTGCGGAGCATGGGGTCCAGTCCGCTCGGGGCCGAACGCCTTCCAGCACAACACCGCTATTGCCACCACCGCGATGAGTGCCAACAGGTACGTCACGTCGCTCACCTCCTGGTTACGAGGGTAGCCGCGGACGAGACTCCAGCACACCGCAGACGCGAAAATGGTCTGCGGGCGAGCGCGGACCCGAGCACGACAGGTCCGCGCGCCCTGCGATCAGCGTGCCGCGGTCGCCTCGGTGGTCAGCGACTTGAGCAGCTGGAGTACTTCCGATTCGCGGAACCGGCGGTGTCCGCCCGGTGTGCGCAGCGACCCGAGGCGCCCGGCGTGGGCCCAGCGCGTCACGGTCTTGGGGTCGACGTGGAACAGGGCAGCAACCTGGCCCGGAGTCAGCAGGGTGTCCTGGCCGCCGACGGTGATCGCAGTCATAGCAAACCTCTCCGTTCTCGACAGTTCCCTCATCAGATGGCGCCATCGTCGCACTGAAACCCCTAGGTACTCGAACCACCTACAGTTGGTAAAGGGGAGGTAATAGACAAAACGGATGCGCGCCCCACCCCCGGCTGTTTGGGCGTGCACCGGGGGCGGGCAACAGCTTCGCATAGGCTGAGGGATGTGCGTGACGCAACTCCACCAAAAGGTGCTTCCGGACAGCAAACGGCTGGCGCAGGCCGTCGTCTGGCCCGCAATCTGGCCCTCTACACCGTCGCCAGGTTGGGTCTCGTGGTACTGCTCACCGCGCTGATCGTGCTGGCCGCGCAGGTGGTGTCGGTGGACATCCCCTGGGTGGTCGCGGCCCTGTTCGCGTTGATCATCGCGATGCCGCTGTCGCTGGTGTTGTTCAAGCGGCTGCGGGCCAAGGTGAACGAGGATATCGCCATGGTCGACGAGCGCAGGCGCCGCGACAAGGCCGAGCTACGGGCGCGGTTGCGCGGCGACGAGCCGCCCGCGCCGCCGGAGTCGGGGCCGTCTTCGTGAGGTCCTGCGATCACACCGCGCCGCGCGACTGGGCCGACAACGCGGTGCGGCTGATCGACGCCGACACCCAGCGCAGCGCGGACACCCACCTGCTGCGCTACCCGCTGCCCGCCGAGTGGAACATCCAGCTCTATCTCAAGGACGAGTCCACCCACATCACCGGCAGCCTCAAGCACCGCCTGGCCCGCTCGCTGTTCTTGTACGCCATCTGCAACGGCTGGGTCGCCGAGGGCACAACCGTGGTGGAGGCGTCCTCCGGTTCGACGGCGGTCAGCGAGGCCTATTTCGCGAAGCTGGTCGGCCTGGACTTCGTCGCGGTGATGCCCGCGAGCACCTCTCCGCAGAAGATCGCGCTGATCGAGGCGCAGGGTGGTCGCTGCCATTTCGTGCGGCACCCGCCGGACATGTACACCGAGGCGGCGCGGCTGGCGGCCGAATGCGGCGGCCACTACATGGACCAGTTCACCCACGCCGAGCGCGCGACCGACTGGCGCGGCAACAACAACATCGCCGAGTCGATCTTCCAGCAGCTGGCGTTGGAGACCAATCCGGTGCCGGAATGGATCGTGGTCGGCGCGGGCACGGGCGGCACCAGCGCCACGATCGGCCGCTACATCCGGTACCGCAGGCATGCGACCAAGCTGGCCGTGGTGGACCCGGAGAACTCGGCCTTCTACGGCGGTTACGAGACCGGGGACGCCGGTTACCAGACCGGTATGCCCTCCCGGATCGAAGGCATCGGCCGCCCACGCGTAGAGCCCTCGTTCGTCGGGCAAGTGGTGGACCGCATGTTCCAGGTGCCCGACGCGGCGTCCATCGCGGCGGCGCGGTTCGCGAGCGCGCGGCTCGGCCGCCGGGTCGGCGGATCCACCGGCACCAACCTGTGGGGCGTTTTCGCCTTGATCGCCGAGATGCTGTCCGACGGGCGCGGCGGTAGCGTCGTCACCCTGCTGTGCGACGGCGGAGATCGCTACGCCGGAACGTATTTCGACGATGCCTGGGTGGCGTCCCAGGGGATGGAACTCGCGGAGCCCACCGCGGTCTTGGAGAAGTTCGTGGCGACCGGAATCTGGGACGCCTGATCGGTTCGTGCCCCGGCTCGGGGGTTCATTGTTCGCTTGGAGCGGAACCGCGCTCTGTCGCGTGCTCCGTTGTCAATTTTGATTGACAACGCGCTCCGGTGTCAATCAAAATTGACGTCATGACGGAAGCAACCACACTCGCGGCGGCCGCGGGCAGCCCCGATCCGAAGGTCGGGCTGCGCGCGGTGCTCGCGCTACGCAGGCTGCTCGAACGTCTCGAGGCGATCCAGGTGGCCAACGCCCGTGCTCAGGGCTGGTCGTGGCAGGCGATCGCGGAGGCGCTCGAGGTCAGCAGGCAGGCAGTCCACCAGAAGTACAACCGGAAAGGCAGGATTCGCTGATGTTCGAGCGGTTCAGCAGATCTGCGCGCACGGCGATCGTCGTCGCCCAGGAGGACGCGCGCGCACTCCACGCGTCGAATATCGAGGTAGAGCACGTGTTGCTCGGCGTGCTCGCGCATGCCGAGCCGGAGTTGACCGCGTTGCTCGCGGAAGTGGGACTCACTCGCGATGGTGTGCGCCGCGCGCTGGCCGAACAGGGCCGCGGGATGCCGCTCGGCCCCGAGGACGCCGAGGCCTTGAAGTCCATCGGCATCGATCTGGACGCCGTCCGGGAGTCGCTGGAAACGCATTTCGGCGAAGACGCGCTCGACCGTGCCGCACCGGACCCGCGCCGCGGACCGTTCCTCTGGAGCCGCGGTGGCTACTACGGGCACATTCCGTTCACGAAGGAAGCGAAGAAAGTGCTCGAGCTCGCTCTGCGCGAGGCGCTCAGCCGCAAGGAGAAGACCATCGAGTCGGGACACATGCTGCTCGGCATACTGCGCGCCCCGAACGAGACGACGGTGCGCCTGTTCGGCGGTTCCGCCGCGATCCACGAATTGCGGCCCAAGGTGCACGCCCTGCTCGACCGTGCGGCGTGAGCAGGCGCACTTGCGCTGTGGGAGTTCGGGTTTTCCAGCGGCGCGCGCCCGCATCCGCGGCCTAGCATTGGGCCATGCAGCTCGTGATTCGGTTGATCATCAACGCGGTGGCCATCTGGTTGGCCGCCTTCTGGGTCGACAAGATCGACATTCTCGCTCCCGAAGGCGGCAACGGCGCCAAGATCGGTGTGGTGCTCGCGGTGGCCGCGGTGTTCACGGCGGTGAACGCCCTGGTCAAGCCGATCGTGAAATTGCTGTCACTGCCGTTGGTGATCGTGACGCTCGGCCTGTTCCTGCTTCTGATCAACGCGCTCATGCTGTGGCTGACCGCCGAGATCACCGAGGCGTTCACCGATTACGGCCTGCGCGTCGAGGGTTTCTGGGCCGCGGTGTTCGGCGGCATCATCGTCTCGATCGTGAACTGGGTGCTCGGCATCGTCGTTCCGGACGAGGATTAGCCCAGGATTAACCCGCAGCGACGCGGACGTACGACGCTCGGTCGCGCATCGGATCATCGGGTGCGCCTGGTCGGCGCGCTCCGCCACCGCCCGGCCCGGCGACGGGCTAACCCAGCCCGACCGCCAGGGCGGTGACCGCCGACCAGGCCAGCAGCGCCAGGCCGGAATCCCGCAGTGCGGGAATCAGTTCCAGGCCGCTCTTGCCGCCGCGCACCGGCGCGTTGGCGCGCACGGCGAGCGGTATCACCAGCAGCCCGGCCAGTGCCCACGGCGTGCGGGCGACCAGCGCCAACGTCGCGAGGAACGGCACGGTGAGCAGGGCGAGGTGCAGCGTGCGAGTGCGTGGGTCACCGAGTTTCACCGCCAGCGTGACTTTTCCGGAGCCGCTGTCGGTGGGGATGTCGCGCAGGTTGTTCGCGACGAGCACGGCGCTGGAGAACGCGCCCACGGCGATCGCGAGCACCGCACCGACCCAGTCGATCCGGCCCGCCTGCACGAACTGGGTGCCGAGCACGGCGATCAGGCCGAAGAAGACGAACACCGCCACTTCGCCGAATCCGCTGTACCCGTACGGCTTGCTGCCGCCGGTGTAGTACCAGGCGCCGACCAGGCAGGCCGCGCCGACGAGCAGCAGCCACCAGGCGCTGGTGAATACCAGCACCAATCCGAAGACCGCGCCGACGACCAAACTGCCGATCGCGGCGGTTCTCACCGCGGTGGGCGAGGCCAGCTTCTGCCCGACCAGGCGCAACGGACCGACGCGGACGTCGTCGGTGCCGCGGATGCCGTCGGAGTAGTCGTTGGCGTAGTTCACGCCGACGATCAGCGCCAGCGAAACGACCAGCGCGAGAATCGCTTTCCACCACACCGCACCGTCGACCGCCGCGGCGGCACCGGTCCCGGCGAGCACCGGGGCGATCGCGTTCGGCAGGGTACGTGGTCGCGCGCCCTCGATCCATTGCGCTGCAGTAGCCATGCTCGCAGCATAGTTGGCACAGCCGGACGTAGTCCGCCCTCAGCCCGCGCACGGCCGCAGCGAAGGCGGAGGTACGCATAGTTGGCACAGCCGGACGTAGTCCGTCCTCAGCCCGCGCACGGCGATCAGGCCGTTTCGGCCATCACCGCCTCCTGCATCCGCGCGAGTCCCTTCTCGAAATCCCGGCCGACGAACTTGTCCATCGGGATGATCTTGCCGATGACCGCCATCAGCCCGGTCTGCCTGCCGGTCATCCGCCAGGTCACTTCGGTGCCGGTCTCGACCGGATCCAGGATGAAGGTCACCATGTTGGTGGCCTTCATGGGCTTCAGGAACTCCAGGCGCACGGCGATCTCTTGTTCCGCGCTGCGGATGATCTCCATGCTGCCCGCTCCGGCCTTGCGGTTGCCGCTCCAGGCGTAGCGCGCGCCGACCCCGGATTCGGCACCGGAATAGCTGCGCTGCAGCTTCGGGTCGAGGTCCTCCCACGGCGACCACTCGACCCACTTGTGGAAATCGTTGATCAGCCCGTGCACACGCGCGGGGGCGGCCGTGATCACGGCCGATCGGACCACCTCGAACTCAGCCATGGGGGTCACACTATGCGACCGACCGCTCGCAGTCGCGGCAAAGAATTCGTGTCGAGCTTCTCCGGCCTGCTCGCCTACGATGACCGCGGGATGTTTCCGGAGCACAGCGGCCCGCACGGCCACAGTCGAGCAGTGACGACGCCCGCAGGCGAATCGGTCGTGGTGGCCTTGCTGGGCGAGGTCGCGCTGCGCCGTGACGGCCTGCTGACACCGCTGCCCGGTGCGCGCTCCCGGCTCCTGCTCACCGCGCTGGCCCTGCGCCCCGGCCGCAGTCGCGGCGCGCAGGCCCTGATCGAGGAGGTCTGGGGCGAACAGCCGCCGCGCTCGCCGATGAACGCGCTGCATACCCAGGTCTCCCGGCTGCGGTCGGCGTTGCCGGACGGTGCCCTGGAAATCGGTCCGGCCGGCTACCGGTTGACCCTCGGCGCCGACCACGTCGACTTGTCCTCGGCGGGCGAGCGCGCCGCGCGGGCGCGTGGGCTGTACGCCGCGGGCGACCTTCCAGGATGCCTGGCGGAGATCGCGCGGGCGCGGGCGCTGTGGCGCGGGGATCCCGGCGCCGATCTGCCGCCGGGCGAGCTCGCCGACGAGCTGCGGGCCGCGGCCGGGCGGCGCCTGGCGGAACTGGACCAGATCGAACTCGCCGCACGTGAGGACGGCGGGGACATCGACGGAGCGTTGGGCCTCGCTCGGCTGCGGGCCGCCGCCGAACCGCTGGACGAGCCCGCGCAGCAGACCCTGATGCGCCTGTTGGCGGCGGCGGGGCGACCCAACGAGGCGGTGGAATCGTTCGCCGCCTTCCGCTCCAGACTGGCCGAGGAGCTCGGAACCGATCCGGGGCCCGCGCTGGCCGGGACCCATACGGCGATCTTGCGTGGAGAGCTGGTCGGACGCGCCGGGCTACCGCGTTCGGGTAGCGCCGCGACCGATGACGGCACTCGCCGAAGCGCGGTCGAGACGACGCCCCCGGCCGACGCCCCTGCGCCGACCCCGCACCTCGCCGCGATCGGCCTGCGCGCCGCGCCCAACGCCCTGCTCGGCCGGGCCGCCGACATCACCGCACTGACCGAGCTGCTCCGCGATGCCCGGGTGGTGACCGTGCTCGGTCCCGGCGGCGCGGGCAAGACCAGGGTCGCCAACGAGATCGGGTGGCAGATGGCGGCCACCGGTCCGGTGGCGCTGGTCGAGCTGGCCTCGGTGCGCGCCGAAGGCGACGACGCCAGGGTCGAGGTCGAGGCGGCGATCGCCGCTGTGCTCGGGCTCAGCGAGGTCACCTTCGACTCGGCCACCTTGCGCTGGGGTCGGAGCGTCGATCTGCGCAGGCGGCTGCACGACGCGGTGTCGGCGCGCTCCATGCTGCTGATCCTGGACAATTGCGAGCATCTGATCGACGCCGTCGCCGTGGTGGTCGCGGATCTGATCGGCGTCGCACCCCGGCTGACCGTGCTGACCACGAGCCGCTCGCCGCTGACGACCACCGCCGAGATCGTGTATCCCTTGCCGCCGCTGACCGTCGATCCGGCGGGCTCGCCCGCTACCGAGCTGTTCGCCGCGCGTGCGAGGGCGGTGCGGCCCGGCGTCCGGCTGGATCCGGACCTCGTCGCTCAGCTGTGCCACACGCTCGATGGCCTGCCGCTGGCCATCGAGCTGGCCGCCGCGCGAGTCCGGACGATGAGCGTCGAGGAGATCAACGAGCGACTGGCCGATCGGTTCGCTCTGCTGCGCCACGGCGATCGCAGTTCGCCCGAGCGGCACCGCACCTTGCACGCCGTGATCGACTGGAGCTGGAATCTGCTGGACTCCGAGCAGCAGGCGACGCTGCGCCGGATGTGCCGATTTCCCGCCGGCTTCACGCTGGCGGCCGCCGAGGCGGTCGCGGGCGGAACCGACGTGACCGATGTCGCCGCCGCCGTCGACGGACTGGTCAACCAGTCGCTGCTCACCGTGCTGGACGACGAGGTGCTCGGCACCCGCTACCGGATGCTCGAGACGGTGCGGGAGTTCGGTGACGAGCAGTTGGTGGCCACGGTGGGTGAATCCGAAGCCGTCGACAGCCGAATGATGCGGTGGGCCAAGCACTACGCCGATGACACCGCGAGCCGGTATATGACCGGCGATCAGGTCCATCTCGCGCTCTCCGTGGCGGCCGAGCTGGACAATGTGCTCGCCGCGCTGCGCTGCGCGATCGAACGCCGGGACGCCGCAACGGCATACACGATCTTTCCCGTCGTCGGCACGCTGTGGGTGGTCCGCGGCTCGCACTTGGAAGTCATCGCGTGGGCCGAGCGCGTCATCGAATTGGAGACGGTCGACTTCGGCCCGGACGGCGTGCGCCCGGATCTCGTGCTCGCCACCTACCAGATGGCGTATCTGCATCTGGCGTATACGAACGGCGGTGCGAGAAAGCTCGCCGAGCTGCGCCTGCGGGTGCGCCGTCTGCTACGTCACTGTCCGGATCTCGCGGAGAGCAGCCGGTTCGTCGCCCAGGTCGTGCTCATCCGCCCGGACGGTCGCGGGCTCGGCCGGCTGCTGGCCGAGGCGACGCGCTCGGCCGACCTGGAGACCAGTGCCGGCGCGCTGCTGTTACGGGCCAACATCCGGGAGAACCTCGGTGACGTGCGCGGGTCCACCGTCGACGCGGTCAAGGCGCTGGAGCTCCTCGGACACGAGCACGTCTGGAGCACCGCCATGGTGTGCAGACACCTCGGACAGGTCTGTGGACAACTCGCCCAATACGACAAGTCGGTGACCTATTACCGCCGCGCGCTCGACATGCTGCAGCGGCTCGGCGCCTACGAGGACACCGTGGAAATCCGCAGCCTGCTGGTGGCCGCGCTGGTCGGGGTCGGCGAGCTGGAGCAGGCCGAACGGGAACTCGACCTCGCGTCGGTCACGCCGGACATCGACAGCTCGGATCTCGGACAGAACCAGCTGCGGTCCGCCGTGATGCACAGTTCGGCCGAAATGGCTTTGGCGAGGGGTGACCTCGCGGACGGTTTCGCTCGCTACCAGCGTGCGCTCGAACTGTTCGGCTGGCCGAACAACGCCCTCGGTCCCGGGCCGGGCGCTCTGATGCTGGCCGCGTCGGCGCTCGCCGCGCACGTGATCCACGGCGCCGACCCGGGCCGGGATCTGCCCGCAAACCTCATCGAGCTCGCCGTGCCGACGATGGCCAGGTACCGAGACCTGCCGCAGATCGGCGGCGTGGCGTGCGCGATCGGGTCCTACCTCATTGCCGTCGACCATGAGGTGACCGTGGGGCTCGACTTGCTGATGCTGGCTCCGAACGTCTTCTGCCGACAGGACTACCCCTCGATGCGGTGGCAACCGCATCTGGACGCGGCGATCGCGAAGCTCGGCGCGGCGCGCGTCGACGAAGCCCGCCGCCGCCTCGGCCATCTGCGCCGGAACGAGTCCGCGGACCGCATCATGGGCATGCTTCGAAGCCTCGGCATCGCCTGACGTCCAACCATTTCGTTTCGGTCGTGCGGAGGACAGCGTGAACGGGCCGGGTGGCGATGGTCACCCGGCCCGCTCTTGTTCGGTGACGGGTCAGGCCCGCCGCATGTACGCCTTGACGGTCAGCGGGGCGAAGATCGCGATGACGACCAGCGAGCCGATCAGCGACCACGCCAGATCGCTGCCGAACGCGGCGCCGTTCATCAACCCGCGGCACGTGTTGACCATGTAATACACCGGGTTCACGTGATTGAGGCCCTGCATCCAGCCCGGCATCGTGCTCACCAGGGCGAAGGCGCCGGACATGAAGGTCAGCGGAAACATGATCATCATCGAGATGCCCTGCACACCCGCCGCGCTCTTGCCGGTGACCCCGACCAGCGCCCAGATCCAGCTGATCGCGAACGAGCAGAAGACGATGACCAGACCCGCCGCGACGACCCCGAGCACACCGCCCGCCGGGCGGTAACCGATGGCGATGCCGACGACGATGGTGAGCACGGTGGCCAGGGCGTAGCGGACCATATCCGCCAGCAGCGCACCGGCCAGCGCCGAGATGCGGGCGATCGGCAGGGATTTGAACCGGTCGAAGACGCCCTTGTCCATGTCCTCGCGCAACTGGGTGCCGGTGACGACCGAGGTCAGCACCACGGTCTGCACCAGAATGCCGGGGATCAGGACCGGCAGGTAGTCGTGCACGCTGCCGCCGATGGCGCCACCGAAGATGTAGGCGAACAGAGCGGTGAACAGGATCGGCTGAATCGTCACGTCGAACAGCTGCTCGGGTTTGTGCTTGATCTTCAGCAGGCCGCGGTAGGCCATGGTGAACGAGTTCGCAGCCGCCTGGACCAGCGGAACGCGGTTGCTCACTTCGGGAATTCCGATCGGCGCCGATCGGCGCGTTTCGGTCGCGGTGACAGTGGTCATCGTTGTGCTCCTTCTCGGCGGGCGCGGGCATCGGCGTGGGCACGCAGGCTGGAGCCTGCGGGCCGGACGCTCATGCCGCGCTCTTCGCGGAATCGTCGGTGGTGTCCTCGGCGGGGTGGCCGGTGATGGTGAGGAAGACCTCGTCGAGGCTCGGCTTGGTCACGGTGATCTCGTCGACGCCGATCTCCCACTCGCGCAGCCGGATCAGCAGATCAGCGGTGACGCCCGCATCGGTCAACGGCGCGGTGAGCCGCCCCGCCTCCGGAGTGATCTGCGCTTCGGCGCCGAGGAAATCGCCGATGACGCGGCGCGCCTCGTCGAGCTGACCGCGATCGACCAGGGTCAGGTGCAGCGAGGAACCGCCCACGGAGGCCTTCAGTTCGTCGGCCGTGCCGTCGGCGATCACCTTGCCGCGGTCGATCACCGCGATCCGGTCGGCCAGCTGGTCGGCCTCGTCCAGATACTGCGTGGTGAGCAGCACGGTCGCGCCCTCGCGGACGAGGCGGCGAATCGTCTCCCACATCTGGGCGCGGGTACGCGGGTCGAGCCCGGTGGTCGGCTCGTCGAGGAACAGCAGCGGCGGCCTCGCGATCAGGCTGGCCGCCAGGTCGAGGCGGCGTCGCATACCGCCGGAGAAATGCCGCAGCGGCTTGTTCGCCGCCTCGGTGAGATCGAACTCCTCCAGCAGCTCGGCCGCCTTGCGCCGGGCGTCGGCGCGACCGAGACCCAGCAGGCGAGAGAAGACGATCAGGTTCTCGGTGGCGCTGAGGTCCTCGTCGACCGAGGCGTACTGCCCCGTTACACCGATGAGCGAGCGGACGGCCGTCGGCTCGGCGACCACGTCGTGGCCGAAGATGCGTCCGCTGCCGCCGTCCGGTCGCAACAGGGTCGCGAGCATGCGGATGGTCGTGGTCTTGCCTGCGCCGTTCGGTCCGAGCACGCCGTACACCGAGCCCTGCGGCACCGCCAGGCTCACGCCGTCCACGGCCCGCTGTTCCCCGAACACCTTGACCAGGCCGTCCGCCTCGACGGCGAGCGGTGAAGTTGGTGCGAAAGAAGTCATGTGGACAACTGTGGATCGCCGGACTTGCACGGCTCTTGCACAGCGCTGGCAGGGTTGCCCGGCGAGACGCCCGTGATCGCTAGTGGGTCGACTTGGCCAAGAGGTATTCGCGCAGCTTGGCTCGGTCGGGCTTGCCAGGGCCGCGGAGCGGGAACTCCTCGAGCACCGCCAGTTCGCGGGGAGCGGCGATGGAGTCCAGTTCGTCGGTGACGTATTCGCGCAGGTCGGCCAGGTCGGGTGTGGCGCCGGGGGCCGGGATCACCGCGACGGCGACGCGCTGGCCGAGTCGTTCGTCGGGCAGACCGAGGACGACGACCTCGCTGATCGCCGGGTGGTTGATCAGCACGGCCTCGACCACCTGCGGGATAACCAGCAGGCCGCCGGTCGTGATCGCCTCGTCCAGCCGCCCGGTGATGTTCAGAACGCCGTTGTCGAAGGTGCCCGCGTCCTCGGTGCGGAACCAGCCCGGCTCGGCGAACGCCGGATGATCGGGCTGATTGCGGTAGCCCGAGGCGATCATCGCGCCGCCCAGCACCACCCGGCCCTCTTCGATACGAACCTTCGCGCCCTCCAGCGGCACACCGTCGTAGACGCAGCCGCCGCAGGTCTCGCTCATGCCGTAGGTGCGAACCACGGTGATCCCCGCGGCTCGCGCGCGCTCGTAGACCGGCAGCGGCGTGGCCGCCCCGCCGACCAGCACACCGTCGAGGCCGGCCAGCGCGGTGGTGGCGACCGGCGATTCCAGCGCTTTGATCAACTGGGTCGGGACCAGGGCCGTGTAGCGCCGCTCCCCGCGCATGCTGGAGATCGCGCCCGCCAGGGCCTCGGGCAGGAATCCGCCCGACACGTCCAGCACAGTGGGTTCGGTCCCCGCCAGGATGCTGCGCAACAGCACCTGGATACCGGCGATGTGATGGGTCGGCAGGGCCAGCAACCAGTTGCCGGGGCCGCCGAGCCGGTCGTGGGTCGCGGTGCCGCTCGCGCGCAGGGCCGCCGAGCTGAGCATCGCGCCCTTCGGCACGCCCGTGGTGCCGGAGGTGGTCACCACCAGAGCGATTTCCTCATCGATCGGCTCGCCCGGCGACAAGGCGTCGCTCAGGCGCCTCGCCTCGCGCCGATCGCTGGTGGGAATCGGTAGCCAGGCGGCCCCGTTACCTTCCAGCGCCTCCCGCAGGTGGGGCAGGACGTCACCGAGACCGGACCCGGTCGGCATCGGCAAGGTACGCAGTTTCTTGGTCATGCCACGCCCCGGCGCTCGCCCGGCTCGGCGGTGCCCGGAGCCGCTGTGCCCATGGCTCGCCCTCTGCACTCCCTCACGGTAGGGATCGTGTCATGTCCGCGCCGCTGTGCGCGGAACGGGTCGGATTGCCGGAGTGGCGCATCCATAGCGCGGCCACCCGGTCGGATCGGGGCTCGAGTACGACAGGCATCGGAACTGCGATTCATTCGTCGGACGGGACACGGACACAGCCGGCCCGGACGTCGGCGGTCGGGTGGCCATCCGAGCGTTATCGTCCTCGCCAGTTGACGCGTTGGCAACTCGGTGCGGCCCCACGTACTACCGAACGGATCCGTCGCTACGACGCCCGCCAGCGGGTATCCCGCCGGATCGGGTGGGTCGGTGGGACCTCCACCAGAACGATCGGCACACCGTCGGGATCGCGCACCCACATCTCGTGCAGGCCCCACGGCTCCTCGACCGGCGCGCGGTCGATCGCGATGCCCTTCAGCGCCAGTTCCACGGCGGCGGCGGACACGTCGCGCACCTGGAGCCAGATCGCGCCCTCGAACGACGACGACTCGCCCGACCCACCGTGCGCGGCCACCTCGATCAGCGACTGTCCCGCGAAGAAGACCGTGCCGCCCGGGTATTCCCGCGCGATGGCCAGTTCCAGCCCGTCCCGGTAGAACGCGAGCGTGGCCTGGTAGTCGGCGGGCCGCAGGATGATCCGGCTGCTGAGGATGTCCATGTCAGAAGTACCAGGGGTAGGGGGTCCAGTCCGGTGTGCGCTTCTCCAGGAAGGCGTCGCGGCCTTCGACGGCTTCGTCGGTCATGTAGGCCATCCGGGTCGCCTCGCCGGCGAAAAGTTGCTGGCCCACCAGACCATCGTCCAGCAAATTGAACGCGTACTTCAGCATGCGCTGGGCCTGCGGGGACTTGCCGTTGATGTCGGCGGTCCACTCCAGCGCGACGTCCTCCAGTTCGGCGTGGTCGACGACCTTGTTCACCGCGCCCATCTGGTGCATCTCCTCGGCGGTGTAGGGGCGGCCGAGGAAGAAGATCTCGCGGGCGAACTTCTGGCCGACCATCTTGGCCAGGTACGCGCTGCCGTAGCCGCCGTCGAAGCTGCCCACGTCGGCGTCGGTCTGCTTGAACCGGGCGTGCTCGCGGCTGGCCAAGGTGAGATCGCAGACCACATGCAGGCTGTGACCGCCGCCCGCGGCCCAGCCGTTCACCAGCGCGATCACCACCTTCGGCATGAAACGGATCAACCGCTGCACCTCCAGGATGTGCAGGCGGCCCGCGCGGGCCTGGTCGACCGTGTCCGCGGTCTCGCCGCTGGCGTACTGGTACCCGCTGCGCCCGCGGATACGCTGATCACCGCCGGAGCAGAACGCCCAGCCGCCGTCCTTGGGGCTCGGACCGTTGCCGGTCAGCAGCACCGCGCCGACGTCCGGGGTCATCCGCGCGTGGTCGAGTGCCCGGTAGAGTTCGTCGACCGTGTGCGGGCGGAACGCGTTGCGCACCTCCGGCCGGTCGAACGCGACACGCACGGTGCCCTGCTCGATGTGCCGGTGATAGGTGATGTCGGTCAGGTTCTCGAATCCCGGAACGGGGCGCCACAGCTTCGGATTGAACGTCACCGGGCAATGCTAGGTCTCGCTCGACTCGAAACCCGTGATCGGGCCGGTAAGGCGGACGCGCGGTCACGACGCGAGGTGCCCGACCCGCGGGTCCCGCAGTCTGCCCAGCTCTCGACATCCGCGCCGCGCCTGCGGTACCTCGATCGACGGGCGCGCACCCCGTACCTCACGTCGACCACCGCGAGATCACTCCGCTCGAGCCGCAACTGATGATTCGCGGACGGGTCGACTGGATCGAAGGCCGAGAACTTCTATTACCGCCGAATTGCTCGATGAGCAGGGCGATCTCCTCGCGGACTGCGAAGGTTTGACGGTCGAGTCGCTCCCGTGGCAGCCGTAGCCGGGTGAATGCTGGCGCGGGCACGTATAGTTGCCCTCGCTCGTTCATCGAAACTGATCCGGAGGAACCTGAAAGTGGTTGCAGCACTGTCTGAATCCCTGCTCGACGACGCGAAGCGCCCGGCTTTCCTTGCCGACGCCGTCGAGGTTCTCGACGCCGAGGTCTCGGACAAGGGTGGTGCGTCCGGCCTGGCTGTGAAGGGTGGCTACGCGGCGGTCAAGAAGATCAGCCCGTCCATCGTGCCCGATGCGCTGGAGTCGTTGGCGCCCAAGCTGGTCGCGCAACTGGAGCCGTTCTGGCAGGAGTACACGGCTTCGGGCTCCGGCACGTTCGCCGACCTGCTCGTCGCCAAGTCCGACGAGGTCGCCGAGGCGTTGCTCGCCGTCACCGACGCCCGGGCCGAGGCCTCCAGCCGCCCTGCCCTGAAGAAGGTCTACTCCTCGATGCGTTCCTCGGCGAAGAAGAACGTCATCGAGGCCCTGCCGCGGGTCGGCGACCTGATCCAGAAGCACGCCGGCTGATCTGTGCTTGTTTTCCAGCGCCTGCGGCGCTGGGTGTTCGCGGCCCCTGCGTGGCTCGCGTCCGAGCGTCCGCCGCTTGCGACTTCGTCGCGGACGCGGCGGTCACTCGGACGCGAGCCGGGCCGCGAACGGAACATGCTCGGTTTCGCTTCGATCGAAACCGGTAGTCGAGCCTGGGCTGTCGCGTGCGGAGGCAGGGTCGCGATCTGAGCCCTGCCTTTAGGTGTCGTGTCCGGGTGATTGCCACGGCGGCCTTGCCGGCATGGCGCCCCTGAGACTTCGTGGTGGCCGCTGCCACTGTCGGCCACACTGTTGCGACTCGCGCCCGATCGGCTGTGACGACGGTGCAGGGTGCGGAACTGCCGCTCGTCGACCCGTACCGCGGTGGCCAGATACAGCAGCCGGTGCTGGCGTTCCTGCGAGCTTCGCGCCCGACCGCGCGGCCATCGGACGTGAGCCCGCCGCGAGGGGCCCGTGTGCGACGACACATGTGATTGCGAACCGCCCGGCGCGGACTTCTAGTTGACTGTCTGCCAGTCTTGAGGCGTGAACCCGTCTACAGCACAAGCGCAGGTCGTCGTCGACGAACTCGTGCGCGGGGGCGTGCGGGATGTCGTCCTGTGCCCCGGCTCACGGAACGCTCCGCTGGCCTTCGCCCTGCAAGCCGCCGATTCCGCCGGGCGACTGCGCCTACACATGCGGATCGACGAGCGAACGGCGGGTTTCCTCGCCGTCGGGCTCGCGATCGCGAGCCGCCTCCCGGTCCCGGTCGTGATGACCTCGGGCACCGCGGTGGCCAATCTCGGGCCTGCCGTGCTGGAGGCGAACTACGCGCGGGTTCCGTTGGTGGTGCTCAGCGCCAACCGCCCCTATGAGTTGCTCGGCTCCGGCGCCAACCAGACCGTCGAACAGTTCGGTCTGTTCGGCAGTCAAGTCCGCGCCACCATCTCGCTCGGTCTCGCGGAGCAGGAGGCGGGCGACGGCGAGCACCCGCCTTACGGCCAGCAGAACAGCCAGTGGCGCTCGGCGGTGTGCCGAGTATTGGCGGCGGCGCGTGGCACCCGCTCCGGCAATGCGGGGCCGGTGCACTTCGATGTCCCGCTGCGTGAGCCCTTGGTCCCCGACCTGGCGCCGGGTGAGGCGGCTCCGTCGGGTCGTCCGGGGGAGTGCGCGTGGACCGAGACCCAATACGCCACCTTGGACGTGCCGCTCGATCTCGACCTCACGCCGGACACGGTCGTCATCTCCGGACACGGCGCGGGCTACCGCCCGGAGCTGGCGGACCTGCCGACCGTCGCCGAGCCCACCGCCCCCAGGCACGGCCCCGCGCTGCATCCACTCGTACTGCCGCTGTTGCGTCCCACGCAGGCGATCATCACCGGCCGCCCGACCCTGCACCGGCAGGTGTCGAAGGTGCTCGCCGACCCGGACGTCCGGGTGTTCGCGCTGACCACCGGTCCGCGTTGGCCCGATGTGTCCGGCAACGTGGTCGGCACCGGGACCCGCGCCGTCACCGTCGGCGCCCCGAGGACGCGATGGCTGGAGCACTGTCGCGAACTGAACGCGAAAGCCGACCACGTGGTGCGTGCCGAACTCGCACGACACCCGAAGCCCACCGGGCTGCACGTCGCCGCGGTGGTGATGGACGCGCTGCGCGACGGTGACCAACTTCTGCTCGGCGCCTCGAACCCGGTGCGGGACGCGGCGCTGGTGTCGCATCCGCGTCCGGGGGTCAGGGTGCTGTCGAATCGCGGCGTTGCGGGTATCGATGGCACGGTGTCCACCGCGGTCGGCGCCGCCCTGCACCACGATGGGCGCACCATCGCGTTGATCGGTGACCTGACCTTCCTGCACGACGCGTCCGGCCTGTTGATCGGGCCGGGCGAACCGCGCCCGGCGAATCTCACCATCGTCGTCGCCAACGACGACGGCGGCGGCATCTTCGAACTGCTCGAACAGGGCGACCCGCACTACGCGGGCGTGTTCGAGCGGGTCTTCGGCACCCCGCACGGCATGGATCTCGCAGCCTTGTGCGCCGCCTACCGCATTCCGCACCGGCAGGTGGACCCGCAGCAGCTGGCCGTCGAACTGACCGGACATGCGCATGGCATGCGGGTGCTCGAGGTGGCCACCGAGCGGTCCAGCCTGCGGGAACTGCACGCGAAGGTGCGCGCCAAGATCCAGCCCTGACCGGGCGGTCAGAAGCCGGATTCCTCCTCGGGGTCGTCATCGATCGGGACCACGATGGACTGTTCGATCACATCCGCCGGATTCGCCTCGAAGATGTCGCGCTCCAGAGTCGCCCGCGCGACAGCGTCCTCCTGCTCGGGGCTGTCGTCGGCGAGCACCGGCTCCTCCGGATACGCCGGAACGGACTGCTCGGCGAGATCGGCCTCCGGGACCGCGTCGGCAAGGGGATCTGACATCGTGCGCTCCTCTCCACGTAGGCCTCTCGATCGGCATACCCGTCGTGGCACGCCGCAAATCGAGGCGGGCGATCAATTCCGACTGCAACGAGGATGCCCCCGGTCGGGACGTACGGCAAGCATCCGGCGCTCAGGCTTGTCGCGTTTCGCCCGCCCGCGCCGCCGTCGCGTCCGCCGGATGCTCGACCAGCGCGAGCATGCGTCCGGCCATGAACCGGGCGGTCCGCACGGCCGTCCCCGATCGCGTCACTTCGCTGACTTCGACCACGCCCCGCGTGATCCTTACTTCGACTCGCCGCCCCGCTCGGGTAGCCGCGATCTCATAGCTCCTGGAGCCGTCGCCGACGTCGACGACGATCTCCACCCGATCACCCTTCATTCTTCAATTGTCCGCTTTTCCAGGGCTTTTCACCGCTACGAGTCGATCTCGGAACGACTCGCCGCTTAATTCCACGGCCTCACTCCGTCTCCATTTCCGGAGACGTCCCACACCCCCGAGGAGGCCAGATGAACCCCGAGTTCGATTTCGAGCCCGCGGCCGACGCGTTGGCGACCGTCGTCGGCGGCATCACCGACGAACAACTCGCGGCGCCGACGCCGTGCGCCGACACCACGGTCCGCGATCTGCTCGCGCACGTGGTCGATCTGACGGAGGCGTTCCGGCAGGCGGCGACGAAGGAGGCCGTCGGCGGTTCCGTCGCGCCCGGCGCGCCTGCCGAGCGCGCCTTGCCGGAGGATTGGCGCGAGCGCATTCCGGCCCAGCTCGATGCCTTGGTGGCGGCGTGGCGCGAGCCCGCGGCCTGGGACGGCGTGACAGAGGCGGGTGGAGTCAGCGAGCCCGCCCCGGCGATGGCCAGGATCGCCCTGGACGAGGTGGTCGTGCACGGCTGGGATCTCGCGAAGGCCACCGGCCGGCCCTATTCGTGCGCCGCCGGAGATCTGGCGACCCTGCTCGAGATGCTGCGCGACACACCTGCCGAAGGGGTGCCCGGTCTCTTCGGGCCGGTGGTGCCGGTCGCGGCCGATGCCACCGCCTTGGAGCGAGTCCTCGCTTTCACCGGCCGCCGCGTCGACTGGACTCCGAATGGCAAGGGCGCGGTGCTCGGCTAGTCGGCGGCAGACACGAACGTGCCCGCCTGGACGGCATCGACGGCGGCGCGAGCGGCCAGGTCCGCCGCGGTGTCGTCGATCGGATCTCCGCTGGCGAGCAGCCGGTAGTACAGCGGCGCACTCGGTATAGGCCGTCAGTACACGTCGCGGACGTAACGCTTTTCGGCGACGAGTTGCTTCTTGAATGCCAATGCGCCGTCCTCGTCGAGCTTGCCGTGGATGCGCGCGATCCGCAGGAGCGCGTCGTCGACGTCCTTGGCCATACGGCCGGCGTCGCCGCAGACGTAGAAGTGGGCGCCGTCGCGCAGCCAGGACCACAGCTCGGCGCCGTGCTCGATCATGCGGTGCTGCACGTAGATCCGCTCCCGCTGGTCGCGGGAGAAGGCCAGGTCCAGCCGGGTCAGGAAGCCGGAACGGAACATGTCCTCTAGTTCGGTGCGGTAGTAGAAGTTGTGCGCCGCGTGCTGATCGCCGAAGAACAGCCAGTTGCGCCCGGTGCAGCCGCGGGCCCTGCGCTCCTGCAAGAACCCGCGGAAGGGGGCGATGCCGGTGCCGGGGCCCACCATGATCATCGGCGCGGCCGGGTCCGCTGGAGGACGGAAATGCGGTGCGCGCTGGAGAAAGATCGGCACCGTCGGGTCGGCGAGCTCGGCGCGATCGGCGAGGAACGTCGAGCACACTCCGCCGCGCCGCGCCGGCGAGCCGGTGGCCGCCGGATCGCCGTAGCGCACGATGCCGACGGTCAGCTCCACCGCATCCGGGCTGACCAGCGGACTCGACGAGATCGAATACTGGCGCGGCTGTAGCTTCTTCATGACCCCGAGCCACTCGACCAGATCGGCCCGCACGGGGAAATCGCGCAGCACGTCCACGACCTGCCGATCCCACAGATAATTCGCCAGCTCGTTGCGGTTGTCCCGGCGCAACAGTTTGGCGAGCTTGCCGCTCGGGTTGCGCTCGGCGATGAAGCCGAGCAGATCGGGTCCGACCTTGGTGATGTCGAAGTGCGTGCGCAGTGCTTCGGCCAACGGGATTTCCCGTTCCTCGACCTCGACCACGCGACGCCCGTCCAGCCCGGTGGCGGCCAGCCATTCGGTGACCAGTGCGGTGCCGTTCACCGGCCAGACGCCCAGCGAATCGCCTACCTCGTACGCCGCGTCCAGGCCGCGCAGATCGAACGCGAAGCGGCGCACCTCTTTCGGAGATCCCGCCGCGGAGAGCAACTCGTTGCGCAGCAATGGGGCACGCAGCGGCGCGGTGCGGGTGAACGGTGCGGTGCGGGTGCGGCCGAGCGCCGGGGCGACACTCGGCGCGGCCATCGTGGCCACACCACCGCCACGGGGCGTAGTCCGGCTGGGCGCGGCCGCACCGCTCACCGAGGAATCGGCTGGGCCGCCGTCCAAGGCGGCGAGTACGTCGTCCAGCCAGCGCTGCGCCGCGTCTTGGTAGTCGGGTTCACTATCGACGCGCGGAAGCAATCGGGTCGCGCCGAGTTCGGCGAATTTCTGGTCGAGTTTTCGGCCGTAACCACAGAAGTCGTCATAGGAAGAGTCGCCGAGTGCGAATACGGCGTACCGCATTCCGGTCAGCCGCGCGACGCCGTCGGCCAGCCGATCCCAGAAATCCGCTCCGTTGTCCGGCGGTCCTCCGTCGCCGAATGTGCTGCTGACCACCAGGACGTCGCCCTGGAGCGCACCCGGATCGCAGGAGTCCAGGTCCAGCAGTCGCGGTGTGAAATCGCGTTCGGCGAGGTGTGCCGCGACGGCGGTGGCGAACTCTTCGGCGTTGCCGGTCTGCGAGGCCCACAGCACGGTGACCGTGCGAGCGGCGGCGCCCGCGTCCGCCGTGGTCGCGGCGGCACGCGAATACATCCCGGCCAGCAGACCGTCGACCCACAGCCTGGTGGGCGCGGACATCGGCGCCGAATCCGGGAGCACCGGCTGGCCGGTCACCGGAAGCGCTTGCAGCGCGGCCAAATAGCCGCTGAGGTAGATCCGCTCGGTCTCGCTGAGCGTTGGCGCGGTACCGCTGTCGAGGCCGAGTACGGCGGCCAGCGGGTGCGCAGTCCGGGCCGCGGGCAGCGCGGCGGGAACCTGCGGCTGCGGCACGGAAGCCACCCGGCGCAGCGCCACCGCGCACGCCTTGAACTCCGGTTGCAGCGAGGCCGGATCGACCGCGTCGTTGGTGACCGCGTTGATGGTCAGGTATTCGCCCTGCTCGTCGTTCCAATGGAACGGCACGAAGCAGTCGCCCTGCCGCACTCGGTCGCTGACCTGCACCGGCAGCACGGCACGGCCACGGCGGGAGGCGATCTCGAGCTGGTCGCCCGCGCGCAGACCGAGCCGCTCGGCGTCGGCCGGATGCACCTCGACGAACGGCGTGCCGTTCAGCTTGGTCAGCTTGTCGATCTTGCCGGTCTTGGTCATCGTGTGCCACTGGTGTTGCAGGCGCCCGGTGTTCAGCAGGAACGGGTAGTCGTCGTCGGGCATCTCCTCCGGCAGCAGGTGCGGCCGTGGCCAGAACACCGCGCGGCGGCTCGGCGTGGCGAAGGCCAGCCGGGGCCGGTGGCCGTTCTCGTCGACGAACAGGGTCTGGCTGATCCCGTCGTTCACATAACGGATCGGATTGCGCCTGCGGTCCGCTCGCGCGCACGGCCACTGCATCGGCCCGGCACGCAGCGCCTCATAACTCACGCCGCGCAGGTCGTAGCCGGTGGCGGGATTGGCGAACCGCTTGATCTCGTCGAACACCTCGGCGCTGGAGGCGAAGTCGAAGCCGGGAAACCCCATGGCGGTGGCGACGTCGGCGATGATCCGCCAGTCCGGCCGCGCGTCGCCGATGGGCGGGACCGACTGTTGCAACAGTGTGAGGTTGCGTTCGGAATTCACCATCACCGCGTCGGCTTCCGCCCACAGCGTGGCGGGAAGCAGCAGGTCGGCGTAGGCGTTGGTCGCGGTTTCGGTGTAGGCGTCCTGGGCGATCACCAATTCGGCCGCTTCCAGCCCCGCGATCACGGTCTTCCGGTTCGACACGGTGGCGACAGGGTTGGTGCAGATGATCCAGGCCGCTTTGATCGTCCCTTCGGCCAGTCCGCGGAACATCTCCACCGTGCCCGGCCCCGCTTCGGTGCCCAGCGTGCCGGGCGCCAGTTCCCACGCGGTCTCCACGAACGCGCGGTCCGCGGCGGAGAGCAGGCTGCGCTGGCCGGGCAGGCCGGCGCCCATGTAGCCCATCTCGCGCCCGCCCATCGCGTTCGGCTGCCCGGTGAGGGAGAACGGCCCGCTGCCGGGGCGGCAGATCGCGCCGGTGGCCAGGTGCAGGTTGCACAGGGCGTTGGTGTTCCAGGTGCCGTGCGTGGACTGATTGAGTCCCATCGTCCACAGCGACATCCACTCGCCCGCCGCGCCGATCCATTCGGCGGCGGTCCGGATGTCGGCTTCGGCCAGTCCGGTGATCTCGGCCACCCGCTGCGGCGGATAGTCGGCCAGGAACTCCGGCATCGCGTCCCAGCCCTCGGTGTGCTCGGCGATGAACTCCGCGTCGATGTGGCCGCCGGCCACCAGCAGGTGCAGCAGCCCGTTCAGCAGCGCGAGATCGGTCCCGGGCGCGATCTGCAGGAACAGGTCGGCCCGCGCGGCGGTCTCGGTGCGGCGCGGATCGACCACGATGAGCTTCGCGCCCGCCTTCAGCCGATCGGCCATCCGCAGGAAAAGGATGGGATGGCAGTCGGCCATATTCGCGCCGATGACGAAGAACAGGTCCGCGTGCTCGAAGTCGTCGTAGGAGCCGGGCGGCCCGTCCGCGCCGAGCGACTGTTTGTATCCGGTGCCGGCGCTGGCCATGCACAGCCGCGAGTTCGCCTCGATGTGCACCGTGCGCAGATAACCCTTGGCGAGTTTGGTCGCGAGGTACTGCGCCTCCAGCGACATCTGCCCGGAGACATACAGCGCGATCGCGTCCGGACCGTGCTCGTCGAGGATCGCGCGCAACCGGGTGGCCGCCTCGTGGACGGCCTCGTCGACGGGGAACGGCACCGGCACCTGACCGCGCTCGAAGCGCCGGTAGGCGGTCTCCATCCGTCCGGGGGTGCGCATCAACTCCGCGTGGGTCGCACCCTTGGTGCACAACCTGCCCGCGTTCGCCGGGTGCAGTTTGTCGCCGCCGACCTTGGCGATCACCGGCTTGCCCGCGCCGTCGGCGGTGGTCGACACCGTTATCCCGCAGCCGACGCCGCAGTACGAGCACGCCGTTCGGGCGGTGCCGTCGCCGCGGCCGGTCACTGGATCGGTCATGTCTCCGATCATGCGGACCGCCGATTGCGCCGGATTTACCTCGCGTTAGCGCCAGGTGACATTCCCCCTCACCGCTCCCGGACCGGGCGGTGAGGTGTGATCGAGATCTCCGGCTCAGCCGAGCTTGTAGGCCCGGTGCAGGGCCACCACGCCCCCGGTGAGGTTGCGCCATTTCACCGACGACCACCCGTTCGCCGCGACCCGCATCGCCAGCCTGCGCTGATTGGGCCACTCCGAGATCGATTCGGCCAGGTAGACGTAGGCCTCCGGGTTGCTGCTCACCACGCGCGCCACCTTGGGCAGCGCTTTCATCAGGTACTCCAGGTACACCGTGCGGAACACCGGCAGAACCGGTGCGGAGAACTCGCACACGACCAGCCTGCCGCCGGGCTTGGTGACGCGCAGCATCTCGCGCAGGGCCAGATCGGTGTCGGCCACGTTGCGCAGCCCGAACGAGATGGTCACCGCGTCGAAGGAGTCGTCGGCGAACGGCAGCGCCATCGCGTCGGCCGCCACCATCGGCACGTCGCGGAACCGGCCCGCGCTGAGCATGCCCTTGGAGAAATCGGCCGCCAGACACCACGCGCCGGACTTCCGCAACTCCAGGGTGGATACACCGGTGCCTGCCGCGAGATCCAGCAGCCGCTCGCCCGGCCGTGCCGCCAGCGCCTTACGGGTCGCCCAGCGCCAGTAGCGATCCTGCCCGGCGGAGATGACCGTGTTGGTCAGGTCGTAGCGCCGGGCGACGCCGTCGAACATCGCCGCGACTTCGCGCGGCTGTTTGTCCAACGAGGCACGGTTCGATTGCGTTTTCGCCACGCGAAGACCCTAACTCGCGGTCTGTTACGACCCGAGGGCGGCGCGTGGATACCCTCGTCACGCCGGCCGGGTTCACGCCGTATGCGGCAACCGAATCCGCGTCCCGGTCACGTCGGCGTAGTGACCCATCAGCTGAGTGCAGATGGCGGGCCAGGTCCGCGACAGCACCGATTTCCGCGCCGCCCCGGCGAACCGGGTCCGCAGCTCCGGATCGTGCAGCGCCCCGACGGCACTCGGCAGCAACTCGCTGAACCGGTCCACCGGAAGCAGGTAGCCGTTGCGGCAGTGGGCGATCAGGTCGCGGGGACCGCCCGCGTCCGGACCGATCACCGGGACACCCGAGGCCAGCGCCTCTTGCACGCCCTGGCAGAAGGTCTCGTGCTCGCCGGCGTGCACCATGACGTCCAGACTGGCGTACGCCCGCGCCAGCTCGTCGCCGCCGAGCTCGCCGGTGAACACCGCGGTCGGCATCAGCCGGGCCAGTCGCTGGCGCTCCGGTCCGTCGCCGACGATCACCAGCTGGATATCCGGGTCGGCGCTCAGCACCGCGAGCCGCTCGACGTGCTTCTCCGGGGCGAGCCGCCCCACGAAGCCGACCAGCAGGCGGTCCCGGCCCGCGAGCCAGGCGTCCCGCAATTCGGCGGACCGTACGCTCGGTGTGAACCGCGCGGTGTCGACGCCGCGCCCCCACCGGTGCACGCGCGGGATGCCGTGTCTGGCCAGGTCCTCCGCCGCGGCCCGGGATGGGGCGAGCGTGCGGGTGGCTCCCTCGTGGATGCGCCGGGTCCAGCCCCAGGCGGCGCGGCCGGCCAGCCCCAGCCCGTAGCTCTTGGCGAAACCCGCCACGTCGGTCTGGTACACCGCGACGGTGGGCAGATCCAGTCGCAATGCCGCGCCGAGGCCACCCGCGCCGAGCAGGAACGGTGAGGCCAGGTGGACCACCTCGGCGTCGAAGTCCTCGATGGCCGAGACGATGCCCGGCTGTGGCAGCCCGACCGGCAGCGAGCTGATCTTGGGCACCATGATCGCGGGTACCCGGTGAACCGGGAAGCGCTCGTAGTGCCGCGGCGCGGCGGGCTGCCCCCGCGGGGTGTCCGGCGCGATGATCAGCGCTTCGTGCCCGTTCCGGTCCAGGTGTTCGAGCACCCGCAGCACGGAGTTGACGACGCCGTTCATGTTCGGCAAGAACGACTCCGCGACGATCGCTACACGCACGCTCTCAGCCTGACCGCCGCACCGCGCCACGTCGCCACGCCGAAGTGAAGCGCACTGAAAGATCCGGCGAACTATCGGAACCTTCGACGGGCGGTCCGCTCGGCGGCTCGCTCGGAGATTGTGGATCTCAGCCCTGCGGCGCGGGCCTGACCACCGGCGCGGGGCCACGCCTGCCCGCGCGGGAAAGCAGCCACAGGGTCGGTAGCGCGAGCAGCCACACCACGACGATCACCGACAACGCGGGCGGAATGGCGACCCGCACGTCACGGCCCTCCACCCGCACCAGGTCCGGGTCGCTGCGGCGGTACTCCACCCGAATCCGCTCGCCCGCGGTCAAGTTGGTCGGATACAGCACGCCGACCTTCGGATTGTGCGTCTCGCCGTCCGGTGTGACGTACATGACCGCCGAGCGCAGCCGCCCCGCCGAGAGCACCTCGGCCGTGGTGCTGCCCTTGTCCGAGCTGATCAGATAGTCGTTGCGCCACGCGGCCAGTACCAGCAGCCCGACCAGTACGCTCACCGCCGTCGCGGCGATCAGCACGCCGATCCCGGCCCGTCGCAGGCGGATCGGCCGCCCGGTGGACTGGCTGGTTTCCGACACCGCCACAGGCTACCGACCGGCTCGGCTACGGTGGCGGCCATGTCCCGAAAATTCAGCTTCACCGTGCCGTACACAGTCCCGGTCGAAGATCTCCACCGGGCACTCATCACCGACGACGTCTGGCGGACCCGCTTCGCCGAATCGCCGACGGCGGCGGTAGACCTGTCGCATCCCGACGGCGCGGACACCATTCGCATCCACATGACCGAGAAGGCCCCCGAGGACAAGGTCCCCGCGCTGGTCCGCAAGGTGCTCAAGAGCGAGCTCACCTTCTCCCGCATCGACCATTGGCAGCCGGTGGTCGGCGAGGTCGCCAAAGGCACCTTCGAGATCTCCACCGGAGGCATCAACACCGAGATGTCCGGGTCCTATGAGATCCGTTCCACCGCGGAAGGTTCCGAGATCGAGGTCGTCGGTGCCGTGCGGGTGAAGGTGCCCCTCGTCGGCGGCGCGATCGAGCCGCTCGCCGAGCAGTTGCACCACCGGGTGCTCAACGGCGAACGCAAATTCATCGAGGACTGGCTGTCCGCCGAGCCGACCGCCTGAGCACGGCCCCGGCGCGAGCCGGGGCCACGTCGGCACGGTCTAGGCGAAGTCCCGCGGCGCGAACTCCTTCGACTCGACCAGCACCAGCCAGTTCCCCGAGTTGTCCCGGATGATCGCCTCGGTCCCATAGGGTCGTTCGGCGGGCGGCTGCACGAACTCCACCCCTTTGGCGGTGAGTTCTTCGAAGGCCTTCTGGCAGTTCTCGGTGCGCAGGCCGAGCGCGCCGTGCGTGCCGTTGGCCAGCGCGCGCCGAACGGCGTCGGCGTAGTTCTCGTCCAGCGGCGGGCCGGGAACCATCAGCGTGATCTCCAGCTCGGGGTGCGCGGGATGCGCGACGGTGACCCAGCGAAAACCGTTGTCGCCCATGGTAACGTCGGCGGTCTCGACGAAGCCGAGTTTGTCGACGTACCACTCTTTCGCGGCGGTTTGGTCCGTGACATACACGGTGACCAGGGAAACGTTCGTAATCGTCGTCATGCGGCCCAGGCTAGGGCGGGCGCACCGGCGTCGGCTTCTCCAAAATTGCGCCGTTCGCTCAGGCGGGTGGCTTTCGGTCGGAGAGTCCGTGCATGAAGACGAAACAGCCGGGGATACGCGGAGCGCCGTCGGCGAACTTCGCCTGGTACTCCGACGGCGTGACCCCGACCAGCTGCCGGAACTTGCTGCTGAACGAGCCGAGACTGCTGTAGCCGACCAGCATGCACACCTCGGTGACTGTGAGATTGGTCGCGCGCAGCAGGTCCTGGGCGCGTTCGATGCGCCGCTCGGCCAGGTACACGGCCGGGGTGCGGCCGTAGACCGCGGCGAACGCGCGCAGGAAGTGGTATTTCGACACCCCCGCCGCCGCCGCCAGCTCGTCCAGATTCAGCGGCTCGGCGTAGTGACGGTCCGCCAGGTCCCTGGCTCGGCGCAGATGCGGCAGCAGATACAGCGCGGGCAAGCCCCGAGCTCGTTGTTCACCCATCGCGCCGTCACCGTCCCTAAGCGAACGGCGGACGCTCGTCGACACGCAGCGACGCCCGGCCCGCCATCCGCCACGCCCGCGCGGTCAGGTCGACGTCCTCGTCGGTCACCAGATTGCCCATCACCCGGACGGCGGCGCGCTGCAAGTACTTCGACCGCATCACCGGAGGGCCGCCCAGCGGCACCGTGCGGGGATGGGTGGCCAGGCCCGCGATCCGCCGGGCGACCGAGAACGTGCGCCCGTAGCGAGCCCGCAGTGTCTGCGGCCAGATCGTGGTGAAGTCCGGCTCGTCCAGCAGATCGGCCAGCATGTGGCCGCCCTCCAAGCCGTAATCGATGCCTTCGCCGTTGAGCGGGTTCACACAGCCCGCGGCGTCGCCGATCAGCACCCAGTTGCGCCCCGCCACGTTCGAAACCGCCCCGCCCATCGGCAGCAGGGCCGAGGCCACCGCGCGCAGTGAGCCCTCGAATTGCCATTCCTCGGTGCGCAGCGCGGTGTAGTGCGCCAGCAGGGGCCTCAACGCGATGTGCGAGGGGCGCCGTTCGGTGGCCAGCGACCCCACACCGATGTTCACCTCGCCGTTGCCGAGCGGGAACACCCAGCCATAGCCGGGAACCAGCTCGCCGGAGGTGTCGCGTAACTCCAGATGCGAGGAGATCCACTGATCGTCGCTGCGGCCGGACTTGATGTAGGCCCGCGCGGCGGTGCCGTAGGCGTACCGCCGATGCCAGAGGCGGCCGAGTAGCCGCCCGATCGGCGAACGCACCCCGTCGGCGACCACCAGCGTCCGGCAGGCGATGGTGCGGGTGCCGTCCGCTGTCCGCACCGTCACACCCGTGACCCGGTCACCATCCCGGGTGACGTCGATTACCTTCGTCCCATCCACCATGCGCGCGCCCGACTTCACCGCCGTCTCGCGCAGCTTGTCGTCGAGTTCGGTTCGGGGAATCGCGCTTCCGTACGTCGGGAAGGAACCGCCCGGCCAGCTCAGCAGCGACTCGCGGCCGAAGCCGGTCATCCGGAGGCCGTGGTTGACGACGTGCGCGCGCACCCACTCGCCGAGCCCCAGCTGCTCCAGTTCGGCGGTCGCACGCGGGGTGAGCCCGTCACCACAGGTCTTGTCCCTGGGAAAAACGGCGGAATCGACCAGCACCACGTCCCGCCCCGCCCGCGCCGCCCAGGCCGCGGCCGCCGAGCCGGCCGGGCCCGCGCCGACGACCAGCACCTCGGCTCGGCTGGGCACTGCGTCCTGGTCGCGCGCGGGACTCGCTTCGGGTGAACCCATGCGCTCCATACTCGCAGGGCCGTCACACCCATGTCGACGCGACCACGCGCGTTGCGGACGCTCACCGGCGAAGCGGGTGCGGTAGTGGCCGATCCACACAGAGTGACGGTGTTCATGGGCCATCCGACCCGGACACGCTAGGTTCTCTACCGTGGGGTCGGACGCATCGCTGGGAGAAGAAATGAGCACATCGGCCATGAGCGAGCGCAGCGAGCGAATCATGGACACGGCGCACGGCGGGCACAGCGAAGCCGGGAGCGACGCGGGCACGGTCGTGGCCGGGGTCGATCTCGGTGACATCGGACTGGCCGACGTCGTGCGCAACGGCTTGGCGGACGTGGAGAAACTCCTGGTCGACGAGCTGTCCGACGGCGCGGAATTCCTCCAGGAGGCCGCGCTGCACCTGGCCAAGGCCGGTGGCAAGCGATTCCGTCCGCTCTTCACCATCCTCACCGGGCAGCTCGGCCCGCGCCCCGCCGATCCCGCTCTGGTCACCGCGGGCACCGTCGTGGAGCTCGTCCACCTGGCCACGCTGTACCACGACGACGTGATGGACGAGGCCCCCATGCGCCGCGGCGCCCCGAGCGTCAACTCCCGTTGGGGTAACAACATCGCCATCCTCGCGGGCGACTACTTGTTCGCGCACGCCTCCCGGCTCACCTCCACCCTCGGCCCCGGCGCGGTGCGCATCATCGCCGAGACCTTCGCCGAACTCGTCACCGGTCAGATGCGCGAGACCATGGGAGCCCGAGAATCCCAGGACCCCGTCGAGCACTACCTGCGCGTGGTGTGGGAGAAGACCGGCTCGCTGATCGCCGCCGCCGGACGTTTCGGCGGCACCTTCTCCGGCGGGGACCTGGAGCACGTCGAGCGACTGGCCCGCCTCGGCGACGCGGTCGGTACCGCCTTCCAGATCTCCGACGACATCATCGACATCTCCTCCGCCTCCGAGCAATCCGGCAAGACCCCCGGCACCGACCTGCGCGAAGGGGTACACACCCTGCCGGTGCTGTACGCGCTGCGCGAGGAGGGCGCCGAAGGCGACCGGCTGCGCGAGCTGCTCGCGCGTCCGCTGGAGACCGACGACGAAGTGAAAGAGGCACTCGACCTGCTCGCCGACTCCCGCGGCATGGCGCTGGCCAAGGAGAAGCTCCAGGGCTACGCCGACCTCGCCTACGCCGAGCTGTCCGCCCTCCCCGGCGGCCCCGCCAACGACGCGCTGGAGCGACTGGTCTGCTACACCATCGAACGCGTGGGTTGAGCTGGGTTGTTTGGCCGCGACTTCGTCGCGGCGTGTTCGCGGCCCCTTGGTGGCTCGCGTGTGCGCGACCGCCGCTTGCTCCTTCGTCGCGTACGCGGCGGCCGCGCACACGCGAGCCGGGCCGCGAACGGAAACAGGCTCGATCTCGCTGCGCTCGAAAAGACGTGGTTGGGGTGCGCTGGGAGCGACTGCGTGAGGGACCGGACTGCGTGAGGGACCGGACTGCGTGAGGGACCGGACTGCGTGAGGGACCGGACTGCGTGAGGGACCGGACTGCGTGAGGGACCGGACTGCGTGAGGGACCGGACTGCGTGAGGGACCGTGGGGGCGACTGCGTGAGGGACCGTGGGGCGACTGCGTGAGGGACCGTGGGGCGACTGCGTGAGGGACCGTGGGGCGACTGCGTGAGGGACCGTGGAGCGACTGCGTGAGAGACCGTGGAAAGAGTGCACGCTGCCGTGGGTGGCTGATTTCGGCCAGCGCGGATTCACCGGAACTTTGCCTGGAGCTTCTATCGTTTATCTGCTGTAAGACGACTCGGTGAACGGGGGAGCGGCAAGGGAGACGTATGCACGGGCACGGGTTTGCGAACGGTCTGAAGACCTTCGGGCTGATGGTGGGCATGTCGGCCCTGATCGTGTTCATCGGTGCGTTGTTCCGCAACCCGACGATCCTCGTCGTCGCGATCCTGCTCGCTGTGGGTATGAACGCCTACGCGTACTTCAACAGCGACAGGATCGCGTTGCGGGCCATGCACGCGCAGCCGGTCAGCGAGCTGGAGGCTCCGGTCATGTACCGGATCGTGCGTGAGCTGGCCACCATCGCGCGCCAGCCGATGCCCCGGCTGTACATCAGCCCCACGAACGCCCCCAACGCCTTCGCCACCGGACGCAATCCCCGCCATGCCGCGGTCTGCTGCACCAGCGGCATCCTGCAAATCCTCGATGAGCGGGAATTACGGGCCGTGCTCGGACACGAACTGTCGCACGTCTACAACCGCGACATTCTCATCTCCTCGATCGCGGGCGCGCTCGCGGCCGTCATCTCGGGCTTGGCGAACCTCGCCGTCTACGCGACCATGTTCGGTGGCAACCGCAACGGCGAAGGACCGAACGTGCTGGCCGTGCTGCTGGTGTCGCTGCTCGGCCCGATCGCGGCCACGCTGATCAAGCTGGCCGTCTCGCGCTCGCGCGAATTCCAGGCCGACCAATCCGGCGCCGAACTGACCGGCGACCCGCTGGCCCTCGCCTCCGCGCTGCGGAAGATCGAGCGCGGCGTCCACACCGCACCGCTTCCGCCCGAACCGCGACTGGCGTCGCAGTCGCACCTGATGATCGCCAATCCGTTCCGTCCGGGTGAGCGGGTCGCGCGCTGGTTCGCCACCCATCCGCCGATGAACGAACGCATCGCCCGGCTGGAGGAGATGGCGGGCGGTCCGCGCCGGTACTGAGTCCGGCGGTCTCGGTCGTCGGAGGCCCGCTGGTCTTCGTAAGCGCCGGGCACGAGCGCGGCGCCGCGGCCACTCGTGCACGGATTGCTCGTGCGCAGGCGCGATGGCGGCGCGCGGTGCACGCCACCGACCCGGTCGCGCTGCCGCAGGCGTTCAGCGGTAGTTGACGAACTGCAGTGCTATCCCGAAATCCTCGCCCTTCAGCAGGGCGATGACGGCCTGCAGATCGTCGCGCTTCTTGCTGCTCACCCGCAGCTCATCGCCCTGGATCTGCGCCTTCACGCCCTTGGGGCCTTCGTCCCGGATCTTCTTGGAGATCTTCTTCGCGTGCTCGGAGTCGATACCCTGCACCAGCGAACCGGTGATCTTGTACACCTTGCCGGAGGAGACCGGCTCACCGGCGTCGAACGCCTTCAGCGAGATGTCGCGGCGGATCAGCTTCTCCTTGAACACCTCCAGCGCGGCCTTGACCCGCTCCTCCGCCTCCGCGGTGAGCACGATCTTGTCCTCGCCGGACCATTCGATCGACGCGCCGGTGCCGCGGAAGTCGTAGCGGGTGTCGAGCTCCTTCTCCGCCTGATGCAGGGCGTTGTCGACCTCCTGCCGGTCGACCTTGCTCACAACATCGAAAGACGAATCAGCCACACTGCGCTCCTGTTCTGACGGTCCGACGGGTGAGCTGAACCGGACGCTTCCAGCCCCCGTCTGTTCTACCCGGAGACCCGAGGGTAGTCCCGTCGCACGGCCGATAGCCAGCCGGTTTGCATTCAGGGTGCGGGTTCGATGTATTCTGCTCAGCGCGCCGAATAAAGCGCGAACGGCAGGTTGCCCGAGCGGCCAATGGGAGCAGACTGTAAATCTGTCGGTGAAAGCCTACGTAGGTTCGAATCCTACACCTGCCACTCCGCTCACCAAGCGAGCCCTGTACGCAGAAAGCGCGTACAGGGCTCGCTTCGTAATGTCCTGTGGGGGTGCAACCCCCCCCACGCCCCGCCCGGAGGGGCTTCGCCCCCCGGACCCCCTTTCAGTGGTTGCGTTCGTGCGGAAGTTTCGTTGGGCGTCAGCG
Organism: Nocardia aegles; assembly: GCF_052545135.1. Taxonomy (NCBI): domain Bacteria; kingdom Bacillati; phylum Actinomycetota; class Actinomycetes; order Mycobacteriales; family Nocardiaceae; genus Nocardia; species Nocardia aegles. Next base: position 379,878 of record NZ_JBQWRI010000005.1, read on the forward strand.
AGCGTCGTGACTGCCGGACCAGGCGTGTGTGTCGATCACAGGTGTGTCGGTCACATGTGTGCCGTCGCTCGTGCGCTTCGGTCACTTCGCGTAGGAGATCGCTCGGCCGCTATGGTGAAAAACATGGCTCTGACCACGCGGTTTGGTGCTGAGAGCGGTGAGTGTGTAACCTCGTTCAAGACTTCACCGCGCTGAGGTCGAGCGTTCGAGGCCCGGTGCGGAAGTAGTCATGCCCCCTTAGCTCAGTCGGCAGAGCGTTTCCATGGTAAGGAAAAGGTCAACGGTTCGATTCCGTTAGGGGGCTCGCCGGATTGCCGGTGGTGACCGACTCGGCATCGCTCCCGTAGTGCGGGCTCGGCACCATGGCAATGCGACGCCGTGGCGGTGTAGCTCAGTCGGTAGAGCAAACGACTCATAATCGTTGTGTCGCCGGTTCAAGTCCGGCCATCGCTACCACAACCGATACAAGCCCATCAGGTACCGGAAAGAAGGCATATCGTGGCCGCGAAGTCCACCGATGTCCGGCCAAAGATCACCTTGGCCTGCGAGCAGTGCAAGCACCGCAACTACATCACCAAGAAGAACCGGCGCAACGATCCGGACCGCTTGGAGCTGAAGAAGTTCTGCCCGAACTGCGGCACGCACCGGGCGCATCGCGAATCCCGCTAGTCATCCACGCGTGAACTACCGCGTGATGTAGCACCGGGAGTCGCATCCCGGTATCTCGGGCCGTGGCACCGCGAGGGCCGGACAACTGTCCGGCCCTGACGCATTTCACGGTGTGGGTGCGGTGGTGAGCGCTCCGCGGACTCCGGGTGACGGGGTCAGATAGGTACAGTCCTCCCGTGACAATCAACACCGGTACAGACGAAGCGGTCCAGACGCGCGAGGCGCTCGACCCTGCGACGAACGCCGCGGCGATGGTCGGTCACCACTACCGCGTCGACGACTACTACGAGGTCGGCCGCGAGAAGGTGCGTGAATACGCCCGCGCCGTGCAGGACTACCACCCGGTGCACTGGGACGAGGACGCGGCACAGGAGTACGGGTACGACAACCTGCTCGCGCCGGTCACCTTCATCTCTCTGGTCGGGATTCTGGCCCAGCGCAAATTGTTCGAAGAGGTCGTCACCGGCTATGACCTCAGCCAGATCATGCAGACCGACCAGATCCTGGAGTTCCATCGTCCGATCAAGGTCGGCGACCAGCTCACCTGCGATGTCCACCTGCACTCGTTCCGGCAGGCCTTCGGCGGCGACATCATCGTCACCAAGAACATCGTCACCGCGCAGAACGACGAACTGGTGCTCACCACCTACACCACCCTCGTCGGCCGCAGCGGCGGTGATATCGACCCGAACCTCAACGCCGCCGTCCGCAACGTGCTCATGCACGGCATCGGCGAGGACGCGCCGGGGCACCGCCCGCGCTCGCTCGCGGTGACCCAGGCGCCCGTGGCGGTCGTGCCGCCCGCGAACGGGGTGCGCACGAAGCAGGCCATCCGGTTCGGGGACGTCTCGGTGGGCGACGAGCTGCCCGCACGCATCGTCCGGCTCACCCGCGGCGATCTGGTGAACTACGCGGGCGTCTCCGGTGACGCCAACCCGATCCACTGGAGCGACGAGGTCGTGAAGCTGGTCGGCCTGGACAACGTGGTCGCGCACGGCATGCTGACCATGGGCCTCGGCGGTGGTTTCGTCACCTCGTGGCTCGGTGATCCCGGTGCGATCAAGGAGTACAACGTCCGCTTCACCAGTCCGGTCTACGTCGGCTCCGACGAGGCCGCCGAAGTCGAGTACACCGGTAAGGTGAAATCGGTCGATCCGGAGACCAGGACCGCGGTCGTGGCCATTGTGGCGAAGGCGGGGGGAAGGAAGATCTTCGGCCGCGCCACCGCGACGGTGCAACTGGCCTGACCTGCTACAGCGACCCGGATTGGCTAATGGCGCGCACGGTAACGTACACTCAGGTTTCTGGGGTCGCCAGCCGCTGCGCGCTGCTCTGAGAGGCTGGTTCCAGGCGGTCCGGATGGATCGCCGACGGGGCCGGCAACTGCCGGAGCGGCGCGCGTGTTGTGTGACACCAGACCACAACTGAATATCGAACAGTGGTTGGACGGCCGACATCGTCCGACCAAAGGGGCGTAGCTCAACTGGCAGAGCAGCGGTCTCCAAAACCGCAGGTTGCAGGTTCAAGTCCTGTCGCCCCTGCCCTGGATGCCAGCGACGAGAGAGGATCGACGTGAGCGAGCGTAGCGAGCGAGCCATTGGCACAGCGCGCATCGCGCACGACGGCACCGAGCGTAGCGAGGAGATGGCGTGAGCGACGAGCGGGACATTCGCCGCGGCGCACATGCCGCCGACGAAGGCGATGACACCGCCGCAGCGACACGGCCGAGCGGAAAGCGGTCCGCGCGGCGGACTCGCACCGGGTCCTCGCAGGTCGACACGGGCGCTATCGCCACGCTCGACCGTCCGTCGCGGAAGGCAACCAAGGCGACCGATCGGGCCGAACGCAAGAAGTCGGGTAATCCGTTCAAGCGTTTGATCAAGTTCCTGCGTGAGGTCATCGCGGAACTGCGGAAGGTGATCTGGCCCAACCGGAAGCAGATGGTCACCTATACGGGCGTTGTTCTGGTGTTCGTGATTTTCATGGTCGCGTTCATCAGCGGATTGGATCTGGCGTTCATCAAGGGTGTCAACTGGCTGTTCGGCTAGCTGAACGACGCCGACGCCGGTAGCCGATCCCGGGGCGGACACGGGTGGAAGTTATTTCGCCGCGCGCCCGGCCCGGCACGCAGAGGATGTACGTGACGACACAGGAAGCGAGTGCCCCAGTGAGCACCCCGGAGAACGACACACAGGACAAGTTCCCGGCCGACGACGCGGTGGCCGAGCCCACCGACTCCGTCGAGGAGTTCGCGACCGACGAGCCCGCGCTCGAGGAATCGGAGCCCGCTGAGCCCGCCCCTGCCGCCGCCGTCGATGCCGAGCCCGCCGATCCGGTCGCCGAGATGAAGGCAGCGCTGCGGCGCGCCCCCGGTGAGTGGTACGTCATCCACTCCTACGCCGGCTATGAGAACAAGGTGAAGGCCAACCTCGAGACTCGCGTGCAGAACCTGGACCTGGAGGACTACATCTTCCAGGTGGAGGTGCCCACCGAAGAGGTCACCGAGATCAAGAACGGACAGCGCAAGCACGTCAACCGCAAGGTGCTGCCCGGTTACATCCTGGTCCGTATGGAGCTCAACGACGAGTCGTGGGGCGCGGTGCGCAACACTCCCGGTGTCACCGGCTTCGTCGGCGCCACCTCGCGGCCGTCTCCGCTGTCCATCGACGACGTGGTGAAGTTCCTCGTTCCGGCCGCGCAGCAGCAGAAGAAGCCCGCAGCGGCGGCCTCCGCCGCGACCCCCGAGAGCGCGGCGGGCGAGGTCGCGCCGAAGCCGGTCATCGAGGTCGACTTCGAGGTCGGCGAGTCGGTGACCGTCATGGACGGACCGTTCGCGACGCTGCCCGCCAGCATCTCCGAGGTCAACGCCGAACAGCAGAAACTGAAGGTGCTCGTGTCGATCTTCGGCCGCGAGACCCCGGTCGAGCTGGCGTTCACTCAGGTCGCGAAGATCTAGACCGGCGCTATCAGCGGCCGGGTGAATTCGCGCGGCCGACGATCGCCGGCACCAGACTTGCAAAGAGCAAGGGACACCAACACCTAGGAAAGAAAGATGCCCCCCAAGAAGAAGAAGCTCGCCGGGATCATCAAGCTCCAGATCCAGGCCGGCCAGGCGAACCCGGCCCCTCCGGTCGGCCCCGCGCTCGGTCAGCACGGCGTCAACATCATGGAGTTCTGCAAGGCGTACAACGCCGCGACCGAGTCGCAGCGTGGCAACGTCATCCCGGTCGAGATCTCGGTGTACGAGGACCGGTCGTTCGACTTCAAGCTGAAGACCCCGCCCGCCGCCAAGCTGCTGCTCAAGGCCGCAGGCGTGCAGAAGGGCTCGGCGGAGCCGCACCGCAACAAGGTCGCCAAGGTGACCATGGACCAGGTGCGCGAGATCGCCAAGACCAAGCAGGAAGATCTGAACGCCAACGACATCGATCAGGCGGCCAAGATCATCGCGGGCACCGCGCGTTCGATGGGCATCACCATCGAGGGCTGAGCGGAATCGCTCCCCGGTGGGAGGGCCGGCCAGGCCCGATAACCACGTCTGAACTACCAACACAGCGGCGCGAGCGACGGGCTCGGAGGCGGAAGCCTGCGTGACCACGGAGAGCCCCGGGCGCGCTGCCGATCGAACAGGACAGAGAATCATGGCAAAACGAAGCAAGGCGTACCTCGCCGCGGCCGAGAAGGTCGATCGCACCAAGCTCTACTCCCCGCTGGCCGCCGCGCGCCTGGCGAAGGAGACCGCCACCACCAAGACCGACGCGACCGTCGAGGTCGCCGTGCGTCTCGGTGTGGATCCCCGCAAGGCCGACCAGATGGTTCGCGGCACGGTCAACCTGCCGCACGGCACCGGTAAGACCGCCCGCGTCATCGTGTTCGCGGCGGGCGAGAAGGCAGCCGAGGCCGAGGCCGCCGGCGCCGACGCCGTCGGCGCCGAGGACCTGATCGAGCGGATCCAGGGCGGCTGGCTGGACTTCGACGCCGCGATCGCCACCCCGGACCAGATGGCCAAGGTCGGCCGGATCGCGCGCGTTCTCGGCCCGCGCGGCCTGATGCCGAACCCGAAGACGGGCACGGTCACCACCGATGTGACCAAGGCCGTCAACGACATCAAGGGCGGCAAGATCAACTTCCGCGTCGACAAGCAGGCCAACCTGCACTTCGTCATCGGCAAGGCGTCCTTCGACGACAGCAAACTGGTGGAGAACTACGGCGCCGCGCTGGACGAGATCCTGCGGGTCAAGCCGTCGACCGCCAAGGGCCGCTACGTCAAGAAGGTGACGGTCTCGACGAACACCGGACCGGGCATCCCGGTGGACCCGAACCGCACCCGCAACCTCCTCGAAGAGGACGCGTAAGTAGCGGCTGAGCCGACCACTACGGCGGGAACGCATTACGCGTTCCCGCCGTAGTGCGTTCGCGGACTATTCCGCCCTGTGGCGCGGTTGGGTTCGATGTGACCGTCGTTCTCTTGATTTCCGGCAGCACCCGCGCCGCCTCCACCAATTCCGCCGCGCTGCGGACCGTCTCGGCTATCGCCCCGGAGGGTGTCGAAACGGTCTGGTACGACGGCCTCGCGGACTTGCCCGCCTTCGACCCGGACGACGACGGCACCGCTCATCCATCCGTCGCCGCGCTCCGCGAACACCTTTCGCGCGCCGCCGCGGTGCTGTTCTGCACTCCCGAATACGCCGGCACGTTGCCGGGCACCCTGAAGAACTTGCTGGACTGGACCGTCGGCGCGGGCGATCTCCATGGCAAACCGGCCGCCTGGATCACTGTCGCGCATCCCGGGCGTGGTGACGGCGCGACCGAGACACTGCGCAGCGTGCTCGGCTATGTCGGAGCCGACATCGCTTCCGCTGCCGTTCGGCGGTTGCCGGTGTTGCGCGAGGACGTCGGCCCGGACGGATTGATCGCCGACGCCGAGTTCCGGTCCGGTGCCGTGGCCGTGCTGCGCGAGCTCGTCCGGCATGCCGAGAGCGCGACGCCGTGAGAAACGCCCTCCGAGACCGCCCTCCATTCGGTGGTTGGGCCGGGTAGCGGAATACCGAATACCATTCGCCGCACAACGATTCGGCGGCCGGACGGTTTCGGTCCGGCCTGCGGCCGAGCCCCGTTTTGGCAGATGGGAACCCGTGCGGGTACATTGGATGTCAGTTATCGACGAGTTCGATCGCTACCCAATCCGTTCTACCGAAGACCGTTGGTCGCCGACCCCGCATGGGTTCGGTCGAAGGTCCGGCGACATTGCCGGCGGCCCACGCAGGGAGAGCCGAGGCTGGGAATTGATCCGGGTACGCACCGGGTCGGTTTTCTGTTGCGCCCCGGAACGCTCTGCGTTCGGGGCGTTTGTTTTGTCGCCGGCCCCTGATCGGTAGTTCGCGTATACGAACCGACCAATCAGAGAGGAGGCGAAGTATGGCAAAACCCGAGAAGGTCACCGCGGTCGAGGAGATCACGGAGCAGTTCAAGAGCTCGACGGCCACCGTCGTCACGGAATACCGTGGCCTGTCGGTCGGCAAGCTCACCGAGCTGCGGCGTGCGCTCGGCTCCGACGCCACCTACTCCGTCGCCAAGAACACCCTGGTCAAGCGTGCCGCCGCTGAGGCGGGCGTGGAAGGTCTGGACGATCTGTTCGTCGGGCCGACCGCGATCACCTTCATCACGGGTGAGCCGGTCAACGCGGCCAAGGCCCTGAAGACCTTCGCGAAGGACAACAAGGCGCTCATCATCAAGGGCGGCTACATGGACGGCGCTCCGCTGTCCGTGGCCGAGGTCGAGCGGATCGCCGACCTGGAGACCCGCGAGGTGCTGCTGGCCAAGCTGGCGGGCGCGCTCAAGGGCAACCTCACCAAGGCCGCCGGTCTGTTCAACGCTCCCGCCTCGCAGGTGGCCCGCCTGGCCGCCGCGCTGCAGGAGAAGAAGCAGGCCGAAGAAGGCGCAGCGGCCGCCGAGTAATACCCGGGCGGCACGACGCGCCCGCATAGACATCAACTACCGAAAGGAACACAACCATGGCCAACGTTGACGAACTGCTCGAGACCTTCGGCAACATGACCCTGCTCGAGCTGTCGGACTTCGTGAAGAAGTTCGAGGAGAAGTTCGAGGTCACCGCGGCTGCTCCGGTCGCCGTCGCCGCTGTCGGCGGTGCCGCCGCTCCGGCCGAGGCCGCCGAGGAGCAGGACGAGTTCGACGTCATCCTCGAGGGTGCCGGCGACAAGAAGATCCAGGTCATCAAGGTGGTCCGCGAGATCGTCTCCGGCCTGGGCCTGAAGGAAGCCAAGGACCTGGTCGAGAGCGCCCCGAAGCCGATCCTGGAGAAGGTCGCCAAGGAGGCCGCCGAGGCCGCCAAGGCGAAGCTGGAAGAGGCCGGCGCCAAGGTCTCGGTCAAGTAATTCACGACCGAACACGCGGAGCGGGCGATCCCCTATGGGGGATCGCCCGTTTGCGTTTCTGGCAAACCCGCCGCTATCGCCGATACCGAAAGGATTGCGGAGTTACCACGTCGTCAAGTTGGGGTGTGCCCGATCTGTCCCATGCGTTACAGTGACCGAACCCACACGTGACGGACCGCGATGACCGAGCGCGTGGTTCGCCGGTGGGGCAGTTCGCGGAGAATCGTGGAGGTTGGCGTGGGCGTCGAGGTCAGGACCGAGAGTGTGACCAAGTCTTTCGGTTCCCAGCGCATTTGGCAGGACGTGTCGTTGACGTTGCCTTCGGGTGAGGTGAGCGCGTTGCTGGGGCCGTCGGGTACCGGTAAGTCGGTGTTCTTGAAGTCGCTGATCGGTCTGCTGCGTCCGGAACGTGGTTCGATCTTCATCGATGGCACGGATATCACGACATGCTCGAACAAGGAGCTGTACGAGATCCGGAAGCTGTTCGGGGTGTTGTTCCAGGATGGTGCGTTGTTCGGGTCGATGAACCTGTTCGACAACGTGGCCTTCCCGCTGCGGGAGCACACCAAGAAGAGCGAATCCGAGATCAAGAAGATCGTGATGGAGAAGCTGGAGTTGACCGGTCTGCTCGGGGCCGAGGGCAAGCTGCCCGGTGAGATCTCCGGTGGTATGCGCAAGCGGGCGGGGTTGGCGCGGGCGTTGGTGCTGGATCCGCAGATCATTCTGGTGGATGAGCCGGACTCGGGTCTGGATCCGGTGCGTACCTCGTATCTGTCGCAGTTGCTGATCGATATCAACGCGCAGATCGATGCGACGATCCTGATCGTCACGCACAACATCAACCTGGCGCGGACGGTGCCGGACAACATCGGGATGTTGTTCCGTCGTCAGTTGGTGATGTTCGGTCCGCGGGAGGTGCTGTTGACTTCGGAGGAGCCGGTGGTCAAGCAGTTCCTGAACGGCCGGATGATCGGGCCGATCGGTATGTCGGAAGAGAAGGACGAGGCGCAGATGGCGCGGGAGCAGGCGTTGGTGGACGCCGGGCATCATCATGGTGGCGCCGAGGAGGTGGAGGGCATCATCCCGCAGATGCGCGCGACCCCGGGGATGCCGGTGCGTCAGGCGGTGTTGCGGCGTAAGGAACGGGTGCGCGAGATCATGCACACGCTGCCGCACGCCGCGCAGGTCGCGATCCGCGAATCACTTGCCGACAACGACGATACGCAGGTGATGGCATACAACGGCGGCGACCTGGCCAATTATCAAGGTGGTGCGTTCGAAAGCACCGTGCGACACAACACAACTAACGGGTAACGTCTGCGACCGTGAATTCGACCCTGGCGCGATTGCGAACTCCCCTGGAGTCGGGGTTTGCCCAGGCCGGCAACATATTTGCGCTGCTGCTCGACGTTTTGCGGAAGACATTCCGCCGTCCCTTCGAGTTGCGGGAATTCATCGAGCAGTCGTGGTTCATCGCGAGTGTCTCGATCCTGCCCAGCGCTCTGGTCGCGATTCCGTTCGGCGCGGTCGTGGCATTGCAGACGGGCTCGTTGATCAAGCAACTCGGCGCGGAGTCCTTCACCGGCGCGACCAGTGTGCTGGCGACCGTCCAGCAGGCGGCTCCCGTCGTGACGGCTCTGATCATCGCGGGCGCGGCCGGGTCGGCGGTGGCCGCCGATCTCGGCTCGCGCACCATCCGTGAGGAGATCGACGCGATGGAAGTGCTCGGCATCGATCCGGTGCGAAAGCTGGTGGTACCGCGCGTACTCGGCATGATGCTGGTGGCACTGCTGCTCAACGGCCTGGTGTCGGTGGTCGGCATCGCGGGCGGCTACTTCTTCAACGTCTTGCTGCAGGGCGGTACCCCGGGCGCTTACCTGGCGTCGTTCTCCGCCCTCGCCCAGCTGCCCGACCTGTGGATCGGCGAGATCAAGGCGGCGATTTTCGGTCTGCTCGCCGGCGTCATCGCCGCGTACAAGGGGTTGCATCCCAAGGGAGGCCCGAAAGGAGTCGGTGACGCGGTGAACCAATCCGTGGTGATCACGTTCATGGTGCTGTTCTTCGTGAACCTCATCCTGACCATGGTGTACCTACAGGTCGTCCCGGCCAAGGGTGCCTGACGGATGGCCACGTCATACCGAAGCCCGGTCGCCAAGTCCATGCGCCGGGCGGGCCGGGTCGCTCGGATGCCGCTCGATGTCATCGATCGCGCGGGCGAGCAGATGTCGTTCTACACGCGGGCCATCGCATGGATCCCGCGGACCGCGGTGCACTACCGCAAGGAAGTCATGCGGCTGCTGGCCGAGGTCACCTTCGGCACCGGCGCGCTGGCGGTGATCGGTGGCACCATCGGCGTCATCGTGTTCATGTCCGGCTCCGTCGGCGTCGTCGTCGGCCTGCAGGGCTTCAAGGCCCTCGACGCGCTCGGCAGCTCGGTGCTCACCGGCTTCCTCACCGCCTATATCAACACCCGGGAGATCGCGCCGTTGGTCGCCGCGCTCGCGCTCTCGGCTACGGTCGGTTGCGGTTTCACCGCGCAGCTGGGCGCCATGCGGATCTCCGAGGAGATCGACGCGCTCGAGGTGATGGCGGTCCCCGGCGTGCCGTTCCTCGTGACCAGCCGGGTGATCGCCGGGTTCCTCGCGGTGATCCCGCTCTACATCGTCGGGTTGCTCGGCACGTTCATCGCCTCGCGCACGATCAGCATCTGGTTCAACGGGCAATCCAGCGGGTCCTACGACCACTACTTCAGTTTGTTCCTGCCACCGCAGGACGTGCTGTATTCGTTTCTCAAGGTGCTGGTCTTCGCGTTCGTGATCATCATGGTGCACTGCTACTACGGGTTCCACGCCACCGGCGGGCCCGCGGGCGTCGGCGTCGCGGTCGGTCGCGCGGTCCGCGCCGCGATCGTCCTGGTGAACGTGCTCGATTTCTTCCTCAGCCTCGCGATCTGGGGCACCACCACCACCGTGCGGGTGGCCGGATGAGCCGCACCCAAGCCTGGCGCTCGACCGCGAAGCTACGAACTCGAGCGCTGGGGATCACGTTCTTCGTCGTGGTCGCGCTGTTCCTGTGGACCACCGTGGCGATCTACAACAAGCAATTCGTGAAAACGGTGCACGTAAATCTGATCACCGACAGCGTGGGTAACGCGCTCACCCGCAACGCGGACGTGAAGGTGCGCGGCATCACCGTCGGCGAGGTGCGCTCGAGCAGTTCCGAAGGCGGCGAGGTGACCTTGAACCTGGCCATCGACCCCGACAAGGCGCAGCAGATCCCGAGCAACGCGACCGCGCGCCTGCTACCCAAGACGCTGTTCGGCGAGCGGTATGTGGCCCTGGTGATCCCGGAGAACCGCAGCCCGCAGCATCTGACCGACGGCGTGACCCTGCACCAGGACGCCAGCGGGAACGCCATCGAGTTGAGCAAACTGCTCGACGACGTGCTGCCGTTGCTACAGGCCATCCCGCCGCAGGATCTCGCGGCCACCCTGGGCGCGCTGTCCCAGGCGCTGTCCGGGCGCGGCACCGTTCTCGGCGAGAGCCTGGACCGGCTCGACGACATCTTCCGCCAGGTCAACGTAGTGCTTCCGGACCTGCGGGCCGACCTGCGCAGTTTCGCCGAGGTGGCGGCCACCTACTCCGACGCGGCGCCGCAGCTGATCGAGGCCTTGGACAACCTGCGCACCACCAACGCCACGATCGTGCAGCGTCGCACCGACATCGACGCCCTGTACGCGACGTTGACGCCGACCTCGGCCACCACCACCGAGTTCTTGATCGCCAACCGGGACAACATCATCGATGTGGCCGCCGACTCTCGTCCCGCGCTGGAGCCGTTGGCCTACTACTCGCCGAACTACGCGTGTGCGCTGGCGAACTTCGCGCAGGTGAAGCCACGTATCGACCGGCTCTTCGGCAAGGGCACCGATACCCCGGGTTCCCGAGTGAGCATCGAGCTGACCAACACCCGCGGCAAATACCTGCCCAATCAGGACGAACCGCGCTGGCTGGACACCAGGGGGCCGTGGTGCATCCCCGAGATGCCGTTGGGCGTCGATCCCGGCCAGTACACCGGCGGCCCGAACAACGACGGCTCCTACGCCGTCCCGAGTCGCAACCCCGGTGACCAGCAGACCGGTCATCTGGCGCCGCCGCAGTTCGGCGTCCACCCGGCGAGCAAGATGCCGACGATCGCCGGTTCCCCGATGGAGCAGCAGTCACTCGGCGCGATCTACGGCGCGGCCAACGGCGTCGCCCCTGATCAGGTGCCCGGCTGGGTGACCAGGGCCGGCGCGCCCGCGTTCCGCGGAAGCGAGGTGAGCGTGCGGTGAGGCAGCAGCTACGCGGCCTCGGCGGGCCGCTGACCAAACTGGTCATCTTCGTCGTGGTGACCTTGTTCGTGACCACGGTGCTCGCGCTCTCGATCGCCAACTACAGCGGTGGCGGCACGAAGTTCAAGGCCAGGTTCACCGACGTCACCTCGCTCAATCCCGGTGACGAAGTCCGGATTGCGGGGGTCCGGGTCGGCAAGGTCACCGGTGTATCGATCGTCGACAAGCGCCTGGCCGAGGTGAAATTCGAGCTCACCGACCGGGAGTGGCTGCCGGCCTCGACCACCGCGACGATCAAGTACCGCAACCTGGTCGGCCAGCGCTACATCGCGCTGGAGCAGGGGACCGGGGAACAGGGCAAGAAGCTGAACGAGGGCGGCACCATCCCGCTCGAGCGCACCAGGCCCGCACTCAACCTGACCACGCTGTTCAACGGCTTCCGGCCGCTGTTTCGCACCTTGACCGCCGACGACGTGAACCGGCTCTCCTTCGAGATCATCCAGGTCTTTCAGGGCGAGCAGGGCACCATCCACGATCTGGTCGCGACCACGGCGAACCTGACCAACAAGATCGCCGACAAGGACGCCGTGATCGGTGAGCTGACCCGCAATCTGACCGCGGTGCTGGACACCGTCAACCAGCGCGACGACCAGTTCGATCAGTTGATCGTGAACACCGAGGCGCTGATCAGCGGCCTCAACGCCGATCGTGACACGATCGGCCGCTCGGTGACCTCGCTGGCCGACCTGACCTCGGCGACCTCGGATCTGCTGGTCCCGGTGCGTCCGACGTTGCAAGGGTCGATCGCGGGTCTGAGCCAGTTGACCGGCACGCTCGACGAGCGCCACGACGAGGTGAACGAAGCGCTCACCAACCTGCCGCTCAAAATGGAGAAGCTCGGGCGCGCCGCGAGTTACGGCTCCTGGTTCCAGTTCTATCTGTGCGGCATCGACATCGTCGTCGGGCCGGGTGCCGTCGACGCGCCGCAGCTCAACCTGCCCGCGGGCCTGCCGACGATCAACCAGCCGCTGTACACCAACGCCGCGCCGCGCTGCCATGGGAAGGCTCGCTGATGGAGGATCGCGTTCTGCTCGGCAAGCGCAGCCCGGCGTTCCTGGGCGCGCTCGGCATCGCCGTCGTGTTGTTGGTGACCGTGTCGGCGTTCTTCCTGGATCGGCTGCCGATCATCGGCGCGGGGACCAAGTACACCGCGGAATTCCGCGAGGCGGCCGGTCTGAGGAAGGGCAACGAGGTCCGGGTGGCGGGCGTCAAGGTCGGTTCGGTGTCCGATGTCCGGCTCGACGGTGACCGCGTGGTCGTGGACTTCCGCACCAAGGACACCTGGATCGGCAACGAGACCACCGCGTCCATTCAGATCAAGACGCTGCTCGGCCAGAAGTATCTGGCACTCGACCCGAGAGGCTCGCGGCCGGCCGATCCCAGTTCCCGGATTCCGCTCTCGCGCACGGTTTCCCCGTACGACGTGGTGGACGCGTTCACCGACGCCGCGCGGACCATCGATCAGATCGACACCACGCAGCTGGCCAAGAGCATGCAGGTGCTGTCGGACGCCTTCGAGACGACGCCGCCGGAGATCCGCGGCTCCATCGACGGCGTCGCCCGGCTGTCGGAGACGCTGGCCAAACGCGATCAGGAGCTGAAGAGGCTGTTCGCCGCGACCAGGCAGACCACGCAGATCCTCGCCGACCGCAACGCCCAGTTCGAGCGGCTGCTCGCCAACGGCGGCCAGTTGCTCGCCGAACTCAACATCCGGCAGCAATCCATCAAGCAGTTGCTGTCGGGCGCCCAGACGGTCTCCGCGGAGTTGAGCGCGCTCGTGCACGACAACGAGGAGCAGATCGGACCCGCGCTGAAGAACCTGCGCGCCGCCATCGATCTGCTCAACGACAATCAGCAGAACGTCTCGAAGACGCTGGAACTCGCGGCGCCGTTCTACGGCCTCTATGCCAGCGTGCTCGGTACCGGACGCTGGTTCGACGCGGTGATCGTCAACGTGTTGCCGCCCGCACTGCCCGAAATCCCCGGCTACCGTCAGCCGATCCGCACCCTGGGAGGTAACTGACGTGGCGGACAACTGGCGTAGCGATGGTGCGGTGCGCGGCTCCAGCCGCGGCGCCAAGGTGGGCATCGCGCTGGTCGTCGTGCTCGCCGTGCTGGTGGCGGTGGTGCTGTGGTGGCTGTTCAACCGGCTGACCACCACCAAGATCACCGCGTACTTCGATCGCTCGGTCGGCATTTACGAGGGCTCGGACGTGCGCATTCTCGGCGTTCCCGTCGGCTCGGTGGCGTCGGTCGAGCCGCAGGGCGATCAGGTGAAGATCGTGATGAGCGTGGACCGCAAGTTCGACGTGCCCGCGGACGCGCGAGCCGCCCAGATCACGCCGTCCATCGTGTCGGACCGCTACATCCAGCTCACCCCGGTCTACACCGGCGGCCCGAAAATGGCGCGCAACGCGACCATTCCACGCGAGCGCACGGCGACGCCCGTGGAAGTCGACCAGCTGTACAAGAGCATCACCGAACTCTCCGACGCGCTGGGGCCCAAGGGGGCCAACGCCGACGGAGCTGTGAACGAACTGGTGCGCACCGGTGCGGCGAACCTGTCGGGCAACGGCGAGGCGCTGGCCAACAGTCTGACCCAGCTGTCGAGGGCGGCCCGCTATCTGTCGGAGGCGCGCGGCGACATCTTCGACACGGTCAAGAACCTGCAGGTCTTCATCACCATGCTGGCCCAGAACGACCAGCAGGTCCGGCAGTTCAATACTCAGCTGGCCGACCTGTCGACGTTCCTCGCCGCCGAGCGGCAGGATCTGGGCGCGGCGCTGAATCTGCTGTCGATCGCGCTGGGTGACGTCGCCCGTTTCATCGACGACAACCGGGACCTGATCGCGAGCAACGCCGACAAGCTGACCCAGCTCACCAAGACGCTGTCCGATCAGCGCAACGACGTTGCCGCGCTGCTGCCGGTCCTGCCGCTGGCGTTGAGCAACCTGATCAACGTGCACAACGCCGAATCGGGCACCCTCGACATGCGCGCGAACTTCCCCGAACTGCAGGACCCGTTCGGCGTGGTGTGCAAGATGCTCGACCTGTCCAAGCTGATGCCGGGCGATCCCGAGTTCGAGGCGCTCGGCAGGCAGCTGCGGCCGGTCCTCGACCACTGCAAGGAGATCACCGACCAGATCACCGCCGGGGTGCGGACCCCGACCCTGAACCTGCCCTTCGGCATCCTCAGCGGCGAGAATCAGCAGCGTGACCCGGTGCCGGGCACGGTGCCTGGCACGCCGTCGGACCGGCTTCCGCCGTCCCAGGGAGGACCGCGATGAGCATTCGAAACCGTTCGCTCGCACGCGGTTTCGGCGCGGCGCTGGCGCTCGGCCTGACCGGCGCGCTGATCACATCGTGCGCCTCCGACGGCATCTACAGCGTGCCGCTGCCCGGTGGCGCCGACGTGGGCGAGCATCCGATGCACATCGACATCCAGTTCGACGATGTCCTCGACCTCGTGCCGCAGTCGGCGGTGAAGGTCGAGGGCGTGCCGGTCGGCCGGGTCGAGAAGATCAGCATCGGCAAGGATCAGTGGACGGCCACGGTGCGCACGGTGGTCAACTCGTCGGTGAACCTGCCCGCGAACGCGCGGGCCGAGGTCCGGCAGTCGAACCTGCTGGGTGAGAAGTTCATCGAGCTCGCCAAACCCGCGGCCGATCCGGAACCCGAGCGGCTGGCCGACGGCTCGGTGATCCCGGTCGACCGAACCCGGCACGCCACCGAGGTCGAGCAGGTGCTCGGCGCGCTGTCGCTGCTGCTCAACGGCGGTGGCGTCGCGCAGTTGCAGCCGATCGTGACCGAGCTGAACAAGACCCTCGGCGGTCGTGAAGACCGGGTGCGCTCGTTGATCGAGCAGGCGAACACGCTGATCGACGGCCTGAACCAGCAGGTCGACGACATCACTCGCGCACTGGACGGCCTCGACGTGCTCAGCAGCCGGGTGAGCAAGCAGACCGGTCAGATCGGCAAGATCCTCGATGAGCTGCCCAAGGGTATCCAGATCCTGGAACAGCAGCGCCCGCAATTGGTCGCCCTGCTCGCCCAGCTGGACCGGCTCGGCGAAGCCGGCTTCGACGTGCTGAACACCGCGAAGGACGACCTGATCCGCGACCTGACCTCGCTGCGGCCCACGCTGCAGGAGCTGGGTCGGTCGGCGCCGGATCTGGTCACCGCCCTTCCGTTGATCCCGACCTACCCGTTCCCCGACTCGGCGCTGGAGAGCACCTTCGGCGGCAGCGTGAACACGTGGTTGTCGGTGGATCAGCAGATCGGCGTCACGCTCAGCAATCTAGGTGTCGGCAAACCCGACCCGGTGTACATCCCGCCGGTGGGTCCGCCCGTGCCGGTGAACCCGACCAACCCGTACTACAACGGCAACGGCCCGCGTCCGGGCTGGCCCACGGTGTCGATCCTGCCGCTGCCCCCGCTGATGGCGCAGCCGCCCGCGCCCGGCGTGCCCGATCCGGTCGGGGCGATCCTCGAGCAACTCGGTGTAGGGAGTGGTCCGCGATGACGCGTCTGGTGCGGTGGCAGCTCATCGCGTTCGTGGTCATCGCGGTGCTCGGCGTCGTGTACGTCGGCGGCAAGTACATCCGGCTCGACCACATGTTCGGGCTCAACCAGTACACGGTGAAGCTGCGCGCGGCGCAGACCGGCGGCATCTACCAGGGCGCCGAGGTGACCTATCGCGGCGTCCCGGTCGGCCGGGTCGGTGAACTGGAACTCACCGGCGAGGGCGTGCTGATGAACCTCGTTATCGACTCGAGCGCGCCGAAGATCCCGGCGTCGGCGAAAGCCGTGGTCGCCAACCGGTCCGCGATCGGTGAGCAGTACGTCGACCTGCAGCCCGATTCCGACGCGGGTCCCTACCTGCGGGACAACTCCGTGATCACCTCGGCGACCTTGCCGGTGTCGGTGGAGCAGTTGGTGTCCAGCGTGGACACCTTCGCGAGCTCGGTGGACCTGAACGCGCTCAACACGACGGTGCGCGAATTGGGCAACGCGCTCGACGGCAAGGGCGACGACCTGCAGGTGCTGATCGACTCGCTGAACACGTTCACCGAGACCTTCCACGCGACGCTGCCGCAGACCATCCAGCTGATCCGCGACGGCCGTATCGCCCTCGGCACGCAGGCCGAGCAGTCCGCGGCGATCCGCGAATTCAGCGACGGCCTGGACAAGCTCACCGCCCAGTTGCGTTCCAGCGACCCCGACGTGCGCAGGCTCATCGGCACCGGAACCGACGCGGGTGAGCAGATCGGCGCGTTGCTCGAGCAGAGCGGCGGCTCGCTCACCCAGGACCTGTTCAACCTGCGGCTGTTGTTGCAGGCGATCTCGCCGAAGTTCTACGCGATCAAGCCCCTGCTGCAGATGCTTCCGCAGCTGTCGATCGGCGGTTCCTCCACCGCGCCCGGCGACGGGACCAGCCACTTCGGCCTGGTGCTGGAGACCAACAATCCGCCCGCCTGTACCGTGGGCTACGAAGGTACGCATCGGATTCTCGAACAGATGAAGGCGCAGAACCCGAACTTCGACGACACGCGCGACGAGTTCCCGTTCAACAAGGCCGCCAAATGTCTTGTGCCATTCGGTAATCCGACCGCCGTCCGGGGTGGCGAGCGAGCTGAGCTCGCCGATCCGGCCATCGTTCAGCCCTGGGACTCCAACCCCAAAACCGATCCGGAGAAGCTGAACCTGACCCCGGTGGCCGTGCAGTTGTCGACCCTGCTGGGGGTCACGCCGAAGCGGTGACCAGGAACAATGACGTTAGGGTGTCTCGCGTGAGTGACTGGAGCGAGCGAACCGCGGGCAGGCCGCCGTGGAGCGCGACCGAGCCGACCGACGGCGAGGCGCTGTCGTGACCGCCGATCTGACCAAGCAGTCCGACGCGGCGGCGCGCACACCGGGCTCCGTGACGACGGCGGCGCAGACGCCTGCCGCGAAGTCCGACCGTCGGAAGGCCGCCGACCGCACCGTCGAGCCCGAGCGCCCCGGTGGTGGCTCCGTGCTCGCTCGTGTGGCCTTCGGCTGCTCCGCCGTGCTGCTGGTGATCGCGTTGATCGGCGCCGCATGGTTCGGCGCGGGCTGGGTGCGGGCCGCGTTCACCGACGGCCCGCGCGTGGACGCCAGGGACGCCGCGCTGGACGCCGCGCGCCAAGCCGCGCTGAACATGACCTCGATGAATCCGGACGACGTACCCGGCTCACTGGCGCTGTCTCGATCCTCGATGACCGGCGCGCTGCTGGACTCGGCCACGAAGAACAAGGACCAAGCCGAGCGGATGGCGCGGCAGAGCGGGGTCGCGATGACCTCGAAGGTGCTCGGCGCCGCGCTCACCTCGCTCAACAGCGAGGAAGACAATGCCTCCGCGCTGGTCGTGCTGCAGGTCACCGAGAAGGGCAAGGACAAGCCGCCCGCCGACTACCGCTACACCTGGACCGTCGACCTGACCAAGGACGGCGAGGTGTGGAAAGCGGAGCAGATCTCCTCGCTCAGCCAGCCGGTATTGCTGAGCGGCGGACCCGCCGCGCAGCCGCCCGCGCCGGCGCCGGCGGCCGACCAGCCGCCCGCCGCGCCGAAGCCGGGATCGTAGGAGGACACCCATGACCTCTCGCCGACCGGTCAACCGGGTCACCTCCAAGCGCAGGCCCACCACGGAACCGTCGCGTACCGCGTCCGCGCGCGCCGAACGGCCCGCGCCGGCCCGCAAACCACGCGTGGCGGGCGTTTCCCGGCCCGCCACGGAATCGCAAACCCCCCGCGCCGAACAGAACCGTGCGGGTGCGTCACGATGGCGCAAGATCGTTTCGCCTGGCACCGACCGGCCACGGCGGCGCCCAACTGGACGGCCGCGCTGGGGCATCACCGCGGCCCTGCTGATCGCCGCGCTCCTCCTGGGCGGTTTCGCCTGGCTCGCCGCGCGACGGCCCGGCGTGGACACGTCGAATCAGGCCTACGTGGACAACGCGGCCACGCAAGAGGTGCGCGCGGCCGCCGACAACGCGTTGCGGACCGTCTACGCCTATGACGTGAAGAACATCGACGGCTATCGGGACACGGCGAAGCAGGTGCTCACCGGAAAGATGCTCGCCGATCTGGACAAGTACGCCGGTACCACCATTTCGGCGGTCAAGCAGGCGCAGACCAGCGCCGACGCGAAAGCGGACCCGATTGCTGTGACATTGCTCACCAATGATCGCGCGGAGCTGATCGTCAATTTGGTGGTGAGCGCGACCAAGGACGGCGTGGCGCAGCAGAGCGTCTCGGGCCCCGTGGTCCTGCAGATGCAGAAGGTGAACGGTCGCTGGTTGGCCAGCGACATCGTGGACCGGTAACGGCTACCACATCGGCTGGGATGACGCAGCGCGGCAGGCGATCTCGACGGCGCCCCGGCCGGGCCCGCCACTTGACGAGTTTCGCCCGAACCGTCACGCTATTCACAACAGCGGCAGCTGTCACACTGGCTTCCAGTGCACCGCGCCCGAAGGACGCAGCCAGCGAATTCGGCCCGGCGCGGCAGCCATGTGGACGATCGCGCGGGTGGTACTTTGACACCCCCGTGTACTTGGGTGTAGGTTTGGACGTTGCGCTGGCTGCCTCCTGTCCATACCTCGATTTGCACACGTAAGTTCACCCTTCCGGTGTTACTTCCGTTGTTGCCTGTTCGAGTTTCGTTCGGGTAGTAACCAGCGGAATTCGTAGCAGACAGAGCGACGGTCGCGGACCACCACGCGACGCGCATGAGGTGCTGGAAGGACGCATCTTGGCAGTCTCCACCCAGACCAAGGCAGTTGCCGGAATCCCCGGAGCCCCGTTGCGGGTGTCTTTCGCGAAGATCCGCGAACCCTTGGAGGTGCCCGGGCTTCTCGATCTACAAACGGAATCGTTCGCCTGGTTGATCGGTTCGCCGGATTGGCGCGAGCGTGCGGCGGCTCGCGGCGACGTCGGCCTAGTCGGTGGCCTCGAGGAGGTGCTCGAGGAGCTCTCCCCGATCGAGGACTTCTCCGGCTCCATGTCCCTGTCCTTCTCCGATCCGCGCTTCGAGGAGGTCAAGGCCTCGATCGATGAGTGCAAAGACAAGGACATGACGTATGCGGCTCCGTTGTTCGTGACGGCGGAGTTCATCAACAACAACACCGGTGAGATCAAGAGCCAGACGGTCTTCATGGGTGATTTCCCGATGATGACCGATAAGGGCACGTTCATCATCAACGGCACCGAGCGGGTTGTGGTGTCGCAGTTGGTGCGTTCGCCGGGTGTCTATTTCGATCACACGGTCGACAAGGGCACGGAGAAGGATCTGCACAGTGTGCGGGTCATCCCGTCGCGTGGCGCGTGGCTGGAGTTCGACGTGGACAAGCGCGACACCGTGGGTGTGCGCATCGACCGCAAGCGCCGCCAGCCGGTCACCGTGCTGCTCAAGGCGCTGGGGTGGACCACCGAGGAGATCGTCGAGCGTTTCGGCTTCTCCGAGATCATGATGTCGACCCTGGAGAAGGACAACACCGCCGGTCAGGACGAGGCGCTGCTGGACATCTACCGCAAGCTGCGTCCGGGTGAGCCGCCGACGAAGGAGTCCGCGCAGACCCTGTTGGAGAACCTGTTCTTCAAGGAGAAGCGCTACGACCTGGCGCGCGTGGGCCGGTACAAGATCAACAAGAAGCTCGGCATCCACCTGGGCGAGCAGGTCGTCGGTGCGGTGTTGACGAAGGAAGACATCGTCAACACCATCGAATACCTGGTGCGCCTGCACACGGGTGACAAGACCATGACCGCCCCCGGTGGCGTCGAGGTCCCGGTGGAAGTGGACGACATCGACCACTTCGGCAACCGTCGTCTGCGCACTGTCGGCGAGCTGATCCAGAACCAGATCCGGGTCGGCCTGTCCCGGATGGAGCGCGTGGTCCGCGAGCGGATGACCACCCAGGACGTCGAGGCGATCACGCCGCAGACCCTGATCAACATCCGTCCGGTCGTCGCCGCGATCAAGGAGTTCTTCGGAACGTCCCAGCTGTCGCAGTTCATGGACCAGAACAACCCGCTGTCGGGCCTGACCCACAAGCGCCGCCTTTCGGCGCTGGGCCCGGGTGGTCTGTCCCGGGAGCGCGCCGGTCTGGAAGTCCGTGACGTCCACCCGTCGCACTACGGCCGCATGTGCCCGATCGAGACCCCGGAAGGCCCGAACATCGGCCTGATCGGTTCGCTGTCGGTCTACGCGCGGGTCAACCCGTTCGGTTTCATCGAGACCCCGTACCGCAAGGTCGTCGACGGCCGGGTCACCGACGAGGTGGTCTACCTGACCGCCGACGAAGAGGACCGCCACGTGCGCGCCCAGGCGAACTCGCCGGTCGGCGCGGACGGCCGCTTCCTCGAGGATCGGGTCCTGTGCCGCCGCGGCAACGAGGAGAACGAGCTCGTCGCCGCCGCCGAGGTGGACTTCATGGACGTCTCGCCGCGTCAGATGGTGTCGGTCGCGACCGCGATGATCCCGTTCCTCGAGCACGACGACGCCAACCGCGCCCTGATGGGTGCGAACATGCAGCGTCAGGCGGTTCCGCTGATCCGTTCCGAGGCGCCGATCGTGGGCACCGGGATGGAGCTGCGCGCCGCGGTCGATGCCGGTGACGTGGTGGTGAACGAGAAGGCCGGTGTGGTCGAGGAGGTCTCCGCCGACTACGTCACCGTGATGGCCGACGACGGTACGCGCAAGAGCTACCGGATGCGGAAGTTCGCTCGGTCCAATCAGGGCACGTGTGCCAACCAGCGTCCGATCGTGGACGAGGGTCAGCGGGTGGAGCGTGGTCAGGTTCTGGCTGATGGGCCGTGCACCGAGAACGGTGAGATGGCGCTGGGTAAGAACTTGCTGGTGGCGATCATGCCGTGGGAGGGGCATAACTACGAGGACGCGATCATCCTGTCGCAGCGGTTGGTGGAGCAGGACGTTCTCACCTCGATTCATATCGAGGAGCACGAGATCGACGCGCGCGACACCAAGTTGGGTGCCGAGGAGATCACGCGGGATATCCCGAATGTCTCCGATGAGGTGCTGGCGGATCTGGACGAGCGTGGCATCGTGCGCATCGGTGCGGAGGTGCGGGATGGGGACATCCTGGTCGGCAAGGTGACGCCGAAGGGTGAGACCGAGCTGACGCCGGAGGAGCGGCTGTTGCGGGCGATCTTCGGAGAGAAGGCCCGGGAGGTGCGTGACACGTCGTTGAAGGTGCCCCACGGTGAGTCCGGCAAGGTGATCGGTATCCGGGTGTTCTCCCGGGAGGACGATGATGATCTACCGCCGGGTGTCAACGAGTTGGTGCGGGTGTATGTGGCGCAGAAGCGCAAGATCCAGGACGGTGACAAGCTCGCGGGCCGGCACGGTAACAAGGGTGTGATCGGCAAGATCCTGCCGACCGAGGACATGCCGTTCCTGCCGGACGGCACTCCGGTCGACATCATCCTCAACACTCATGGTGTGCCGCGTCGGATGAACATCGGCCAGATCCTGGAAACCCATCTGGGGTGGATCGGTAAAGCGGGCTGGAAGGTCGACCTCGCCGGTGACGGCACCCGCCCGGAGTGGGCGGCGGCGTTGCCGGAGGAGATGCTGGGCGCTCCGGCCGACTCCAACATCGCCACACCCGTCTTCGACGGTGCCCGCGAGGAGGAGCTGACCGGTCTGCTGTCCTCGACGCTGCCCAACCGGGACGGTGAGCGCATGGTCGACGACGACGGTAAGGCGACGTTGTTCGACGGTCGGTCGGGTGAGCCGTTCCCGTACCCGGTGGCGGTCGGTTACATGTACATCCTGAAGCTGCACCACCTGGTCGACGACAAGATCCACGCGCGTTCGACCGGTCCGTACTCGATGATCACCCAGCAGCCGCTGGGTGGTAAGGCGCAGTTCGGTGGTCAGCGTTTCGGTGAGATGGAGTGCTGGGCCATGCAGGCCTACGGTGCGGCGTACACGCTGCAGGAACTGCTGACCATCAAGTCCGACGACGTGGTCGGTCGTGTGAAGGTCTACGAAGCGATCGTCAAGGGCGAGAACATCCCGGAGCCGGGCATTCCGGAATCGTTCAAGGTCCTGCTCAAGGAACTCCAGTCGCTGTGCCTCAACGTCGAAGTGCTGTCGTCCGACGGCGCCGCGATCGAGTTGCGCGAAGGCGAGGACGAGGACCTGGAGCGCGCCGCGGCCAACCTCGGCATCAACCTGTCGAGGAACGAAGCCGCCACCGTCGACGATCTGGCGAACTAGGCGGTCGGCCGGATGCCGTCATCGCACGGCATCCGGCCTCCCGCAACGGATTACCCAACTAGTGAACTTTTGCTCGAATTCGACCCGCACAGGGGAAAGGAAGTTACGTGCTAGACGTCAACTTCTTCGATGAACTTCGGATCGGCCTCGCCACCGCCGACGACATCCGTCAGTGGTCCTACGGCGAGGTGAAGAAGCCGGAGACCATCAACTACCGCACGCTGAAGCCGGAGAAGGACGGCCTGTTCTGCGAGAAGATCTTCGGTCCCACCCGGGACTGGGAGTGCTACTGCGGAAAGTACAAGCGCGTCCGCTTCAAGGGCATCATCTGTGAGCGCTGTGGCGTCGAGGTGACTCGCGCCAAGGTGCGCCGCGAGCGCATGGGCCACATCGAACTGGCCGCTCCGGTCACCCACATCTGGTACTTCAAGGGCGTGCCCTCGCGCCTGGGCTACCTGCTCGACCTGGCGCCGAAGGATCTGGAGAAGATCATCTACTTCGCCGCCTACGTCATCGTGGCGGTGGACGAGGAGCTGCGGCACAACGAGCTGTCCACGCTCGAGGCCGAGATGGAGGTCGAGAAGAAGGCGGTCGCCGACCAGCGCGACGCCGACCTCGAGGCCCGCGCCCAGAAGCTCGAGGCCGACCTGGCCGAGCTGGAGGCCGAAGGCGCCAAGTCCGATGTCCGCCGCAAGGTCAAGGACGGCGGCGAGCGTGAGATGCGCCAGCTCCGCGACCGTGCCCAGCGCGAGCTGGACCGGCTGGAGGAGATCTGGAACACCTTCACCAAGCTGGCCCCCAAGCAGCTCATCGTCGACGAGGTGCTCTACCGCGAGCTGGTCGACCGCTACGGCGAGTACTTCACCGGCGCGATGGGCGCAGAGTCCATCCAGAAGCTGATGCAGAGCTTCGACATCGAGGCCGAGGCCGAGTCGCTGCGCGAGACCATCCGCACCGGCAAGGGGCAGAAGAAGCTGCGCGCGCTCAAGCGGCTCAAGGTCGTCGCGGCGTTCCAGGCCAACGGCAACTCGCCGATGGGCATGGTGCTCGACGCGGTTCCGGTGATCCCGCCGGAGCTGCGCCCGATGGTTCAGCTCGACGGTGGCCGCTTCGCCACCTCCGACCTGAACGACCTGTACCGTCGCGTGATCAACCGCAACAACCGCCTCAAGCGACTGATCGACCTCGGCGCGCCCGAGATCATCGTCAACAACGAGAAGCGGATGCTGCAGGAGTCGGTCGACGCCCTGTTCGACAACGGCCGCCGCGGTCGTCCGGTCACCGGACCGGGCAACCGTCCGCTCAAGTCGCTGTCCGATCTGCTCAAGGGCAAGCAGGGCCGCTTCCGCCAGAACCTGCTCGGTAAGCGCGTCGACTACTCGGGCCGCTCGGTGATCGTCGTCGGTCCGCAGCTGAAGCTGCACCAGTGCGGTCTGCCGAAGCTGATGGCGCTGGAGCTGTTCAAGCCGTTCGTGATGAAGCGCCTGGTCGATCTGAACCACGCGCAGAACATCAAGTCGGCCAAGCGAATGGTGGAGCGGCAGCGGCCGCAGGTGTGGGACGTCCTCGAAGAGGTCATCGCCGAACACCCGGTGCTGCTCAACCGCGCGCCCACCCTGCACCGCCTCGGTATCCAGGCCTTCGAGCCGCAGCTGGTGGAAGGCAAGGCCATCCAGCTGCACCCGCTGGTCTGTGAGGCGTTCAACGCCGACTTCGACGGTGACCAGATGGCCGTGCACCTGCCGCTGTCGGCGGAGGCGCAGGCCGAGGCGCGCGTGCTGATGCTGTCGTCGAACAACATCCTGTCGCCCGCCTCGGGCCGCCCGCTGGCCATGCCGCGTCTGGACATGGTGACCGGCCTGTACTACCTGACCCGTCTGGAAGAGGGCGCGAAGGGCTCCTACCAGCCGGCCACCCAGGACGGTCCGGAACAGGGCGTGTACTCCTCGCCCGCCGAGGCACAGATGGCGGTGGACCGCGGTGAACTCACCGTGCGGTCGCTGATCAAGGTCCGGCTGACCGATCAGCGTCCGCCGAAGGACATCGAAGCGCGGCTGTTCCCGGAGGGCTGGCGTCGCGGCGACGCGTGGACCATCGAGACCACGCTGGGCCGGGTGCTGTTCAACGAGTTGCTGCCCGTGGACTACGCGTTCATCAACGAGCAGATGCCGAAGAAGCGTCAGGCGACGATCATCAACGATCTCGCCGAGCGTTACCCGATGATCGTGGTCGCGCAGACCGTCGACAAGCTCAAGGACGCCGGCTTCCACTGGGCCACGCGTTCCGGTGTGACGGTCTCCATGTCCGACGTGCTCGTGCCGCCGGAGAAGGCCGAGATCATGGAGCGCTACGAGGCGCAGTCGGATCAGATCGAGAAGAAGTACCAGCGTGGTGCGCTCGATCACCAGGAGCGCAATAACGCCCTGGTCAAGATCTGGCAGGAGGCGACCGAGGAGGTCGGTAAGGCGCTGCGCGCGCACTACCCGGCCGACAACCCGATCATCACGATCGTCGACTCGGGCGCCACGGGTAACTTCACCCAGACCCGTACCCTCGCCGGTATGAAGGGCCTGGTGACGAACCCGAAGGGTGAGTTCATCCCGCGGCCGATCAAGTCCTCCTTCCGTGAGGGCCTGACGGTTCTGGAGTACTTCATCAACACCCACGGCGCTCGTAAGGGTCTGGCCGACACCGCGCTGCGCACCGCCGACTCGGGTTACCTGACCCGTCGTCTGGTGGACGTCTCGCAGGACGTGATCGTGCGCGAGCACGACTGCGGCACCGAGCGCGGCATCGTGGTGCCGATCGCGGAGAAGCAGCTCGACGGCTCGATCATCCGCGACGCGCACGTGGAGACCTCCACCTACGCACGCACGCTCGCGGCCGACGCGGTCGACGCGCAGGGCAACGTCATCGTGGCGAAGGGCGCCGACCTCGGCGACCCGGCGCTGGAGGCGCTGCTGGAGGCGGGCATCACCGAGGTCAAGGTCCGCTCCGTGCTGACCTGCACCACCGGCACCGGCGTGTGCGCGACCTGCTACGGCCGCTCGATGGCGACCGGCAAGCTGGTCGACATCGGTGAGGCCGTCGGTATCGTCGCCGCGCAGTCCATCGGTGAGCCCGGTACCCAGCTGACCATGCGCACCTTCCACCAGGGTGGTGTCGCGGGTGACGACATCACCGGCGGTCTGCCCCGGGTGCAGGAGCTGTTCGAGGCGCGCGTGCCGAAGGGCAAGGCGCCCATCGCCGAGGTCTCCGGTCGCGTGCGGCTGGAGGACGACGATCGCTTCTACAAGATCACCATCATCCCGGATGACGGTGGCGAAGAGGTTGTCTACGACAAGCTCTCGAAGCGGCAGCGTCTGCGTGTGTTCAAGCACGACGACGGCACCGAGCGCCTGCTCTCCGACGGTGACCACGTCGAGGTCGGCCAGCAGCTGCTGGAAGGCGCGGCGGATCCGCACGAGGTGCTGCGCGTGATGGGCCCCCGGCAGGTTCAGGTCCACCTGGTCCACGAGGTCCAGGAGGTCTACCGCTCGCAGGGTGTGTCGATCCACGACAAGCACATCGAGGTCATCGTGCGTCAGATGCTGCGTCGCGTGACGATCATCGATTCGGGTTCGACGGAGTTCCTGCCCGGCTCGCTCACCGAGCGCGCCGAGTTCGAAGCCGCGAACCGTCGCGTGGTCGCCGAGGGCGGCGAACCCGCGTCGGGCCGCCCGGTGTTGATGGGTATCACCAAGGCGTCGCTGGCCACCGACTCGTGGCTGTCGGCGGCGTCCTTCCAGGAGACCACCCGAGTTCTGACGGACGCGGCGATCAACTGCCGCTCCGACAAGCTCATCGGCCTCAAGGAGAACGTGATCATCGGTAAGTTGATCCCGGCCGGTACCGGTATCAACCGCTACCGCAACATCCAGGTGCAGCCGACCGAGGAAGCCCGTGCCGCCGCGTACGCGGTGCCGTCCTACGACGACAGCTACTACAGCCCGGAGGGCTTCGGTGCCCCCACCGGTGCCGCGGTTCCGCTGGACGACTACGGCTTCAGCGACTACCGCTGATCCGTCAGCCGTAAGGCATCCGGCCCCCGCTCCGATCTGGAGCGGGGGCCGGACTCGTTCGCGGGTGGTGAACAAGCGGGTAGCGAAGCCGGTAAGGCGAAACTGCCGTTCGAACTCGAAGTGCGCCCAAGGCTTCCGCCCAGCGCTCGCGTCGGCGGGTGCCGATGACCGGCGACCGGCTCGATCAGGGCGCGGTGACGTACTCGAGCGCCGCGTCGACGGCGGGCTGTCCACCACCGATGACGTACCCGGCCATCGCGCCGATCGCCGCGCCCGTGACCGCGGCGATGGGGACGGTGATGAAGTCGATCACGAACAGGCCGAGCGGGAATCCGACGATGAAGCCGATGGCGGCGCCGATGCCTGCGCCCGCCAGTATGGTCGGCATGACCTTCTCGGCCTCGGCGTAGAACCGCTCCTGGGCGCCGACGTCGCGCAGCGGCGCGTCGGTCATGGCGATCGGCGCGACGGTCAGGCGATGGCCCTCGTCCTCGAGTACGGGCCGCAGCGCTACCCGCCGGTCCCCGATGCGCAGCGTCATCGGCAGCGCGGCGACGATCTGGCCGGCGCGATCGGCGACCGTCACCACCCGGTCGTCGTGGGTCAGCTTGAATGTTCCGTCCTGAAGGGTCGCCACCGCGGCACGGCGATCTTCGCCTGCGGTGACGTCGTAGGCGACCTGGTGGAACGTGCCGTGCAGGTCGAGCGGCGCGTCGGCGGGCGCAGGCTGCGCGTGCGCGGCGCTCGTGGTGAGTGCGGTGGCCGCCAACGCAACCAGAGTCGTCGCGGTGAAATGGGAGATCCTCATCGTGCTCTTTCCGTGTCCCGCCCGTGTCCGGTTCGTCCGGACAAGATACCGCCTGCCGGGCTCGATCAGAAGGGTTGCGCGAGGAGTTCATCAGCGAGTGCGGCGGCGAAAGTCGCTGTCGCGCTTCGCCTCGGTGGATGCGGAGGGTTTGCCAGGTGGCTGCGATCCCGGCGCCGCGATGGTGTGAGTTCTCGGTCGAGTCGGTGATCCAGGCGGGGCGATTCCCTCTTGACGGCCGCACGTTTCCGCGCGACACTGAACTAGATGGTTCAGTATGACTTCTTGGATGCCTCCTTCGGGGCGCTCGCGGATCCCACCCGGCGTGGCATCCTCGAACGTCTCGGCAGCGGGCCCGCGACCGTCAGCGAACTGGCGGAGCGCTTCGAGATGACGCTCACCGGCATCAAGAAGCACATCCAGTTGCTGGAGGCGGCGGGCATGGTGGTCACGGAGAAGCGCGGCCGGGTGCGGTACTGCCGCCTCGGCGACAACGTCTTCGACCGCGAAGTGGCCTGGATGCAGGGCTACCGGCGGATGGTGGAAGCGCGGCTGGACCGTCTCGGCGAATTCCTCGGACGAACGGAGCAGCAGCGATGAGCACAACCACGAACGACGCCGTCATCACGGCCGACACCGACCGCGCGATCCATATCGAGCGGATCTTCGACGCACCGCGCGAGCGGGTGTGGGCCGCCTACAGCAGGATCGAACAGCTCGCCCAGTGGTGGGGTCGCGGCAACCGGCTCGACATCGAGCGCTGGGAGTTTCGCGCCGGAGGCCATTGGCGTTTCGTCGAGCACGCCGACGGGGAAACCCACGGCTTCGAGGGCCGCTTCCGGGAGATCACCCCGCAGGAGCGCATCGTGTACTCCTTCGAGTGGGACGGCATGCCCGCCCACGTGGCGATCGACAGCGTCAGCTTCGTCGATCTCGGCGGCGGCCGCACCAAGGTGGTCACCGACAGCCAGTTCCACACGCCCCAGGAGCGCGACGGAATGCTGGAGTCCGGCATGGAATCCGGGCTCAACGAGAGCTACCGCGCACTGGACGCGCTGCTCGCCCGCAGCTGAGCCCGTGCGCTTCGGCTCCGGTCGCGGGAGCGGAGCCGAAGCGCGCTCGGGCTCTGGATCGCAATGCCGTGGCGCCGGCAGAGCTTGCACGGCGGAGCCGGGTGAGCCGGCGATTCGATTCAGTCCCGGGCCGGGCCGATCCGGCGCTTGCGCGGCTTCAGGTGCAGTCCGGGCAGCGGCGGCGCGGGTATGCGCTGCTGCGGAGTGTGGCCCGCGATGTCGGCGAATCGCGTGACATCGTGATTCTCCCAATCGGCGCGGGCGGCGACGATGTCCTCGTGACCGCGGCCGACGAAGTTCCACCACATCACCAGCTCCTCGCCGAACGGCTCCCCGCCGATCAAGGCGAAGTGCGCGCCGCCGGAACTGGTGAGCCGGAGTTCGTCGCGTTCGGTGCCCACATACAGCAGCGGTCCGGGAGCGAGTTCGTTTCCCGCGACGGTCAGCTCGCCCTCGATCACCAGCACAGCGTGCTCGAATCGAGGGTCGAGCGGCAGTGCGACATCGGCTCCGGGCTCGAGCCGCACGTCGGCGCCGACGATGGGCGTGTAGGCGATGGCGGGCGAGGTTTGTCCGGCCAGTGATCCGATCAGCACGATCGCCCGCAGGCCGGGCGTCTCGACGACCGGCAGTTCCCGGTGCTGCTCGAAATGCGGGGCGATGCCGGTGTGGTCGCCCGGCAGCGCGATCCACAGCTGCAAGCCGTGCCCGGCCGGAGCACCGGGCACGACGTACTCGGAATGAGCGATGCCGCGCCCTGAGGTCATCAGGTTCAGCTGACCGGGTTCGATCTCCACATCCGACCCGACCGAGTCGCGATGCCGGATACGTCCTTCGAACGGCCAGGTCACCGTTTGCAGGCCGATGTGTGGATGCGGATCGATGTCCGGCGGCGCATCGGTCTTGGTGACCGTCGGCGAACCGAAGTGGTCCAGGAAGCACCACGCGCCGACGGTAGGCAGATCGCGTTGCGGCAGGACGCGTTCGACGTACACGCCGCGCACGCCGCCGAGCGGCACCTCGCGGGCCGGATACCGCTCCGCGACTGGGCCGGGGCCCGGCGCGGGCTCACACAGCGTCTCGGCCGGGCGCGGATCCAGATCGCTCACCGATCGACGCCCTTGCCGATCACGTGCTTGTCGTAGTCGGCGTGCTTGTCCAGGTACGCCTTGATGAACGGGCACACCGGACGGATCACCCGCCCCCGCGCGATAACATCCTCGATCGCGCTCTTGGCCAGCACCGAGCCGAGGCCCTTCCCGGAGAACGCGCCGTCGATCTCAGTGTGGGTGAACACCGTTTCGTCGTCACGTTCCTCGTAGTCGGCGAAGCCGGCCATCTCGCCGCCGTAGAACACTTCGTAGCGATGCCGCTCGTCATCGCGGACGACCTTGGATTCCGAAGCCGATTCGGTCATGGTTCCCTTCTCCTTCCGTGCGCGGACCGGGCGCCGACCCCGCCGCGGCGGCCCTGACTTCGCTCGCGACGCTGTTCAGCACGCGGAACGCGGGCATGTCCGCTTGTCGATCCAGACGCGATCTCGCGGTGCTTCGGGGCTCATATTCGTGCGATGCTAGCCGTCGCCGGTGAACAGCGCAGATCGCGCGACCGGACAAGCGGACTTCGGTCCGGGTGAGTGTCGTCCCGGTCCGGGAAGTCGAAGGCAGCCTGCGGTGGTCCGAGACTGCGCACAACCCCGGACCACCGCCGCGCGCTCAGCCGATCTCGGTGAACCGTCGCAGCTGGAACGGTTCGACCAGAACGTCCTGCAACGCCGTGGCCAAGGCCTTCAGGTGCGGCGTCTGGAAGTGCGCGGCCAGGGCGTCCTCGTCGGCCCACTCCTCCAGCAGCACCATCCGGCTCTCGTCGGTGGGATGCAGGTAGAGCTCGTAACGGATGCAGCCCTCCTCGGCGAGCGTCGGCTGGATCATGCCTTGCAGCAGGTCCTTCACCTCCGTCTCGCGGCCCGGCTTGGCGGTGAATCGGACGTTGAGCGTCAACGTCGACATGAGCGTCTCCTGACTTCGTGGGTGGGGGTTACTCCCGGCCCGCCGACGTGAAAGACATGTCCGCGTACCGGGTGCCGATGACCTGACTTGCGATCGGCTCCAGCGTCGCCAGCTCGTCGGCGGTGAGCGAGATGGCCGCGGCGGCCACGTTGTCGGCGAGCCGGGTGCGGCTGCGGGTGCCGGGAATCGGGACCACCGCGAGGTCGTGCACACCGGCCTGGGCGTGCACCCAGGCCAGCGCGACCTGCGCCAGGGTGATGCCGCGTGCCTCGGCGATGGCCCGCAGCGGGCCGAGCAACTCGGCGTTGCGCACCGCGTTCTCGCCGGTGAAACGCGGCATCGTGGACCGGAAATCGCTCGTGTCCACGGTGCCGGTGAACGACCCGGTCAGCAAGCCGCGACCCAGCGGCGAGTACGGCACGAAGGTCACACCCAGCTCCGCCGCCGCCGGCACCACGGTGCGCTCGACGTCGCGGGAGAACAGCGACCATTCCGACTGCACGGCTGCGATCGGGTGCACCGCGTGCGCCGCTCGCAGTTCGGAACCCGTCACCTCGGACAGGCCGAGAGCGCGGACCTTGCCTTCGCGCACCAGTTCCGCCATCGCGCCGACCGTGTCCTCGATCGGCACGGCGGGGTCTTTGCGGTGCATGTAGTACAGGTCGATGGTGTCCACCCGCAGCCTGCGCAGGCTGCCCTCCACCGCGGCGCCGATGTAGGCGGGGGAGTTGTCGAAGCCCCGGTAGGCCGGGTCATCGGCCTTGCGGACGATTCCGAACTTGGTGGCGATCACCAGCCGGTCGCGCTCGGCGCCGACGAAATCGCTGAGGAATTCCTCGTTGTGCCCGGAGCCGTACACATCGGCCGTGTCGAACAGGGTGACGCCCAGTTCCAGCGCCCGATCCAGCGTCGCCCTGGATTCGGCGAGATCGCTGGGCCCGTAGAACTCGCTCATGCCCATACAGCCCAGACCCTGCGCCCCCACCTCGATGCCGCTGGTTCCCAGGGTGGCGGTGGGCAGACTGTCCGTGCTTGTCATAGCTTGATCCCTTCACTGTCGTGCGCGGTGACCACGGCCGGCCGGTCCACGTCGAGTTGGCCCTCGTACAGGGCGATCTTGTAGTCCAGCACGGCCAGGGTCTGACGAAGTTCATCGATCTTGGCGAGTACCTCGGCACGGGTGTCCCGGAACATCTCCAGCCGTTGCGGGAGCGTGGCGTCTCCCGTCCGCACGAGCTCGGCGTAGCGAACCATGTCCGCCACCGACATGCCGGTCGTGCGCAGCCGCCGGATCAGCGCCAGCCATTCCAGATCCCGGTCGCTGAACCGGCGCTTGCCGGAGTGGTCGCGGCCGATGTAGTCCATCAGTCCGATCCGCTCGTACCAGCGCAACGTATCGCGGCTCAGGCCCGAACGCTCGGACACCTCGCCGATCGAATACCGCGGCAGCTGCCAGTCGTCGCTCGCGGTCACCGGAGACGCGGTTTCGCTCATGACCGGGTCTCGCTGACGCGGTTCACTCGCTGACGCTCGTTCACTGCACTCGCCCTTCTCTTGAACACTGACGACGCTAATCACCTGGAGTGTGCTCCAAGCAAGACCGATTCTCCGTGTCTCTCGGCCGTCGCGGTCTCCGCGGGACCGGTGCCCCGCCACCCGCGAGCAACCAGCGCTGCCGATCGAAGTGGAGCTCGACGTCGGCGTGGTAGGGCACGTGCTCCGGGCGGATCGACGCGTGCCGGTCAGCCGCTGTAGTCGGGCAGTTGTTGGACGGCCCATTTGTTGCCGTCCGGATCGGCGAAGAAGGTGAACAGACCCCAGCCGAGATCTTCGACGGGTGTGGCGTCCACGCCGGCGGCGATCAACTGCCGGTAGGCGTCCTCCGCGCTGGCGACCACCATCTGCATGCCCCGCACGCTGCCCGGCGCCGCGTCGGTGATGCCCTCACCGAGACAGATCGAGCAGCCGGACCCGGGCGGAGTCAGCTGGACGAAGCGCAGGTTCTCGTTCACCCGGTAGTCGTGGTCGGCGTTGAAGCCGATCTTGGTGTAGAAATTCTTGGCGCGGTCGACATCGGTTACCGGGATGGCGACGAGCTCGATTTTCCAATCCATTGGGCGAGCATTCCACCGGGCACCGACAAACTCCCCGTTTCCGGCCTACCCTGGGCACATGCCTGGAAAGGACATCGACCGGATCAGGGCCCGTTCGGCCTGGGCGACGGTCAAGGAGAGCCCGGTGATCACTGCGATAGCGGTCGCGCCGTTCGCGCTCGCGCTCGGCGTGGTGTGGTGGTTGTTCGGCGGACTCGCCGCGTTCGCGCTGCTGCTCGTGCTCGGTGCGGTCGTCGTGGTCGGCGGCAGATTACTGCGCTGACCGCGCGTGGCGAATCGCGTGCGGTCAGCGCGGGATGTGGAATTGCACCAGCTCGCCGGTACCCGGATCGACGTCGGTCCAATCGCGGTCGAAACGCAGTACCGCCAGCGCTGAAGTCGGGAACTTCCGGCTGAGGTCGACCGCCGGGGCGCTGTCGCGATTGCTCGCCAGCTCCCACGCCGTCCACGGCATGCCCGGCGCGTGACCGATCACCAGCAGTGTCGTCACGTCGTCGGCGCTGAGGCGGACGAGTTCGATGAGCGTTTCCGGCGTCGCCCCGTAGATCCCGGGCTCGAAGACGACCGGCGCCGCTACGCCGGTGGCCGACAGCGTCTGCCTGGTTCGCGTGGCGGTGGAGCAGCGCACGGCATCGATCGGCGGCTGGGTCGCGCGCAACCACTCGCCCGCGAGTCCGGCCTCGCGCCTGCCCCGCGGCGCCAGCGGTCGCTCGTGATCGTCGACGCCGTCCGGGTAGGCCGACTTGCCGTGCCGCATCAGGATCAGAGTCCGCGCCATGGAGATACGGTAAGCCCCTCTGGGCGAGAGGTCTCGACCACACTCGAGGCAAACTGAAAGCGGCACCACATGACGAGCTGCCGGGAGCGACCCTCGCGGCGGACGCCTTATCTGTCCACCACAACCCCTGGGTGGCCACAGCCCACGTACTTCTTCGAGGATCAGCACAATATGGCCTACGTAATCACGCAGCGCTGTTGCAACGACGCCAGCTGCGTCTCCGAGTGCCCGGTCGACTGCATCCGTCCCACCCCGGACCAGCCGGAGTTCGCGACGACCGAGATGCTCTACATCGACCCCGACACCTGTATCGACTGCGGCGCCTGTGTCGACGCGTGTCCGGTGGAGGCCATCTTCTCCGAGGACGACCTGACCGCTTCGCTGGCGCGATTCCGCGACATCAACGCGGCCTATTTCCAACGGCATCCGCTGGAATCGAACTTCGATCCGATCGTCACGCCCTCGCGTCCGCCGAAGGAGCTGGGCACCCTGCGCGTCGCGATCGTCGGCGCCGGGCCCGCCGCCTGCTACGCGGCCGACGAACTGCTGCGCAGGGCCGACGTGGAAGTCGAGATGTTCGACCGGCTGCCCACCCCGTGGGGTCTGGTGCGGGCGGGTGTCGCGCCCGACCATCCCGGCACCAAGACGATCTCGGGCATGTTCGAGTCCGCGTTTCGCCGCGAGACGCTGCAGTACTACTTGAATGTCGAAGTGGGCACGCACATCTCGCACGAGGAACTGCTGCGCCACCACCACGCCGTGATCTACGCGGTCGGCGCCGCGAGCGATCGCAGGATGGGCGTCCCGGGCGAAGACCTGCCGGGCAGCCACTCCGCCACCGAATTCGTCGCCTGGTACAACGGTCATCCCGACTACGCCGACCGGACCTTCGACCTGTCCGGCGAGCGTGCGGTGATCGTCGGCAACGGCAACGTCGCCTTGGACGTCGCGCGCGTGCTGACCGTCGATCCGGATGAACTCGCCAAGACCGACATCGCCGATCACGCGCTGGATGCTCTGCGGCGAAGCACTATCCGCGAGGTCGTCGTGCTCGGCAGGCGCGGCCCGCTGCAAGCGGCCTACACCTCGCCGGAGTTCCTCGCGCTCGCGCATCTGAAGGGCGTGGACGTCGTCGTGGACGAGACCGATCTGGAACTCGACCACGCCGGCCGGGCGATCGTGGACGACCCGGAGATCGAGCCGTCGTTGGCGTTGAAATACACCCTGGCCAAGGAGTACGCGGGTGGTCGCAGGGCCGAGGGCAACCGGCGGATCGTGTTCCGCTATCTGACCTCGCCCACCGCGCTCACCGGCACCGATCGGGTGGAGTCCGTCGAGATCGTGCACAACGAGTTGTTCGAAGAAGACGGTCAGCTCGTGGCGCGGCCGACCGACCGCACCGAGAGCATCGAGACCTCGCTGGTGCTGCGCTCCATCGGCTACCGCGGCGAGCGGATCGGCGAGCTGCCGTTCGACGAGCGGCGCGGCGTCGTGCCGAACGAGCACGGCCGGGTCGTCGGCGACGACGGGACGCTGCTGAGCGGCGTGTACGTCAGCGGATGGATCAAGCGGGGACCACGCGGCGTCATCGGTTCCAACCGGACCGACGCCGAGGAGACGGTGGAGCTGCTGCTCGCCGACTTCACCGCGGGCAAACTCGCCGCGCCGCAGGCCGACCGCGCCGCGCTGAAGGCGCTGCTCGCCGAGCGTCAGGCCGACTTGGTGGACCGGGCGGGCTGGCGCGCGATCGACCAGGCGGAAAAGTCCGCGGGCAAGTCCGCAGGCCGCCCGCGGGTCAAGTTCACCACCCGCGAAGACCTGCTCAAAGCCGCCCGCGACTGACGATGCCGGACTGACAACTCACCGGGTACGCCCAAAAACGAGCGGCACCCCACGCAGGACCTGAACGCGAATCCCGCGTCACCTGACTGGTACGGCCTAAATACCCGGAGAGGCGGGAAGGGGCATGATGCGGACCACCGTCGTGGTGGTCCCGCCGACCACGAACCACAGCCGCAGCACCGGCTGGCCGGTCCGGTCCCCGGGTTCGTACCGGCTGCGCACGCTGACGTGCTGGCGTGCCAGCACCGGCGCCACATATTCGATCACCGCGCGATGCGGACCCGCGAGCAACTTGGGATATTCGACCAGGAATTGTTCCACCGCTTGCCAGTAGCAGGCGTTGTTGACGTGGTTGTACTGGTCGATATCGGTGGCGCGCACCGGGAACGGTAAATCGGTGTCCGACTCCGGTGGGGTGGCGTCGGTCAGGTAGGGCCGCCACCGCAAGCGCTGCTCGCTGGAAGTGCGGGCGAGGTAGGCGAGGCCCTCGTCGCTGATCCGCGCGGGCATGCCGGTGGACTCGCTGATATTGATCCAGAAGCCCTCGGTCTCGATCAGCCCGCCGTTGCCGCTGGTGATCCGCACGCGCATGTTGGTCCACCGGGTGGACATCGCCGAGCACCATCGCAGCAGCCGCACCTCATCCGGCCACAGGATGGGCCGGATCACGTCGATCACCGTGCGCCGGACGATCCAGTTCGGGTCGGTCCGGTGGAAGAACGTCGAATGCAGGTTTTCCCAGGCGATATCTTGCAGGTAGCGGGCGACGGCGTCGAACCGCAACCGGTTGTAGGGATCCACATCGCCAGCCCGGACGGGCCACGCCGAAGCAAAGCCCATGCCCTCCTGGGGAAGCGGGGCGAGTGGCTGATCGAGTGACACTTGTGCTCCTCGCGCTGCACGGTGTGCCGCGTTTTCTTCGTGCGGTGCTGTTGTGACGACTTTACGGGGCATACATCACACCCTCGCGTCGGAGCCGTCCCTACCTCCTTAATAGTCCGTCTGCCGGGATATGGGCCAGCAAAAATGGGGTCTTGCGTGGCTGGGCGGCCGGACGGGCACTGGGTCGTGGCCGTGAGCGGGTCAGTAACCCTGGTACGCGCCGCCCGAGTTCACGGCGGCGACACCGGGGACGTTGCCGAGCGAACCGTAGCGGTCGATCGAGTACCGCACGCCGGCGATGATGTTGTCCACCGGGTTCCAGATGTCGTCGTGGCCGGGAGCCTTGTAGGCGTCGAACGTGCTGTCGATGGTCTGCATCAGACCCTTCGACGGATGCCCGGCTACCCAGTTGCTGTCCCAGCGGTTCTCCGCGTACGGATTGCCCGCGGACTCGTGCTCGATGATCAGGGCGATGGCCCGCTCGTCGATCTCCGCCGGGTCGTATCCCATGGCGATGAGCTTCTGCTTCGCCTCGGCGATCCATTGCGCGACCTCACCGGTCGGCATGGGGCCGGTCGGCGCGGACGAACTCGGGCCGCCGTGGTACGGCGTGTCCGAGGAGATGCCCGGTGTTCCCGAATTGTGGTTGCCCGGTGTTCCCGAATTGTGGTTGCCCGGTGTTCCCGAATTGTGGTGCCCGGACGTCAGCTGGCTCGATTGGTGCGACGAAGGTGCGGCGACCGGGGTCCCCGACGCGGCGACCGGTGCGGTGGCCGCGGGCGTGGTGGGGACCGTGGGCACGCCGGAACCGGGCTCACCGAGCCCGGCGAACGCCGCATCCAACTTCCCGACCGCGCCCTCGACCTGCGTCTTCGCTTGATTCGCCACATCGTTTGCGGTCTTCAAGGCGTTGGTCAGCTCCCACGTCCGCGAGGCCGCCTGTAGTGCCTCCTCGAACACGAGCCCCTCGACATCGGCCTTGTCCGCGTGCGAGCGCAGATAGTCGATGCGCGTCTTGGCGTCCACGGTGCCGTTGGGTGCGACATCGAACGGCGGCGTCTGGTTCAGTGCGTCGTCGCGCAGCCTCAGTACCTTGGCTCTCGCTTCGGTGAGGTTCTGCACCTGGGTGGTGAACGCCGTCTTCAGCTCCAGCAGGGCGGCGCTCACCGCGGAGGCGCGGATCTTCTCGGTCTGCATCCGGGCGCTCGCGGCGTCGCCCGCGGAGCCGGACCACTGCTTCGCGTCGGCGAGTGCTTTCGTGTCGTCGGCGCCCTTGCCGACCGCGGTGTCCAGGCCCTGCGACATCCGTTCGGCCAGCGCGCCCGCCGCGGAAAGCTGCTCCGGCTGCCAGTTCTCGACGTCTGGAATGGTCAGTGTCATGGCACCTGGAGTCCTATGGTGCGGAGCTTCGCCGCGAAGTCTTCCTCGGCCAGCTCGTACTTGCCCGCCGCGTTGTGCAGATTGTCGGCGATGGTGGTGAGCCGCGATCCGATCCGCTCCAAGCAGCGGTGTGCGGCGTCGTTCGCACGCTGGGCCGCCGCGCCGAAGTCGGTGCCGGGTAGCGCCCCGACGACGGCGCCGAAACTCTCGCCGCCGCCGAGGTCGGCGACGGAGGTGGCCTCCGTGCGCAGCGTCTGCGCGAACGAGCGCAGCGCCGCCGGATCGACTTGCATCGTCGTCGCAGGTTGTGACTGGTTTTGCTCGACCATGAATCCCCCTTCCCTCCCTGACCGTGAGGTCGCGGCCAGCATAGCAAAATCGGGCGTCCGCACGGGCATCGTCGGACGGCGCCGGTTATGTTGTCGGTGTGGCGTCGGCGCCGACCAGGCCGGCGCGAGGACAGAGAGGTCGGCACATGCGCGCAGCCCAGGTCAGCAAGCTGGAGGGGCCGGAGGCGATCCAGATCGTGGACATCCCGGAGCCGGCGGCGTTCCCGGGCAGGGTCGTGATCGATGTCCACGCGGCCGGCGTGGCCTTTCCGGACGTGCTGATGACGCGCGGCCGGTACCAGATGAAGCCGGAATTGCCGTTCGTCGTCGGCGGCGAGGTCGCGGGCATCGTCCGGGAAGCTCCCGAGGACGCGCACGTGCGACCGGGTGACCGGGTGCTCGCGCTGACCATGCTCGGCAACGCGATGGCCGAGACCGCCGTCGTGCCCGCGCAGATGGTGTTCCGCCTTCCCGACGACGTCTCGCTCGAGGCCGGCGCCGGCATCCTGTTCAACGACCTGACCGTGCACTTCTGCCTGCGTACCCGGGGCAGGCTGGCGCACGGGGAGACGGTGCTGGTGCACGGCGCCGCGGGCGGTATCGGCACCTCCACGCTGCGCATGGCGGCCGCGCTCGGGGCCGGCCGGGTGATCGCCGTGGTGAGCACCGAGGCGAAGGCCGAGGTCGCGCGCGCCAACGGGGCCACCGATGTGGTACTGACCGATGGCTGGCCGGCGGCGGTGCAGGAGCTGACCGGCGGCCGCGGCGTCGACATCGTGCTCGACCCGGTCGGCGGCGACCGTTTCACCGACAGCATTCGGTCGCTCGCGTCGGCCGGCCGGTTGCTGGTCGTCGGCTTCACCGCCGGGGAGATCCCGACTGTCAAGGTCAACCGGCTGCTGCTGAAGAACGTCGAGGTGACCGGCGCGGCGTGGGGCGAATGGGTGTTGTCGCATCCGGGCTATCTGCAGGAGCAGTGGGCCGAGGTGGAACCGCTGCTGGCCTCCGGGAAAATCGCGCCGCCGGATCCGGTGCTGTACCCGCTGGACAAGGCCGCGGAGGCGGTCGCCTCGCTGGACAACCGGACGGCCACCGGCAAGGTCGTGGTCACGCTGCGCTGACGCATTCGGCCTGTCGCGGCGTGCAGCTGACCAGGCCGGTTACGACTCGCGGGCAGGTCGGTAGGCGGGCGCTTTGGTGGTCCCGGTCGGGCTCACCGTGCGCAGCAGTGGCAGCGCCCGGCGTGCCACCACGGTGGACAGCACGATCACGCTGTGCGAGCGCACCACCGAGGAGGTCCGGTCGATGCTCAGCAGGACGGCTTGCAACCCCGCGTGCGAGTCGGCCCCGATCCGGCACAGCACGTCGCCGGTACCGGTGGTCGCGTAGGCCTCCAGGACGCCGGGGATGGCGTCGAGTTCGGCGGTCACCGCATCCAGCGCACCCTGGGCTATCTCCAGCGTGACGAAGGCCTGCACATCGAAACCCGCCGCGGTGACGTCGATCTGCGGGTCGTAGGAGGCGATCACACCGGACTCCTCCATGCGCGCGATCCGGGACTGCACGGTGGCCCTGGCCACTCTGGTCCGGCGGGACAGTTCGAGAATGCCCGCTTTCTGGTACTCGTGCATCGCGGTCAGGATGGCGAGATCGAGTTCGTCGAGCTTCGCCGATGTGCGCGCCATGACGGCCTCCGTTCGCAACACGCGGGCCGAGCTTGCTGCCCGGCCCGCTCATGCTATTCAAATTGTCCAGCATGGCCCGGTACTTCCTAGCCGAATTCGCCACACTGACTATCGGGAATCGGCGCTGTTGCCTACCCGGCGGAACCGGCGATTTCCTTGGAACATGACCATCGAGCACCTCCAGGACACCCGGTCCGGCGCCGTTCCCAGCGACGGCGAGCTGCGCACGCTCGTGGGGCTGGTGGACCATGACAACAGCGGTGACCCGTTTCCGGTCATCGGGTGGGACGCTCTGGTCTGGGTGGTGGGCAACGCCACCCAGACCGCGCACTTCCTGGAATCCGCCTTCGGCATGCGGTTGGAGGCCTATTCCGGTCCGGAGACCGGCAATCGCGACCACAAGGCGTTCGTCCTGCGCAGCGGCGCGGCGCGTTTCGTGATCACCGGAGCGGTGGACCCGGACAGCCCGCTGGTCGCCCACCACGATCGGCACGGCGACGGCGTGGTCGACATCGCCCTGGAAGTCCCTGACGTCGACCGCTGCGTGGCCTGGGCGCGCGGCCACGGCGCCACCGTCCTGGTCGAACCGCACGACGAGACCGACGACTTCGGCACGGTCCGCTCGGCCGCGCTGGCCACCTATGGCGATACCAGGCACACCCTGGTCGACCGTTCCGGCTACTACGGGCCCTACCTGCCCGGCTATATCGCTCGGCGCTCCGACTACCAGCGGCGCGACGGCGCGCCCACGCGCTTGTTCCAGGCGATCGACCACGTCGTGGGCAACGTCGAACTGGGGCGGATGGACGAGTGGGTCGAGTTCTATCGGCGCGTCATGGGCTTCACCAACATGGCCGAGTTCGTCGGCGACGACATCGCCACCGAGTACTCGGCGCTGATGAGCAAGGTCGTCGCCAACGGCAACCATCGGGTGAAGTTCCCGCTCAACGAGCCCGCCGTCGGCAAGAAGCGCTCGCAGATCGATGAGTACCTGGAGTTCTACCGTGGCCCGGGCGTCCAGCACATCGCGCTCGCCACCGGCGACATCCTCGGTTGCGTGGACGCCTTGCGCCGGGAGGGTGTCGAGTTCCTGGAGACGCCGGCGGCCTACTACGAGGACCCCGAATTGCGCGCCCGGATCGGCCGGGTCCGCGTCCCGGTCGACGAACTCCAGCGCCGCGGCGTCCTGGTCGACCGCGACGAGGACGGCTACCTGTTGCAGATCTTCACCAGACCGCTCACCGACCGTCCCACGGTCTTCTTCGAACTCATCGAACGCCACGGCTCCCTCGGCTTCGGCAAGGGCAACTTCAAAGCGCTGTTCGAGGCGATCGAGCGCGAACAGCAAGCTCGCGGCAATTTGTAATCGAAGCTCGGCGCAGCGGCGGCTGTCGCTCGCCGCGGCGCCGGGCCGGGTTCGTCGGACGGTCCGTCCGGCGCGTAATCGGTAGAGTTCCTCCCATGCGGATCAAGTCGGCGGTCGTGACCGCGACAGCCTTGGTGCTCGCACTGGCGGGTTGCGGTTCGGGCGGGGACTCCGAGGACCCCGGCCCGTCGCGTCCGGCACCCAAAGTGGTGGCGTTGGGGCCGTTCGTCGGGGAGTGTGGGCACGTGACCGACGACGAGGTGCGCACCCTCGGCGGTCTCGGCCGGATCTCCGGGGCGTTCCGCAATTCCGTCGGCTGCAACTGGCAGTCGGCTGGAATCGGTTCGCCCAGTATAACTTTCGCTTCCTATCGAGGCAGTCCGATCGAGCGTGAGCGGGCGTGGGTGACCGTGAA
This sequence comes from Nocardia aegles, assembly GCF_052545135.1. Classification (NCBI taxonomy): domain Bacteria; kingdom Bacillati; phylum Actinomycetota; class Actinomycetes; order Mycobacteriales; family Nocardiaceae; genus Nocardia; species Nocardia aegles. Next base: position 421,331 of record NZ_JBQWRI010000005.1, read on the forward strand.
CGGGCGAGCCCCCGATCCGATAAAGATCGGTGGACGCGAGGGGTTCGCCGCCTTGGATCCGAATGGTCAGATCTGCGATCTGGCGGTGCAACTCGGTGACGATTTCTTCGAGTGGTCGACGAACATCGGACAATTCGGCACGGTCTCCGGCAATCCGTGCGACCGCAGCCGCGCTCTCGCCGAGCTGACTCTGCAGCGGATGCAGTGAGGGAGAGGGCATGAACGTGCGACGAGTCCTGCGCGGGCGTGGCGCTGTGGCCGTGGTGGCGGTGGCGCTGTCAGTGGGTGGCTGTGGTCAAGTGGTACCCGGTTCGCCACAGCCGGTGGGCGGAAGCCAGCCGGTCAACACCAGGCTGGACAAGTTGCTGCGCGAATGCCAGATTCTGTCCGAAGACCAGATCGGCAAGGCCATCGGCGAGGGCGTCACGGTCAGCGAGTCGTTCTTCGGCGCGGTGTGCATGTGGGACCTGCTCGGCGCGCCCGGCGGCAACGGGATGGCCACGCTCAACTGGTACGAGAACGGGACGCTCAGCAACGAGAAGCAGACGAACAACAAACTCGGCTACGAGACCACCAACATCACCATCCAGAGTTCGCTGGCGTTGCAGATCCGCAGGCCGAAGGACCCGGACTCCTGCGGTACGACGGCGAGCGCGCCGGACAACGGCGTGATCGGCTGGTGGATCAACTACCGCCCCGGCTCGGCGCACCCCGATCCGTGCGACGCGGCGAAGAAGCTGATGGAACTGACCCTGAACCTGGCCAGGTAGACGATCGTCGAACCGACCCGCTTTGACCCTGTGTCCCGGCCACGGGTATCGTGGATCGCTGTGCCCGGAAGCATGCGGGCAAGTTCGTGCGTGACCGTAGGCCAGCGAGAGCGGCCGACGCCTCCAGCGTGCCCGGAATCTGGGCTCCGCGCCGCGCGCGACACGCCCGACCTCGGGACGCGAGAAACGTGGCCGGACGTGCGAGTGAAAGCTCGATGACAGCGGTGTGAACGACGGGCCCGGAAGCGGAAGCTTGCCTCCACGAAGGGCCCCGGGAGCGCCGCGAACTCAAAACAGACATGAAGTCCACACACCGCGTCAACTAATAAGGAAAGCCGGTCTATGCCAACCATCAACCAGCTGGTCCGCAAGGGTCGCCGCGACAAGGTCGCCAAGACGAAGACCGCGGCCCTGAAAGGGAGCCCGCAGCGTCGTGGCGTGTGCACCCGCGTGTACACCACGACCCCGAAGAAGCCGAACTCCGCGCTGCGTAAGGTCGCGCGTGTTCGCCTGACCAGCTCGGTCGAGGTCACGGCCTACATCCCGGGCGAGGGGCACAACCTGCAGGAGCACTCGATGGTGCTCGTGCGCGGCGGTCGTGTGAAGGACCTCCCCGGTGTTCGTTACAAGATCATTCGCGGCTCGCTCGACACCCAGGGTGTGAAGAACCGCAAGCAGGCCCGCAGCCGCTACGGCGCCAAGAAGGAGAAGAGCTGATATGCCACGCAAGGGCCCCGCACCCAAGCGTCCGCTGATCAACGACCCGGTCTACGGTTCGCCGCTGGTCACTCAGCTGGTCAACAAGATCCTGCTGGACGGCAAGAAGTCCACCGCCGAGCGCATCGTCTACGGTGCGCTGGAGCAGGCGCGGGAGAAGACCGGCACCGACCCGGTCGTCACCCTCAAGCGCGCGCTGGACAATGTGAAGCCGTCGCTGGAGGTGAAGCCCCGCCGTGTCGGTGGCGCCACCTACCAGGTCCCGGTCGAGGTCCGTCCGGGCCGCGCCAACACCCTGGCCCTGCGCTGGCTGGTCAACTTCTCGCGGGCGCGCCGAGAGAAGACCATGGTCGAGCGCCTGGCCAACGAACTGCTCGACGCCAGCAACGGCCTCGGCGCCTCGGTCAAGCGCCGCGAGGACACCCACAAGATGGCCGAGTCCAACCGGGCCTTCGCGCACTACCGCTGGTGACGTCTGCCCGGCCCGTCGTCTGGGTCGGGAGGCACAGCCGGAGGCGGCACTCACCGGCCGCTTCCGGCGTTGACATAGAGGCGACCACAGGGTCGTCCCCGATAATCCCAACTAGCTACGAGCGGGGAAGATTTCCGTGGCACAGGACGTGCTCACCGACCTGAACAAGGTCCGCAACATCGGCATCATGGCCCACATCGATGCGGGCAAGACGACCACAACTGAACGCATCCTCTTCTACACCGGCATCACGTACAAGATCGGTGAGGTCCACGACGGCGCCGCCACGATGGACTGGATGGAGCAGGAGCAGGAGCGTGGTATCACCATCACCTCCGCGGCTACCACATGCTTCTGGAAAGACAACCAGATCAACATCATCGACACCCCCGGGCACGTCGACTTCACCGTGGAGGTGGAGCGGTCGCTGCGCGTGCTCGACGGCGCCGTCGCGGTGTTCGACGGCAAGGAGGGCGTCGAGCCGCAGTCCGAGCAGGTGTGGCGTCAGGCGGACAAGTACGACGTGCCGCGAATCTGCTTCGTCAACAAGATGGACAAGCTCGGTGCGGACTTCTACTTCACCGTGCAGACCATCAAGGACCGCCTCGGCGCCAAGCCGCTGGTCATCCAGTTGCCGATCGGCGCGGAGGACACCTTCGAAGGCATCGTCGACCTGGTCGAGAACAACGCCAAGGTCTGGCGTGGCGAGACCAAGCTCGGTGAGCAGTACGAGGTCGTCGAGATCCCGGACGACCTGAAGGAGCGGGCCGAGCAGTACCGCCAGGAACTGCTGGAGACCGTCGCCGAGTCGGACGAGGCGCTGCTGGAGAAGTTCTTCGGCGGCGAAGAGCTGACCGTCGAGGAGATCAAGGGCGCCATCCGCAAGCTCACGGTGACCTCCGAGCTCTACCCGGTGCTGTGTGGCTCGGCGTTCAAGAACAAGGGTGTCCAGCCCATGCTGGACGCGGTCATCGACTACCTGCCCTCCCCGCTCGACGTGGAGGCCACCACCGGCCACGTGCCCGGCAAGGAAGACCAGCTGCTCAGCCGCAAGCCGAGCGCCGACGAGCCGTTCGCGGCGCTGGCGTTCAAGATCGCGGTGCACCCGTTCTTCGGCAAGCTGACCTACGTCCGCGTGTACTCCGGCAAGGTCGACTCCGGCGCCCAGGTCATCAACTCGACCAAGGGCAAGAAGGAGCGTCTGGGCAAGCTGTTCCAGATGCACTCCAACAAGGAGAACCCGGTCGGCGCGGCCTCGGCCGGTCACATCTACGCGGTCATCGGCCTCAAGGACACCACCACCGGTGACACCCTGTGCGATCCGCAGAACCAGATCGTGCTCGAGTCCATGACCTTCCCGGACCCGGTCATCGAGGTTTCCATCGAGCCGAAGACCAAGTCCGACCAGGAGAAGCTGGGCACCGCGATCCAGCGTCTTTCCGAAGAGGACCCGACCTTCTCTGTCAAGCTCGACCAGGAGACCGGCCAGACCGTCATCGGCGGTATGGGCGAGCTGCACCTCGACATCCTGGTCGACCGCATGAAGCGCGAGTTCAAGGTCGAGGCGAACGTCGGTAAGCCGCAGGTGGCCTACCGCGAGACGATCACCAAGCCGGTCGAGAAGCTCGAGTTCACGCACAAGAAGCAGACCGGTGGTTCCGGCCAGTTCGCGAAGGTGATCATCGCGCTGGAGCCGTTCGTCGGCGAGGACGGCGCGCACTACGAGTTCGAGAACAAGGTCACCGGTGGCCGCGTGCCGAAGGAGTACATCCCTTCGGTGGATGCCGGTGCCCAGGACGCCATGCAGTACGGTGTGCTCGCCGGCTACCCGCTGGTGAACCTGAAGGTCACGCTGCTCGACGGCGCCTACCACGACGTCGACTCGTCGGAAATGGCGTTCAAGATCGCGGGCGCGCAAGCGCTCAAGGAAGCGGCCCGCAAGGCCGGTCCGGTGATCCTCGAGCCGATGATGGCGGTCGAGGTCACGACGCCCGAGGACTACATGGGCGATGTGATCGGCGACCTGAACTCCCGCCGTGGTCAGATCCAGGCCATGGAGGAACGCAGTGGTGCCCGTGTCGTCAAGGCGCTGGTTCCGCTCTCGGAGATGTTCGGTTACATCGGTGACCTGCGGTCGAAGACCCAGGGCCGGGCGAACTACTCCATGGTGTTCGACTCGTACGCGGAGGTTCCGGCCAACGTGTCGAAGGAGATCATCGCCAAGGCGACCGGCGAGTAAATCGCTCCCGGGCGTTTGTAAACCCTTTCCCCGTTGTCCGCGGGGATGACCCCCGCACTGCTGCAATTGCACGCACCAACAAGTCCAGGAGGACAAAGAAGTGGCGAAGGCGAAGTTCGAGCGGACGAAGCCGCACGTCAACATCGGCACCATCGGTCACGTCGACCACGGCAAGACCACGCTGACCGCAGCGATCACCAAGGTGCTGGCTGACAAGTACCCGGATCTGAACGAGAGCTTCGCGTTCGATCAGATCGACAAGGCGCCGGAGGAGAAGGCTCGTGGTATCACGATCAACATCTCCCACGTCGAGTACCAGACCGAGAAGCGCCACTACGCGCACGTCGACGCCCCGGGTCACGCCGACTACATCAAGAACATGATCACCGGTGCGGCGCAGATGGACGGCGCCATCCTCGTGGTCGCCGCCACCGACGGCCCGATGCCGCAGACCCGTGAGCACGTGCTGCTCGCCCGTCAGGTCGGCGTGCCCTACATCCTGGTCGCGCTGAACAAGGCCGACATGGTCGACGACGAGGAGATCCTCGAGCTCGTCGAGATGGAGGTCCGTGAGCTGCTGGCCTCGCAGGAGTTCGACGAGGACGCGCCGGTCGTGCGGGTCTCCGGTCTGAAGGCGCTCGAGGGCGACCCGAAGTGGGCGGAGTCGGTGCTGGAGCTGATGGCCGCGGTCGACGAGTCGATCCCGGACCCGGTTCGCGAGACCGACAAGCCGTTCCTGATGCCGATCGAGGACGTCTTCACCATCACCGGTCGTGGCACCGTGGTCACCGGTCGTGTCGAGCGTGGCGTGATCAACGTGAACGAGGAAGTCGAGATCGTCGGCATCCGCGAGAAGACCACCAAGACCACCGTCACCGGTGTCGAGATGTTCCGCAAGCTGCTGGACCAGGGCCAGGCGGGCGACAACGTCGGTCTGCTGGTTCGTGGTCTGAAGCGTGAGGACGTGGAGCGCGGCCAGGTCGTCGTGAAGCCGGGCACCACCACCCCGCACACCGAGTTCGAGGGCCAGGCGTACATCCTGTCGAAGGACGAGGGTGGCCGCCACACCCCGTTCTTCAACAACTACCGTCCGCAGTTCTACTTCCGTACGACTGACGTGACGGGCGTTGTGACCCTGCCCGAGGGCACCGAGATGGTCATGCCCGGTGACAACACCGAGATGTCGGTCAAGCTGATCCAGCCGGTCGCCATGGACGAGGGTCTGCGCTTCGCGATCCGCGAGGGTGGCCGCACCGTCGGCGCCGGTCGCGTCACGAAGATCATCAAGTGATTCGCTGAATCGCCGAGAACGGCGCCGCTCCTTCGGGAGCGGCGCCGTTTCTGTTTTCCGGGCCGGACCTACAGTCATCTGAGCAGAGGTCCCAGCTACCGCGCTTCTCGCCCGAATTGCCAACTCTGCCTTTCATTCTCTAGCACTGGCTACGTGCTCGTTGCTTTGTTACGCTCTCACTGCCCTTCCGGCGACAGACCAGTCTGTACCGTTGGTGTGGCGCATGGTTTGTCGGAATTCTCTGTCTCGCGCTGTCACAGCGAGGCCATCTCGCGCGATGAGGCGGAACTGTCAATGGGTATCCCCAGCCGTGGAGGCAGCGGCCTCTGGTGTGTAGGGCTGCCTGGGAGTCTTTGATGAAGCTTGATGACGCGTTGCGCGATGGTATGAGCGTGGACGGCGCGATCGGTATCGCCCTGGTCGATTTTCGAACTGGCATGTTGCTGGCCAAGCAGGGGGGGAGTTCTCTTTTCGACCTCGAACTGGCCGGTGCGTTGAACACCGAAGTATTGCGCGCGAAGCAACGCGCGATCGAGGGCCTGCAGCTCAACGACGCGGTAGAAGACATCTTGGTGACGCTCGGAGCGCAATTCCACATCATCATGCCGCTCAAAAAGATCAACGACGCCGAGTTCTTCCTGTACCTGGTACTCGACAGGTCGCGAGCAAACCTGGCGCTGGCTCGTCACCAACTTCGTCGCATTGAGCAAGTTGTCGCCGTATGAGCGGTGGCTCCCAACGCCACGACGTCGTCCTGCAAGATCCGATCCTCGTCGGAGCCCTGCTACAACGGGCCTGCGACGAGATCGGCGACGTGCAGCATGCTGTCATCACCAGCCGTGATGGGCTGGTTGTCGCGGCGAACAAGGAATCCGGGGGCAGCGACGACGGCGCTGACACCATCGCCATGCGAAGCTCGGCCATGGCGGCAGCGGCAGCGGGCATCGGAGATCACTTCGCGAGGCTGGTCTCGCAAGGCAAACTGCAGTCCGCGACATTCGAAGCCGACGACGGCTGCGTCGGTGTATTCCCGCTGAGCACCGCACTGTTGCTGATCGTGATCAGCCAACCGGCGGTCACTTTAGGGAGATTCAGCGCGGCAGCGAAGAAAGTACTGGCAGTTCTCCAGTCACCTCAGGAATGATCGGCGATCCGCCAATTGTGCGGGCTGACGCGTATCGCCGGGGTGCAGCTTCGGCGATACGGGTCGGCAAACCGTTTCGGGCGGGCCGGCGCTGTCGGTGATGTCCTGGTTGGCCGGCGGGGGTGTCCCTATGGTTTTCGTCAAGTTGTGGCGGCGGGTGGGCTCTGTCCGTGATCGTCGGATACGTTGGTTTCGGGTGGCGATTCGAGCGGTGGGAGGCTGGCGGATGCACTGGGTGATCGGGGTGGCGGGGCTTGTCGTGGCGGTGGTCGTGATCGGTCGGATCGCGGTGTGGGCGGAGCGTCGGGGCTGGATCTATTGGCGTCATGGGCCCAAGACCGCTGGAGTCGGTTCGGGCATGCTCGGTCAGGTGGAGTCGCTGCTTTCTCCGTCCTATCGGCATGTCGTCGAGGAAGCCCGGTCCAGGCAGATGGTGGGGCTCGACCAGGCAGTCGGCGCAGGCGACGACCCGGTGGTGATCGTGGTGGGCGGCGGCCGGGAGGGTTCGCGCTAGCCGGTGCTCGCTGATGCGGGTGAATCGCGGTAGGGCTGTTTGGTTTCAGCATGGCGTAGAGGACGTCGCAGCGGCGTCTGGCCCGGCAGAGACGGAAATGGCCGCCGTCCTGCTGGGCGTCGCGGTGCTCGGCGCCCAGTACCGAGTGGTCACCCAGCTCGACAAGCCCGAACAGACGTCGGCCGCCGCGGAGCCCCTGATCGCCCGGCTGCCCCGCCTGTCGATGGTCACCGGCCTGTTCGCCCTCGCCTGGCTGATCGTGGTAGTGATGATCGTCCGCCCCGGCTCGACAACAGGCGCATAACGGCTCAGCCGCCGCAGTGCACCCCGCCCTCTCGCGGTGGCGGTTGACGCGGTTGTGCGGTTCAACGTGAGTTGGGAGATACCACCTCGGCCCACACCCGCTGATGCAGTGTGGCCGCGGTGCACAGGTCGCTACGTGTCGGCGGGCAGGATCCGGAACGAGTGGAAACCGGGCGTCAGTGGTTCGATGGCGCGGAAGTCGCGCTGATCGAGGGTGAAGATGCAGTCGGTCTTATATTTGTCGGCGAGCGCGACGCCGACCGCGTCGGCGAGGTCGAGTTGCAGCCCTTCGTATTTGGCTCGGATCGATTGCGCTGTGGACAGGTCGACGTGCTTCAACTCGGCAAGCCGGTAGCGGCCGTCGAGGGCTCGGCCCAGCAGCGCGTCGGTGATCTTCATCGCCGCGGTGAAGCCGAGGTCGCGGCGGGTCAGGTGGTCCAGCTCGGTCAGCACCAGCGGAGATATGACCAGGGTTTCGCGTTCCATCACGCGCAGCGCCCGTGCGTGTTCGTCTTGGTCGGCGTCGAATGCGGCGAACAGCGCCGAGGTGTCGGCGACGATGATCATCGACGGGCTGATCGCTGCTTGATCTGCTGGTAGACGTCCTCGCGCATCTCGTCGACGCTGCGCGAGCGCCCGCTGTGGAAGACGGGCAGCGGCGCGTCGTTGCGGGGCCGGTCGGATGCATCCAGCAGCATCGCGATGCCGCGGCGGATGAGTTCCGCCTTGCTGACCCCGGTTGCCGCGGCCTCCGCGTCGAGCCGGATCTCCAGCTCATCGGGGAGATACACGGTTGTCTTCACCATGCCATATATGGTACCACCCAGAGGATGTCGGGTGGCTTCATTCCATGAATACAAAAAACCTGCGGCGGGTGCCACAGGTTTGAAACAAACTATTTTGGTGCCCTCGGCAGGACACGCAAAACATGGGCAACTGCAAACGGCCTGGTCATAGCGGGTGCATATCCGGTCTGACGATTTGCGGTGCGTCCGCACGGATCGGTTCACCGTTCCCATGCTCGTCGTGCCCACGGCGGGGCACCTCGAACATGGGAACGGGGACGGCCTGCAGTTTTCGGATGGTCGGCTGGTGATCGAAGTCGACTACCAACTGTAGGCCGGACACAACCCGAATAGGAGAATCATCACCGATGAAGTCGTGTGGCGGCTACGGCCATGCAAGTCGTCGACGCAGCCATTCTCCCGACACTTGCGCCGAGCATGCTTGGCGACGGCGCAGTTTCGGCGAATGTGGAGGTGGGGGCATCCGGCTGTTGTGCGCCCAGTAGCCGACCAGTGCACAGAGAAAGGCATCGACGGCGGCGGAGTCGGTTGTGCGGGTCACCGGATGGGGGCGGCAAGGATCGGGTCGGGGTCGATCCCGCTGGCGGCGATCGAGGGTGCCAGCGACACGAGTTCGAGCCACGCGGCGCCGACGCGGGGCCAGGCCCAGTCGATCACCACGACTGTGCCGTCGGGGCGAAGGAGCATGTTGTCCGGCCGCAGATCTGTATGCATTAGGGTTGTACCGTCGGCGGCTTCGGGCCAGGTCGATTCCAACTCGGCCAGCCGATCCAGATTGCGCAGTGACCAACTGTCCAAGTCGACGGGCGGCCCGTGCTCGGCGAAGTGCCGCCAGCAGTTCAGCTCCGGCCCGTAGCTGTCGGCCATCGCGGGCACATCGCGGATCGTGCTAGGCGTCAGCACGTTCGCCAACTGCTCCACCGCCGTGAGCACCGCATCCAGTTCGGCCGGCTTATCGAGACGCGGATGGCAGCCCGCGACGTCGTCGAACACCATGACGAACCACCCGGCGAGCTCGGCGGTGAACTGGACCGCCGGTGTCGGGACCGTGGGCGGTAGCCGCGCTGCGGTGCGTGCCTCGGTCTGGTACATCCCACACAGTTTGTCATCACAGTTGATCACCTTGGCGAAAGCTCTGCGGCCGTCGTTCAACAGCAGCCGCACGGCCGCGCCGTGGCTGTACCCGCCCGTCTGCGTGACCGCCGACCGCACAGGCGCGCCGAGGCGGACCTCGATCCCGGTACGTACCGGCTGCGGCAGCTCATGCCACTCGATCCGATTTGCGGTGCCTTCAGTACCGAACATTGCATGATCATCGGTTGGAGCGCCGCGGACCTCCAGTCATTTATTCGAGGCAGGCGCCTAGACAATGTCCGGGGCCCGCCGGTTTCGCGAGGGGCGCTCGCCCTGAACACCGGCAGAGACAGCTCGGTCCCGACGGGCGACAATGGACTCATGAGTACATGGGTAACTCCATGCACTCACATCGAATCAGCTTACGATTGGCATCGTTGTCAAGAGCGGACCGCATTGGTGGTAGATGGTTTCATTGGGTCGCTGAGCTGCGGATACTTCGATGACTTCATTCCGACGTGACATCGACTGCCGACGTTGGCGAGTGCGGGCCTGGTTGGTTGACGTCAGCCATCAATTGGCGAGTTTGATGACAAGTAGCGACGGCTGACCATCAACCACGCCAGGCACGTGCGATTCCCAGCTTTAGATCGCGGTTCCGGTCAGTGGATTGCGGTGATCGTGTCTTGAGGATTGTCGGGTAGTGGGTCCGCGGCTCAGCCGCACTGGCAGGCATGCCTCAGACCGGAACTTCAAAGGGTCTCACCACTGGAACCGGCGGACGGCGATCCATGTGAATGAGTTCGAGCGATGGTCTTCGAGGACAGCGAGTTCTTGAGCATAGTGGCCGGACACCCGTGGCAGGCGGAAAGTGGCGGCGGAGGCTCGGCTGCCCGGCAACTCCTGGATGCTGTCTGATCGATCGAGGCAAGATGAGGCTATGAGCGGCACAGTTCTCTATGACGGCTACTGCGGTGAGCCCATCGCCTGGGCACGGGTCGGCGAGCCTGTCATCGGGCATGAGTGGACTGAGCACGGCAGAGTAGCGATTACCGGGCGTCTGAGCCCGGCTGATGCGGCACAGAAGTACGGCCCGGTCACAGAGGTGGTGCTCGGCCGGAACGGCGGCTTCAAGTCGGTCACTTACGGTACCACGAAGTTCATCTCCAGGTTCGTGGACCCACGGGGTACCGGGTTGTATGACGACGCCGTTGTCGTTGTAGACGACCCCGCCAGGGAGAACTACGAGTGCCCGGACTGCGGGGCTGCGCCCGGTGCGCAATGCGTGAACAAGAAGGGACAATCCTGTGCGACACACAGGAAGCGGTCCAACGGACGCAGCCGCTGGGAGATTGAGCGAACACAAGAAGCAGAACGGGTAGCCTATGAGGAAGCCCGAGCCGCGGAGCAGTGGAAACGCGATATGGCTACGCCGCCCGCCGTCGGCGCAATCATAGAGATCAAGCGATGGAAGCCGGTCGAGCCCCCCGTATGGGAACGGGTTCCCGATGTCCCCGAACGTGTCACTGTTGAGCGAACTTATGCCAACCGTACGGTTGGTGGCACTGCTGAGAGCGGCGCTCGAGTGTTTCTGGCGCGCAACGAGGTTACCGGTGATTGGTCCATAATCTGTGGTCAGCCGACATCGATGCGCTTGCCGTGCAGGAACGGCGTCGCCGGGGTGCAGTGTCGGACTCGCCACAAGATAGGACTGCGTCTACGCGAGGACACGCCGTGGGATCGAAGCGTCGATTACGCATAGCGACGCGGGAACATGGAGACGAGAACCTACACCTGCGCTCCGCCGTCATACCTGGTGAAACATTCGATCGCCGCCGAGGAGTCCGTCGTCCAGGTGAAGTGTTGTTTCACCGCACATGACTGCCCGCCGCCGCTCGGGCACGCCGCCTGGCATGAGTGGCGCATGCAGTGGCGTGAGGTCGCCAGCCAGTTCCCCGACGGTGTGGAACACGTCCGCAAGGCGGTGACCATCCGAGGAGTCGCCGGCGGTGGTGGCCATCGTCGATGTTCGTCACCGAGCCCATTCTCATCGGACTCCTACGGATCGCACCACCGCGGCGCAGTCCCTACTGCGTGTCCCCGGACGGCTCCGTCGTCTTCCACCAGTGACCCAGCCGGAAGCGCAGCGCTCCAGTGAAGACGACCGATCCCGACCAGGGAACAGCGACGAGGAGAATCGGCATCGCTCAGCAGCTGCCCTCGATGAGTAGCAGGTAGGTCGCCTCCGAATGCGCCACACATTCAGCGAGAGTCGCCGGTACCGGCACTGGGCAGGACACGCGAAACATGGGCGACTGGGAAACGCTTGGTCATCGTGGGTAGCTATCCCATCTGAGGGACTGATCAGTACGACACCGTGTGGTTGAGCGAGCGGTGTCGGACGTGGTGTTGCGTTGCACGACGCAGCGGGATTGACACCCCTGGAGGTGATCGCTACGGTCCAGCCATGACTGATGGGGGAGATTCAGCCTCCGGCGCAAGCATTTCGGTTGTGCCGGAGAAGGTTAGAGAGGTCGGGCAATACACCTACGAGCTAGCGGAATCCTTGCAGTCCGCCCTGCGGTCCGTAGCTCAGGACGTCGCGGCTTTGCTCGACGGGGGCTGGTCTGGCGGCGCAGCGACCGACTTCTCCGCAGGGTGGCCCGAGGTCCGCGGTGGGGGAGTTCAGATCATCACGGCGTTGAGGGAGATGGCTGAAAAGCTTGGTGTTTCCGCCCAAACCTACGAAAGCCGCGACTGCACCAACGCATCAGCGTTGAACACCTCGGCATCCAGCCTGGAGCTTCCATGAGCGAGTTCACCGTCGATGTCGACCACCTGGACCAGATCGTCGCTAGGTTGTCCGGCCTGGCCGGATTCATCAGTGATCACCTCGACGACATCGACGACAAGGTAGCAGGACTCACCGGTACCGGTTGGGAAAGTATCGCAGGCCGGGCCTATTTCGAAGCGCATACGAAATGGGTCACAGCCGCACGGGAGTTCGCGGAGGGTGTCCGCGACATGAGCGACGCCGCCCGCAAGGCACACACGAAGTACATCAACGCTGCCGAGGTCAACAAGCTGATGCTCAACGGCGGATAACGCCCATGGGATGGACCATCGATTCCGGCATCTACTTCGATGCGGCCAAGAAATGCCAGCTGCTCGCCAGCGACATCTCTCTCGCATTGGGTCCATTGCTGTCCACGTTGGTCCACGAGTGCGGCGGAATGGCAGGCAACCACGAGAAGTGCCAGGCATGGATCACCGCCTACGACCAGTACGCCAGCGAGATAGTCCAACTGACAGCGGCCCTGGCGAACGCACTGCAGCGATACGGCGATGTGCTTGCCGCCACCGGCTACAACTGGTGGCAGGCTAACCGCTCCACCACCAGCGGCACCGAACCGACACGTCCAACAGAGTCCCAACTGCTGTACGACACCGGGATGGACTTCCCCGCTACCGCCAAGGGAGACAACGGATCCGGAATCGACAGCCCGATCACGGGCCTACTGGAGAAGGTCGGCAAGATCCCCAACGGGGACGTCACCAAGTTGCACACCGCCGCGGAGGCGTGGAAAACGTTCTCCGAGCACACGAACATCACCGGGGCCGCAGACCGGATCAAGGGCATCAATGCCAAGTTCGCCGGCAGCACCGACCCGAACATCATTGCGATCGAGGAGAAACTGTCAACGCTGCAGAAAGCCGCGGAACTGTTGGCTCAGGCGGCGAAAGCGTTATACGGACCGGTCCAGGGACACTACGACGCTCTCGACAAAATGCGCTCCGACATCCAGAAAGCTGTCTCCGACGCCAACAAGGAGCTCGCTGCATCGATAGCTGTCACGATCGCGGTCGTCGGGGTCCTAGCCGTCGTAACTGGCGGTGTAGCCGCTGGGCCTGCCGCCGCGGGTGGCGCTGCGGTGACGACAGAAGTCGTCACGGCGGCGGCAGCGGTTATCCGCACTGCTGTTCATGCCAGTGACCTCATCCACATCTACGAGGCGGTCACTTCCGTTGGTTCTGCCGGCTCGGGGGTGTTCTCGGCCATCCCCGACCTCTCTCAGGGCGGCACCAAAGCCGCTCTCGACGGTATCGCGGCAATGACGATCAAGCTGACCGATGGTGGCAGTGGCGGGAACCAGTGGGACAAGGTGGAGGGGGCGAAGCCCAACCCGGCGAAGATTACTATTTCTCAGAAACGGCGGATCCATATCCTCGACGGCGACGGGAGTGACGACATCAACGGTGGTGGGCACGCGCCCGGGACTGGAATGCCCAACAAGACCGAGTTCCCTGACACCGATGACTGGGAAGACGACAAAATCATCGACCGAATAGTCGACGTCGCGAAGAATCCGGACCAGCCGCCAGTCCTCCAGGACAACGGCAACTGGAAAGTCAACGGCACCCGCAACGGCGTCCAAATCGAAGTCATCGTCGCTCCTGACGGCTCAGTCGTGACCGGCTACCCCATCGGCGGCGAGGGTGTAGTCAGGAACGACGCGAATGGTGACCCGATCAAATAGGCTAGGAGAGCGATGAATCCGGACAGGGCGGCACGAGAAGCGCGAAAGCGTCAGCGAGACCCGCAAGCTATCGAAGCCCGTAACCGTCGGCTCAACAAGATGAGCAAGGACTCGCGAGACCTTCTCGAGAGCGTCGCCGACCGTCTGCCTCCTGACCTGGTCGACAGCTACCGGACCTATAGCGACGTTGGTGAGTGGGCGATGCTGGTCGACGTGCTGTGCGCCAGTCTGATCAAGCGCCGGATCCCGGTCACTGAAGCGGAACGCGATGCCGTGGCGAACGTGCTCGGCCAGTTCAATCCCCCAGTGGAGGGATACCGCTACCTCAGCGACCCCCAAGGCGTGCTTTCCGAGCTCAACGTGGTCACCGCGTAAATCCTCGTGATTCGATCGGGCTGAACGGCGGAGTCGTGCGCGGCGGCTGTACGGTTCCGACTGCTACCTCCGGTAGCGGTTTGTTGGTCGGGACATCGACGAAGCAACGAATACTGGCCAAATGGCCACAATCGAGACTGTTCGTCGCTCCATCAGCGCTGTGGTAGCGTTTCCAGGCGCCTGCTGGAGGCGTGGCTCACTGATCCGGGGTTTCCGGCGAACCTGCGGCGAGCTCAAGGTGCTCAGCACCCCACGCACTCTATTCTGACAACTGGTCGTTCCACAGGAACCACATGGCCTTGAAGCGTTGCCGCCGGACAGCGTGGAGGGCATTGGTGTGTCGATAGACAAGAAGCGGAAGCGTGCGGCCAGGAGCCTGCAGAAGGCCACTGGACTGAAATACCGGTGGTGCCTTGACTGGAGCGCCGTACCGATTGCCGGTACTAATGTACAGAACCTGGCAGTGCCCGAGGCGCCGTCGGCGCACCAGCGTGGTCTGGAGGCGATGGCTGTCGATGTGCTCGTCAACGCGATGCAGGGCAGACAGGTCGAGTGCGCCGTCCTGGGAGTGGACGCTATCGCCGCGGCCTCCGACGGCCCATTGCGGCTTCGGCTGAACCCAGCGATGGCCGACGGTGTCGTTACTGCTCTGCTTCCGCGGATAGACCAATGTGGCCGACTGCACGGGGTGCCCGGTCTTCGGCCCTACCCGGATGCCCGCGGGCTACTGATGGCTGATGTCTCCGGACGCGCCGGCCTGCTGCTTTCATTGCCCGATTCCAGCCCGCTCGACCCGCGACGAGGCCTTGGGAAAGAGTTGGCTCTTTGGCGATGGTCACCGTTGCGTCTAACCGACGCCGAAAGGGAGGCCCGGCGTGCGTGGTGGCAGCTGGACAGGATCGCAGGCTGGCCGCGGGCCTGCAAGTCTGCAGGCGGTGGAAGGCCGAAATCTGTTGTGGAGTAGACTTCTTCGCCGGGTTCACCTGCTGAACGACCTAGCGATCGAACACGGGCATCTCACCGCCTACTCGTTGAACTGTGAGTACTTCGTCGTCGAGTGGTGCTGCGGACCGGAGCCTGATTCATTGGTCGATGCGATCCGGCGAAGTGGCATGAGAATAACGTCCCCGGAACGGTGTGTCGTGACGGGCCTGGAATCGGACAAATGGGCCAGCGCGAGCGAGATGTTCTGCAATATCGGCGGAGGATATATCGACTTCCGCTGGTGCCGACCATGCATACACACCACCGCGGAGTCCGGCGGAGCGATCCGGTGATGTCAGCTGCAGTATTCGGGCTGACGGCGGTTCCGCTGGTAAGCCTCGTCCTTTTCGGCATGATTCGCGAAACAGGGCGGACAGTGCGCGATATCATCATTGTCCGTGCGATAGTCCAGCTGATCGCCGACGCCGACAGCGGCCACCGAGCCCAGCTATGCCACACGCTCGCCGCGGACTCGGCAGCACTACACAGCACAGTTCTCCAGGATCCACACCACTGGGGCATGGTCCTCTGTCGAACTTGCAGATCACACGCGAGGAAGGGGAGGCGGGATGAACTGCGTACGGTTGCTATTCCCGGGCTCAAGTTGGAATTACGCGGCGATCTGATCATCGACTGCGACCGCCCTTGCACTGGGCCTCCTGCAGCGATCAGGTACAACACCCTGCGGCGGAGCTCCGCCGGATAACGCCTTCGCGCGAACGAGTCTCCTTCAACGACGCCGTGACCAAGAAGTCAAGCGAATCGATTCCGTAGAACCGGCGAACATCACGGCGACGTGATGACCAATCCCCATTATGGTGCTGACGAACGCTGTAGTAGCGGGGGATTGCACGGTTGCTTGTGTGGGTGTGTGCTGTGGGGTATGCGTCGATGGGATCCGCTCTGCGTGCGAATGTTGGATGTGCTGCGGGTGATCGCTGCTGGCGATTGCTTTGATGATGCTGGGTCTGTGATGAAGGTGTCAGCGCGAGCGCTGGAGGCGCGTGGGTTGGTGACCATTACGAGGCGGGGTGGGTGGTCTGCGGAGGTTACGGATGCGGGCCGTTTCTATCTCGAGCATGGGCATCATCCTGATCGCCCGGCCGACGATGGCCCGTCCGGTGCTGCGGCTGCGAGAGTGCGTGTGCGAAAACCCAAGCAAGCGCTGCCCGAACAGAAGCGGCGGCGGTCGGCACCGGCGGCTACGGCTCGGGTTGCCGAGGATCGGCGGGCCGCGGCGGCAAAGCTGGTCGCGGACTTGGTGGGTGGCGGCCGATTTGTGGTCGAGCAGCCGAGTGATGAGTCGGTTGCCGAGTGGCGCAAGGTCGTCGATTTCGCCAAGCGTCACGATATGGTGCCGGCGGGCCATACGTTGGTGAGGCGCCGGACGTATCTCGGTGCCCTGGAGATCGTGCTAGTGGCTGGGACGCACCCGAATTCCAATCCCGCCAAGAGCGACCCCGCCCACCGGGTGTTGGTTCCTGAGCGGGTCGATGAGCTGCATCCCCTGCTCGTGGGTTTGTCCGACCTCGCTGCGGTATTCGATATTTCAGCGTCGCTGGTGCCGCGGTCGCAGAGGCATATGCACACGATCCTGGTCGAGGCCGCAGCGCGGGGATACGCGGTCGACTGGGCGGAGAACCCGGCCGACGGTGCGGAAATCACCGCCTGCAACCTGGTGTTCCAGGTGTCTTTGGCCGAGGAGACTGAGGAACGCGAAGTCCTGCCCGATCCGGATGAACTGAACGCTCGGAAGGGTATACGAGTGGCAGCGGTTCGGCCGACCAAGCGCGTGATGCCCTCGGGGCGGCTGGTGCTGTCGCTCACCCACGTAGGCGACCCGAACTCTCCGTATCGCAGGTGGGTGGGCGGATCGAAAGCGGTGGTGCGTCGAGGATCGCGTCGTTGGAGGCTGTACCGCTTCGAGTGCGCGAGGTAGAGGATCTGCGTGTCGCCGCCGAGGAAGCCGCGGACCGACGTCGGCGCGAATGGGAGGCGGCGATGGGTCGCGCGCGTGCTGAGTTGACCGAGCACAGTCGGGTCTCGGCTCTCGACAAGCAATTGGCTGATTGGAAACGGGCTCAGGCGATCCGCGCCTTCTGCGCTGCATGCGAACAGCAGACAGGTACCGAGGTGGAGGTGGACGGGTGGCTGCAGTGGTGTCGTCAGTATGCCGACCGCATCGACCCAGCGTTGAACGGTACGGCCACATCGCCCGAGATCGACATGAAACCAGAAAACCTTCGGCCCTATCTGCGGCATTGGAGCCCGTATGGGCCGGACGGGCAGCGGACCTACTGGTGATCTGAGTCGCGTTGATGCGCTTGGCGTAGAGCTTCCAGCGGGATGCCGAGATCGCGTTCGATCGCGTCGGCGCCGCGCTCATCTCCCGATGAACGTAGAGCTGTGATGGCTCGCTCGATGAGTGCGCCCAATCGGTACACCTCGGCTCGGAAGGCAAGCAGTTCATCGTAACCCTCGCGAGCTTCCGCGCCGCACCACTGCCGCACCAACTCCCGGGCTGGTGCAAATTCTTGGTCCGCCTCTGCGCAGATTTCGGCGCTGATCCAACCATCGCTGGCACTGCTCGATGCGTACCCCCACCGGTTGTGACGTTGAGCTTCTGCTTCGCTCTCCTCGATCTGTGGCAGGACGACGTCGGCGAACTTGCGGGCGAGGCTTTTCGCGATGACTTGGGTCACACGCCAGGGCACCAGCAGGCTGCCTTTATCGTCGACAAACGACGCAGGGTCACCGGCGATGAACTCCATGTCGAGGTCGAGATCTTCGGCGAGAGCGTCGACATCATGGATCTTCAGGATGCCGGAGTCGCAGTTGTACAGGAATTTAACGAGGTCATAATCGGGAGGCCGCTCTCGAGCATGTCGAGGGCACGGCTTTCAGTGCTGTCGCGAATGTATTCAGACCCGTCACGCAACGTCGCCCAGCGCTGTTCGCGGGCTGACTACGCGTCGGCCTGGTCCCACGACACGGTACTTTGAGACGCCCGGGCGGCACCCATTCCGATCGTCCTTCGAATCGGTCGTCGGTGAACTTGACCAGCACACGCGGTGGCTTGGCAGTGCCGAGCCGAAGCACTTCCACACAAGTGACTGGGTCGGTTCCTCGCTGCCGATACGCCCAGAGTTCGCCGACAGCCACCTCGGCTAGATCACGCGGCATGTCTGTCTCCATCGACGATGCAGTGCTCCTCATGGCGGATCTGCTCGGCACTCGTTGCCGTGACTGTCCGCTAGGCGTGTCAGTCGCCCAGTCCGGCTCTCGCTGCAAGCGTGCGAGATCAGGACTCGTCCACCCGCCTGGTGACCGCGCCACTGGCTCTGAAACCCTACCGCCTGCACGAACGTTAAGACCCGCAGCGTAGATCCCATTTGCTTTGCTACGCAGCACGATGCGGTCCCGAGGTGTCTTTGGCCGTATCGTGGACACTTCCGTAGTAGGCCACCTGCGCCGAACTGCATTGCTGTAGTTTACTGACACACAGCTGGCCAGAAACTGCGCCCGGCTGCGTTGATGATAGCTGCAGTTTTTGGTGCTGCCGCTCGCGCGCGACGAGCGGGTAATCGTAGGAGGCGATATGGGCAAGAAGGCGATAGTGCTCTTGAGTGGGGGTCTGGACTCCTCGACGGTGCTAGCGATTGCACAGAGCGAGGGGTACGAAACCTACGCGCTTAGCTTTCGCTATGGCCAACGTCACAGTGTGGAACTCGAAGCTGCGGGCCGCGTGGCCAAGGGTTTAGGAGCCGCAGGGCATGTCGTAGCCGACATAGACCTGAGGATATTCGGTGGGTCCGCGTTGACCGCGGATATCGAGGTTCCCCATCACGACCATGCCGATCAGATCGATGCTGACGAGATTCCGATTACCTATGTGCCTGCTCGGAACACGATCTTTCTGTCTTTCGCCCTGGCCTGGGCTGAAACGCTGGACGCGAGCGACATATTCATCGGTGTCAACGCACTGGATTACAGCGGATACCCGGATTGTCGACCCGAGTACATAGCGGCATACGAGAATATGGCGGATTTGGCCACGAAGGCGGGGGTCGAGGGGCGTCAGCGACTTAAGATCCATACCCCGCTCATCCGGCTCACCAAGGCACAGACCATCGAGCGGGGTTTGGCACTCGGCGTGGATTACAGCCTTACCCACAGTTGCTATGACCCCGCGGCCGATGGGGCAGCATGTGGAACATGTGATTCATGCCTCCTCCGCATCAGGGGCTTCGAGGAACTCGGTCTGTCTGACCCGGCGTCGTATGTAGACGCAGGGGTGGCTTGATGGCCTATCAAGTCAAAGAACTCTTCTACACTCTCCAGGGCGAGGGTGGGAATGCCGGCCGCCCGGCGGTGTTCTGCCGGTTTGCGGCCTGCAACCTCTGGAATGGTCGCGAGTCGGGTCGCGCTCGCGCGATCTGCAAATTCTGCGATACCGACTTCGTGGGCACTGACGGCCCCGGCGGTGGAAGCTTCGCGAACGCAGCCGCGTTGGCGTCGGCAGTCTTGGCGGCTTGGGAGGGGATCTCGCATCCCAGGTCACGGCTGCTAGTTGTCTGCACCGGCGGGGAGCCGTTGCTTCAACTGGATCAGCCGCTGGTCGACGAACTACACGCCGTTGGTTTCGAAATAGCGGTCGAAACCAACGGCACGAAGCCCGCGCCGGAGGGATTGGATTGGATCTGCGTCAGTCCAAAGGCTGGCGCAGATCTTGTCCTCACGTCGGGCGACGAACTGAAGCTGGTCTACCCCCAGGTGGAAGCACCGCCGGAACTATTCGAATCTCTCGATTTTTCGTCCCTGCTCCTGCAACCGATGGATGGCCCGTTGCTCCAGGAGAACACCAAGGCGGCGATCGAGTACTGCCTTCAGCATCCGCAATGGAGGTTGAGCATCCAGACCCATAAGTACATAGGAGTCAAGTGATGGAGATCTATCGTGAGTTCACGTTCGAAGCGGCGCACCGGCTCCCGAACGTGCCCGAGGGACATAAATGCGCGCGGTTGCACGGGCATTCGTACCGGGTAGTAGTTCACGTTTCTGGCGAGGTGGAACCAGAGACGGGCTGGGTTATGGATTTCGCCGATCTCAAGAAGGCGTTTGCGCCGCTGTCCGATCAGTTGGACCACCACTACCTCAATGAGGTTCCAGGGTTGGAAAATCCGACCAGCGAAGTGATCGCACGATGGATCTGGGTCCGGCTGGTCGGGCATTTGCCGCTGTCGCAGGTGGTTGTAAAAGAGACTTGTACCTCCGGATGCGTGTACCGAGGGGAGGACGAGTCGGATGTTGGCTGATGTGCAAGCGGAGCCCGATATGCGCGGAGTCCCGCTCGCCGAGGTCGGGATTGAGGAGTTGCGGTACCCGCTGTTGATCGCAGACGGTCAGGGTGGCAAGCGCGAAGTAGTCGCAACCGTCAGCATGTCGGTCGGCCTTGACGCGAATGTCAAAGGCGCGCACCTGAGTAGGTTCATCGAGGTGCTACACGACTGGCGCGAGCAGTTGGGGCCGGACAATACTCTCGGGATGGTCGATGAACTCCGGCGGCGGATGGGAAGCGACTCGGCACGAGTCAAACTGTCGTTCCCGTACTTCCTCGAACGTCGTGCTCCAGTCTCCGGTATCCCGTCGTTTGTCGACTACGGGTGCGAACTTGAGGTTGCGGCTACAGGTTCGGGTGCTGACCTGATACAGCAAGTGCAGGTCCCGGTGACCAGCGTCTGCCCATGCAGCAAGGCGATCAGCGATCGTGGTGCCCACAACCAGCGAGGCTACGCCACGATCGGTGTGCGACCGCGCGACCCGCGCGGTGACCTCTGGTTCGACGACCTCATCGACGTCGCGGAGTCGTCTGGATCGTCGCCGGTCTACACCCTCTTGAAGCGGCCTGACGAGCGACATGTCACCATGGCCGCCTACGACAAGCCGGTGTTCGTCGAGGATATGGCCCGGAACGCGGCGATGGCGCTCCAGCGTGACCACCGCATCGCCGCGTATCGCGTTCGCATCGTCAACGAAGAGAGCATCCACAATCACCTGGCTTATGCGGTGATTCCATGGACAGCGGTGGCCACGGTCGATGGGAGCCGTGATGGACAGTAGTGCCCCCGAACCGCCTGTCCATATCGTTGTCACTTGCACGAACCGTAAGCGGATGGCGGTACCCGCGCAGCTGATGTTGGGGAGCATTGGCGACCTGCAGCCCCGCAACCGATTTGACACTTGGATCCACCGCCTCAACGCGGAGGGACCGACCACCCCGGCGCAAGACTTGTACTGCGGAGAGCATTGGAACATCGCCCGAAATCTCCCAGCCCTGGTCGGAGGGCATAACAAGCTGTGGATTTGCTCGGCTGGGTATGGACTTATTCGCGACCAGACGAACCTGCACCCCTACATGGCGACCTTCACGCCCGGAAACCGAGATTCCGTTGGCCGCAGTCGTGTGGAATCCGTCGACTGGTGGCGGCGGCTTACTGACTGGCCAGGGCCACAATCAGATCAGCCACGATCCTTTGCGGATCTGGCTCGGCGAGATCCTGACGCAACGATCATCGCAATTCTCTCGAACACATACCTGTACGCCTGCGCTGAAGACCTTCGCGTGGCTAAAGAGTTGCTACGTTCTAAGGACCGGTTCGTAGTTATGGGCGCGAACCAAGCTGTTCCCGAACTGGAAGATGTAGTCATTCCGATCCCGGCACGCCTGCGCTCGGTTGTTGGGGGAAGCCTCCACGCGCTTCAGGTACGTGCCGCGGCTCATCTGCTGCCTCTTGCAGTGGCCGACTCGGGCGATCTCGGCCTGCGGAGCCTGCGCGTCGTCGCTCAGCGTGCCATCGACAATTCACCGGTCGATCCGAGTCGGCGGGCTCCCGGTGTCCGTATGGACGACAGAGCGGTTCGGGAATACATCGACAGGCACCGACACGTGGCCTCTGTGAGTGCGACCAAACTGTTGCGGCAGTTGCGTGAATCGGGGTTCTCTTGTGAACAGGGGCGCTTCAAGAAGCTATTCCACGAGACGATGCAGGAGGTGGCTGCATGACATCGGGGAGTCAGAACCTTCTGCGGAGACGTGCTCTCTGCCTGTCCCAGTCAGGCAAGCACCCGCTGTATGTCTTCACCCTCAGGGCTGAGGAGATACTGCAGGTTGCCGATATCTCGCGAGTCAGCCGGGACGAGGCCGGTAAATTAATCGGATACCAGCGACCTGAGGTTCGGCGCCATATCCAGGATATCGTCGAGTACCTCGACGGCGTCGAGGCGATCTTCCCCAACCCGATAATCATGGCGCTGTCCGACCGGGTGCAGTTCCAGGCGATCCGCGGTAACAGAATGCCTGGGGACGAACTGGGAATCACCGGCACCGTGACTATACCTTTACCAATGAATGGACGGACGAAGCCTGCCTGGATAGTCGATGGGCAACAGCGGGCACTTGCACTTTCGAGAATAAAGAAGAAGGATTTTCCGGTTCCGGTTACTGCATTCATCGCTGACTCTGTGCAGATTCAGCGAGACCAGTTCATTCGCGTAAACAATACTCGCCCGCTGCCCCGAGGTCTCGTAACCGAACTACTGCCCGAAGTTGATAGCAAGTTACCGCCGAGGCTAGCGCTGCGTAAGGCGCCCTCGGAACTTTGTGATGTGTTGAATACCGACGAGCGATCGCCGATGCAAGGTATGATTCGCCGCTCATCGACGAAACAAAACGCTAACGTAAGAGCGGTGATAACTGATACTGCTATCGTCGATATGATTCAGGAAAGTCTCACTTCACCCTCCGGATGCCTGTACCCATATCGCGATGTGCGGCAGAACGAAACTGATTTCGATGGTATTATTCATGCATTGGTGACATATTGGTCTGCTGTGCGTGATACATTTCCTGATTCTTGGGGTAAACCGCCCAGTAAGAGTCGCCTTATGCACGGTGCAGGAATACGGGCAATGGGGAGATTAATGGATCGCATACTGGGAACGGTCGACGCCCGCGATGCGCACGCAGATGAAACAATCCGAAAGCATCTCGAACTGGTTGCGCCGCATTGCTGTTGGACCTCGGGTACTTGGGATGGGAACGGCATGCGGTGGAACGAGGTTCAAAATGTTCCCAAGCATATACAAGAGTTGTCGAACTACCTGATTCGCGCGTATCTCAATGCGAGGGCGGGCGTCTGAGAATGAAATTCTACTTTCCAGACAGTCAGGATTTGGTTAGTCCGACGTATGACTTTATGCATGACGAGTACTTGGCTACGCGAGTGCGTCAACGAGATGACCTGTACGCTCACGAAGTGCTGGCCAAGCCGGCCTACAACGGAATCCTGGTATCGAAGGCTATCGTGGACGGCTCGGTCCGCGGCGCCGGAAAGTACTCATCGCCACAGAGGCATCGTTTATATAGGCTGGGTGTGCGGGACTTCTTCC
Organism: Nocardia aegles; assembly: GCF_052545135.1. Taxonomy (NCBI): domain Bacteria; kingdom Bacillati; phylum Actinomycetota; class Actinomycetes; order Mycobacteriales; family Nocardiaceae; genus Nocardia; species Nocardia aegles. Next base: position 445,006 of record NZ_JBQWRI010000005.1, read on the forward strand.
GGCTGCCTGACGGTGTGGCGACTTTGGGGGATTGCGGCGCGTTCAACTATGTAGACGAACCGGTTCCGCCCTATACGGTAGACGAGGTCTTGGACTTTTATGAAGAGTGCGGGTTCGACGCTGGCGTGAGTGTCGATCATGTGATCTTTGGATACCAGAGGCCGGGCATTTTCAACGAACCCGACCAAAAGTGGACGGAGCGCCGTCTCATCTCTCTTCGATATGCTGAGAAATTTCTAGCTGCGGTAGATGCTAGGAAATCAACAGTCGAACCGGTGGGTGCAGCGCAGGGGTGGGATCCGGCCAGCTATGCTGACAGTGTTGTCCAACTGCAGAAGATGGGATACAAACGTATCGCCCTTGGGGGTATGGTCCCACTGAAGACGCCGGACATTCTCGACTGTCTGCATGAGATAGCTGAAATACTGGCAAGTGATACAGAGCTGCATCTACTTGGTATCACACGACTGGAATCCATTGGCGTTTTCGAAAGTCTTGGAGTGGCCAGTTTCGACAGTACTTCCGCCTTCCGGCAGTCGTTCATGGATGACCGAGACAACTACCACACTCACTCGTCGACCTACACGGCTATCCGTGTTCCGCAGGTTGATGCCAACGTGGCACTCAAACGAGCGATACTCTCAGGGAAGGTATCTCAACGCGCAGCTCTGGAAGCTGAGCGCAGTTGCCTGGCCGCGCTGCGAGAATTCGACCAGGGCGCCTGCAATGTTGCCGACGCCCTCGATGAAGTGCTGGCCTACGAGAAGATCGTAGGAGTTAAGAAGAGCTATCGCGATGCATACCAGCGAACTCTTGAGGATGCGCCATGGAAATCGTGTGACTGCGGACTGTGCGTTAAACATGGCATTGAAATAATGATATTCCGTGGTACGGAGCGCAATAAAAGACGCGGATTTCATAATCTGTCAGTTCTTGCAGCCAAGATGAACGCGCTCCATGCAGAACCGTTGCCAACCCAGGAGGAGATTTCACATGGCTGATCGCTACGACATCCGGGTTCCGGCACTACAAGTGCGACAGGGCGACCGGCATATCTACTGCTTCGGGATCGACGGCAAGCGACTGCTCGACTTCACCAGCGTATCGCGTGTACGACGGACCAACGAAGGCATCCTCGACGGCTATCAGCGGCCCGAGGTACTCAGCCATATCCGCGCAATCCGGCGATATGTGGAGTCCCCAGAGGCCATGCTTCCGAACGCCATCGTCCTGGCTTTCGACGACCGCGTCCGATTCGAGCCCAGTCGACAGTTCAGCCCGGTCGACTATTCGATCACCGGCGATCTGGTTATTCCGATCGACGAGGCTCTCGACGAAGCGGAGAAGCCAGGCTTGCTTGTGGATGGACAGCAACGGGTAGCCGCGATCCGCGACGCTGACGTCGATGAATTCGCAGTCGCCGTGGTGGCATTCATCGCCGAAGGACAGGACGAGCAGCGTTCGCAGTTCATCCTCGTCAACAACACCAAACCTCTCCCCAAAGGCCTGATTCACGAGTTGCTGCCAGATTCGGCTGGCTACCTCCCGCCGAAGTACGCGCGGCGGAAACTCCCCGCGGAAGTAATGGTCCGGCTCAACACAGAGGAAGACAGCCCGTTCTGCGGCGCGATCGCAACCCCGACCTCGCCGGACGGACGAATCAAGGACAACAGTGTCCTGAAGATGATCGAGAACAGCCTGTACCACGGTGTCCTTTACCAATACCGGAATCCCGAGGACGGGACGGGCGATGTCGAGCAGATGGTCCTGCACCTGAAGATCTTCTGGAAACTGATCGAGTCCATGTGGCCGATCGAATGGGCGTTGCCGCCGCGGAAGTCTCGATTGACCCATGGGGTCGGTATCCAGTCGCTCGGCTATGTAATGGATGGCCTGACCGCCGAGCGTACGGCCGACCAACTTGTGGGAAGTGGGTTGGAGAGCAAGTTGGACGGATTGCGGGATGTCACAGCGTGGACTGGAGGGACGTGGGATCTTGGGCCAGAGGATCAGCGTCGGTGGAACTCGTTGCAGAACACACCGAACGACATAAAGCTGCTAACCAATGTCCTGGAGAAAGCTGTGGGTCTCCGTCCCTAGCCAGCGGTGTGGGGCCGTCGACGAAGTACGTGATGGTGCGCGCGTGATCGGTCGAGAACTGCATCTGCCGAAGCCATGTACCGAGACGTCGGCCCGCTGTGGAGAGGCGAACGTGACCGAAAGCGTGTAGTTCGCCGCCAAGGCCACGCTGGCCAAGAAGATGCTCGGCCCCGTGCGCTGGACCCCGGGGTCGTCCCCGGCACGGTCGGTGACAGGTAGCCGAGTTCGTCGATCATCAGCAGTTGCGGGTCGGCGCAGAAATGTATCGTGCTGGCCCGCGGTCTTCGACCTGAGTTAGGACATTTGCTTTAGTGTCCCGGTTCGGCCCGGTTGATCCGGTCGAGAATCGCGGCCTGGGTCGGCGGGATCTCGGGCGGGAACGTCTGAGTGACACCGTTGACGGTGACCGTCGCGCTGCGAAGCGGCCGAAGCTGCTTCACGACGTTGCCGATCGCCAGCCCGGTCACGGCTTGAACCCGGCGGGCGACCGCGAGGGCGGTGAACACGATCGTGAGGTGGGCCTCGATCGCGTCCCGGGTCCGGTGGAACACCGGCCGCGCCGCCAGATCGGTCTTCGACATACGGAACGACTGCTCGACATGCCGAAGCTCGTGATACTTCCCGATCACTTCCACCGCCGGCATCACCTCGACCGGAACGTTGGTGACATAGCCTTTCAACCCGATCAACGACCGCGCCCGCTGCAGCGACTTCTCGTCCACGGCACGGTCTTTCCCGGCGATCTTCACAAACCGGGTCGCCTTCACCGCGGTGTCTCCGGCGACGACAGCTCGCGCTGTGGCTTCCTGGGCGTTCAACGTGATCGTGTCGCGGCGGGCGCGTGCCGCGGAATACTGCCAGACCGCCCGCCACGCTTTCCGGTCGTCGGCCGTCCAGACCGGTTCGGCCCGCAGTTTCGGGTCGTTGACCGTACTCTTGGCATGCCTCGGCGTAACGGTATCGATGATCTGACCGTCATCGAAACAGTCTCCGTGCCAATGGAAATGAGATGCCAGGTCGCCGGGAGCTTTGACCGTGCGGGATCCGACGATGAACGACAACCCGGCGGCATCGAGCTCTTTCAGATTCGATGTCGACAGCATCCCGGCATCCGCGGCGACAACCAGGCGGGTGCCGGGAAGGCCGTGGCGGGTCAGAAACGCCCGCACAACCGGCAGGATCGTGGTGGTTTCGGCGGTGTTGCCCTCGAAACAGCCGATCTCCAGCGGGAACCCGGACCGGTCCACCAGCAGCCCGACCAGGATCTGCGGGTCGACCCGCCTTTCCTTCGAGTATCCGACCTTGCGCAGCCCGTCTTCTTTCTCCGCCTCGAAATACAGGGTTGTCACGTCGTAGAGGACCAACCCCAACCCGCCGCCGCCGGCGGCATGCTCGAAACACTTCCCGGCGATCAGGCCCCGATACCCGCCGGCCTGAATCCGGGCGAGGTGACGTTGAATCGTTTTGTAGGACACCGGATCCGCACCGAGATCGGTCAGGACCCGGACCGCGTCGGCTTTCGACGAGGGTTCCACGATCCGGGCGATCACCAGATCCCGGAACACCGCATCGGCGACGACGTCGAATCCGAGCCGGTCGAACACCGACCCCAACGCCTGATAGAGCAGACGCGAACCTGTCGCGACCGTGCGGCCCGCCACCGCCACCGCCGGTTCCGGCGTGACCGGCAGCCGCCCGCTGCGCCAATCGGCGACATCGTCCATCCGCTCGACCGCGACCACGGCCGTAACCCCCAGGTCGAGCTCTTGCTGACCAGCGGCGACGACCCCACGCGCGTACTCGATCAGCATGCCCAGCTCAGCGTCGGAATGCGCCGAGCCGACATGCTCGACGACCACGACACGGCCGCGGACCTTCGCAACCACCTGCACCGCTACCGCGCCGGACGCGGTCCGCACTCGCCGCACGAACACCCGCCGACCCTACCGTTAGTACCCCCATCCACTCCCGCAACCAGACAACGATGCAGGTCACAGCCCCCCAAGCCGAAAATCCGGCCAGAGGTGTCCTAACTCAGGTTCGATCGCTGCGCGATGACAGCGGGTGGCTAGGTCGGCGGCGGTGGTGAAATAGATGCGGTAGCCCGCATGCGGGCCGCACGCGGCAGTCCTGTGGCCAGGTGCATCTTCCCCGGCCCTGGCCTGCCGATAAGCGAGCACTGCTTTGGTTGCGAAACCCGAACTCGGCCAAGGCCATAACCCGGTACGCTGCTACGCGGCTTGGTGACGGACCCAGGGAGCGGAGCCCTTGAACCTCGTCGTACTCTATTGCAGGACAGGGCCAGTGGGAGATGTCTGTCACACTTACTGGTGTGGCCTCCATCTTGCCGGAGTTCGGGAGGGGTACCGGGGTTGCAGCCTGGCAGCTTTATCATCCAACGATACAGGTGGGATATCGGTCGCGTGGCCGCGGTCCAGGGGAGCCGAGTTCGCATCGAGTACTTCGAGTCGATTGCCGAACCGATCGTTGAAACCGTCGACGCTCTCGTAGGGGACTGCCAACTCGTCACGCTTTCCGTGGGTGCGCGAGTATTTTGGCGCGACCCCGACACCCACGATTGGACCGCCGGGAGGGTCACCGCAAGGCAGGGCGAATCGTATTTTGTCCGATTCCCCAATAGCAGCGCAGACCAGCGAGTGAGCGGCTCGGATCTACGGGTGCGTTGGAACCGCCCCGTCCGGGATCCGCTGCTTGTGCTGACCGCCGGCGGAAGCGAGCCCTGGTTCTTTCGACAGGCTCGTATGCCAATGTTGAATGCGCTGGTCTGGCAGCGCGCGGCCTGCGCCAACGTCCCAGCGTTTTTGTCTTCTGCGGTCGAACTGTTCCCTCACCAGATCGAAGCCAGTCTTGCGGTCCTGTCAGACCCGGTTCAGCGGTACCTCTTGGCCGATGAAGTGGGATTGGGAAAGACGGTCGAGGCGGGGTTCGTCATCCGGCAGATCCTGATCGACAACCCGTTAGCCAAGATCACAATCGTGGCACCGGACGTGCTGCGCAGGCAGTGGATTCGCGAGTTGACGGGCAAGTTCTTCACCGACGATTTCCCGCGAGCTGAAATCAAGGTCCTTGCCCACGAGAACCCGCGCGGTTGGGCCAAGCATAAGAATAGCGATCTGCTTGTTGTGGACGAGGCACACGCGCTGGTCCAAGGAGGTGACCCGAACTCCTCGCCGTACCGCGAGTTGGCATCATTGGCCCACACCTCGGAGCGGCTTCTGCTTCTTTCAGCCACTCCCATCACGTCCAACCCGCTCACCCACCTCGGTCTGCTGCACTTGTTGGACCCAGACGTCTACCGCTGGGAGGACCGAGCGGCGTTCGAGACTCGTTATGCCTTGCGCGCCGAACTGGCAGACGTCGCCTACGCGATCGATGCCGATTGGCCACCGCTGCTCCCGATGAACATTGACCGGGTACGTGCCATCCTCCCCGAGGACCAGCGGGTGGAAGAGTTGGGCGCTGCGGTGCTCGCACTGCTCACTCCCGACGGCGACCTCGCCGATGTGGCCGATGAGGACGAGCTCCGGTTGCGTGTGGACGAACTGCGAGGGCACATCAGCGAGACCTACCGGTTGCATCGGCGGACGATTCGCCACCGGCGATCTCGAGTCTTGGCGGACCGGGCCGACTCCGACTTTGTGCCCTACGAGGTGCGAGGCCGCGAGCTACCGAAACGTATGACGATCCAGTCCCCTGCCGATGAGCGAATTCAAGAGATTCTTGAAGAATGGCGGACCGGTACACGCGGCGCTCTCTTGGACAAGGGTGCCGAGGACATAGATTCTGCCTACGCTCATGTCTACGGCGTCCTCGTGTCGCGTTTGGGCGTCAGCGGGCGTGACCTCCTCGAAATCTTGCGGTTGCGGGTCGAGGGCGTCGACCCTTCGGTCGCCATGGACCCGGTCGACCGCGGGCTCTTGACCTTTCCCCCAGTCTTGGCTCACGAATCCCATACTCTGCGTGCAGTCGAGCAGGTGGTGGCCGAGAGCGACGTGACTGTCTTCGAGCAGGTGACCAAGGCTTTGCTACCTGTGCTCTCACAGCACCGGAAAACGATCGCGTTCTGCGGTGGTGGTGCCCTGGCGGATGATCTGGCTGCTCACCTGCGGGCGCGATTCCCGAAAGCCCCGTTGTTTCGGCACACCAGATTCATGCCTGCGGAGGACGCGGAGAAGTCGGTCGCCGGTTGGCGGGATGCGCCTACCGGCTTGCTGGTATGCGACGACTCTGGCGAAGACGGCCTGAACCTTCAGGTTGCGGATGCGGCGATTCATCTGAGGCTGCCATGGTCGCCCAATCGGCTCGAACAACGACTCGGCCGGGTGGATAGGTTCGTGGAGAGTGGCAAGCATGCCCCGCGTGGCCCTGCCGCGAACTATGTTGTCCTGCCTTCGGGAGGCGAGTTGGCGGCGACAACTTCGTGGCTGGAACTGCTGTGCAATGGCTACCGGATCTTCGATGCCTCGGTGTCGACACTTCAGGACGCGATCTCCCAAGGGTTGGGCTCCGTATGGTGTCGAGCGCTCGATGTTGGGACCGACGCACTGGTGGATTGCTCAGAAGAAGTGGAGGGGACGTTGAAGCAAGCGTCGATCGAAATCGACAAGATGGACATGCTGGAGTCGATCCATCACAGCGTGACGTACTCCGACGACGTGGCAGATGCCATGAGCTCGTTAGAGACCCATTGGACCAAGATTCGAGAGGCGGTTCTCGGCTATACGTCGGGCAAGAACGGCGGTATCGACATCCGAAGGCTGGAGCAATCCATCGACGGCAGGCGTGTGGAGGTGTTCGACGTCGCTGGGTCGAAGCCAAAAGTCGACCCGAGTATTTTGCGCTTTGCCGGATCTCGCTTCGGCGAAGACTCGGGGAAGGGCGTATTCAACAGGTCTGTCGCCGTTCAGCCTCCTGGTAGGCGGATCTTCCGCATCGGCAACCCGGTCGTCGACCTCCTGGCACATATCGTCGATAACGACGACCGGGGGCAAGCAACCTGCGTGACCCGCATCGACCCCCGATATCAAGAAGAGGAACCTGAGATCTACTTCGGGTTCGACTTCCTGGTTGAAGCGGATCTGCAGGCCGCGATTGCCCATGTGCCCAATGCGCCTAGCGCGGTCCTCGCGCTGCGGCGCCGCGCTGATCGGCTTTTTGCCCCTTTCACAATGCGGGTGTGGGTCGAGGTTGGCGAGGATTGCACAGTGACAGGCCCGGAGATCACGGAATGGCTGGAACGACCGCTTAACTCTCGGCATGACCACAACGTAACCGGATCGAAGCTCGACAAGTTGGTCGGTCAGTTCGGCGGATGGGCGGGCTTCCGAAAGGTCGGCGTTGAGGCAGAGCAGTCGGCACGCGTTCACCTGGCCGAGACGGCGAAGCTCACCGAGCGATCCTCGGCGGCACTGGGACGAGCTACTGCCGGCATGCGGGTGATGCAGGCGCAAGCCAAGGCCCGGGCCTTGGCGGGACGGCTCGTGAACGACGAGGAGACGATGGTCTTGGACAGCGCCCTGACGTCCGCTCTCGCGGACGGGATCCGCAACCCAAGCGCACGCGTGGTCGCGGCCATATGCGTGGCCCGGACGGGGATCCCAAGGCAGGGTCGTGAGTTCTGATTCGTGGGCGGGCGCGCAGCAGTTGTTCAACCAGTGGCCTACTATCCCGTCCTTCGATGACGCGACCGGGCTTCTGCGCAGGCTGACGGACGCTGTACGGGAGTTAGGTACGCAACGCGCCTCCAAAGTCGACGTGGCTGTGCTTACCCGGCAGGTGCTGTTGGACGCTGCAGTCCGGGGAAACCGCGCAGGATTAATCACACCGCACGACCCGGCTCTTCCAGGTATTTCCGAGTGGTCGAACGCTAAGTGCACCGCAGTCGAAACTCCCGGCGGATTCCGTGTCTGGGCGAACCCGTGGACTCCGGAGACGGCAGGATCGTCAGTGGCGTCGGCCGCTGCCGAGGAAGACCTGCGCAATGTACACCTCAGCAGCGAGGCCAACCAACGCTTCATCCCAGCAACTGTGCCGGCCGATCCGTTTATGACCAGTGCCTTCGGTCATCGAAGCTACAAGTCAACCGGACAGCGGCAACTGGCTCGCGCGGTAGCGCTCGCCGCGCCGGGCACCACTCTGGTCCTCAGTCTGCCTACCGGCCAGGGCAAGACGGCCGTAGCGTTGGCCGCAGGGATGGTGGCCCCCGCGCATTCGGGGTTGACCGTGGTTGTCGTACCGACAGTGGTACTGGCACTGGACATGGAGCGGCGGACCAAAGAGTTGATGCGGCACCATGACATCGGCGCCCCGCACGACCGTTTCGCCTACATAGGTGGGCTTGATGAAGACGACAAGCGACGAATCCGGGAAGCTATCAAGTCCGGCCGGCAGCGTCTGCTGTTCACCTCACCGGAAGCACTGGTCACCGGTCTCGCGAAGGCTTTGGAGGATGCCGCCACCTTCGGGCACTTGCGCTACTTCGTGATCGACGAGGCTCACCTGGTGGAGCAGTGGGGTATCCGGTTCAGGCAGTCCTTCCAGACGATGGCCAGACATCGTAATCACTGGATTGCCTTAGCCCCGGAGGGCAGGGCTCCGGTGACGATTGCGATGAGCGCAACCCTTACACGTGACCAGATCTTCAGTCTGAAGTTCATGTTCGGCGATCCTGAACGCACCCGGGTCATCTCTGCAGCACAGTTACGGCACGAACCGAGTTTCTACATCGCACACCATGCGGACGAGGCGAGCCGCGTTTCCGCGGTTCTGCGTGCGGTGCACCTCCTGCCCAAGCCGATGGTGCTATACGTGACCACTCGCCGGGATGCTTGGTTGTGGCGGGACCGACTGCACGGGTCAGGTTTGCACCGAGTCACTGCGGTTACCGGCGAGTCCACCGACATCGAGCGGCAGCATGCAATGGCCGGGTGGAGCGGTCGAGACTCGACTGGAGAAGTCTCGACCGCTTACGACGTCGTCGTTGGAACGTCAGCATTCGGGCTCGGAGTAGACCTTGGCGACGTCCGGACGATCGTGCACGCCTGCGTGCCAGAATCTCTCGACCGCTTCTATCAGGAGGTTGGGCGCGGCGGACGCGACGGATTCCCGTCCCTGTCGGTCTTGTCGAGCGTCGACGAAGACTTCAACGTTGCCGCGAGCCTCTCAGACGAGCGGCTGATCAGCGCAACCTTGGCGTTCGAGCGATGGCGCGCGATGTTCATCAAGGCAGAGCGGCTGGCAAGGGAGGTGTACCGCGTCGACCTTGACTGCTACCGAGCAGATTTGTCCAGAACCTCGAAATCGAACCGGGGTTGGAACTTGCACATCCTAGGTCTGATGCACCGTGCTCGACTGATCGACCTGGCTTTGTCGGTGCCCGCCGAGGCCGGATCCGACGTATGGGACGACGAACTCGACACACCTGGTCAGTCCGCCGATCAGTTTGTACAAATCACGCTGCTGGACGGTGCCGCGAACCGAGAGGCTGACTTCTCGGAGCGGATCACGCGCGTTCGCGGCGAAATCAAGCGCAGCAGGCGCCGGGCGGTCGACAACCTGCGCGACATGCTCAGTGGGCGGCACTGCATGGGAGAGGTATTGGCGACCTACTACAGCACCGATGACGTTACGATCGGCGTGACCTGCCGAGGATGCCCTCGATGCCGTCAGACGGAGAAGCCCACGGATGCAGCCTTTTACCGGCTGGCGGCCGAGCCGACCCCGTTCCTCCCGGCACCGACCGGCCCAGTCGACTACGACCCACTCATCCGCTTCCGAGGCCAGGCGAATTGTCTCAGTATCACCTGGGACGGTGATGCGGACTTTCAGCGATCTGTGCCCAGGCTCCTCCATGCGCTTGTGCTGAGAGGGTTGCCTGTTGTGGGTGGGCCCGGTGCGACTCCTGAGTTGATGGCAACCCTCCAACGGGACGTGGGCCAGGTCTCTTTGATCCACGACCGAGACGACGACCTGCTTAGGTCTTATGCCGGCCCGATGTTGTGGGTCGGCGCATCCGACACCCGGCGCCTGCCAACAGATGTGGTGGAGCGGATTCGGTCCGAGGACGTGGTCTATGTACTCCATCCAGCCGATACCGTGCACCCCGAGAAGGTGTCGGAGGCGTTTGCCACAATCCACCGACCGACCCTTTCCGTGCGCACAGCGTTGGAGTCCCTCTGATGGCCCTTTTGAACGTCGACAAGGCGCTACCCCCGCAACTCTGGGCGCTGGTCCGGCTGTTGAGCGTCCGACAGCCGTTGACCGACGACCAGGCTAGGGCATTCATGAGTCCGGATTCGTTGAATGCGGGGGCGAAGCCTCCGTTCCTGTCCGCAGTCCGTACGTTGTTGGAGCTGGATCTGGTAGTACGGGATGAGAGCGGCAGATTGTCGCTGCGGCACCCGATGCCGAATCTGGCGGACTTCCAACACCGCCTTCGCGAGGCCCTCTTCGCTCCGGCGCGTAACACCGATCTGGAGTCCGACCCCATCACCGGCAACCGGGACATGACCATCGTTCTCTCGTACTTCCTTTCCTTCGACCCGTTGGACCTGCCGGTCACCGAAGCAAAGGTCGACGAAAAGAGCACGAGGGAGTTCTCAGTAGAGGGGAGGAATCCAAACCCGAACAACACTCGTTGGCCGCGATTCTGCCATTGGGCACCGATGTTGGGTCTGGGCGCGGCACCACTGATTCCGACATCTGATTCGAGCGCGCTCACCCCGGACTGTACGAAAGCTGTCCGTCAGGTGTTGGCCACTTCGCAATTGGCGGGCAAAACCGTCTCTGCCGTAGAGGTGGTGCGGATAATCAGGGAGGCGATTCCTGTGCTACCTGGAGGCGCCTACTCTGTTCGACTGAGCATTCCGGATCCCGGCGAGCAGGTTGTTGACACCGCTCTCTCTTTCGCACTTCTCCGCGGTTGCTACGAAGGCTGGTTGCAGTTCGAGCGATTTGCGGACAGCGCAAGTACAGTGACCGTCGCCGACCGAGATGACCCGAACCGCCGGGTGTCCGACATCCTGGTCTCGGAGGGGATCAATGGCTGAGCAATTTGCCCTGCATACCTGCTGGAGCCCTGAAGAAGCGGCTCAGACAATCAACACCGAGGCGGTCAGCCCTTCCCGCGGCATCTTCCTGGCCACCCACGCTCCGCTCAGGCTCCGACGCAGTCGGTTGACCGGGGGGACGCGCGAAGATGCCAAGAACCTGGAGCGCCCACACGAGGTAGTGGACGAAAAGGCAGTCCTGTCGGACTTCTTGACGCGAAAGTCTGATACCGGCGCCCTGCTAATGCCCATTGTGGGTGGATCAGGAACCGGCAAGTCCCACCTCATTAGATGGGTACGTGAGAATGTCGGTGACACAGCGGAGTGCAAGGTCATATATTTGGAGAAAGGAAAGACCAGCCTCAAGGCCGTCATCGCAGAACTTCTCGCCGACCTCGAATCGGACCATGCGGCCGAACTCCGTCGCACGATCGACCAACTCTCGTCGAGTGTGGAGCCCGAAGCGCTCGCGAGACGCCTGATCAACAGCATTGAGGAAGAACTCTCGGCCACTACCCAGGACGGCATCTCCGGGCCAGCGCGGGTCTTGCGTGGCCCCCGTGGGGTTGCAGTCCTGCTGCAGGACCCCCACGTCCGCGGCCACATGTTGGAGCCAGGGCGATTTATCCCCCAATTGGCACACCAACTCCTGCACGACCGCAGGGATGGCGAGCAGCAGCGCCCCGAACAGTTCACCGCGGCGGATCTCCCGCTGGACTTCGGTGACATCAAGAAGGTGGCGGATATGACTGCCCGCCTGCTCAAAGTGCTCAGTACCACACCGGCGATGGTCGACGCCTCCGTCGAACTGTTGAACCAGTGTCTGGAACCGGCGGTCAAGAGGGCCTTCAATATGGGTTCCGGCAGTCTGGTGTCGGCGATGGAAGAGGTTCGCAGGGAGTACATCCGTCAGGGCCGCGAGATCGTACTTCTTATAGAGGATTTCGCGCTTATTCAGGGCATGCAACGGGAACTGCTGGATGCCATGATCGAACCCGCGCGGCGGGAGGGCGTCGAGGTGCTGGCCCGCATCCGAACTCTGCTTGCGGTAACGACTGGCTATTTCCAATCGCTGCCGGAGACGGTGCTGACCCGTCTGCATGCCACAGTGGGGTATGTCTATGACCTGGACGCGCCGCTGGGCAGCGCTGATCATGGGGAGGATTACATGGCCTCTTTCGTGGCTCGCTATCTCAACGCCGCACGACTCGGAGCCGAAGTGCTCGACACGGTGTCACAGGTCGACGAGGTTCCTAACCGCTGCAAGGACTGCCCATTCGAGATCGAGTGTCATGCCGCATTCGGCGCGTCCGTCGAGGGTTATGGCCTCTACCCTTTCAATCGTTCCGCACTAACCAGAGCCGTGCACTCTACCGCTTCACCGGACGCGCCATACCAGTTCGTGCCGCGCGCGGTACTGGGCTCAGTGGTCCATAAAGTGCTTGTGGACGACGCCAAACCCATCAGAGATGGAGCCTTCCCTCATCAAGGCTTCCGCGACAGGTTTCGCCGAGCGAAGATCGACGATCCGCTCGGCAGCGCCATGCTCGACATGGTGGAATCCACGTACCCGACCGAAGTCGACCGTTACCGCGCTTTCCTAGAATTTTGGGGCAACGCCGAGTCACCTTTTGAAGGTGAACCTGGGGTACGGCGCGCGTTCGGGCTAGCAGCGCCGAAGACCTTGAGTGCTCCGCGCCCTCAGACTTCGGAGAGGCGGAAATCCTCGACGGAACGGGATAAGGCTCCCGAATCAGGCAGTCCTCCGTTGCCGCTCCCTCTCCGGCGGTCGCTCCAGGAGATCGAGGACTGGGCGACGAAGGACGAGAATGCTATGCCCAACGTCGCCCGCGACCTGAGGGCAATCGTCGCCGATGCGGTCATCCAGCGGTACGACTGGGCAGACCCGTTGATGAACAGCATGAACAAGGAGGCCCTCAGGTCGGTGTGGAGCAGCACGTCGGGGGCGGTGCGCATCCGCGGGGCCAGAGGTGGGCTGAAGATCGACTCCGAGTCGGCCCCGATTCAGTTCGCGAAGACTGGGCGCAATGCCCAGTTCTTCAAGTCGGTACTGCTGTTGAGAGAAGGGCACCGACCCAACTCGATGGACAGCGTGTACCAGTTGGCGGAGTTGGCCGAGTCGAAGGCCCCAGATCTCACCGCGGCCGTTCTAGCGAAGCAGGAGATCACTGACTCGGACCTCGTGCTAGGTCTGAGGGTGTCGTTGATCGGTGCTGCAATGGCTGGCCAGGCGTGGCCGGGCATGTCGGAGGCAAAGTTGGTCAACGTTGTCATGCATGACGGCAAAGGTTGGGTTCGTGAGGACTTCGATACTCGTGTACCCCAGTGGACCTCGACACTGGCAGAGCACCTGAGCAAGCGCGAGGCGCTTGTGGCGCAAATCAGGAATGCGGTCGGTATTTCGCAGGGGGTGGGCGGCAAGGTCCGCCTCATTGATGCCGCGCACCTGCTTCCACTGCTCAACCAAGCGGCTCGAGAATGGACGTGGCAGGTCGGTGACCGCCCGGTGCCGGCATGGGTCTCGCCGGCAGCTAAGGGTTTCATGTTGATTCCTCGCATCATCGACGAGCAGTTGGATGTGCTGCGGGACTTGCTGGCCTCGCTGCGCCGCAGAGTTGCTCGAGGAACGCTGGCCAAGGTCGTGCCGGCCGTTCTGGATGCCATGGATGAAGCCAATCAGCACGGTCTGCGGCTGACCTCTGCTCAGAGAGAGAACTTGAAGGCGCTCGCGACTGATGTCAAAGACGTGGACTGGAGTGTCATCACCGATCTCGAGGACGACCTCGCGCACCTCGCGGATACGGCAGTTGGGAGCAACGACCTGGACAGGGCGAAGATGCTCGTGGCGGTCCGCGGACGCGGTCCGGCGCTGCGCGCTATTCAAGCTTTTCTGGAAGCCAGCAACGCCTGGTTGGACGAGGCATTGGAATCAGCCAAGGCTCGAAGTGGTGGGCATGATTCGGAAATCTCCGACAATCTCAGTTCGGTAGTTCGCCAGTGGGCCGAGATAGTGCACAGCGAGGAGCCGACCGATGAGTGAGGTGACTGTCTTCGAGAAAGTCGAGCAACTGCGGAGTGAGGCGCGTCGCTTGGCGAGCGCGGAGAAGGGCGCCAGCGAGGCCCGGCGGATTGGCAGCCGGACGACGAAGCTGCGGGCCTCGCTCGGCGAGTTGAACACCCAGGTCGAACTTGCTCGCAAGGTCAACGAGACCATCGGGTCCACGAGAGTCGATCTTTCCACTGTGGACGATGGATATGAAGAGTTCGAAGCCAAAGTGCGAAGTGTGACCAACCCTGGTGATACGGTCTTCGAGCGGGCCAACCGGCGTATCACTGCGGTGTGCAAGCGACTGGAGGCTGAGACCAGCTCAGCATGGTCCACCTGGGCCTTGGCCCGCATCTCAGAGTTGCATCTGACACGCATTCCCATGCTTCCGTCAGGAGACCAACGTGAGGCTCGTCGGAAACTGGACGAGTTGGAACGGTGGTCTCGCGCGAAGGACTTGTCCAAATCCACCGTCAGTCTCTTCACAACCTCAATCAGCGGGTTGGCAGACATGCTTGCAGATGCCCCCGACGCGCCACCCGAGGTCGCAAACCTGATGGTGAGGCTATCTGGTGAGCGACCGCCCACGCTGGCGGAGATCACGGACGATGAGATCTCGCTGCTGCGGTCGCTGCATCTCGATGCGCAGATCACGGTGAAGAGGATCGGTACGTGAGCGAAATAAGTCCAAGATTCGTCAACGACCTCCTCTCAGCATTGGAAGACCAGGAGCTCCCCCTACTGTCTTGGGGAGTAACTACCGGGGTGCTTTCCTGGGACGAGGTCACCACGACTATTGAGCGTGTCCTGGCCGAACATGCGGATGCACCTCGCGGCGTCACCATCGAGGGCCTTGTCGACTACATGGTGAACAAGGCATTACTGGTGCCAGCGTCCAGCACCGCGTCAGCCTACGACACCACAGAAATGCCTGTGTACCGAACACGGATGGCTGAGGCGCTGCGGCTTACCGTGAACCTCAGGCAACTCTTCCCGCCACGGTGGGGGGTTACCCCTCAGTCGGGTTGGTGGCTGCGTGGGCCGCGGCTCGTGGCCGACTACAGGCTGCACGTTCAACCGCGCCGTTACCCGAAGCGAGACATCACGCTGGACCGGGCATGCGCCGAGTTGGCGACGCAAGCGGGCTGGGGGCCCGCCCAAGAGCATGTCATGAAAGTCCTTGTAGGCGGGAACAGTTTGGCCGCCTTCCAGGTCGCTGCGACGCAACGCATCTTCTCGGCCATCGACGCGGAACGTAGCCGAGGAATCATCGTCGGAGCAGGCACCGGTAGTGGGAAGACCATGGCCTTCTACCTTCCAGCTTTCGCTTCGATGGTGGGGTCCGCGCGGCGGGCTGTCCACACTTTGGCGATCTACCCTCGCGTGGAGTTGCTGCGTGACCAACTGGTTGAGACGGTCCGCATCGCCAAACGGCTTCACGAAGCGGCAGCTACCCCACAGCGGATACGGATCGGTGTCTTGTACGGGGGTACGCCAAACCACAACAAGGACTCTCGGTACTTCGAACGATCCGGCTGGAAGCGGAGTAAGAGCGGGTTCGTGTGCCCCTACTTCAGTTGTCCGGAGTGCGAGGTCGGCGAATTGATCTGGCCGGAGGCCGCTCGGCTTGCCGGTGTAGAGCGGTTGCAATGCGGAAACTGCCATTACGTGATCGAGTCGCCAAGCCTGGCATTGACCAGGGAGAGCATCCGAGCTAATGCTCCGGAAATTCTGTTCAGCACCACAGAGATGTTGAACAGGGGAGCAACGAACAACCTCTCGGGTGTGCTGGGCTGGCAGGGCGGAGCGCCGCCCTCTGTTGTTCTATTGGACGAGGTGCATACCTACGTCGGGATGCACGGTGCTCAGGTCGCGCTTCTGCTGCGGCGTTGGCGTAACGCAACGAAGAAGCCGATCACCTTCGTCGGCCTGTCGGCGACGCTGCGTAACAGCGAGCGGTTCTTCGCCGCGCTGACCGGCCTCCCATCGAGTGCTGTCGACCGAGTCGAGCCCGCGGAGGACGACATGCTGGACGAGGGACGCGAATATTGCATCGCGTTACGCGGCGATCCCGTGTCCCGGGCTAGTCTCCTGTCGACCTCGATTCAGACCGCGATGTTGTTCGGCAGGATCCTCGACAAGAAGCAACATGTGTTCGGTACGACCGGGTTCGCCTTTACTGACGACTTGGACGTGACCAACCGCTTCTATGACGACTTCCGCGACGCCGAGGGCGGGCAGAACCGGTCGATGCGCAATGGTAAGCAGCCGATCCTGGCTGCGCTGCGGTCTTCGGCGGGAAGCTTCGAGGCAGATCGCGAGCGCGACGGCCAGGTGTGGCGTGTGGTGGAGAAGATCGGGCACCTGCTGTCCCCGGACCTCAAGCAGCAATACCTGCGGATCGGCCGAACTTCGTCACAAGACGCGGGGATGGACCGAGACGCCGACTTCACTGTCGCTTCTCCGTCACTGGAGGTGGGCGTCAATGACGCCAGGGTCGGGTTGGTACTGCAACACAAGGCGCCGCGTAATCCGGCGGCGTTCATCCAGCGGCGAGGACGGGCCGGTCGCCTCCGAGACACCCGGCCGATCACTGTGGTGACGCTGTCGGAGTATGGGCGTGATCGCCTGGCCTACCAGGCCTACGAATCGTTGTTCACTCCGGTCTTGACCGCCCCCACCTTGCCTGTTGGCAACAGGTTCATTCAGAAGATCCAGGCCACGCAGGCCATGCTCGACTGGTTGGGTGCTCGAATGCGGGCACGGAAGTGCTATCTCGACCCTCGCAATGTGCTGGCAAGCCCGCGGGGGGAACACCAGTTTGACGGTTCCGTGTATGAGACTGTGGCCCAAATCCTTCGCGAAGCACTGGAAGATCAAGTGGCCCAGGACCACCTTGCGAAGCACATCCAGAGTGCGTTGCAGATCGGCCCGGACGACGTCCGAGCGATCTTGTGGGATCCACCGAGATCGTTGCTGCTGTCCGTAGTTCCGACAGCGTTGAGGAGGCTGAATACACGGTGGAAGCCGGCCCGTGAGGATCCCGGCGCTGGTCCAGGAAAGCTGCTTCCGGAATTTCTGACAACCTCGCTGTTCGCACCTTTGAACCTCCCCGAGGTCGAGTTGGTGTTGCCGTTCGACTATCAAGACGAGCCGGAGGCGCTGGGTATCGCGCAGGCACTACGTGAGGCCGTACCTGGGAGAGTCAGCAAACGGTACGCATACCGACGCGACGACGATCGAACTTGGATCGCACCTCCGGCCGGTTCCGACGAACTCGACCTGCGGACAGTGGTCGGTCCAGGTGCGACCATGGAAGGTGTGTGGACGGGCCCTGACGGCAGGGGTTTCCAGGTGGTCCGTCCGACCTGCATCCGCGTGACGGAGCCGGATCCCGATATCAACACAAGGTCCCAGGGCGTTCCCCTATGGGTCAGCCAGGTCGTGATCAACGACAGCACACCGCCTAACGCGGCTGATATCCCGAATCCGTCGCTATGGAGCACCAGGCTGGTCGAGGTCGGGTTCTGCTCCCACCGGAGCGGGAACCCGGTCGAGGTTCGGCGGATGACGATCGGGGCGGACAGTGTCATCGCGCGCACCAACCAGCGGGTTGACGAGCGGCGGAAGATCGCATACCTGCTCGACGGTCGACCGGCAGCTCTGGGCTTCCACCTGGATGTTGATGGGATCAAATTCGTCCTCAGGCGTCCCGATCTCGACAGCCCGGGATTTCAGGCCTACCTTGCGTCACCTCAATGGCGGTCGTTGGCCTTCTTTGATGCGGTGCGAACCGATCCTGCTCTCGACGACGTAGCGAACAAGTTCCAGCGGGAGTGGCTAGCCCAGATCTATCTCACCGCTTACACCCTCACCGGGGCGGACGGGAGCCCAGGCTCGGAGGTGCACGCGAAGCTAGCTGGTGGGGCATGGCGTGATCAACTCCAAGAGATTCTCACCGTGATGTATCGGAGCACCGAGGCGCCGGACTCGGCCGTGTCGGCGACAGAACGACTCGTCCGAGATCTCTCGACGCTTGCCGCGCAGCAGAACGTCATCGACACCCTCAATCGTGCAGGCAGGCTTTTGGCGGATCCGGACATCGTGAACCAGACGGCATCGTTGGCCAGGCGGGTATACACGCACACGGTTGCCGCCGCGATACTCGCCGCATCAATTCGTGCCTGCCCACATGCCCAGGACAAGGATCTCACCGTCGACGTCTTCGAGGGGGCGCAGGGAGACCACGACGTGGTATGGCTGACCGAGACGTCGATCGGAGGTGTCGGCGTGGTCGAGTACCTGGTCCAGAACTATGCGCAGGACCCGAGAGCATTCTGGACGCTCGTCGACTCCATGCTGGCCCCGGGAGAGCATGAGCACGTGGACGCGGCGATGCTGGAACTCCTGAAGGAGTTGACGGGAAATCCTTCCGGTGCAGCGGCGAGCGCCATAGCCGAGTTGCGGCGTGCCCGATCCACCTACGCGGCAGGAGTTGGGCTCCAAGACCTGCGTGAGGCGTGGACGGCTCTTAGCGGGCCGCCTCGGCACGCCGCAGTTGCCGCCTTGTCGACCCGCCTGCTGCGCCCAGGTTCGGACCCCGCCTCGGACCGCACAGCGTTGCGTCTGGTAGAGGACTGGATCATGTTGGAGCAGAGACTTGGGGTGGAAGTCGACGCGCGTGTGGTGGCCTACGCTGCCAGTCGCGGTTCCTTTGCCGATGACGAGCGCGAACTGTCTGCTGACCAGGCGTTCAGTGTGCTGTGGCCACGCGGCCACCAGGCACGGAACCAGCACCTGCAGTACTACCAGGGATACGGCCAGGAAGCCATCGTTGAGCGAGCGTTGGCAGCCGCTCTACACACGGAGCAGTTGCCCGAGATCGAGCTTGAGGACCCGGACTGGATTGAGCGGTACCAAACGGCACTCGCCGAGCACGGTCGCCTCGACCTGGTCGGTCGCAGCCGTGGAAACCAGGCTATAGCTGACGCTTTGGTGCTGCTTCCAGTTCTGCCTGTCGACCGCGATGCCCTTCGCGTCTACGGGCAGGTTCGGAACATCATCAGGCACTCCGATCGCACCACCTTGCGTGTGGAGATCAGGGAAGCGGTGCAATGACCAGATCGGCGCGCACCATTCGCATCAGCGAGCAGACGCGTATCAGGGTTGCACCGGTCCTGCGTGCCGTGTTGTTGTCCGAGATGCTTGCTCCCAGTCCGCTGATCTGGCTGGTATCGCCATGGATCACCGATATCGACGTGATCGACAACTCCGCAGGTGAATTCGATGCAGTCTTCGGAGACGACTCGATAACCGTATGCCGGTTGTCCGACGCACTGGCCAGGATCAACACGGCAGGAGCCCATATACACATCGTCACCCGCCCCGACGACCACAATGCTCCATTCCTGCACCGGTTGAAGGCTATGGCACCTCAGGGACGCCTAAAGGTGATTCAGGCACCTGAAATTCACGAGAAGACTCTCTGCGGGCAGGAGTGGCTGCTCACCGGATCCATGAACTTCACCATCCGCGGAATGACCGTGAACGACGAGGCGGTCACCTATATCCAGGGCGGCCGTGAGCCCGGCCAGGCACGAATCGACCTGGAACGGCGTTGGGAAAGTGCGACGTGACCGAGACCGAGGTTCTTTCGACCCGGACGCCGGAACACACCCGACGGTTGCTCGAAGCCTACTTCGCGGCACCCGTCAACGATGCGTGGCCGGATATGGCCGAGGACTACGAATGGGCGGACCGCACCAAGCCGTTCGTCGACAACGCCTTGAATCGGCCTGAGATAGTACTGGTATTGCCCTGGTTGCAGAAGTCGGTGGATCGCTTCGCCATCTACGTGGTGGTAGATAAGCGGGAGGACGTTGTCCCCACAGCGGAACTCATCAAGGCATTTGCGGGACCTAGCTACCTCACTGACCCCTCTATGGAACGCCCCGCTCAGCTCGATCCGGGAGTTGAGATCGAGAGGATCCTCCTTGAGTACGTGGATCCTGCAGCCGTATTTCGCCTCGGTGCGGGGCCAACGCCGAAACAGCGGGGAAAATTGACTGACGCGATGCGTCTGATGCAAGAGGCGCTCGCGAACCGGCCGACTCGGTCGTGGCGCGTCGTAAAGTCCGCCGGCAGGCTCTTGGCCGAGTTCGACGCCGCGCTGGCCGCTGGTGGCGAGGCGAGTTCGGCGGCAATCCTCGACCAACTGCGTGAGGTCGGCGGACTAGACGCCAGCAATCTGGCGTACCTGACAATCAAACGGCTCAACCGGCTCGGTAAGGACGCCGAAATCCAGGCACTGCCTCGCCTGGTCGACATCATCCGGCAGGAGCCTCCCACGCCCGTGCGCGAAGCTCTTCTCGAATCCCTTTACTTCAGCGCGATCGAGGACTACCTCGCAACTGGTGACCTCGACGCGGCGTTCCAGGTGCTGCTGGACACCGGAACCTACCTCCAGGAGTTGTTGAACGGCCCGCTCAGGATGCGTTCGATCAGTGCGTGGACGATCGCGGTGCTCGCGGGAATTATCGGAGACGATCACAGCCTGCTGAAGCACGCGAAGGACGAGCTACGTGGACTGGACCAGTTCGAGGAGCTTCCGGAGGCGGTACGCGAAGAACTGCTGAGGAGGGTCGGGGACGACTCTCCTGATATGGAGACCGCTCCTGCGGCGCAATCCGCGATTCGCTCTTGGAGCGAATTGCTGGCGGCGATCTCCGACAACTCTCCAGCTGTGCGCAACGTGCTCAGGGAGTCCAGTTGGCAAGACTGGCCACCGCCCGCCCAGGACGATGAAGAGATCGCTGGCCTGCTGGACGGCTTGAGGGATGAAGCCGCTGAACAGGCATGGAGTGTAGTAGGTGCTTTCCTCGAGGCCGCGGGTTACGACGATCCGGCAGCCTACAGTGCGGAGGCCTTCATCCTTAACGCCCTCACACACAGCCGTTTCAACCCCGGCGACCTGTTGGCCATCCAAGCGCTGCTTGGTGTCGCATTGCGCGGTGCCCCTAATGCCGACCATTATGGGCGCCTGCTCTGGGAGATCGGCTCTGAGTATGACCGCTGGGTCGCTCCGGAGCGGGCATCGGTCGTCCTGGACATCGTCGACACACTGGTGTTGTCGGCGTGTCCAGATGAAGCTGCACGGCAACAACTTAGCTACCGACTGCTGACTCCACTCTCCCGACATTCGGAACGACTGGACCCGGCGGATGTTGCATTTGCCCGGGTACTCGACGAAGAACTCAAGCTCGGATTGCCGTGGCAGATAGAGCAAGACGACGAACCGGTGGAGTCGGAGTTGTGGTACGCCGCCAACGTGAGCGTCCTTCTCTACTCACTTGATGAGAAGGTCCTGGGCCGGGTGACCGAGCAACTCCGCGCCCTGGCGCCGAATGCCCGCGTCACCTGCTCTTCTGACCATGTCGGCAGCCCCCGCCTGCGCCAGTGGGTGCAGAGCGCCGACCTGGTCGTGTTGATCACTCGATGCGCAAAGCACGCCGCAACTGGATTCATCTCCGGCCACACCAGTAGCGAAAAGATCGCCTACGTGGACGGAAGCGGGTCTGCATCTTTGCTCCGCACAACGTTGGCAGAACTAAGAAGGCGGTATGGGTAACAGGAGTCGTTACTGATGGACGTCGCGGACTGCCCTCTGATGCGTGGCGGTGACGCTGCTGTCTGTCCACGGTCAGGAATAGACCGTAGAAGTCTCGATTCACCAGCCAACTCGCCACGCCGGGGTGGCGGCAAATAAACGGATTTGTATCTGGATAGGCGGCAGCGTCCGTACCAGGTGCCGGTTGAGGAGGATGCTTGATCGCGGCTTGAGTGTCGGGGTGCTCGCCGCTACCGCTGGACCTTCGATGTGCTCACGCCGCCTCCCGGCTTCGTCGGTGGGTGAGAACCTGGATGCCGCCGGTTTCGAGGAACGGTTGCGTCCAGCCTGAGTTGCACAGGTGAAGTGGATTTCGTCGATCGGCGCATCATCACTGCTGGTCACAGCGGTTCGGGTGGCCGATGTGGGTCACTAACAGGCCGGTAGGATCGCCGGTCGTGGCGTTCATCCGCAAGGTCAAGACCGCGTCCGGGGCAACAGCGGTGCAGATCGTGGAGAAACACGGCCGCCGAAACAAGATCATCGAGCACGTCGGCTCGGCGCATGCCAATGCCGAAC